>NZ_JAUHHY010000010.1:0-333153 GCF_032377435.1 Bradyrhizobium sp. SZCCHNS3002
GGTCCGGCGAGCGGCCCCGCTCCGCAAGCCGTCTCCCTGGCAGGACACGACACCTTCGTCTTCGCCGAGCATTTCGGCCAGGTCAGCGTCGCCGACTTCCATCTGGGCAGCGACACGATCGTCATCAGCCACGAGCTTTTCGCGAATCAGGCGGCGCTGTTGGCGTCGATTCACGACGATGCGGCCGGCAACGCCGTCATCACCGATGCCGCGCACGACACCATCACCGTCCAGCACGTCACGACGGCGGACCTGCTGACCCATTTGTCCAGTTTCCACCTGGTCTGATCGGCGCCCTTAATCTTCGGGGCGGGCTCGCGGGGAGCAAATCCCTGCTGTGCCCGCTCCGATCTCTGCCCCCGTCCGGAGTTGCCCCTGCGAAGGCTGGCTTGGGCCCGCGGCAATAGCCGCCTCCCCGAACACAATCAATAGTTGAATTCGATCGAACAGATCGAACAATGACGTATGGCCGAAGCGGCCATTCTTCGGTACCATTTTATACAAGATCGGGGGGCATCACTGCCCGATGCTTCAATTCCATCCCGCCTGTCGGCCTCGAGGACAGGATCACCATCGTTGCATGCATGCTTTACGAATCCGGCCGTACCGAAGACATTCCTGACCGCTGGCGTGAAGCCGCCCAGTCCCTCATTTTCGATCCTGCTGCTGGCCAACGTCACGAGTTGCATGTGCAGCAGCCTGCTGCGGACGCCGCAGACGAAGCCGAGCCGGCCCCCGCCATCGCGCAGGTCCAGCATGGCCCGGCCGAGCTGATCGATCCTGCAGCCCCGGCGCCAAGCGCTGATGCTCCGAGCGAGACGCCCAGCCTCCTCGCGCATGGCGACGCCGAGGCAACGGTGGTCACACAACTCTTCGACGTGAGCGCGCAGGCCCAGGCGGCGGCCGAGCCAACGGCTCGGACGGTGGTGGCCGGCTCGACCTGGCAAGTCACCCAGGAGACGTCCCTCCATCCGGCCACGCCGATTGCGGACAGCTCCGTCGAACCGGCGCATGCCGGGCAGAGTGCCAGCGCGAGCGGCGTCGTCCTGTCGATCAGCGTCGAGATGTGGTCAGGCGCCAGCGCATCGCTGCAGACATGGTCGTTCGGCAGCCTCGGAAAGCCCGCGACGGCGCACGCCGGACCGAGCGGCGAGCCGGCGCCATCGCTCCAGGACGCAGTGACGGAAGCCATCGCCTCGGCGGTCAGTGCACAAGGCGCGACCAGCGCCCAGGTCGTTCAGGCGCTCGGCGGCAACTCCACGGGCGTGACGGGAGCCGGCATCAAGATCGGCGTCCTCTCCAGCAGCTTCAACAATCTCGGCGGCGCCGCAGCGGACGAAGCCAGCGGAGCCTTGCCCTCGGCCTCCAAGATTCAGATCCTCAAGGACATGCCATCGGGCGGGACGGACGAAGGCCGTGCGATGATGCAGGTCATCCACGATATCGCGCCTGACGCCAGTCTCGCCTTCTACACCGCGTTCCAGAGCGAGCAGGATTTTGCCGACGGCATCATCGCGCTCGCCAATGCCGGCTGCAAGGTCATCGTCGACGATGTGAGCTATTCGGACGAGCCATTCTTCCAGAACGGCATTGTCGCCCAGGCCATTCAGACCGCTCAGGCCATGGGCGTGACCTATGTGACGTCGGCCGGCAACAACGGCAGCTCGGCCTATCAGACGTCCTGGACCTCGACCTCGGGCAGCATCGGCGGAAAGTATTTCGATGGCAATGCACTGAGCTTCGGCGGCAGCATCGCGCAGACGATCACCGTGACCGCGGGCGCGAACCTGCTCGTGCAATGGGACCAGGCTTGGGGTCAAGACACGTCACATCTCGCGGTCGACGTGTTTCAGAATGGACAGTTCCTCGGATACGTTGCGAACAATTCGCTGAATCCGTGGGTTGGTTTGCATTTCTCGGTCTCGGGCACCTACCAGATCGTGATCGCCAACACGGGATTTACTCCTCCTTCCACGATCAAGGAGATTTTGGCAGGCAACGGCCTCCCGGTCTCCATCAGCGGCGCCAATGTCGGGACGGTCTTCGGTCACGCGATGACGCCGGGGGTGATCACCGTCGGAGCCGTCAATGCCGCCAACACGCCGGCCTTTGGCGCAACACCGGTCTCGGAAAGCTTTTCATCGTCCGGCGCCGGGACCGAGATCCTGTTCGCCAACGACGGCACGCGCCTTGCGACGCCGCTCCAGCTCAGCCCGGTCGTGGTCTCCGGCATCGACAACATCTCGACGACCGTCACGGGAATGACCGACTTCTACGGCACCTCCGCAGCCGCCCCCAGCGTTGCCGCGATCGCGGCCTTGATCCTGACGGCCAATTCGACGCTGAGCTACGCCGACGTCTCGGAGATCCTGCAGCAGACCGCGGTGCCGATGGCCAATCCGGCGGTCGCCGGCGCGGGTCTCGCCCAGATCAATCCCGCGGTCGGATCGGCCCCCTATTTCGCCAACACCATCGTCGAGGCGCTCGGATCGATCAGCCTCGCCCAGGTCGGTGTCATCTACGATCTCAACACCATCGGTGCGAGCACATCGGTGGCGCTGCGGTTCAACGGCGCCAACGTCGTCGTTCACCAGCTGAGCAACTGGATGCCGATCGGCGTCGAGGCCAACGGAGGCGGCAGCTACGAAGTCGCCTGGAAGTTTCAGGGGCAGGATCTCTACACCGTCTGGAACGTCGACAGCAGCGGCAACTACACCGGCAACGCGATCGGCGCCGTCTCCGGAAGCTCGTCCGCTTTCGAGACATTTGAGACGTCGTTCCATCAGGACCTGAACGGCGACGGCACGATCGGCGTCGTCAGCACCGTCATCGAGGCCGCGGGAGCCACGAGCCTGGTCCAATCCGGCAACGGCTATTTCCTCAATCCGGTCGCAGGCGGGACGGGCCCGCAGGTCAGCTTCAACGGCAGCACCGTCAGCCCCGGGCAGCTCGGCGGATGGGCACCGATCGCGGCCGAAGCCGTCGGCAGCGGCTATCAGATCGCCTGGAAGATGGCGGGCAGCGATCTCTACACCGTCTGGAACGTCGACAGCAGCGGCAACTACACGGGCAACGCCATCGGCGCAGTCAATGGGGCCAGCAGCGCGCTCGAGGCGCTGGAGCCGAACTTCCACCAGGACCTGAACGGCGACGGCACGATCGGCATTCCGAGCACGGTCATCGAGGCCGCGGGTTCGACCAGCCTGGTGCTGGCCGGGTCGAGCTATTTCCTCAATCCCGTCGCCGGCGGCACCGGTCCGCAGATCATGTTCGGCGGCAGCATCGTGACCGTCGGTCAGTTCGACGGCTGGGCGCCCATCGCCGCGGAGACGTCCGGCAGCGGCTATGAGATCGCCTGGAAGATGGCCGGCGCCGATCTCTACACCGTCTGGAACGTGGACAGCAGCGGCAACTATACCGGCAACGTGATCGGCGCGGTTGCGGGAAGCTCCGCATCCCTGGAAGCGCTGGAGCCCAGCTTCCACCAGGATCTGAACGGCGACGGCACCATCGGCGCCCCAAGCGTGACACCCAGCGGCAGCGTGATCGAAGCGCTCGGGTCGACCAGCCTGTCGCTGTCGGGCACGACCTATCTGATGGCGCCGGTGTCGGGGGGGACCGCAACGCAGGTGATGTTCGGCGGCAACGTCGTCGTTGCCGGCCAGCTCAGCGGCTGGGCGGCGATCGCTGCGGAGGCCTCTGGCAGCGGCTATCAGGTTGCCTGGAAGATGGCCGGCACCGACCTCTACACGGTCTGGAACACCGATAGCAGCGGCAACTATACCGGCAACGCGATCGGCGCCGTTTCCGGCAGCTCGTCGTCCCTTGAAGCCCTCGAGACCAGCTTCCATCAGGACCTGAATGGCGACGGCACGATCGGGATCCCGACCATCGGCTCGGTGACGGCGAGCGCAGAGGCGGCCACGACGTCGAGCGCGGCCGACCTTGTCCTCGCCGCGCCTTCCTTCAGCGGCAATCTCATCGGATTCGGCGGCACGGCCGCTCAGATCGATCTCAAGAGCATCGCCTTCACGTCGCTTCAGATGCATTTCGACGAGACCAGCGGGCTGCTGTCGCTGAGCGACGGGTCCAACAGCGCGTCGCTGCACTTCGTCGGCCCATTGTCGCAGGACAGCTTTCACTTCGCAGCCGACGGCCAGGGCGGCACGCTGATCTCCGGGACCTCGATCTCCGGCGCGGCGTCCTCATCGGTGTCGCTGCAGGGACATGACACCTTCGTGTTCGCCGAGCATTTCGGTCAGGTGACGGTCTCTGACTTCAATCCCGGCACCGACCAGATCGTGTTCAGCCAGAGCATCTTCGCGGAGCAGTCCGCACTGCAGGCCGCCATCCATGACGACGCGGCGGGCAACGCCGTCATCACCGATGCGGCACTCGACACCATCACCATCCAGCACGTGTCGGCGGCCGAGCTGCTGTCCCACCTGTCGAGCTTTCATCTGGTCTGAGACCGGGGCGGCATTCCGAGGGCCGCCCCTCATCGTTGTCGGCACCGGCGGGCGGTTTTCCGCCAGTCGCAGGACAGATAACGGCTCGCGCGAGGGCCGCTCTTGGCCTATACGGCGCTTCGACCGCCCAAGACCGTGAGTTCGATGTCCCTGCCCCGCTCCGCTTCGCCGCGCCGCCTGCTGTACGTGGCCAACGAGGACTACGCCTTCCTGATGCATCGCCTGCCGATGGCGCGCGCGGCGCGCGAGGCCGGCTACGAGGTGCATGTCGCGACCAACGTCAACGCCGGCGCCGCCGCGATCGCCGCCGAGCGGTTCGTGCTGCATCCGATCCCGTTCCGGCGCGGCGGGCTGTCGCCGTCATCAGCCCTGCCCACGATCCGCGCGATCCGCGCCGTCGAGGCTGCGATCAGGCCCGACGTGGTGCATCATTCCGGGCTGCAATCGAGCGTGCTCGGCTCGCTCGCCACGCTCGGACGCACCACGCCCGTCGTCAACGCCATGACCGGGCTCGGCTATGTCTTCACCTCGGCGAGCTGGCGCTCGCGCCTGCTCAAGCAGAGCCTGCTGTGGCTGCTGCCGCGGCTCATGAACCGGACACTGAGCTGCGTGCTGGTGCAGAATCCGGACGATCGCCAGGCACTTCAAGCCATGGGCGTCCGCGGCGACAAGATCACGCTGATCCCGGGGTCAGGCGTCGACACCGACCGCTTCCAGCCGCTGCCGGAACCGGACGGGCCGATCACCTTCGGTTTTGCAGGACGGCTGCTCACCGACAAGGGCGTGCGCGCCCTGGTCACTGCCCACCGCATGCTGCGCCAGCAGGGCCGCAGCGACCAGTTGCTGATCGCCGGCTCCCCCGATCCGGCCAATCCCGCCTCAGTCTCGGCCGAGGAGGTCGAGGCCTGGCGGAACGAACCCGGCATCACCCTGCTCGGCCAGATCAAGGACATCACCGAGCTCTGGCGGCGCTGCCACATCGCCGTGCTGCCATCGCATCGCGAAGGTCTTCCGGTGAGCCTGCTGGAGGCTGCCGCCTGTGGCCGGCCGCTGATCTCCACCGATGCGCCGGGCTGCCGCGAGATCGCGATCCATGGCCAGACCGGGCTCTCGGTGCCGGTCGAGGACGCGGCCGCGCTGGCGCAGGCCATGGCGCAACTGGCGACATCGCCGGAGTTGCGCGCGCGCTACGGCACGGCGGCCCGTCAACTGGTCGAGGACAAGCTCTCGGCCAGGATCATCGGCCGCTCGGTGGTGGCGCTCTATGACCGCCTCACCGCGGCGCCGGACGCGCGCGGATGATCGCCCATCCCACCGGAGTCCTCGCCGCCATCGCCGTGCTCGCGGCCGCGATGTGCGGTGTGCTGATCGTGCTGCTGCGCCCGGTGCTGCAGCGCTACGCACTGGCGCGGCCCAACGCGCGCTCGTCGCACAATATCCCCACGCCGCAGGGCGCCGGCATAGCCGTGGTCGGCGCAACGCTCGTGGTCGGCGGCGCCTTTGCCTCCGCGATGGGCTTTGCACCGCTGCTGATGCTGTTCATCGCGGTGCCGATGCTGGCGCTGGTCGGCCTGGTCGACGACATCAGGCCGATCCCGGTGCTGCCGCGCTTGATCCTGCAGGGATTGGCCGTTGGCCTCGTCGTATTCACCGCGCCTGACGATCTCAGGCTGTTTCCGATCCCGCTGGCGATCGAGCGCACGCTGCTGCTGATCGCGGGCCTGTGGTTCGTCAACCTCGTCAACTTCATGGACGGGCTCGATTTGATGACCGTGGCTGAGGCGGTGCCGATCACGGCGACGCTCGTCCTGTTCGGCCTCTCCAGTGAACTGCCCTGGCCGGCGACCGCCATTGCTGCGGCGCTGGGTGGCGCCATGCTCGGCTTTGCGCCCTTCAACCGTCCCGTCGCAAAGGTCTTTCTCGGCGATGTCGGCAGCCTGCCGATCGGGCTGCTGCTCGGCTGGGGCCTGCTCCATCTGGCCTGGCAGGGCTCCATCGCCGCGGCGCTGCTGCTGCCGCTGTATTATCTGATCGACGCCACCTTCACCCTGTTGCGGCGGATGGCGCGGCGCGAGCCGTTCTGGGCGGCGCACCGCACGCATTTCTATCAACAGGCCACCGATAACGGCTTCACCGTCTCGCGCGTCGTCAGCGAGGTGTTCATCCTCAATGTCGTGCTTGCGACCCTCGCAGCCATCTCGGTCGCGCAGCGTTCCATGACGGTCGACGCCATCCTGCTCGTCTTCGGGCTCGGCGCCGTCACCTGGGTGCTGAGCCGCTTCTCGCGGCGGCGCCATTGAAGACTCAGGCCGCGCTCGAGCCGAATTCCGGCACCGCATCCTTCAGCACCGATTTGATCGTCACCGGATCATTGCGCGCGATCGCCTGATCGAGCGCCGCGATCCAGGCCTTCAGCGTCGGCATCGGCGGCTCGTTCGGGTTGGCGGCCATGATGCCGGCGACGCCGATCTCGACCGGCGGCTCCTCGCTCGCAAACAGGATTTCGTTCAGGCGCTCGCCCGGCCGGATGCCCGTGAACACGATCTCGACGTCGTACCCTGGCTGCAGGCCCGACAGGCGGATCATGCGCTCGGCGAGCTCGACGATGCGAACCGGCTGGCCCATGTTGAGCACGTAGACCGAGACATCCGGACGCTGCGGCGCCAGCGCATGCGAGGCTGCTGTGATCACCAGATCGCAGGCCTCGCGAATGGTCATGAAGTAGCGCACCATGTCCGGGTGGGTCACCGTGACGGGACCGCCCGCCTCGATCTGCGCCTTGAACTTCGGCACCACCGAGCCGTTCGACGCCAGCACGTTGCCGAACCGCACCGAGATCAGCCGCATCGGCGGCCGTCCCGCCGGCCGGTCGGCGAGCTGGCGGTCCAGCGCCTGGCAGTACATTTCGGCGAAACGCTTGGTGAGACCGAGCATCGACACCGGCTCGATCGCCTTGTCGGTCGAGATCATCACCATCGCCTCGGCGCCCGAGGCCACCGCGGCATCGGCGACGTTGATCGAGCCGAAGATGTTGGTCTTGACGCCCTCGCTCCAGTCGCGCTCGAGGATCGGCACGTGCTTCAAGGCGGCGGCATGGAAGACCAGATCCGGCTTGAAATCGCCGATCAGCGCGAACACCCGGTCGCGATCGCGGATGTCGGCGATGCGCCCCTCGACGGCGACGGCAGCCTCGGGATCGGCCGCGAGCGCCTCGGTGATCGCGTAGAGCGCCGGCTCGGAATTCTCCAGAATGAGCAGCCGCGCCGCGCCGAATGCCACGACGCGCTGGCAGATCTCGGCGCCGATCGAGCCTCCGCCGCCGGTCACCACGACGGCTTTGCCACGCACCAGCGCTTCCAGCCGGCCGTAATCGATCTTCTCACTCGGCCGCAGCAGGAGGTCCTCGACCGCGACCGGCGCGAGCCGTGGCGCATCGCCGCTCTCCAGCGACGGCAGGCGGCTCACGATCAAGCGCAACCGGCGCGCCCGCATCAGGAAGGTCTCCGGATGGCAGTCCGGATCGAACGCCGTCGGCATCATCAGGGCGCGCGCGATCGGCCGGTCCCGCCGGGCAAAGTCGGCCGCGACATCCTCGACGTCGTCGATGCCACCCAGCACCGGCACGCCGCGGATCAATTGGCCGCGGTCGGCGGCCGACGGCGAGAGAATGCCGATCGGCCAGATCCGCTTGACCGCGCCGCTCTCGATGCCGCGCAGGACGACCTCGGCGTCGGCCGCACGGCCGATCAGGAGCGCGGGCGCCGCGTCCTCCGACCGCGCGTGCCGCCGGACCCGCGTGTAGCGGAAATAGCGATAGGCGAACCGCAGCGCGCTCAGCGCAAAGATCTCAAGGAACCAATAGAGAATGATCGTGAGCTTGCCGAAGAAGAACGTGCCGCGGACGTTGGGCGCAACGATGATGTAGTCGAGCACCAGCAGCGCCAGCGTCAGCACCGTCGCGACGCGGACGATGTTCAGCGCGTCCGGCAACGAGATGAACCGCCATTTCGTCGTCAGCAGGTTCGAGAAGTAGAAGACGACGAAGCTGAAGGCGATGAAATATGGCAGGATCTGAAAGAGCAGCGGCACCCGCTCCCAGAAGGTGCTGGCGCCCTCGAAGCGGATGTAGAACGCGGCGAACAGCGCGACGACGCTGACCAGGAGGTCATGCGCGGCAATCAGCATATTCCGATAGGTCAGTTGAGACGGACGCGTCATGGTTCGAGCGTCCCTTGCACCGTGTCAGCAGACGTCCGCAATTGCAGCACCATTCCGCCGGCCACGCCGACGCCGATGACATACATCCACCCCTCGTGGAAATCGAAGATGTGGGAGTTGAACAGCGAGGTGAAGATGTTCTGCACCACCACGAGCAGCCCGATCCAGGCCACGAGCCCGTCACCGCGGAACAGCAGAAGATGCGCCGCCCACATCGCGTAGAGAATCACGATCCCCAGCGCGCCCCATTGGACCGCGACGTAGAGCGTCTGGTTGTGCGGGTTGCCGACGACCTGGCTCGAGGAGAGGTCGCGCGACCCGCTCGCGGCCAGCTCGAACAGGTGACGCGTCGAGCCCGAGCCGTGTCCGATCAGCGGCGCGTCGGCCAGGAACCGCAACGACTTGCGCCAGAACTCGAGCCGCTCGCCGATCGACGTCACGGCGCGATCGTTCCTGTAGTCCTGATATTGGCTCGTGAACGTCGCCACCTTGCCCCGCAATTGGGGGGACACGGTCCATGCCGCGAGGCCCAGCGCAAGGGCAACGGCCGCGATCAGCAGGTTGGCGCGCCATTTCAAGTGGATCAGCCCGAACACCGCAAGCAGGATCGGGATCGTCACCAGCGCGGTGCGCGACACCACGATGAAGATCATGTTGGCGAGGAACGCGACCATGATCGCGGTGAGCAGGCCCGCCGGCACGAAGCGGCGTGCGCGCAGCAATTGGGCGATCGGATAGGCCAGCGCCACGGCGCAGAGCGAGAACTCCTGGCCCTGGTCGATGTAGTTCTTCACGAAAATGCCGCGGTCGGCGTTGGCCTTGAGCGCAAGCGCCGGATTGAACGCGACCGCGGTCGACATCGCGACCATCAGCACGCAGGAGGCGAGAAACGCGGTGAAGACCCACAGCCCGCGCTCCGACCGCTGGAAGTGATAGAGCAGCGCCGGCAGCACCAGGAGCTTCGCCGCGGGTCCCACCGCGTAGAACCGCGCGCCCCACGCCACGTCCGACCACAGCGTTCCGACCAGCGCCAGCAGGAACAGCGCGATCGGCGCCAGCGCGATCGGCCGCTTCAGGACCTGCAGCAGACGTTCGACGTCGAGAAACGGCAGCATCGTGATCAGCATGACGACGCCCAGGATCGACACCAGCGAGGTCGACCACGGCAGCGAGGCGGCCAGCAGAATCGCCACGACATCGACCGTCGTCCGCCACGCCGCCGGATCGCGCCAGCGGCGCGCCAGCAGCGCCGGGCCGGGATGACCTGCCAGCGTCGTCATCGCGCCTCGCTCCGGGCGCGATCGACGAGTGCGGTCGTGCTGTGCCCTTTCAGGATGTCGATCAGGATCACCTCGCCGCCGGAGGCCTCGACGACCTCGTGCCCCACCACCTGCTCGCGCGTGTAGTCGCCGCCCTTGACCAGGACGCTCGGCCGGACCAGCTCGATCAGGCGGAGCGGCGTGTCCTCCGCGAAGATGGCGACGAGATCCACCGCCTCGAGCGCGGCCAGCACCTCGGCGCGCGCGCGCTCGTCCTGCACGGGACGGCTCTCGCCCTTCAGCCGCTTGACGGAAGCATCGCTGTTCAGACCGACCACGAGACGGTCGCAGGCGGCGCGCGCCGCGGTCAGCACCTTGACGTGGCCGGGATGCAGAATGTCGAAGCAGCCGTTGGTGAAGCCGACGCGCAGGCCCTCTCCCCGCCATCCCTCGACACGGGCGGCGAGTTCGTCGTCGCTCTCGATGATCTTCTCCTCGGCCGCGCGATAGGCATGCGGCAGGATCTTTCGGCGCAGTTCGGCCGACGTCACGCTGGCGGTGCCCTGCTTGCTGACGGCCACAGCCGCCGCGGCGCTCGCCATCCGCAACGAATCCTCCCAGGCGGCGCCCGCCGCGAGCGTCGCGGCAAGCACGGCGACGACCGTGTCGCCGGCGCCGGAGACGTCGCGCACCTTCACGGGATAGGCCGGCACGTGAATCGGATCGCCCTCGCGCGGGACCAGCGTCATGCCGCGCTCGCTCTGCGTCACCAGGATCGCCTCGCAGTCGGCGAGATAGATCGCATCCTGCGCGGCCGCGGCGATCTCGTGATCGGTCTCGGCCCGGCTGCGGGTCGCTTCCGAAAACTCCTTGCGGTTCGGCGTCAGCACGCTCGCGCCGCGATAGATCGCGAGATTGGCGCTCTTGGGATCGACGATGACGCGCTTGCCGGCCTTGCGCGTCGCGTCGATGACGTTGCGCAGCACGCGCGCCGTCAGCACGCCCTTGGCGTAGTCGGACAGCAGCACGATGTCGGCCCGCGCGATCAGCGGCAGGATGGCCTCGATCAGCTTCTGCTCGATCTCGCCGGACGCCGGTGCGGCGCGCTCCCAGTCGGCGCGCAGCATGTGGGTGGAGAAATGTTCGGAGACGAAGCGCACCTTGCGCGTCGTCGGGCGCGAAGGATCGCGCACCAGCACGCTCTCGATGCCAGCCTCCCTGGCGAGCTCGGCCTCGATCTGGTCGCCAGCCGCATCCTGCCCGACAAGGCCGACGAAGATGCAGCGGGCACCGAGCGCGGCGATGTTGCGCGCGACGTTGCCGGCGCCGCCGATATTGATCTCGCTGCGCTGGACCGCGATCACCGGCGCAGGCGCCTCGGGGGATATGCGCGACACCTCGCCATAGACGAACTCGTCCAGCATGAGGTCGCCGATGCACAGCACCGTCTGGCGGGCGATCGCTTGCGAGAGATCGTCAAAGTCGAACATCAGCGGCAGTCTCGGTGCAATGGTCGGAACCAGATCGTCTAGCGGAAGCGGTCGGAGGAATCGAGATAATCTCGGACATAACCGGCGACCGCATCCTCGAGCGACGTGAAGCCGCCGTTGTAGCCGGCGGCCACCAGCCGGTCGACGTTGCTCTGGGTGAAGTACTGGTAGCTGCCGCGAATCGCTTCGGGCATGTCGATGTACTCGATCCGCGGCGTCGCACCGAGCGTGGCATAGGCCGCGAGCATCATGTCCTTGAAGCTGCGCGCCCGGCCCGTGCCGACGTTGAACAGGCCCGACACGGAGGGAGAAGCCAACAGCCACAACATCACGCGAACGACGTCGTCGACATGGATGAAGTCGCGGCGCTGGTCGCCATCGGCGATGCCTTCGCGGTGCGACTTGAACAGCTGCAAGGTGTGCCCGGCCTTGATGTCGTCGAAGCGGCGGGTCAGCACGCTCATCATCGATCCCTTGTGGTACTCGTTGGGACCGAAGACGTTGAAGAACTTCAGCCCAACATATTGCGGCGGCAGCCGCTCGCCGCGCTCGGCGCGCGCTGCGACCGCCATGTCGAACAGATGCTTGCTCCAGCCGTAAAGATTCATCGGCCGCAGCGTCCTCAGCGCGGTGAGCGACGGATCATCGACGAAGCCCTGCGCGCCGTCGCCATAGGTCGCCGCCGACGAGGCGTAGATGAACGGCGTGGTGTTCGCCGTACACCAATCGAGCAGCCGCAGCGAACTGCGGAAGTTGCGCTCCATCACCAGGTCGCCGTCAACCACCGTGGTCGCGGAGATCGCGCCCATGTGCAGGACGGCCTCGAGCCTGCGACCCTTCAGCCAGGCGTCCAGATCGGATGGCGGCACGACGTCCGCCAGTTGCCGCTTGGCGAGGTTGCGCCACTTGCCCTCGCTGCCGAGCGTGTCGCAGACGACGACATCGGTGCGGCCCGCATCGTTCAGCGCCGCAACCAGATTCGATCCGATAAACCCGGCGCCGCCGGTCACCAGCAACATTCAGCAACCCGTCCTGATCCCGAAAACCCCGGCCCTCGCGTAGCGCATGCGACGGCAAAGTGTAAGCGCTTTGGTGACGGCCCGCTCGGCCCACTTTACGTGCGGCGGCCGAGCGGCTACCAGCGCGCCTGAGCCAGGCAGACAAAGAATGAATTCGAATTCGACCAAGGTGGAGGTGGACACCGCGGACACCAGCCCGATCCTGATCATTCCCTATATGTGGATCGGCGATTTCGTGCGCGGCCATACCGTGGTGCGGGTGCTCAAGGAGCGCTGGCCGAACCGGCCGGTCGACCTGCTGGTGACCTCGCTCTGCGCCCCGCTGGTGGATTACATGCCCGGCGTCCGCTCCGGCATCGTCTGGGACCTGCCGCGCAGCCGGTTGGCGCTCGGCCGGCAATGGCAGCTCGCTGCGATGTTGCGCGAACGCCACTATCGGACCGCCCTGGTGATGCCGCGGACCTGGAAATCGGCGCTGGCGCCCGCGCTCGCCGGCATCCCCGAGCGCGTGGGCTTCGTCGGCGAGGTCCGCTTCGGCCTGCTCAACCGCTGGCGCTGGGGCGAGAAAGCGCTCCCCCGCTTCATCGACAAGAATGCCGCGCTGGCGCTGCCCGACCGGGCGCCGCTGCCGCCGGAATGGCCCGTACCGCAGCTGCGGGTGCCTCAGGACGACGTCGCACGCTGGCGCGAGGCCCATGGCCTGGGGAACCGCCCGGCCGTAGCACTGGCCCCGGGGTCGGTGGGTGCCGCCAAGCGCTGGCCTTTTTACGGCGAGGCGGCCCGGCTGCTGCGCGAGGCCGGCCTCGACGTCTGGGTGGTCGGCGGCCCAGGCGAGAAGGCGCTGGCCGCCGAGATCGTCGCCACCGGCGGCCCTGCCGTCCGGGACCTGACCGGAACCGACCTACGCAACGGCATCCTGGCCATGGCCGCGGCCGGCGTCGCCATCTCCAATGATTCGGGGCTCATGCACATCGCCGCGGCGCTGGGGACGCCGACGATGGGCATCTTCGGCCCGACCAGCCCGTACCATTGGGCGCCGCTGAACGGCCTCGCGGCGACGGTCCAGACCAGGACCCAGCTCCCATGCCAGCCCTGCCACCGGCCAGTCTGCAGGATGAACGACCACCGCTGCATGCGCGACATTCCGGCGACCGAGGTCGCCGCCACCGCCCAGCGGGTCCTTGCCGACGCGGCGATCCCGGTCGCGCCCTAGCTTGCGAAGCGGCACCGCGCCCCATACACCGGCGCTGACGTAACCCGAGCCGCCACCGTGACCCGCGCCCCCGACCCGATCGCCAGCCATCTCGCCCGCTCCCGCGCCGCCATGGAGCGCGCGGCCGACGATGCCGCGATGCTCGCCTGCGCCGGGCGGATCGCCGCGACGATCATCGCGGCGCTGCGCGGCGGCCACAAGCTGCTGATCGTCGGCAACGGCGGCAGCGCGGCGGATGCCCAGCACATCGCGGCCGAGATCGTCGGCCGCTACAAACAGGAACGGCGGGCCTACGCGGCGATCGCACTGACCACCGACACCTCGGCGCTGACCGCGATCGGCAATGACTACGGCTTCGATCACGTCTTCGCCCGCCAGGTCGAAGGGCTCGGCGCGCCCGGCGACGTGCTGCTGGCGATCTCGACCTCCGGCCGGTCGCCGAGCATCCTCAACGCGCTGCGAAAGGCGCGCGAGCGCGGACTGAGCACCGTCGGCTTCACCGGTGCCAAGGGCCTCGCGATGGGCGAATTGTGCGACGAGCTGCTGGTCGCGCCGAGCGACGACACACCGCTGATCCAGCAGATCCACCTCGCCACCGCGCATGGCATCTGCGAGGTGATCGAGGCGACGCTGATGCAGGACGAGGGCTAGATGACGACCGATCAGCTCAAGCCGGCGGCGTTTCTCGACCGCGACGGCGTGATCAATCACGACGACAACTACATCGGCTCGCCCGAGCGCATCCGCTGGATGCCGAATGTGGCGCAGGCGATCCGGCGACTCAACGACTCCGGCTATCACGTCTTCCTGTTCACCAACCAGTCGGGCGTTGCGCGCGGGCTGTTCTCGGAGGACGACGTGCTTAGCCTGCACGATTGGATGCGGGCCGAGCTCGCGGCGCAGGGGGCCGTCATCGACGACATCCGCTACTGCCCCTACCATACCGAAGGCTCCGTCGAGCAATATCTGCGCGAGCATCCCTGGCGCAAGCCGGCGCCGGGCATGATCCTCGACCTGATGCAGCACTGGCCGATCCGGCGCGAGGGCAGCTTCGTGATCGGCGACCGGGCCTCCGACATGGCCGCGGCCGAAGCCGCCGGCCTGCCTGGCTTCCTGTTCGCCGGCGGCGACCTCGACGCGTTCGTCGCCGACATCATCGCTCAGACCAGTCCGCGATAGACGGCGGCGATCTTGTCGGCCTCGGCCTCGAGGCTGAATTTTTCCACCACGCGCGCTCGCGCCTTCTCGCCCATCACACGTGCCGCCGCCGGATCCTGCATCAGCGGTTCGAGCGCTGAGACCAGCGCATCGACATCCCCCGGCGGCACCAGCACGCCTGTGACGCCCTCCTTGACCACGATCTCCGCCGCGCCCGCGCGCGCTGCGACCAGCGCGGCGCCTGCCGCCATCGCCTCGATCAAGGTCAGGCCAAAACCTTCGTTGCGGGAGGTGAAGGCATAGATCGTCAACCGCTGGTACCAGCGCTGGACGTCGGCGATGTCGAGCTCGCCGGTGATGACGATGCGCTGCTCCAGGCCGGCGGCGGCGATCTGTTTCTTCAGCTCGCTCGCGAACGGCATCTGCTCGGGCGTCACGGCGCCGACCAGCACCGCGGAAAAATCCGGAAAACGCGGCAGCAGCCGGCACATCGCGGCGACGAACACGTCGCTGCCCTTCTGCGCGCGGACGCGGCCGAAGCAGCCGATGGCATATTTGCCCGGCAGGCCGCTCTCGGCGAAGGCCGCGGCGCGATCCACCGGCGGCGCATAGATCTCGGTGTCGACGCCGTGCGTCACCACCGTCGCCTCGCGCTTCAGATAGGACGCCGAGATGTCGCTGGTGGCGATGATGGCGTCCATGCGGCGGATCAGCCAGCGCGTGATCCAGCTGTGATGGCGCTGCGCGGCCGAGGTGAACACCAGCTTCAACGGCCAGCCCAGCGCCCGCAACACCACGCCGACGATCATCTCGTCGTTGCGGCGCGCGTGCCAGATCAGCGACCGCCGCCGGCCCCACAGCTTGAACAGATCGCTCGCGCCGATCCGCGCGATCCCCTCCGGCGCGTAGGAGCCGAGCCACGCCGCGCGCACCAGCCTCGCCAGCTTCGGCGCCACCATCCGGTTGGTCGCGGTCACGCCGGAATAGCGCCGGTGCAGGTTGGGCACGATGACGTCGAGATCGGCGGCAGAAACAGGCTCGGCTTGCACTACTCACTCCAATTGCAGCGGTTCCCTATACGCAACATTAAGCATCGCCGCCAGTTCGCTATGCACGCAACAGGTCCTTCATTTCGCGGGCGTTAGTCTGCGGCAAAACAAACAGGGATCGCGTCAAACAATGACCGTGCTCGTGACCGGCGGCGCCGGCTATATCGGCAGCCACATGGTGCTCGCGCTGGCGGAAGCCGGCGAAAGCGTCGTGGTGATCGACAACCTCTCGACCGGCTTCTCCGCCTTCGTGCCCGACGGCGTGCCGCTGTTCATCGGCGATGCCGGCGACGAAAATCTCGTGGACGGCGTCATCAGCCAGCACGGCGTCGACAGCATCATCCATCTGGCGGGCTCGGTCGTGGTGCCGGAATCGGTGCGCGATCCGCTGCTCTACTACCGCAACAACACCATGACCACGCGCAGCCTGTTGAATGCGGCAGTCGCGCGCGGCGTCAGCCGCTTCGTGTTCTCCTCGACCGCCGCGGTCTACGGCAATCCGGACGAGGTTCCGGTGCCCGAGAGCGCGCCGACCCGGCCGACCTCGCCCTACGGCACCTCGAAGCTGATGGCCGAGATCATCCTGCACGACGTGGCGTCGGCGCATGACCTCAACTACGTGGTGCTGCGCTACTTCAACGTCGCCGGCGCCGATCCGTTCGGACGCAGCGGGCTTGCGACCGTCGGCGCGACGCATCTGATGAAGATCGCGATGGAGGTCGCCACCGGCCAGCGCGCCAAGATCGACATCTTCGGCACCGACTATCCGACCCCCGACGGCACCTGCGTCCGCGACTTCATCCATGTCTGCGATCTCGCCCAGGTGCACCGCTCCGCGCTGGCCTATCTGCGCACCGGTGGCGGCTCGGTCACGCTGAATTGTGGGTACGGCCGCGGCTATTCCGTGCTCGAGACCATCGAGGCCGTCCGGCGCGTCTCCGGCCGCGCCATTCCCGTCCAATACGCGCCCCGCCGCCCCGGCGACATCATGAGCATGGTCGCCGACACCAGCCGTTTGAAGGCGCTGCTCGACTGGACCCCGACCTATGACGATCTGGAGACGATCGCCGCCCACGCGCTGGCCTGGGAGGAGAAACTGTTCCTGGAACGCCACAGCGGCGCGCTGCAGCGGGCCTCGGCCTAGAATCAAGCACTTAGCCGGAGGCCGGGGGGCTTGAAAAAGCCGCCCCGAGCGGGCAAGCACACTTGGCCGCCCGGCGATTTGCCCCGGCGGCCAGGGACCAGAATGGCCGACTTTCCGAAGAAGATCACCGACGATCCCTATGGCGCCGCGATCCTGATCCGCCGCCTCGTGATGGAACAGGGCCTCGCCTACTGGCGGCGCTATCTCACCGCCTTCGCGCTGATGGCGGTGGCGGCCGGAGCGAGCGCCGCGGCGACCTACGTTCTCGGCCAAGTCATCAACAAGGCCTATGTCGAGAAGAGCATCCCGGGCATCGTCGTGCTCTCCGGCGTCACGGTGCTGCTGCTGTTCGTCAAGGGCGTGACCACCTACGGCTACGCCGTCATCCTGTCCAAGATCTCCAACGCCATCCTCGCCAACAATCAGCGGCAGCTGTTCGCCAAGCTGATGAACGAGAGTGTCGGCTTCTTCTCCGAGCGCCATTCGTCGGAGTTCCTGGCGCGGCTCACGTCCGGCGCCAAGTCGATCACCGACATCCTCAACATGCTGATCAACGCCATCGGGCGCGATCTCGTGACCCTGATCGCCATGATCGGCGTGATGGTCATGCAGGATCCCTGGATGTCGCTGCTCGGCCTGCTCGTGGTGCCGCCGGCGATGCTGGTGCTGCGCAAGCTGGTCAAGCGCATCAAGGGCCTCGCCTACAACCAGTTCACCGGCACCGCCGACATCCTCGAGACGATGCAGGAATCGCTGCAGGGCATCCGCACCGTCAAGGCGTTCACGCTCGAAGACACGATGCGCGCGCGCATCGACGAGAACATCGCGGTGGTCGAGCGCAACGCCAACAAGATGGCGCGGGTGTCGAACCGCTCCAACCCGCTGATGGAGATGCTCGGCGGCTTCGCCGTCGCCGGCTGCCTGATGTATGCCGGCTACTCGGTGGTCGCGCTCAACGCCACGCCGGGCCAGTTCTTCTCGTTCATGATCGCCTTCCTGATGGCGACCGAGCCGGCGAAGCGGCTGGCGCGGCTGAACATCGACCTCAACAGCCAGCTGGTCGGCGCCCGCATGCTGCTCGAGGTGGTCGACAGCCCGGCCAGCGAGCGGCCCGATGACGACAAGCCGGCGCTGAAGCTCAGCGACGCCAAGATCGAGCTGCGCGACGTCTCCTTCGCCTATCGCGACAACGATCCGGTGCTCCGGCGCATGAGCTTCGTGGCCGAGCCCGGCAAGGTCACCGCGCTGGTCGGCCCGTCCGGCGGCGGCAAGTCGACGGTGCTGGCGCTGCTGCTGCGGTTCTACGAGGCGACCGCGGGCGACATCCTGATCGACGGCCAGCCGATCGCGCAGGTGTCGCGCCGCAGCCTGCGCGAGCAGGTCGCCTATGTCGGCCAGGACGTCTATCTGTTCCGCGACTCGATCCGCGCCAACATCGCCTTCGGCAAGCCTGACGCCACCGAGGCCGAGATCATCGAGGCGGCGAAGGCCGCGTGCGCGCACGATTTCATCATGGGCTTCCCGCTCGGCTACGACACGCCGGTCGGCGAGCACGGCACCCAGCTCTCCGGCGGCCAGCGCCAGCGCATCGCGGTTGCCCGCGCCCTGATCCGCAATGCGCCGATCATCCTGCTCGACGAGGCCACCGCGGCGCTGGATTCCGAATCCGAGCGCCAGGTGCAGGAGGCGATCGAGCATCTCTGCCAGAACCGCACCACCATCGTCATCGCGCATCGCCTGCACACCATCATGAACGCCGACGCCATCCTCGTCGTCGAGGCCGGCGAAATCGTCGAGCGCGGCCGGCATGACGATCTGTTGCGCCGTGGCGGCCGCTATGCTTCGTTCTTCCGCCTGCAACAGCGCGACATGGGGCCGAACGTCATCCCCATGACCGCGACTTCGTGACCGCGACATCCTGAAAAGCCCATTTCACCGCATCGAGACCTTTCATGAGCGCCTCCACCGTCATCCCGGCCTTTCCGCAGCCTTCTCTTCCTGTCGTCGGCGAAGCCGGTGTCTTCCCGGTCCGCCGCATCTGGTGCGTCGGCCGCAACTATCTCGAGCACATCCGCGAGATGGGCAATGATGAGCGCGACCCGCCGTTCTTCTTCGCCAAGCACGCCGACATGCTGGCGCCCGAGGGCGCCGTGATCCCCTACCCGCCACTGACCCAGGACATGCATCACGAGGTCGAGCTGGTGGTCGCGCTCAAGAGCGGCGGCCTGAACATCCCGACCGACAAGGCGCTCGACCACGTCTACGGCTACGCCGTCGGCATCGACCTCACCCGCCGCGACCTGCAGCTCGCCTCGCGCAAGATGCAGCGCCCCTGGGAGGTCGGCAAATCGTTCGACCATTCCGCGCCCTGCTCGGCCGTGGTGCCCGCGGCCAAGATCGGCCACCCCGCCAAGGGCAAGATCTGGCTGTCGGTCAACGGCACCGAGCGCCAGACCGGCGACCTCTCCGAGCTGATCTGGAACGTGCCGGAGATCATCTGGAAGCTGTCCCAGCAGGTCGAGCTCGCCGCCGGCGACATCATCATGACGGGCACCCCCGCCGGCGTCGCGGCCGTGGTGGCCGGCGACAAGATCGAATGCGGCGTCGACGGCGTCGGCACGCTGAAGGTGAGCATCGGGCCAGCGGCGAAGTAAGCCGCCAACGCCTCCAAGCTTCGAACGACAAAAAGGCCGCGCCCCGCGCGGCCTTTTTCATTGGGGGCAAGTCGCCGAGAGCACGAACACGCCCGCCGCTCTGGCGGCCCAGTCCCCTCGCGGCGGGCAATCCGAACTGACGATCGGCGTGCTGCGCTCGCCTCTTTCCAGGTCGTCATGGCCGGGCTTGTCCCGGCCATCCACGTCGCTCGGCATGCGCAGGACGACGTGGATGGCCGGGACAAGCCCGGGCATGACGGAGTCACAAACTGCCCCGGTCCATCGTCGCGGCAGCCCCACGTACTCGTAGCGGCGCACCACGCCGCGCAAGCATTATCATCTCCACATTCTCAAACAGCATCGCGTCGATCCGGGGCGAGCATCGACGGCCTCGCGACGCATCCCGCGCCCGAGTGATGCTCCAATTCCCGCCCTCTCCGAATGGAGGGCGCAGGGAAGGCCGGGCGCTGGCCGCGCCCGTGGCCCGCCTGCGAAAAAAATGCAGGCGGCAGGTACCACAGGTCTGGCCGAACACACCCGGCCCTCCCCGCGCGATGGTTTTAACAGGCTATAGCGCGCTCTTCCTGGTGCACCGGGCTTTCTGGCCACCATGTCGCGCAATGCGCTTTCGCGCATTACGCTGGATACTAGCGTCGGAGTATCAGAACCACACGCCTTCACCGTCCGCGAGACAAGCGTTCGTCCGTGCCAACAGCACGCCGCCGCCCGCGTCCACCGCTCCCCGCTGCCAACGTCCGTGACGACCGCGAACCGTCCCCTACCGTGCAACGGGATGGGCGGGACTGTAATGCTGATTTGGCGAAATTGTCAATCCGCTTATGTTTTTCGGAAGCGCTTGACAGGATATTCTGATTACCGTGATTTGACCGACAGCTCGGTAAGCGTGGACGCGGGTATCAACTAATCACCTCTTTGACCGTCCCAATGACCCGGAACAGACTTAGGAAGCTCGTGGCTCAAGCACCGCCGCCAAAGAGCGGTCTCCCAGAATCCTACTGCCGGGAGGCAGACTGTCTCTTGTCAGAAACGGGAGCGAGACGACCACCCGCCAACGTTGGTCGAGTGGCACCGATGGATCGCGAATGTTGAAATGCACAACATGAAAATTCGCGTCAGCGTCGAAATGCTTGCCATCCGGCTTCACTACGCGCACCCGATGAGAGCCATTTTTCCAACCTGCCTCCGGGACCGAGAAGTCGGGCACGATAGCCAAACCGATTCCGTCAAGTTGGAATACTTGTTCGACAATCAGGAGTTCAGTCTGCGACATACGGCAACACGATATATCCATATTGAGGTCGACGACGGGCCCGAGCGAGCGTAGGGCGGATCGGCCGCAGGCGTAAGCCGCCGCCCATCCGGAACAACGACGGTGGATTACGCCGCGCCAATCCTCCCTACTCCGTCCGCTAGTTCACAGCACCGAAGATAAGTGCATGGAGCCACAACAACAGCGCGCCTATGGCGAGTACCGCAAAAAAGGCAACGGCCAACCACACTGATCGACGCCACGAACCGTAATACTCTTGCGAAAATCCGCTGGGGAGTGGCCTTCTGAGTGAGAAGAGGCTGCCGCGTCGATCGCGGTACTCACCGGCTCTGACCAACGTCTGCTGAACTCCCAAAAGGAGAAGCACAGCGCCGCATCCGAAATCGACAAAGATCAACAAATGAAGAAAGCCGCGCAGTGCTTCGCGAAGCATGACCTTGGTCCTTACCCCACCTCGCGAGCGTAGGGCGGGTTAGCCGCAGGCGTAACCCGCCGCTCGTCCGGAACAACAACGGCGGATTACGCTACGCTAATCCGCCCTACTCTGCCATACCTGTTGCGCGACAAGCAGCGGCAACGATCACCTCGCAAACACAACGCCAAGGGTCCATCCTTAGCAGCCAAACGGGACCAGCCGGGTTTGCTTCCCTTAATCAGTCTGGCCAACACCACTTCCGACACGCGAATGCAGGCAGCCGTCTCGGAGCCCAGCCGATCCCAGCTGACCGTGACGGAAGAAGCAGACGACGGTGGAAAGAATTCGGCCGTCTGATCTACGAAGGCCAGGGGATTGGCATATGGCGCCGCGTCGCGATCGGTCCATTCGGGCTGCTCAGGAGCTGAGCAGCGGTTGTAGAGCCAGACGTCGCCGCAGATCGCTCGCTCGGAGTCGAGCCAATAGGCATAGGCGACCCGGCCATCGTCTTCGACCATGATCGTCGCCGTACCATCCGGCGAGACGAACTCGCGAAGAAACCCCTCGTTCAAGATCAACTCCCGGGAGCGTATGCCGCCCATCAACTAGAGACGCATCGAGGTTCCGGCTTTAGCGACAACCATAGGGCGGGTTAGCCGCAGGCGTAACCCGCCGCGCATCCGCGGGCAACGACGGCGGATTACGCTTCGCTAATCCGCCCTACTCTATCCCGCCCTCACCGAAACGCCGACACCACGATCGCGCCGACGATCGCGACCGTCAGCGTGTACTTCGCCGCGTAGTACACCGTCCGATTCCACGCCTTCACCTTGCGCGTGGCCAGGTGAAACTCATACAGCTTGCCGAACACCTTGTTCAGCACGCCGACGTGCTCGCCCTCGACGTTCTGGGTTGCGGAGGCCTTGACGATGTGGTGGCTGACCCAGCGGTTGATGGCGGTCATGGCGCCGTATTTCATCGGGCGCTCGACGTCGCAGAACAGGATGATGCGGTTGACATCGGTGGCGTTCTCGGCGCTGTGAATAAAAGTCTCGTCGAACATGAAGGCCTCGCCGTCGCGCCAGACGCAAGGCACGCCGTCGACCAGGATGCGGCACTTGTCGGAGTTCGGCGTCACCAGCCCCAGGTGATAGCGCAGCGAGCCGGCGAAGGGATCGCGGTGGGCGCCGAGCTTGCCGCCGGGCGGCAGCATCGCGAACATCGCGCCATGCACGTTCGGGATGGAGTTCAGCAGCTCGACGGTCTTCGGGCACAGCGTGCGCGCCGACGGCAGGAAGTCGTCGTACCATTTCAGATAGAAGCGCTTCCAGCCGCTCTTGAAGAACGAGTAGAAGCCCCAGTCGTTGTTGGCGGCGGCGGCGCGGATGAAGCCCTCGTCGAACAGACGCACCGCCTCCTCGCGGATCTCCTGCCAGTTGTCGGTGAGCCTCGAGAGCTCTGGAAACTGCTCGACCGGGATGACCGGCGTGTTGGGCACGGCCGAGCCGGCATACATCAGCACGTTGTAGGGGGCGAGATAGGTCGAGTGGTCGCCGAGCTGGCGGGCGAAGCGCAGCCGCTGCTTGCCGCGGAAGTGGACGTAGATGGTGGCCCCGATCAGGATGTAGAGGCCGATGAGCTGAGGCGCGAAGAGCTGTCTGAGCATGTCCGGGACCCATGATCCGGCCGCTCTGAGCGTGTTGCGCAGATATGTCGCCTTTTTGGCGATCGAAATGGTGCTCTGATGCCGGCCGCTAGAGCCCCAATTTAGCCGCAAGTGCGGCGGGCCGCATCATTTGCACGTCGGTTGCAGGCGGACATCCGGGTTGAAAGTTCTGCGCCGTGGCCCCGTTGCAACAGCCCCCGGCCCCGGCTGGCGGTCGCGCTAGCCGCGCGTCAGCTCCTGCAGGCCCTTGAAGGTCAGCCGCTTGGGATCGCGGACGCCGGCGAGATAGATGCGGCGGATGAAGGCGGCCACCGCATCGCGGTCGCAGCCGGTCAGGACGACGATGGCATCCACCGCGGTCTTCTGGGCCTCCATGGGACTGGTCCTCCTGGCAATGCACCCGGCACGCGCAGGCTGTCACGATGCCGATTAACATCGCGTTAACCGTGCGGACGGCCGCCAGTTCCCATGCCGCGATTCCCGCCGCCGCTCCATACGCGAAACCGCGCAGGCCGGAGCGGCGCCTGTCGCGCGCCGCGGCAGCGCCGCCGTCACACCATGAAGAAGTCCTCGGGCGCCCCGATCAGGCGGTCATCGCCGTGGGCCACGAGATTCCGCCGCATCGGGCGGACCGGCGGCGTGATGACCCGCCGCTCCAGTTCATTGGCGCCCGGCAACTGATCGACGAAGCGGACGGCGAAGCCGCTGGGGAAATGCCGGATGACGCGGCCGATGCAACTGCCCACCGCCAGCGGCGTGCCGATCTCCGGCTGGATCTCCGCCGAGACCGCCGCGCCCGACATCGAGGCATCGATCACGAAGCACGGGATGATGCTGCCGTCGGCGAGCGTCAGCGCCGAATGCGGCGAGTTGGGCACGAAGCGCGCGTCGCGGCGGGAATCGCGGATCGACGGATCCTTCTGCTTCTTCTCCAGCCAGACCAGCTTCTCGGCGAGCTTGGCGCGCTCGGCGCGCGTCATCTCCAGCTCGAGCAGAAAGCCGCCATGCACGGTGTCGCTGATCTCGCCTTCGAACTTGCCGAAATCGCGGAAATACGAGGTCAGGCGATCGCCGACCTTGCCGACGACGGGCACCTCGAGCAGCGCGCGAAACGGCGACACCCGCGTGGTGCGGCAGGCGAAGGATCGCAGCCGTCCTTCCGGGGAATACCAGTTCGGAAGCGTGTAGGACCCGACCGTCTGAATCCTGACCGCGCGCTGCTTCAGGAATCGAGCAACCGACATTGCACGTCTCCCCTCGCCCCCATGATGTCCCCGACGATGGCCCGGCCGCCGCCGCGGCACGATGCGCTAGTTACAATTTCTGCGTGCATTTTAGGTCGTACTAAATCGAATTGGGCATAGCCGCCGTGCCCGGACCGTGCGCGCAAATTGTTGAGGAAATCTGAATGTCGAGACGGAAATCCCGCTCAACGGAATCGTATGTCCAACCCGTTTCGGCTTTCTGAAGATGCGACCCCGTCTGATTACGGTGCAGCATGGCATGCAGTGTCGGCATCGTTCGCCCCCATGGAGAGTTCAGCGCGGACGTTTCGCGTGGCGCAGAGGCAAGTCGTGATCGGCCGATCCGCGCTGCCTCGCGCGACGGCACAACCTCGTCGACGGGGTCGCGTTCCTACGCTCGTGTTGTTAGCAAACGATTCAGCTTAACGAGATTCCCACTGAGGCGCGGCTGCAACTCATGATCTCATTCTGTCGCGCGCGCGCCGACGGATGCGTGCAGGCGCGCCGTGCGCAAATAGCTAACACATTCGCGGCGTTTCACTATTTGCACGCTAACAACCTGTTCACCACTTGCGCAATCGTTGCTTGATGCGGGTGCCGCGGCCCGCCGCGTTCAAGTCTGCTTATACCATTGGCGCTTAGTCGTTAGTGAGGGAGAACGGCTGTCAGTCGTCAGCGTGTTTGCTCCCGGTGTATGAGTAAGAGAGTAGTCACGCGTATGATGACCGCACGCATCGTGGTGTTAACCATCGCTCTCGGCGCGGGCGGCGTTGCGGCCTATCTGGTCAGCAATTCCGACGGCCAGCGGCAGGCGCCGGTGGCGCCGGTCGTGCAGTTGCCGACGGTCGAGGTGCTGGTCGCCAAGACCGACATCGGACTCGGACAGGCGATCAAGCCCGGCGACCTGATCTGGCAGACATGGCCGGAGGCCGCGAGCAACATCTTCATCCGGCGCGGCGACCGTCCCGAAGCGGCCAATCAGCTCGTCGGCACCATCGCCCGCTCGCCCTTCGTGATCGGCGAGCCGATCCGCGAGCAGAAGCTGGTGAAGGCGGACGGCTCCGGCTTCATGGCGGCGATCCTGCCCGCGGGCATGCGCGCGATCTCCACCGAGATCTCGCCCGAGACCGGCGCCGGCGGCTTCATCCTGCCGAACGACCGCGTCGACGTCATCCTGTCGAAGCGCGACAAGAATCCTGACAAGCCCGGCGCCGCCGACTTCGTCAGCTCCGAGATCATTCTCTCCAACGTCCGCGTGCTCGCGATCGACCAGGCACCGAAGGAGAAGGAAGGCCAGAACACCGTCGTCGGCAAGACGGTGACGCTCGAGCTCAGGCCCGAGCAGGCCGAGACCCTGGCGCGCGCGCGCCAAGCCGGCTCGCTGGCGCTGGCGCTGCGCAGCATCGCCGACGTGAACGCAGCCGACGGCAACAAGACCGAGGCACAGCAACAGCAGCAGCAGATGGCGCGACGGGGCAGCGCCATCGAGATCATTCGCTATGGGATCACGAGCTCGCTCACGGCGCAGAAGTGATCGAAAGGACGTGGAAGATGATGGGTGGGCATCAACGCGCAACGTTCGGGACGTGGGTCGTCCGCGCGCTATCGACATCGGCCGTGATCGGGCTTGCGCTCAATCCGGCGCTGACGCCGGTGAAGGCGGCTGACGACAGGCTCGAGACACCCGTGGTGTCGGTCGGCTCGTCGAAGATGCGCTTCCTCTCCCTCGGCATCGGCAAGTCCGTGGTCGTCGACTTCCCGCAGGACGTCAAGGACGTGCTGGTCGCCGATCCCAAGGTCGCCAACGCCGTCGTCCGTTCGGCCCGGCGCGCCTACATCATCGGCGCGGCGGTCGGCCAGACCAACGTGGTGTTCTTCGACGGCGAGGGACAGCAGGTCGCGGCCTACGACATCGCGATCAAGCGCGACCTCAACGGCGTGCGCCAGGCGCTGAGCCAGAGCATTCCCGGCGTCAAGATCGACGGCGTCGGCGAGGGCGTGATCCTGACCGGATCGGTGTCGAGCCCGGTCGAGGCGCAGCAGGCCGGGGAAATCGCCGCACGGCTGGTCGGCGGCGCCGACAAGGTGGTCAACTCGATCGTCGTGCGCGGCCGCGACCAGGTGATGCTGAAGGTCAACGTGTCGGAGGTCCGTCGCGAGATCGTCAAGCAGCTCGGCATCGATCTCAGCGCCAGCCTGAACTACGGCACCGCGGTGGTGAACTTCAACAACACCAACCCGTTCACCGCCTATGGCAAGTCGCTGGTCGGGACCAACGGCCTGTCCGCCACCGGCGGCGGCTTGTCGTCGGTCTCGGCGACGCTGCGCGCGATGGAGACGGCCGGTGTCGTCAAGACGCTGGCCGAGCCCAACCTGACCGCGATCTCCGGCGAATCCGCGACCTTCATCGCGGGCGGTGAATTCCCGATTCCCGGCGGCTATTCCTGCGATCCGACCACGCGGGTGTGCAGCACGTCGATCACCTACAAGAAGTTCGGCATCTCGCTCAACTTCACGCCCGTCGTGCTCGGCGAAGGCCGCATCAGCCTGCGGGTGATGACGGAGGTGTCGGAGCTGTCGAACGACAATGCGATCACGGTGTCCTATGCGCTGACCTCGGCCTCGACCTCGTCGGTGACGATCCCCGCCATCCGCACCCGCCGCGCCGAGACCACGGTCGAGATCCCTTCGGGCGGCTCGATGGCGATGGCCGGCCTGATCCAGAACCAGACCAAGCAGGCGATCAACGGCCTGCCCGGGCTCAATCAGCTGCCGGTGCTCGGCCAGCTGTTCCGCAGCCAGGACTACGTCAACAACGAGACCGAGCTGATGGTGATGGTGACGCCCTATGTGGTGCGCGCCGTCGCCCAGAAGGAGCTGTCGCGTCCGGACGACGGCTTTGCGCCGGCCACCGACTCGGAGTCGGCGCTGCTCGGCCGCATGAACCGGCTGTACGGCATCGCCGCCAAGGTCGACGCGGCCACGGGGCAGCCGGCCGGCTTCGGCTTCATCATCGACTGAGGTTGCGGGACGACGGGGCACGGGGGAACGATCATGTCGGCAACATCCACACGAGACGGCGGACGCACGCTGCGCCGGATCGGCGCCATCGCGGGGCTGGCGCTCACGCTCGGCGCCTGCAACGCCACCACCGGTGAGGTCGTCGCGACGATCCCGGACGACTACAGGATTCGCCATCCGATCGCGATCGAGGAAGGCCGGCAGTCGACCGTCGTCTTCGTCGGCAGCGGCCGCGGCGGCCTGACCTACCAGCAGCGCGTCGACGTCGCGGGGCTTGCGCGCTCATGGCTGCGCGAAGGCACCGGTGGAATCATGGCGGAGGTGCCGACGGGCACGTCGAACGCGCGCGCCGCGGCCGACGCCTATCGCGAGATCCGCGCCGTGCTGACCGCCGGCGGCGTTCCCTCGCACGCGATCACCCTGCGCAACACCATGCCGGACGATCCGCGGCAGCTCGCCGTCATCCGGCTGAGCTATCCGAAGATCGCCGCCGTCGCCGGTCCCTGCGGGCTGTGGCCGGACGATCTCGGGCCGAACCTCGACAATCGCGGCTACAGCAGCAACCAGCACTATCAAAATTTCGGCTGCGCCACGCAGCGCAACCTCGCCGCGATGATCGACAACCCGGCCGATCTCGAGCAGCCGCGCTCGGAGATGGCCGCCTACACGCCGCGCCGCTCCGCTTTGTTCGAGAAGTACCGCAAGGGCGAGTCGACGGCGGTGGCGTATCCGGAGTCCGAGAAGGCCAAGCTCAGCGATACAGGCAAATGATCAACGCGTCCCGTCAAAGCCAGGACGAGCCGGCCGCCCCCAGCGGCCCCGTGCTCGACGACCACATCGCGCCGGTGCCGCGCGTCTCCGTGCAGGCGTTCTGCGAGACCGACCAGACCTCGGCCGCGATCCTCGCAGCCAGCCAGGACCGCCGGCTCGGCAAGGCGCACATCACGATCAAGGCGGGCGGCATGGCGCGCGCCATCGAGACCTATCATTCGCAGCCGACGCCGAACGTCATCGTGATCGAGACCAGGCCCGGCGGCGACATTCTCGGCGGCCTCGACGATCTCGCCAGCGTCTGCGATCCGGGCACCCGCGTGGTGCTGATCGGCAGCCCGGCCGACGGCGTCGCCTATCGCGAGCTGGTCAGGCGCGGCGTCAACGACTACGTGATCGGGCCGGTCGAGACCATCGACGTCATCCGCTCGGTCTGCAGCCTGTTCTCGGCCTCGGAGGCCGTCATCACCGGCCGCATCATCGCCGTGGTCGGCGCCAAGGGCGGCGTCGGCGCCTCCACCGTCGCCCACAACGTCGCCTGGAGCATGGCGCGCGACCTGACGCTGGATTCCGTCGTCATCGATCTCGACATGGCGTTCGGCACCGCGGGACTGGACTACAACCAGGATCCGCTGCAGGGCATCGCCAACGCCGTGTTCCAGCCTGATCGGCCCGACACGGCGCTGATGGAGCGCCTGCTCGCCAAATGCACCGAAAATCTCAACCTGCTCGCCGCGCCCGCGACCCTCGACCGCGTCTATGATTTCGGCGCCGACGCGTTCGACGCCATCTTCGACACCCTGCGCATGACCCAGCAATGCATCGTGCTCGACGTGCCGCACCAATGGTCGGCCTGGACGCGGCACGCGCTGATCAATGCCGACGACATCCTCGTGGTCGCCGAGCCCGATCTGGCGAACCTGCGCAACGCCAAGAACCTGCTCGGCGTGCTCAAGGCCTCGCGTCCCAACGACCGGCCGCCGCTGTACTGCCTGAACCAGGTCGGCATGCCCAAGCGGCCGGAGATCGACCTGAAGCGCTTCGCCAAGACCGTCGAGGCCGAGCCGGTCGCGATCATCCCGTTCGACTGCAAGCTGTTCGGCACCGCCGCCAACAACGGCCAGATGATCGCGGAGATCGCGGCGCTGAGCCGCACGCCAAAACTGTTCCAGGACATCGCCAACCGGCTGACGGGGCGGATCGACCACAAGCCGCAGCGCAGCTCGCTGCTGGCGCCGATCGCAAAGCTGCTCGGCGCGAAATAGCGCTTCAGTCGTCGGATCGGCTGAGCGCCCGCGCCAGCGCCTTGTCGGGCTCGCCGGCCACCGGACGGTCACGGCGCGGCGACAGCTCGCGCTGCGCGATCTTGCGGCGCTCCAGGATGCGCTTGACATAGGCGACGCTGGCGCTGGCCTGCTCCGGCGGCAGTCCTGATCGCGCGATGCTCTCGGCCTCGCTCATCCGGCCCTCCAGCCCGACGATGACGGCGAGGTTGGTCCTGACCCGCGGGCTGGCATCGGGATGCGCGCTCGCCTTGCGCAACTGCTCCTCGGCCTTCGGCAGCTCGTTCGTGAGCGCGTAGGAGAGACCGAGATTGGACAGCACGGACGGGTCGTCAGGGGCGATCTTCAGCGCCGTCATGTAGTATTGCCGGGCCTCCTCGTTGCGCCCCATCTGGTCGAGCGTGGCGCCCTGCGCCGACAGGATGCGCCAGTCGGGATCCTCGGGCGAATGCGCGCGGCTGAGCACGTCGAACGCCTGCTGGAAATTGCCGTTGTCGGCGAGCGCACGGCCATAGGCCGCAAGCAGCGTCCTGTTGCCGGGGCTTGCGATGCTCGCCTGCTCCAGCACGGCGACGGCCTGCGAGCGCTGGCCGGTGGCGCGCAGGGCGCTGCCATAGCGCAGCGCCACCTCGGGATCGTCGGGACTGGCGCGGAAGCGCTCGCGAAGCTGGTCGATCTCGGCGCGCGGGTCGGCGGCGGCAGCGCGGCTCTTTTCGGGATTGCCGCCCAGTGCCCCCGTGACCTCGCTGAGATCGGTGGTCTGGCAGGCGCCGAGACCGAGCAGGACGGCCGTGAACGACAGCGCGAACGCGGCCGGCCGGAGCAGAGGGAGAGAGCGGAGGGGCCGCGTACGCATGCAACTGAACTACTTCGGGACCAGATGATCTGCACGCTGGCAGATTAACCCTAAGGTCCCGTTAAGCGGGCGCGGCCGGCCCGCCTCAATCGATGAATTCGGCGCCGAACTCGCAGCCGATGCGCCAGGCCAGCCGGCACTTGCGCTGGTGGTCGGGCGCGAAGACGATGGTGAACTGCGGGGGAATCTCGACGAATTCGGCGATCACCTTGACGCCGCCGTCGGAAATATCCGTGACCGTGCAGTCGCGCGGCAGGCTGCCGTTGCCGTAGTGAATCTTCGCGATCCTCCTGCACAGCCGACGTTCACTCTTGCGACGGTTCGCCAACATCAACATTTCGACGTCTCACCCACTCGATCGTCCATTCCGGAGACCTCGTTTGTAGCGAGGAAACCTTGGGATCTGACTAGCGCCAAGCCCTGAAATCCAGGGGCCGGATTTGGATTTCGTTTACCCTCTGCATCCCTCAGCGGACCGGCAGCAGCACACGATCGAAATACGCCGACAGCCTCCTGACGTCGTCGAGTGGCAGGACGTCGGCGACATACTGATCGGGCCGCACGATCACGATGCAGCCCGCCGCGCGATCGATGCCGCGCATCGCAAAGATGTCCTGGCCGCTCTTCAGATCGGCACAGAACATCTTCTCGTAGTCGATGAGGCCGTAGCGCCCCTTGCGCGGCAGCAGCAGCTCCGGCATTCGTTCGAGCGCGAGCTCGCGATGCCCCTGCTGGAACACCGCGCGCAGATCGATCACGGAGTCGATGTCGGCGCCCGCCGGGGTGTGGCGGCGCAGGGGTGAGGCGGAATCCTCGCTGAGGAATGTGCACAGGCGGCGGATCGCGGACCCCGGCGCGGCCGGATCCTCTGCCGCCGCGAAGGCGAAGATGCGGAAGCGGCCGTCGGCCTGGACGACGTGGCCGAGCTGCACCGGCTTGGCGTCGCCGAGCCGGATGACCGGCGCCGAGTGAAAGCGCTTGCCGATGACGAAGCCTGTGGCGAGCGGCTGGAAGGTGTCGTCGCCGGTGAGAACGGAGGGCCGATAGTGCGTGGCGGTGCCCGCCGTGTAGCGGCCGTGGCGCACGAAATAGTCCTGCGTCTTGGCCGCATCGGCGCCGCCCTGCTTGGCGGCGGAAGCGAGAATTCCTGCCCATTCGCGATCGAAATCGATCAGCTCCTGGGCGATGGCCCGCCGCTCGGCCGAATAGCTGTGCAGGAGCTCCGGCGCGCAGCGCTTGCCCAGCACGGCGGCGAGCTTCCAGCCGAGATTGAACGTGTCCTGCATCGAGACGTTCATGCCCTGCCCCGCCTTCGGGCTGTGGGTGTGGCAGGCGTCGCCGGCGATGAACACGCGCGGCAGCCGCGTTGCGACCTCCGCCTCCGGCACGTCGTCGAACTTGTCGGTGATGCGCTGGCCAATCTCATAGACCGACCACCACGCGACCTCCTTCACTTGAAGCGTATATGGCGCGAGAATGCGCTGCGCCTTGGCGATCACTTCGTCGACGGTGATGTTGCGGCCCGCCACGCGCTCGCCGACCTCAAGCTTGGCAAGCTCGACATACAGCCGGACGAGATAGCCGCCCTCGCGCGGGATCACCAGCAGGCTGCCGTCCTTGGCGGACTGGATCAGCGACTTGAAGCGGATGTCGGGAAAATCGGTGACGGCGAGCACGTCCATCACGCCCCAGGCGTGATTGGCGGAATCGCCGTGCAGCTCGCGGCCGATCGCCTTGCGCACGATGCTGCGTGCACCGTCACAGCCGACCACGTAGCGCGCCTTGATGGTCTCGACCTGGCCTTCATGCTCCGGATCGATGCGGTCGAAGCTGACGGTCACGCCGTGTGCGTCATTGCCTGCGGACGGATCGATATGAAGGTCCCGCAGTCGCCGGGCGTAGTGCGGCTCGAGCTTCGCGGCCGAACGGCGCATCACGTCCAGGAAAAAGTCGTGCACGCGAGCCTGGTTGAGCACGACATGCGGCATCTCCGACAGGCCATCCTCCACGTCCTGCACGCGGCCGCTGCGCGCAATATGCGCGCGGTCGGCGTCATCGGGCTTCCAGAACGTGGTCTCGTTGATCCAGCACGCTTCCCTCAGCACTTTCTCGGCGAAGCCATAGGCCTGGAACATCTCCATGGTGCGGCAGGCGATGCCGTCGGCCTGGCCGAGCAGCAGCCGGCCGGGCTTCTGCTCGACGATGCAGGTCTTGATGTCGGGGAAGGCAGAGAGCTGGGCGGCGAGATTGAGGCCCGCCGGGCCGCAGCCGACGATGAGGACGTCGGCCTCGGCCGGCAGCGGGCTGCTCGCGCCGGCGCTCGCGACACGTTCGGCCGTGTCGAAGATTTCGGGATCGCCCGGCTGGAAGCCATTGAGATGAAACTGCACGTGACCACCCTCCCTCGCTGTTCCTTATTGATCAGTATGCTGATCATCAGTATGCTTGTCAAGCTGGTGACAGGAGATTCGAATTGACCGAGATGCGGGACATGCCGGGGCACCTGGCGCGCCGGTTTCAGCAGATCGCCGTGGCGGTGTTTCTGGCGGAGGTGGAAGCGGCCGGCTTCGACCTGACGCCGGTGCAATATGCGGCGCTGGCGGCGATCGCGGCCAACCCGGCGATCGACCAGATCACGCTCGCTGGCCTGATCGCCTATGACCGCACCACGATCACCGGCGTGATCGACCGGCTCGCACAGAAAGGCCTCGTTGTCCGCCGAGCGAGCGCGCGCGACCGCCGGTCACGGGAGCTGTTGATCACCGATGAGGGGAAAAGGACGCTGGAGGCGATCACGCCGGCGGTCGAGGCCGCGCAGCGGCTGATGGTGCGCGGCCTCAGCGCGGCCGAGGCGAACGAGCTGGTGCGCCTGATGCGCAAGGCGATCGCCGCCGCCAACGACCTCAGCCGCGCGCCGCTGCGGGAGGGGGCGGCGGAGGAGCGGTGAAGGTTGCTCCTGCTCCACCCCATCATGCGCACGGTCGCGCCCGATAAGAACTGACGCTGACACCGTCGTTGCGGCCATCCTTCGAGACGCCCGCCTGCGGCGGGCTCCTCAGGATGAGGATCGAGTGCGTGGCGAAATCCTCTGCGGTGGCGAGATGTTTCCCCTCATGGTGAGGAGGCGCGAAGCGCCGTGTCGAACCATGAGGCCCGAGATCGCGCCGACGATCCGACGGAGCGCCCTGCCCTCACGAATACCGCATCACGCCATCGTCGACCTTGCCGAAGCGCAGGGAGACGATATCGAGGGCGTAGTTCTGGTACAGCCGCCACGGCCGCTTCGAGCCTTGTTTCGGCAGCTCGGCGACCGAGCGCTGCACATAGCCGGAGCTGAAGCTCAGCGACGGCAGCGGCGTGACGGTGGCGTCGTCATTGTGCGGCACGCATTGGCGGTAGCCGTGCCGGTCCATGTAGTTGAGGAGCCGGCAGACATATTCGCAGGTGAGGTCGCATTTCAGCGTCCACGACGCGTTGGTGTAGCCGAGCGTCGCCGCCAGGTTCGGCACGTCGGAATACATCATGCCCTTGTAGTTGAGCGTCTTGGCGAAATCGACGGTGCGGCCGTCCACGACGACCTCGAGGCCGCCGAGCACCTGCAGCACCAGGCCGGTCGCGGTGACCACGACATCGGCCTCGATCTCGCGGCCGTCGGTGAGGCGCAGGCCGCGCTCGGTGAAGGTCTCGATCCCGGCCGTCACGACCGAGGCACGCTGCTCGCGAATGGTCTTGAACAGGTCGCCGTCCGGCACCAGGCACAACCGCTGGTCCCACGGGTTGTAGCGCGGCGTGAAATGGGTGGCGACGTCGTAATCGGGACCCAGCGCGGCGCGCACCCCGCCCAGGATCAGCTGCTTGACCCGCTGCGGCTTGCGCCGGCTGAGCTGGAAGAAATACATCCCGAACAGCACGTTGCGCCAACGGATCAGGTGATAGGCGAGAGCAGCGGGCAGATGCCGGCGGAGCCTGTTGGCGAGCGCGTCCTGCGCGGGGCGCGACACCACATAGGTCGGCGAGCGCTGCAGCATCGTCACATGCGCGGCGGACTTGGCCATCGCCGGCACCAATGTGACCGCGGTCGCGCCGGAGCCGATCACGACGACGCGCTTGCCGGCATAGTCGAGGTCCTCAGGCCAGGCCTGCGGATGCACGATGCGGCCCTTGAAATCGGCCATGCCCTTGAAGTCCGGCAGGTAGCCCTTTTCGTAGCGGTAGTAGCCGGAGCACATGAACAGAAAGCCTGAGGTCATCCGCACGGTCTCGACCGTGCCCTGCTCCGTCCGGCGCTCGGCCTCGACGGTCCAGCATGCGTCCGCGCTCGACCACGACGCACGCCGGACCCGATGGTTGAACCGGATGTGGCGGTCGATGCCGTTCTCGGTCGCGGTGTCCTGGACATATTTCAGGATCTGCGGCCCGTCGGCGATCGCCTTCGGATCTGTCCACGGCTTGAACGAATAGCCAAGCGTGTACATGTCGCTGTCGGAGCGGATGCCGGGATAGCGGAACAGGTCCCATGTGCCGCCGATCGCGCCCCGCCCCTCCAGGATCGCGAAGCGCTTGCCCGGGCACTTGTGCTGCAGATGATAGGCGGCGGCGATGCCGGACAGCCCGGCGCCGACGATCAGCACGTCGACATGCTCTGTTGACATGTGGTGTTCCTGGCGTTTCCTGGTGCAGCTTTCTTGCTCTGGCTGCGGACAGTCGCAACCCGGCCCGTCGCTGTCAAATCGCCGGCGCATTCGTCGTCGGTCAACCCTCCTCCGCTATCAGCGGGAAACACCCTCGATACGGATCTGGCGATGAACGCTCCCCACCCGCGCGACGACAGGCCCGGCGACGGCGACAGCCGGGACGGCAGTGGCGCGCCGTCACAGCGCATCGCCCTGGGCTTCTCGCTGTTCGCAATCGGGCTCGCAGCCTGGTCGCTCTTCCCGAGCTTTCCGGCCGGCCAGCTGATCGCGGTCGTCACCGTCATTCCGCTGCTGGCGCTCGTCCTCACCTTGCGCTTTCCCGGGCGGTTCCGCATCGGCCTCGGCTCCGGCTACGGCGCCAATCTCGGCACCGGTTGCATCGTGGCGGCCGGCACGCTCGCCGCGCGCACGCTGTCGGACGTCAATCTCGTCAGCTGGCTGCCGCTGACGGCCTTCGCGGCCGCGGTCGCGATCATTTTTCTCATCGTCGCCGCGCGGTTCGAAACCCAACTCCGCCGCCGCGGCTGGCGGCTGCTGCTCGCCGCTCTGTTCGTCGCCGCCTATGCGTTCGGGGCGCTTGGCCAGTTCAACACCGCACTCGACCGCTCGGCGCCGGCGCTGCTGCGCAGCCGCGTGCTCGCCAAGCATCTCGGCCACAGCCGGCTCGCCACACATCAGGTGACGCTCGAGCCGTGGGGCCCGTTCGCGAGAGCCACCGATGCACATGTTGCGCAGGCGCTGTACGAAAGGTTGCAGCCGGGCGACACCGTGTGCCTGCGCCTGGGCGATGGCGCGTTTCGCATGGCGTGGTTCACGGTGGCCGCATGCCGTTGAGACCCGGCGCTGCGGCCGAGACAGGAAGGGCCATTTGCGCAGCGCGGCGATACTGCGTATCGTCGTAGTTTCGTGGCCCGCATGAGCGCAGCCATATGCGGGGCCTCACGCGCCGTCTCGATGAACCCGGACGTCGCTCCGCTCATCCGAGCTATGCGATTGCGAGCCGTTCTGCATGACCGACTTCCTGCCCCGCCCTTTCGCTGTCGATCGTCCCGACGTGCTGGAGCTCGACATCACCGCGCTCGACGCGCGCCCCGGCGCGGTGCTGGTGGCGCGCTCGCCATTCTATCCCGGCGGCGGCGGCCAGTTGCCGGACCGCGGCACGATCGCGTGGAACGGGATCGTCCGCGTCGTCACCGGGTTCGAGCCGACCGCCGACGGCATCTGGCACCTGATCGGTGATGACGCCATCCCGGACGGGGCGATCGAGCTGCGCGTCGATCCGGCGTTCCGGCAGCGCATGAGCGAGCAGCACACGGTGGCGCATCTCGTCAACAGCGCCGTCTACACCCTGTTCGACGGCGCGCTGCTGACCGGCGTCCGCATGACCGAGACCGACGAGTTCAGCGTCGACTTCGACCTGCCCAAGGTGGCGCCGGAGCAGCTGCGCGCGGTGGAGGACGCGGTCAACGCGGCGATCTCGGACGATCGCCCGGTACGCGCCTTCGACATGCCCTATGACGACGCGCAGGCGACCGCGGGACTGTTTCGCGCCAAGTCGGTCGCCCCGCCGCGCCAGGCCGACGGCCTGATCCGCATCGTCGACATCGACGGCCTCGACCGCCAGGCCTGCGGCGGCACGCATCTGGTCTCGACGGCGCAGGCGCGGCGCATCCGCATCCTCAAGGTGGATAACAAGGGACGGCAGAACCGAAGGTTCAGGATTGGGCTCGGCCAAGCATAGCAGCCCGCAGCCCGGATGGTCAGCTCCGCTTCGCCGCGATTCGTCCCGATCATCAGCGCCATTCGATGTCGAGGAAGCAGGCTGACGCTTGGGACGGAGCCAGCATGACGGGTACACGTTGACAGAAGCCCGTTAGATCTCTTGTGAGCGTAAGCAGCTGCGTAGGGACCGGATCAGCCAATGCCGCGCGTTGAACAGATCTTCGACTATCGCTTTCCGAACATCGACATGGCCATCGTGAAAGTGAGACGGCCGCTGACCGAGCTCGCGGCAAGCCATGGCTGGACGGCGGAGACTTGGCAGGAGGACGGACTCGGCGACGCCTCAGGCGTGCTCCTCAGGCTCGGGTCGGGGCGCACTGTTCTTCTGATGGAGCTTCGCCATGCGGTCGAGCATCTCGGCGAGACGGGACCGACGGCCTTCATCGATGGCGCTGAGCTCGCCACACATGGGGTCGCAATCTTGCTCGCCGAACTCCTCGCGGCGCTGAGCTTGACGGAACAGGACACGAGCTGGATCGCGCCGCCCGAAAGCCAGCAAGCCGCGCTCGACTTCATAAACCATCTCCGCACCCTACCACCACCGCCGTCCGTCGGGCCGCCCGATAGCTACATGCACACAATCAATCCCCCGGACGGCGATATCGAAATCGAGTGCTATGGCGAGCTCGATCGGGATCGTTATCCGATCAGATGGATCAGGAAGTATCCCGGCGGCCGGTTTGAGACTTGCAGCTACGCCCAGGCGAACTGGCGCGACATGATGCCGGAAGGCGCGATTCCGTCCATTTCCGAGATCAATGATCTCAGCGGATTTTCCGCGCGCAATATCTCGGCTTCCGAATTTGAAGCGGCCTGGCGGGTCGCTCTGGGCTTCCAAGTGACGAGCGAGACGTAACGTCGCGGACGTCGCGCGTGTCGCCAAAGCCCCTGATTTGCAGGCCCGCCGCAGCCCGTAGCCCGGATGTCGCTGTGCTCATCCGGGCCACGCAACTGTCTCAGGTTTCCAGCTAATGTACGATCACGTTGAACCCTTCGTCCGCCGTCGGCGCCACGAAGTAGCTCGTGAACAGATCGAACTCCTCGTCGGTCACCGTGAAGGCGTGGCGGCCTTCCGCGTTGCGCGCGCGCAGCCGCGCCTTGCAGACCTCGTCGGGCACGTCGAGATGATGCAGCTGGTGCGGCGCGCCGGCTGCTTCGAACAGGCCGCGCATCCAGGCGCGGCTCGCCGGCGTGTTGGCGGGAAAGTCGAGCACGACGGAAACGCCGGCCCGCAACAGCGCAACGACGTGCGGCCCCATCACGCTGCGCAGCCGTGATGAATTGCGCACGTAGTCGGCCAGGGTGCTCTGCTCGCCGGGATAGAGCCGCGCCAGCCAGTCGTCCTCGGCGATCACGATGGTGCCTGTGCGCCGGCCTAGCGCGGCAGTGAGCGTCGATTTGCCCGCAGCGATCTTGCCGCACACGAGGTGCAGCGTGGCAGGATGAGAAGACATGGACGACCTCGCATACGGCGCCGCTTCGGGCGCCAAGAGCATTCACAGGCAGTTCTCACAGGCAAAGCGCCCGGCCCGACGGATCAGGCCGGGTCGGTAATTCGGCTGCTCAGTGCAGCGCCTGCGACGTGAATGCGGAAGGTCATGAGGATATATTTGACAGTTATTCGCGACGGCGTCCAGGCTGGGCCTCATCGGTTGCTCGAAACCGCGCCGCGATTGAGTTTGACTCGCAGGACGCAACCGCCTGCATGTCACGCACGCTGCGGTTCACGACTGAGTTGAAGCCACTTCAATGTTGCCGAATTGATCCACCGTGACGGGAGAAGACGACATCCCACATACTCCATTGCCAATGCGATGCCCGCTCCTGTAGGTCATTCCAAGGGACGGGAGCGTCAGCCGGTGGCTCGTCAGGGGCGTCAACGACAAGGCATCGCATCAGGACGACGTGAGGCGCGCATGCGCTCAGCGCGGCGGCGCGCAGCGCTGTCGCGGCTCGGCGGCGCTCTCGTCTGGTTTGCGGCATGGGCCCTGATCTTCCAGTCCGCGCTGGCGCTCTCCGCGATGAGCGCTGCGGTTGCGGCTCCCGACGCCGTCGCCATCATCTGTCAGAGCTCCGCCGACGCGCCGTCGTCGGACGACATCGGCACTGCGGCCAAGCAATGCGCGAGCTGTCCGTTCTGCGCGCTCGGGCGCGGCGTCACCGTCCCGCACGTACCCGCCGTGGCGCGGCCGATGCCGATGGTCGTGGCGATCCTGATCGAGCGGACCGACCTCGTTGCGGCACCCCGGCCTGCGCTCGAACTGCCGGTCGCTCGCGGACCACCGGCGGCCGTCTAGGCCGACACTCCAGACGTCTCATCCCGTCACGATGCGGCCGGTCTCGTCGGCGCGCGCTGTAGGCTGCCGTCCGGCGGCCGCCGCAGCGTGCCCGCAGCCGCCTCGTCGCGACATGTTCACGAGGCCACGGCGCGCTCGCCGCCAGGCGCCTCTCCCATTCCTATTCCGAGATCCCATCATGGACCATTGTTCGACACCCGTCCGGCGGCGGTTGCTCCGCTCAACCACCGTGCTCACATCGCCCGCGCTGCTGGCATTCGCTCTTTCGAGTCCCGCACTCGCGCAGGACCCATCGCAGGCTCGCTCCGGCACCACGCTGCCGCAGGTGACGGTCACTGTCCCACAGCCCCGCCCGGCCGCCCGAACGGCAGTCCGCCGCAGGGGCGCACATGCGGCGACGATCAATCCGGCAGCTGCGCCACCGCGGCAGGCGGCCTCATCCGACGGCATCGCCGCGCCACCCGGCGCCACTTCGGTTGCGCCGGGTGACTTCCTGGCGAAGCGGGCCACCACGAACGACACGGCTGCGCTATTTGCCGATGTGCCCGGCGTCAGCCTCTATTCGGCCGGCGGAGTCTCGAGCCTGCCAGCGATCCATGGCCTCGCCGACGACCGCCTGCGCATCAAGGTCGACGGCATGGACACCATCGCCTCGTGTCCCAATCACATGAACCCGGCGCTGTCCTACATCGATCCGGCCCAGGTCGCCGCGGCCAAGGTCTGGGCGGGCATCACGCCCGTGAGCGTCGGCGGCGACTCGATCGGCGGCACCGTCGCGGTCAACTCGCCGGCGGCCCTGTTCGCGGCGCCGGGGCAGAGCCTGCTGACCAAAGGCAGCATCGGCACGTTCTACCGCAGCAACGGCAACGTGCGCGGCGTCAACCTGTCGGCCACCATGGCCACCGAGAACTACAGCGTCAGCTACAGCGGCGCTGCGGTCAAGGCAGACAACTATACGGCCGGCGGCAACTTCAAGAACTTCACCCTGAGGAGCTCGATCACGCCGGTGCTCCCCCTCGATCAGGTCGGCTCATCCGCCTACGAGACCAGGAATCATCTGATGGGCGTCGCCTGGAGCAAGGACGGCCAGCTCATCGAGCTGAAGGCGGGGGTGCAGGAGGTCCCCTATCAGCTCTACCCGAACCAGCGCATGGACATGCTGGGCAACGATGCCTACAGCGTCAACCTGCACCATCTCGGCCGGTTCGACTGGGGCGATCTGGACACCCGCCTCTACCACCAGTCCGTCGATCACTACATGAACTTCGGCGGTGATCGGCTGTTCTCGTATGGCACGCTGAAGTCGCCGAACACGACGGGAGCAAGCTATCCGGTCAACGGCATGCCGATGTATACGCGCACCAAAACCAACGGCCTGACCTCCAAGGCCGACATCACGCTGTCGCCCCGCGACGTGGTCCGCGTCGGCGTCGATCTGCAGACCTACCGTCTCGACGACTGGTGGCCGCCGGCCCCCGATTGCGGCGTCGGCAACTGCATCGGCGGCATGGCGCCGCTGACGTTCTGGAACATCAACGGCGGCAAGCGCGACCGGGTCGGCGTGTTCAGCGAGTGGGAGGCGAAGTGGAGCCCGTCCTGGCTGTCGCTGCTGGGCGTCCGGTTCGAGCGCGTCGAGACCGACACCGGACCGGTCGTCGGCTACAACACCAGCACCACGCCGCTGACATCGGGATTCATGTCGGGCATGTACGAGACGAGCTCGGTCGGCTCCCGCGCGGCGTTCAACGCCATGGATCGCTCGCGAAAGGACAACAATATCGACCTGACGGCGCTGTTCCGGAACACGCCGAGCGTCAATCTCACCTTCGAGTTCGGCGCGATGCAGAAGACCCGGTCGCCAAATCTGTACGAACGCTATTCCTGGTCGCGCAACACCATGGCGCTGGAGATGAACAACTTCGTCGGCGACGGCAACGGCTATCTCGGAAACCCCGATCTGAGACCCGAGGTCGCCCATACCGTGAGCTTCACCGGCGCCTGGCACAGCGCCGACCATGAGGCCGAGCTTCGGCTCACCCCCTACTACACCCATGTGCGCGACTACATCGATGCGGTGCAGTGGAAGGCCGCCACCAACACCGCTGCCGTGCCTGCCGTCGCCAACCAGTTCGTGATCATGAAGTACATGAACCAGCCGGCACGGCTGTACGGCTTCGATCTGTCCGGCAAGGTGCCGCTGGGCAGCACGCCGGTCGGCGATTTCGGCCTGAAGGGAGTCCTGAGCTACACCAACGGCAGGAACCTCGACACCGGAAGCGGCCTCTACAACATCATGCCGATCAACGGCAAGCTGACGCTCACGCACCGGCTCGACGGCTGGGACAGCGGCCTCGAGCTGGTGATGGTGGGCCGCAAGTCCGACGTCTCCGTCGCGCGCAACGAGCTGAAGACCCCGGGCTACAGCCTGGTCAACCTGCGCAGCAACTACACCTGGCAGAAGCTGCGCATCAGCTTCGGCGTCGAGAACCTGTTCAACAAGCTCTACTACCTGCCGCTCGGCGGCGCCTATGTCGGCGAGGGCGCATCAATGTCGTTCAACAAGGAGGCCGGGACCGTCGCTGCCACCGGCGGCGGCGTATCGGGCACTGCGACGATGTGGGGCACCGCCGTTCCCGGTCCCGGACGTTCGTTCTATCTGGGGGCGAACCTGGAATTCTGACGCCGGCATTCGCAGCCCTGCCCTGTCCCGCCGCCCGGGACAGGGCGAGAGCGGACGCCAGCCCACAGCGTCGCGACGGGCGGCACGAGCGAGACGTAACGTCGCGCATCGCGCCATCTGCGATTCTCGGCCGAAATCGCGACCCTCACGAACTTGGAAAAGCTCTAAGAGCGATTCCAGCCGCCGCTCCGTTGACACATCGGGGCGGTTGCCGTCTCCACTGATCCCACGATGCATCGTATTTGAATTTGCTCATTGGAGGGATTGATGAGACTGACCATCGCCGCCGTGCTCGGTGCCGCACTCGCCGGCTTCGCCATCTCGCCGGCTCTGGCCGACGGCTACAAGGACTGCACCAAGCTCGACAAGGCCCAGTGGAAGCCGGCGGCCGAGGCGGAAGCCAAGGCCAAGGAAGCGGGCTACGAGGTGCGCCGCTCGAAGGTCGAGGGCTCCTGCTACGAGGTCTACGGCGTCAAGGGCGGCAAGCTGTATGAGCTGTTCTACAGCCCCGAGGATCTCAGCCTGAAGCACACGATCGCCAAGTAGTTGGCGCAAGCGTCGTCCAGCGTGCTGAACGACGTGACGTGAGAGCCATGCACGGCACAGCCCCCAGAGCCAGCCTGAAACGCCAGGACACCGCCGACACCGTGCAGGTCTGGGACCTGCCGCTGCGGCTGTGGCACTGGATGCTGGCCGTGCTGGTGCTCATCGCCTGGGTGACGCCGAACGTCCACGACGGGCTGCACCGGATTGCGGGCTACGCGATCCTCGGCCTGCTCGCCTTTCGCCTGATCTGGGGCATCATCGGTACGCGCCATTCGCGCTTCCGCAGTCTCCGTGCCCGGCTGCGCGCGACGCCGGCCTACCTGTGGAATCTGCGGCGCGGCAGGACCGGGCGCTATCTCGGGCTGAATCCCGCCGGCACGGCGATGCAGCTCGCACTGCTGCTGCTGCTGATCGTCTCCGCGGTGACCGGCGCGATGCAGGTGACCGTGCGGTTCTTCGGCATCTGGTGGGTCGAGGACACCCACGAGGTGACGTCCTATCTGCTGATCCCGCTGGTGGTGCTGCATGTCGCCGGCGTCGTGCTGGTGAGCCGCCTGCAGCACGAGAATCTCGCCCGCGCCATGCTGACCGGACGCAAGCTGCTGCGGCGAACGATGCAGCGTGGGCAGCAGTCCAGCACAAGAGTCGACTCATAAGCGACACACGGAACTCACAATCGCGCACCGTTGCGCTGATGTCACAGTTCCCGCAAAAGCCGCTCGCCACGGGCGTCGTGTTATTGCACCTCGCCGCCAAGCGCCGAACAATCGCAGGTATCGGATACCTGACCGCCCCTCACCAGCAGGGGCTCGGATTTTGGGGAGACCGGATGATGAGCTCGCAGCAGCTTCTGACGCGTGCGTTGTGTCGGTCCGTTGTCCTGGTAGCTTGTGCGGCGGCTTGGCCCGCGGCTGCCGCCGAGATCGAGGCGGCGACGCCGCCCATCGTCGCGGAGCCGATCGCGACGTCGCCGCAGCCGACCGCAGCCGAGCCTGCGCTGACGACCGCGTCGATCACCCCATCGGCCGTCCTGCCCGCGGACGAACAGGCCGCGCCCGACGCGGCAACCGAACCGCCCCGGCCCACCGTCGCCAGCGCCGACCGCATCGAGATCCTCGACGAGTGCCCCGACATCGATGCCTGCATCGACCGCTATCTGTTCGCGCTGTATGAGCGCGCGCCGAAGCTCGACAAGATCCGGGAGACCGAGCGCCGCGTCGTCACGGTCAAGCGCAAGGGCCGCATGGTGAAGGTGACGCGCGCGTTCACCAAGCTCGTCGACAATGACTTCACCTGGAAGGATCCGAAGGCGGCCGACCGCGTCGGCCGCAGCATGATGGAGTATGTGATCGGCGGCATGGACCGCGGCTTCAAGCTGAAGCTGTTTCATACCCTGCACGCCGCCGAGGCCGCGGGTCTCGCGCCGGGCATCACCAGCGGATTCCGCGACGATTATCGGCAGGAGATCGCGAGCGGGCTGAAGGCCGCCAGCAACCGCTCCTATCACGGCGGCAGCCTGCGCGGCGGCTACGGCCATGGACTCGCGGCTGACATCGTCAGCGTCAACGGCGCGACGCGCGCGCAGCGCTGGATCGCGACCGAGGCGCTGTGGAAATGGGTCGACGCCAACGGCAAGACGTTCGGCATCGGCCGGCCCTATCTCGACCGCGACCCGCCGCATGTCGGCCCGGTCGACGGCGAGGAATATGCCAAGCATCGCGCGCCAGCCGTGAAGGTGGCGGCAGCGGAGACGAAGAAGCGCAAGCGGATCGCCGCGCGACCGGAGCATCACGCGGCCAAGCGCGCGAAGGCGGTCCGCGCGTCGGCGCTGGCGTCGCGGCGGACGGGGTGATCGTCTCGTTCGCTGCAGGTGGTAGCCGGTCATCGATGTCGTAGAGCGCGCCACTACCTCCGTCATTGCGAGGAGCGAAGCAATCCAGAGTCCCGCCCACGACTCTGGATTGCTTCGCTTCGCTCGCAATGACGGCGCCCCACTGCCGCACCGTCAATGACTCAGGCAAAAGGCCGGGGCAATGCCCCGGCCTTCGTCGTCTCGCCGCGCGTCGCGCCGGAACTCAGTAGCGGTAGTGGTCCGACTTGAATGGGCCTTCCGGCTTGACGCCGATATACGAAGCCTGGTCGGGACGCAGCTTGGTAAGGGTCACGCCGATCTTGGCGAGATGCAGCATCGCCACCTTCTCGTCCAGCGACTTCGGCAGCACGTAGACTTCCTTCTTGTACTTGCCGTCCTTGTTGTTGGCGTAAAGCTCGATCTGCGCCAGGGTCTGGTTGGTGAAGGACGCCGACATCACGAAGGACGGGTGGCCCATCGCATTGCCGAGGTTCACGAGGCGGCCTTCGGACAGCAGGATCATGCGCTTGCCGTCGGGGAAGGTGATCTCGTCGACCTGCGGCTTGATGTTGGTCCACTTCAGGTTCTTCAGCGAGGCGACCTGGATCTCGTTGTCGAAATGGCCGATGTTGCAGACGATGGCGCGATCCTTCATCGCGCGCATGTGCTCGATGGTGATGATGTCCTTGTTGCCGGTGGCGGTCACGAAGATGTCGGCGCGCGGCGCGGCGTCCTCCATCGTGACGACCTCATAGCCCTCCATCGCCGCCTGCAGAGCGCAGATCGGGTCGATCTCGGAGACCATGACGCGGCAGCCGGCCTGGCGCAGCGAGGCGGCCGAGCCCTTGCCGACGTCGCCGAAGCCCGCGACCATCGCGACCTTGCCCGACATCATCACGTCGGTGCCGCGGCGGATGCCGTCGACCAGCGACTCGCGGCAGCCATAGAGGTTGTCGAACTTCGACTTGGTGACGCTGTCGTTGACGTTGATCGCGGGCCACAGCAAGGTGCCGGCCTTCTGCATGTCGTACAGGCGATGCACGCCCGTGGTGGTCTCCTCCGAGACGCCCTTGATCGACTTGGCGATCTCGGCGAAGTAGCCCTTCGGCTTCTCCTTGAGCTGCTTCTTCAGAAGCGCGAAGAACACCTCCTCTTCCTCGGAGGCCGGCTTGTCGAGGAACGCCGCATCGCCGTTCTCGGCGCGCAGGCCGAGATGGACGTACATGGTGGCGTCGCCGCCGTCATCGAGGATCATGTTGGGATGGCCGCCGCCATGCCAGTCGAACAGTTTTGCGGTGTAGTCCCAGTAGTCGACCAGCGTCTCGCCCTTGACGGCGAACACCGGAATGCCGGCGGCGGCGATCGCGGCGGCCGCGTGGTCCTGGGTCGAATAGATGTTGCAGGAGACCCAGCGGATGTCGGCGCCGAGCGCCTTCAGCGTCTCGATCAGGACCGCGGTCTGGATGGTCATGTGCAGCGAGCCTGCGATGCGCGCGCCCTTCAGCGGCTGCTTCGGGCCATACTCCTCGCGCGTCGCCATCAGGCCGGGCATCTCGGTCTCAGCGAGCGAGATCTCCTTGCGGCCGAACTCGGCGAGCGAAATGTCCTTGACGATGTAGTCGTTGAAGGCGGTCATGAGATCATCCTCTGTCTTCGCGCGAACGCGACATTCAGCAAATCGAACAGCAATGGTTCGTCATGCCCGGCCTCGTGCCGGGCATCCACGTCGTCAGTCGTATCAGTCACCTCAACTCAAGACGTGGATGGCCGGGCCTCCGCCTCGCCGAAGCGGCTTCGGCCGCGCAGGCGGGACAAGCCCGGCCATGACGCCTCGAACATTCAGGCGGCAAGCGCCGGCAATGCTTACACCGCGCGCTTGAACGCCTCGGCGAGGTCGGTCTTCTCCCAGGAGAAGCCGCCCTCGTTGTCCGGCGTGCGGCCGAAATGACCGTAGGCCGCGGTGCGCGCGTAGATCGGGCGGTTGAGGTCGAGATGCGAGCGGATGCCGCGCGGGGTGAGGTTCATGACCTCGGCCGCCGCCTTCTCCAGCTTGTCCTCGGAAACCTTACCCGTGCCGTGGGTGTCGATGTAGATCGACAGCGGCCGCGCCACGCCGATCGCGTAAGCGAGCTGCAGCGTGCAGCGATCAGCCAGACCAGCGGCCACGATGTTCTTGGCGAGGTAGCGCGCAGCATAGGCCGCCGAGCGGTCGACCTTGGTCGGATCCTTGCCGGAGAACGCGCCGCCGCCATGCGGAGCCGCGCCGCCATAGGTGTCGACGATGATCTTGCGGCCGGTCAGGCCGGTGTCGCCATCGGGACCGCCGATGAAGAACTTGCCGGTCGGGTTGATGTGCCAGATCGTGTCCTTGGTAATCCAGTCCTTCGGAAGCGCCTCGCGGACGTAGGGCTCGACGCGCTCGCGCACCTGCGCCGAGGTCATGTCCTCGACCAGATGCTGATGCGAGACGACGATCTCGCGCACGCCGACCGGCTTGCCGTTCTCATAGCGCACGGTGACCTGGCTCTTGGAGTCCGGGCCGAGCACCTTTTCGACGCCGGAGTGGCGGGCTTCGGAAATCAGGCGCAGGATCTTGTGGGCGTAGAAGATCGGCGCCGGCATCAGATCGGGCGTTTCGTTGCAGGCGTAGCCGAACATGATGCCCTGGTCGCCGGCGCCCTCTTCCTTGACTTCGCCGGGCTGCAGCGCGTCGACGCCCTGGGCGATGTCGGCCGACTGCGGATGCAGCAGGATCTCGATGTCGCAGGTCTTCCAGTGAAAACCTTCCTGCTCGTAGCCGATGTCCTTGATGGCTTCGCGCACGACGTGCTCGATGTGCTCGTTGGTGACCGAGGCCGGGCCGCGGGTCTCGCCGGCGATCACGACCTTGTTGGTGGTGGCAAGCGTCTCGCAGGCGGCGCGGATCTGCCAGGGGTCGATGCCGGCCTTCGGCCCTTCACGGTAGAACAGGTCGACGATCTCGTCGGAAATACGGTCGCAGACCTTGTCCGGATGGCCCTCGGACACCGACTCCGAGGTGAACAGATAAGACGCGCGCATCAAGCAACCCCTTCTTTGCCGCCCACGGCGGTCATTTGTATTGATCCCAAGTCTCTCGATCCCAAGTCTCTTGATCCCAACTGTCCTGATCCCAGGATGTCAGTCGCGACGCCGCGAGATGACGTAGGACTCGTCGTAGAACCAGAGCCCGTTGTGCTTTCGCAGAACCTCTCTGGCGGCGTCGAGCGCACGAGACGAGTGGGCCACCTCTGTCAGGCGGTCTTCCTCGATCTGCGCGACATACACCGCCGCGTTCCAGGCTGCAAAGGCCGTCGAGGTTCCGATCGCACCGGTGACCTCGTTGGGCAGAGCCTCCATCTCATACCTGAAAATCGAGCGATTGTCCGCATAGGCGTTAAAATTTAAGTCTCGCCCACTGGAGCCCAGCTCGTATTTCACGGCGCGCAATAGCTCATGGCGGCTGACCGAGAAAGGATTTTCTCCGGGCCAGACCGCCTGGATGATGTCCAGGCCGGGATCCTGGCCGTGGGAGTGGATTCCGATCAGCCGACCGCCCGGCTTTAAGGCACGCGCCAGCGGTGCGATGATGCGCTTGGCGCGAAAATTGACCGAGGACCGGGCACGGTAGGGCTGGGAGGCGATGATCAGGTCGAAATTGGCCTCGACCCGTCCGGCCCGCGGGATGATGCCGTCGAGCAGGAAGCGGTGGTCCTCGCGGTACAGCACCAGCGCGATCGGCCGTTCATAGACCGGCATGCCGGTGCGCTGCGAGACGTTGGCGCGCCAGTTCTGCTCCAGAAACGGCTTCAGCGCGGTGATCTGGGCCTCGAAATCCCCGGACGAATCGCCCTGCAGCACGACCTCGTGCCAGACCATCGACGCCGCGACCGAAGGCGACGCCGGCGTCAGCCAGGGCGCCTCGGCATAATTCATGTTGGTGAACACGAACACGCTGGCCGGATGCTCGAACAGCCGGTCCGGCACCTTCTCCAGTGTCAGCCGGACGTCCTCGAGGCTCAGCTCCTTGCCGGCGACGTAGAACGGAATGTGCGGAAAACGGCCGTGCATGGTGCGCAGCACCTTCGACAGCACGGTGCCGTCGCCGACGCCGGCGTCGAACAGCCGCAGCGCCGGCGGCCGCGGATGGATGCTGGCGAGCTCGAGGCCGACACGCTCGGCCACCACCCGCTTCTCGCTGCAGGTGTGCACGAACAGCAGGTATTTCTGGCGGTTCTCGAAGAAGCGGAAATTGCTCTTGGGATCGCGCTTCTCCGGCACGACGTCGAGCCGCGGCGGCGGCAGCGTGCCGGTGGAAGCCGCGATATAGGCCTGGATGCGGTCCAGCGTATCGATGGTGATGCGCTTGCCCTCGCGCAGCCGCTGCACGAGCTTGCCGTCGTTCACGGCCCGGCGGCCGAACGTCGATTCCGCCATGTCCGACTGGCGGCAGAACTCCGTGATCTGGGCGAGCAGCTGGTCGTTCTTCATTCGGTCCGACGGGTGGGAAATGTAAGTGGGCAGCGCGCCCTTGGCCCAACGTCCTAGCACCATCTGCCCACCATTGGAAAGAGCCTGAACCCGGACCCTTCCGGACGCAACAAACCGGATAGGTTCCTGCCTCTCGTCCCCACGGTCCGTGCCGATGCGCCGCTCCCTCCTGCTGCTGATACCGCTGCTGGCTGCCCTCTGGACGTCTCCCGGCCTCGCCCAGTCGAAGTCCCAGCTCGGCCTGATCTGCACCACCGAGACGGCGCCTGCGGACCAGATGATCGCCGCCTGCAACAAGATCATCGCGCTGAAGGTGTTTTCCGGCAGCCAGCTGGCGACGATCTATTTCTGGCGCGCGGTCGGCTGGAACAAGAAGGGCGACTACACCCACGTGATCGCCGATGCCACCGAGGCGCTGCGGCTGGCACCGGCGCAGGCGATCTACAATCTGCGCGGCTCGGCCTACTACGACAAAGGCGAGTACGAGATCGCGATCGCCGACTTCAACGACGCCATCAAGAGCGGCGCGCCGAGCGGCACGCTCTTCCACAACCGCGGCAACGCCTATCGCGGCACCGGCGACTACGCCAAGGCGATCGCCGACTACGACCAGGCGATCAGGCTGATGCCGAAATCCGCGCTGTCCTGGCAGAATCGCGGCATCTCCAAGGAAGCGACGGGCGACCTCGACGGCGCGCTTGGCGACATCAACGAGGCGATCCGGCTCGATCCGGCGCTGGCCTCGCCGCTGATCAACCGCAGTGTGATCTGGCGCGCCAAGGGCCATCTCGACCGCGCCGTCGCCGACGCTTCGGAGGCGGTCCGACTCGCGCAGAATCCGCCGGCCAACGTGATGACGCCGCCGGGCAGCGTCGTCATCGCTGCCCATGTGCATCGTGCGCTGGCCTATGAGGCCAAGGGCGAGTTCGACGCGGCCAAGGCGGATTACGCCGCGGCGCTGACGCCGACCGCATCCGATGCCGGCAGCAAGGCCAACCAGGCCACCGCCAGGGTGCGTCTGTCGCTGCTGTCGGAGGCGGTGGTGCGCCCCCAGCCGCGGCCGGAATCCACGGCCCCCTCCTCGGCCGCAGCGGCGCCGACGGGGCAGCGCATGGCGCTGGTCATCGGCAACGGGGCCTACGCTCACGTGCAGCCACTGCCCAATCCGCCGCGCGATGCGCGAGCAATCGCCAGGAGCCTGCGCGACATCGGCTTCACGGTGACTGAGGGCATCGATCTCGACCGCGCGGCGATGCAGGCCAAGACGCGCGACTTCCTGCGCGAGGCGACGCGGGCGCAGGTGGCCGTCGTGTTCTATGCCGGCCACGGCGTGCAGATCGACGGCCGCAACTATCTCCTGCCCACCGACATCGCACCGTCCGCGGGCAGCGATGTGGTCACGGCAATGGTCGACATGGACCAGATCCTGGCCGGGCTCGACGACCAGGTCCGCACCAACATCCTGATCCTCGATGCCTGCCGCAACAATCCGTTCGCGCCGCCGGAGACGGCAAGCGCCGGACCCGGCCGGGGTCTCAGCGCCACCGGGCTGGCCGCACCATCGTCGCTCGGTGCTGGCGCGACGTCCGGGGCCGGCACGCTGATCGCGTTCGCGACCGCGCCGGGCAAGGTCGCGCTCGACGGCGACGGCGACAACAGCCCGTTCTCGGCGGCGCTGACCCGCCACATCGGCACGCCCGGGCTCGAGGTGCAGCAGATGCTGACGCGCGTACGCGCCGAGGTCGTGGCCGGCACCAAGAACCGGCAGGTGCCGTGGTCGAATTCCTCGCTGCTTGGCGAAGTCTATCTGGCGGCGAGATAAACCTGCGGCTGGGCAGGCACTGCCACAGCCCGACCATCACAGCCCGCGAGACAGGTGCGGCACGCCCGAATCCTGATATCCTTTCTGAACAATGGAGACCAAGCGTGTCGCCGTCGGCCCGCCGCATCGCCGACACGATCCGCTAGCAACAAGTTCGTCTCGAAGGATGAGGGAGGCTCGCATGATCGGTCGTTTCGTTGTCGGACTAGGTGTGTCGCTCGCGCTGGCGGCAGGCCCGGCGCTCGCCGACGATGTCAGCGGCGTCTGGCTGCGCGAAAGCGGCGCCTCCAAGGTCAGATTCGCGCCCTGCGGCGGCGCCATCTGCGGCACGCTGGTCTGGATCAAGGAAGGCACGGTTACCCCCGCCAAGGTCGGCCAGCGGCTGTTCTCCGGCATGAAGCCGACCGGACCCAACGCCTGGGCCGGCAGCTACAGCAATCCCGACGACGGCAAGACCTACGATGCCAAGATGACCCTGTCCGGCGGCACGCTGACCACGGCCGGCTGCGCCTTCGGCGGCGTCATCTGCCGTTCCTCGACCTGGACGCGGACGAATTAGAGCTCCGTTTGCGAATTCATACTACGGTCGGGTCACATCAGGGCATCGATCGTCCATATGGCAGCGAAAAAGCAGGCGCGGCTGGGATTCGTGCTGTTTGCGGTGATCACCGCGGCAGCCGCGACGTTCGTGCTGGCACGCCGCTCGGCGACACCGTCCGGCAGCGACCACCGCATGGTCCGCCAGCTCGTCGTCCACTACAATCTGCTGGCTCGCCCCGATGACCCGATCATCGTGCTCGGTGACAGCATCGTCGAGGCGGCGACGCTGCCGGCCAGCGCCTGCGGGCATCCGGTCGTCAACGCCGGTCTCGCCGGCGCCGGGACGCGCAGCGATCTCGCCGGCTGGCTGAAGCCCGCACTCGGGCCGAAACGGCCGTTCGCGATCATCGTCTCGCTCGGCGTGAACGACGCGCTGGCCGCCAAGCCCGACTCCAGCGAGGTCTTCGCTGCGCGCTACGAGGCCCTGCTGCGCGAGCTGTCGAAGCTCACCACGCGCATCTTCATCGCCGAGTTTCCCTCCGTCGAGGCGCGCGGGCCATTCACGCCGGCCATGGAGAAGGCCGCCACGGCGAGCATCACCGGCTATCGCGCCGTGCTGCCGGACCTCGCAAGGCGCACCGGCGCGACCTTCCTGCCCCTGCCGCCGATGGAATCGCCGTTCACGCTCGAAGGCATCCATCTGAATGCCACGGGCTATCGGTCCTGGGACCAGGCGATCCTGCAAGGAACCGAGCTCGCCTGCCGCTGATCCGCAGGCTGCGAAAACATTCCTTCACTTCGCGCCGGCTAGGATTGGGCGCACATCCCGTCGAGACGGTTAACGATCACCGCATGGCCCTGCCTCACACATCGACATCGTCTGGGACTCACAAGCTGCTCGGGCTCGAGCTGCTGCGTTTCATCGCCACGATCTCGGTGCTGTTGTGGCACTATCCGCACTTCGCCTACGTCGCCGACGCGCCGGTCGATCTCGTCCGAAGCGAATTGCCATTCTACCGCGTGCTGTTCCCGTTCTACGAGCTCGGCGAATACGGCGTGGTGATCTTCTGGTGCATCTCCGGGTTCATCTTCTTCTGGAAGTACAGCGCGCTCATCCCGGATGGCGCGGTCGACGGCTGGACCTTCTTCGTCAACCGGCTGTCGCGGCTCTATCCGCTGCATCTCGCAACGCTGCTGCTGGTCGCGGGGCTGCAGGCCCTCTATGTCGCGCAGCACGGCTTCTTCTTCGTCTACCAGAGCAACGATCTCGCTCATTTCGTCGCCCAGCTTTTCATGGCGAGCGACTGGCTGCCGCCGACCGGGGTCAGCTTCAACGGCCCGATCTGGTCGGTCTCGATCGAGGTGCTGGTCTATGCCGCGTTCTTCCTGGCGCTGCGTTTCGTCACCGCATCGCCGCTGTTGAACCTGGCGATGATCCTGGCCGGGATCGCGAGCGGGACGCTGGTCGGAAAATGTTTCGTGTTCTTCTATGCTGGTGGCCTCGCCGCGATGGCGCGGCAGAGCGTTGCCGATGCCCCGTACCGGCCAAAACTGGAGGCGCTCGCCGCCTGCGCCGTCGTCGGCATTCCCTTGGCGCTGCGGGTGTCAGGCATCGCGCTCGCCGAGCGCGCGGCAGCGCTCCTGCTCGTCTACACACCGCTCCTGTTGTTCGTCTGCACAACCCCGCTGACACTGCCCAAGCGTGTCGAAGATCTGCTGCAGGCCGCGGGCAACATGACCTATTCGTGCTACCTGCTGCACTTCCCGATCCAGCTCATGATCGCGCTGGCATTCGCGTCCTGGGGCCAACCGATCCCGTACGGCAGCCAGCTGTTCTGGATCGGCTTCATGGGACTGACCCTGACGGCGGCATATCTCACTTATGCCGGCTTCGAGGCCCCCGCCCAGCGGCTGATCCGCCGCACGCTGCTGCGCAAAAACGAAGCGGGGCGGATTGCTCCGGCCCCGCTCCCGCACCACTGATCAATCATCACAGCGACGCCTGCTGTCGCAGGCGGGCGCTGCATTGATTGCCTGAATTACTTCCCCCAGATCTCCTCGGCGAGCTCGACGCAGAGGCGCAGCTTGGCCCACTGCTCTTCCTCGCTCAGGATGTTGCCTTCCTCGGTGGAGGCGAAGCCGCATTGAGGCGACAGCGCGAGCTGGTCGAGCGGGGCGAACTTCGAGGCCTCTTCCAGGCGGCGCTTGATATCGTCCTTCTTCTCGAGCTCGCCGACCTTCGAGGTGACGAGACCGACGACGACCACCTTGTTGCCCTTGGGCAGGAAGCGCAGCGGCTCGAAGCCGCCGGCGCGCTCGCTGTCATATTCCAGGAAATAGCCGTCGTAGTTGGTGTTGGCGAGCATGGTCTCGGCGACCGGCTCATAGCCGCCCGAGGAGATCCACGTCGAGCGGAAATTGCCGCGACAGACATGGGTGGTGATGGTCATGTCGGCGGGACGCTCGGCAATCGCGTAGTTGATGATGCGCGAATAGATCTGCTGCAGGCCGTCCGGATTGTCGCCGCGCTCGCGCGCCTTCTTCAGCTCGTCCTGCGAGCACAGATAGGCCCACACGGTGTCGTCGAACTGCAGATAGCGGCAGCCGGCGTCGTAGAACGCCTTCACGGCCTTGCGGTAGGTCTTGCCGAGATCCTCGTAGAAGGCGTCGAGATCGGGATAGACGTCCTTGGAGATCGATTTGCGGCCGCCTCGGAAGTGCAGCACGGCCGGCGACGGGATCGTCATCTTCGCCGTCACATGCGCCGTATCGGCGTGCTTCTTCAGGAAGCGGAAATGGTCGAGCATCGGATGATCGGCCGGGAAGTCGAGCTTGCCGATGACGCGCACCGCGTCATGACGGGTCTGCACGCCGGTGAACTGAATACCGGCGTCCGGGTGAAACAGCTCGCAGCCGGTCAGCTTGGCGAGGAAGTCGAAATGCCACCAGGAGCGGCGGAACTCGCCGTCGGTCGCAAGCTTCAGGCCGGTCGAGGCCTGGCGATGCACGACCTTCTCGATCTCCATGTCCTCGATCTTTGCGAGGTCGGCCGCCGAGATCTCGCCCTTCTCGAGCTTGGCGCGGGCTTCCTTGATCTTCTGCGGCCGCAAGAGGCTGCCGACTTCGTCGGCGCGGAATGGGGGCTTGGTGCGTTGCATGTGCTCACTCCTTGGAAGGCGTCGATTCGTTGGATAGGGTTGTTGGACCCGCGATCTGTCCTGGCTGGTCACCTGGGCAAAGCGTGATGGACTGGGTCCATCCCCTACCCCGTATCCGGTCGGTATACAATTCTGTCGAAGAGAGATCGTGGAGAGGCACGGCGCAATCCATGCCAGGTGCGGTGGTCTGGCCAATTCCGACCGCGTTCGATGGGCAATCTTGAGGTGACCCCATCAAATCCGTCTCCAGGCAAAGCGCCCTCGGGATAACGAGGCTCCGGCCGCCAGGCCGTCACAACTGGATTCTGCATACCGATGTTGACGACGGCCGCGCCATACCGCCAGACCTTCCGCGCGACCTCGGTCGATTGCGCGAGCCACGCTGTCCCCGCAACCAATGATGACGCTTCAGCTCGTCGCGTTCAAGCCTATCGATCAGGTCAGTGCGCGGCGGCGCTCGCGACGCCGAGATGCCGCTCCAGGGGCGCCGGATCGGCCTTCAAGGCGCTCGACGGCGCATCGTGCACGATGGTGCCGCGCTCCAGGATCACGACACGGTCGGCCAGCGCCAGCAGCTTCTGCGCGTGCTGCTCGACGATGATGGAGCACAGCCCGCCGGCGCGGCTGATGGTGCCGATCGCAGCCAGCAGCTCCTCGACGATGATCGGCGCGAGGCCTTCGGTCGGCTCATCCAGCAGCAGCACCTTGGGATTGAGCGTCAGCGCGCGGCCGATCGCCAGCATCTGCTGCTCGCCGCCGGAAAGCTGGTTGCCGAAATTGTTGCGCCGCTCCTTGAGCCGCGGAAACATCTGGTAGACGCGCTCGACCGTCCAGGGTCCGGGCTGCGCCACCGCGGTCATGTTCTCCTCCACCGTGAGCGAGCGGAAGATGTTGCGCTCCTGCGGCACCCAGCCGATGCCGGCGCGGGCGCGCTGGTCGGCGCGAAGAGCCGTGATGTCGGTGCCGGCCAACGCGAGCTTGCCGGAGAAGCGGCGGGTGACTCCGACGATGGAGTTGATCAGCGTGGTCTTGCCGGTGCCGTTGCGGCCAAGCAGCGCCAGCACCTGCCCCTCGGGCAGCTTCAGCGACATGTCCGGCAGCACGACCGCCTGGCCGTAGCCGGCGCGCAGGTTCTCGATTGTCAGCAGATCGGTCATCACGCGGCCTCGCCGAGATAGACGGCCTTGACCTGCGGATCGCGCGCGACCTCGTCGGGCGCGCCCTCGACCAGCAGCGCGCCGGAGACGAGAACCGAGATGCGGTCGGCGAAGGAGAAGACGAGATCCATGTCGTGCTCGATCAAGAGCACCGTCACGTCGCGCGGCAGCGCCGCGACGGCGGCGAGAATATCCTTGCGCTCGCCCTCGGGCACGCCGGCGGCGGGCTCGTCGAGGAGCAGAACGCGCGGGCGCGCGGCGATCGCGACCGCGATCTCCAGCAGGCGCTGCTTGCCATAGGGCAAGGTCGAGGTGCGATCGTTCATCACGTCGAGTAGCCGGAAGCGTTCCAAGGTCTCGGCGATCTCGGCATTGATGTCGTCGCGCGTGCCCATGCGCCGCCACCAGTTGCCGCCGCCGCCGAGTCGCTCGGAGACCGCGAGCCCGATCGTCTCCAGCGGCGTGAGGTCCGGATAGAGCTGGTTGATCTGGAAGGTGCGCGACAGGCCGCGCAGCACGCGCTTGTGCACGGGCAGGTCGGTGATGTCCTGGCCTTCGAGCAGGATGCGCCCCGCGCTCGGCTCCAGCACGCCGGTGAGCTGATTGATGACTGTGGTCTTGCCGGCGCCGTTCGGACCGATCAGCGCATGGCGCGCGCCCGGCGCGATCTGCAGCGACAGATTGCGGGTGACATGGAGGCCGCCGAAATGCTTGTCGAGGCCGCGGGTTTCCAATGCGTAGGTCATGGCGCCTCGTTATCGGTGAGGGCCACCGCGGCCTTGCGGCCGGCGATCTGCCGAAGGATGAGATTGGGCAGCCACAGCGCATAGGCGTGGATGCGATGGCGGCCGACCAGAACGATGACGACGAGCACGAGGCCGATCCAGAACATCCAGTATTGCGGCGTGATCCACTGGAACAGCTCCTGCAGCATCCGGAACACGGCGGCGCCGATCAGCCCGCCATAGAGATAGCCGGATCCGCCGATGACCAGCATCAGCACGAGGTCGGCGGAGCGCTCGAACGAGAACACGTCGAGCGAGGCCAGCGCCGTGGTCTGGGTGAACAGCGCCCCGGCAATGCCGGCGTAGAACGCGCCGACGGTGTAGATCGCGATCAGGCGCTTGTTGACGGGAATGCCGACGGCGGCGGCGCGCAACGGATTGTTCTTGATCGCGCGCAGCGACAGACCGAAGGGGGAATGCACGATCGTCCGCGCCAGCAGGAACAGCACGAACAGCACCGCGAGCGCATAGAAGAACCCGGTCTTGCCGAACATGTCGAAGGCGAACACGCCGAAGATCGGCTGGATGTCGATGCCCTGGAGACCGTCGGTACCGCCGGTGATGTTGGAGAAGCGCTCCGCCAGCGCCTCCATCAACAGCGCGATGCCGAGCGTCACCATCAGCCGCGTCAGGTCGACGCCGCGGATGACCAGGAAGCTGGTGGCGAAGCCAAGCACGGTGGCGGCGAGGCCGGCCACGATCAGCGCCAGCACCGGCTCGTTGATGATGCCGTGCACCGAGAGCAGGCCCGCGCAATAGGCGCCGACGCCGAAGAAGGCGGCGTGGCCGAGCGAGACGATGCCGGCATAGCCGAGGATCAGGTCGAGCGACAGCGCGAACAGCGCCAGCCGCAGGATCTCGGTCATGATCAGGTAGCGCGAGGGAAACGCCAGTCCGACCGCCAGCACGACGATCCAGAAGGCGAACTCGCTCCAGTGCCAGCGGCCGTGCTGCCTGGCGTGAAATCCGACCTCGGTTTGTGCGTTCGTGGTCATGCGATCCTCACCGCGTCGCCGTGCGGCCGAACAGGCCGTTCGGACGCCAGATCAGGATCACGATCATGATGGTGTAGATGACGAAGGGGCCGAGCTTCGGCACATAATATTTGCCGGCGACGTCGCCGATGCCGAGCAGCAGCGAGGCGAGGAACGGGCCGGTGATCGACGACGAGCCGCCCACGGTGACCACGATCAGGAAGTAGATCATGAACTTCAGCGGGAAGTATGGATCGAGGCCGAGGATCTCGGCGCTGAGCGCGCCGCCCAGGCCGGCGAGCCCGCAGCCGAACGCGAAGGTGAAGGCGAACACCTGCGGCACGTTGATGCCGAGGCCGCTCGCCGCGCGCGGATCATCGACGGCGGCACGCAGCCGGCTGCCGAACCGCGTCTTGGAGAGCACCAGCTGCAGCCCCACCGTGAGCAGCCCGCAGATGACGATGATCATCAGCCGATAGCGGCCGATGCCAACGCCGAAGACGTCGAACTGGCCCTGCAGCACGTCGGGCAGATTGATGAAGATTCGCGAGGAGCCCATGATGTAGTCGACCGCCGCCACCGTCATGAAGACGAGCCCGATCGAGAACAGCACCTGGTCGAGATGGCTGCGCGCATAGAGATGCTGATAGAGCGTCCGCTCCAGCAGCGCGCCGATCATGGCGCTCGCGACGAAGGCCAGCGGCAGCGCCGCGAAGAACGGCCATCCCATCCGGTTGACGAGCACGGCGCAGACGTAGCCGCCGGCCATGGCGAAGGCGCCATGGGCGAGGTTGACGAAGTTCATCAGGCCGAGCGTCACGGCGAGCCCGCAGGCCAGCACGAACAGCAGCATGCCGTAGGCGACGCCGTCGAAGAGGTTGGTGAGGATGGCGGTCATGGAGTCTAGTTTCAGTCCCCAGTCATCCCTTCATCCGAAGGGCATGCATTCAATGCTTGCTCGGTCTGCGCCTCCCCCGCCTGCGGGGGGAGGTCGGATCGCATCTGAACGATGTGATCCGGGTGGGGGACATCTCTCCACACGACGCGTGTGCCGTGGGGTACCCCCACCCCAGCCCTCCCCCGCACGCGGGGGAGGGAGCGCACCGTTCGTGCGCGCTCGAGATGACGCCTATCGCGTCACTTCTTGGCCTTGCCCGGATCCTTGACGGCCTCGAAGGTCTGGAACTCGACGTTGTAGAGCTCGCCGTCGACCTTCTCGACCTTGCGGATGTAGACATTCTGAACGATGTCGCGCGTCTCCGGATCGATCGAGATGGGACCGCGTGGGCTCTCCCAGGCCATGCCCTTCATCGCAGCAAGCAGGGAATCGCCGTCGGTCTTGCCACCGGTCTTCTTCAGCGCCTCGTAGATCAGATGGATGCCGTCGTAACCGCCGACCGCCATGAAGCCCGGACGGCTGTTGAACGCCTTCTTGTAGGCCGCGACGAACTCCTTGTTCTTCGCCGACGGATGCGCCGCCGAATAGATGTGCGCGGTGACGGCGCCGAGCACGGCGTCGCCCATGTCGTTGAGCAGGTCGTCGTCGGTGACGTCACCCGGTCCGATCACCTTGATGCCGCTCTTGTCGAGGCCGCGCTCGGCATATTGTTTCATGAAGTTGCCGCCCTGGCCGGCCGGCACGAACACGAACATGGCGTCCGGCTTGGCGTCCTTCATGCGCTGCAGGAACGGAGCGAAGTCGGGGTTCGCCAGCGGAACCTTGATTTCCTCGACGATCTCGCCGCCGCCGGCGGTGAAATGCTCCTTGAACGAGGCCAGCGCGTCGTTGCCCGGCGCGTAGTCCGAGGTCAGCGTGGCGACCTTCTTGATGCCGTTCTTGACCGCCCAGTCGCCGATGATCGTCGAGGACTGCGGCAGCGTGAAGCTGGTGCGGACGATGTAGGGCGACTTCTCGGTGATGATGGAGGTGCCGGCCGCCATTACGACCTCCGGGATCTTGCCCTGGGTGGCAAGCGGCGCGGCGGCGAAGGCCGCCGGTGTCACGCCGAAACCGGCGATGACGTTGACCTTGTCGTTGACGATCAGCTCCTGCGCCAGACGCTTGGTGTTGTCGGGCAGCGCCGCGTCGTCCTTGAGGATGACCTGGATCTTCTTGCCGGCGACGGTGTCGCCGTTCTGCTGCATGTAGAGCTTGATGGCATTGTCGATCTGCTTGCCGGTCGACGCCTGGCCGCCGGTCATCGGCACGATCAGGCCGATCTTGAACACGTCTTCGGCCCGCGCCGCACCGGACGCGAGCGCAGCCGCGGCGAGCGCCGCACTGGCGGCGAGCGTCAGTGTCTTGTTTCGCACGAACATTGAAACTACCTCCCTGGTCGGATCAGGACCGCAGCCCCCGGCCATTGTTGTCTTAACCGTGCGATCTCGTTCACGATATCGCGGGCGCATCGCTGCGGACTTGGGACCCCGTTGTCAATGGCGATCATGGGAGGCTTCGTGAACGGTAGGTTTCCGCAACGGACCACCGATCCGTGATTGGTATATTAATACCTAAACCATCGAACGGCCAAATTTTACCAATTGATGGCAAGTCGTTAGGGTCCGGGCCGCGGGTCGCCCGCAGCACGAAAGGTCCCCCGTCAATGCCGGCCAGACGCCCCCACCGGACCAGGCTCTTTCCGGCCGCGATGATGCTTCTGGCCGCGGCCGGGCCGATCCTCGCCGGCTGCTCGTCGATCAATGAGAAGGTCGGCGCGGGGATGGGCGATCTAATGCCGCAATGGGCCGGCGGCCTGCCGGCCGACGCGCCACCCCGGCCGGGCACCCCCGAATACGACCGGTTCATGCAGGAGCGCGAGCGGCAGCGGCAGTTGCCGGCCGCCGAACGCGACAAGCAGACGCAGTCGAACGCCAACGCGCAGGCGACCGCCCCCGGCCGCTGACGGCGGCGACATCAATCCATGAAGACGACGGTCTTGCGGCCGTTGAGGATGACGCGGTCCTCGAGGTGATAGCGGATCGCCCGCGCCAGCACGCGCCGCTCGATGTCGCGGCCCTTGCGCACGAGATCGTCGGGGGTGTCGCGATGGCTGATTCGCTCGACGTCCTGGTCGATGATCGGGCCCTCGTCGAGATCGCGGGTGACGTAATGGGCGGTAGCGCCGATCAGCTTGACGCCGCGCTCATAGGCCTGGTGGTAGGGTTTCGCGCCCTTGAAGCCCGGCAGGAACGAATGATGGATGTTGATGCAGCGGCCGGACAGGCTCGCTGACATCTCGTCCGACAGGATCTGCATGTAGCGCGCGAGCACGACGAGATCGGTCTCGGTTTCCTCGACCAGCTTCAGGATCGCCTGTTCCTGGTCGCGCTTGGTGTCCTTGGTGACGGGCATGTGGTGGAACGGAATGTCGCCGAAATCGAGCCCGGCATAGGTCTCGCGCGGATGGTTGGAGACGATCGCGGTCGGGATCATCGCGAGGTCGCGGGTCCGCCAGCGATAGAGGATGTCGACCAGGCAATGGTCAAACTTGGACACCAGCAGCATCACCCGGCGCTGCCCGGCGCGGTCGCGCATCTGCCAATCCATCGCAAAGCGTTCGGCAATCGCGGCGAATCCGGTCTGCAGCGCCGGCAGGTTGACCGCGAGGTCGGCCGCCGTGAACACCACGCGCATGAAGAAATGACCCGTCTCGAAGTCGCCGAACTGCTGGGCGTCGAGAATATTCTGGCCGTTATGGGCGAGGAAGGTGGAGACGGCCGAGACGATCCCGGGACGATCCGGGCAGGACAGAGTCAGGACATATTGGTGGTCGGACATGGCGTGACGTTACCGGGCGGATGACGAAGGGGTGAATGATGCGGCAGGCTTGGCGCCCGTTCGGGCCCTGCTCTATCACCCTCCGCGCGCTTGCGCCAACGCTCGGCCCGTGGGCAGGATGAACAAAACATCAACTCTCAAACTTCGAGCATCGTCATGGCTGACAGGCTGACCGGCAACCGCATCCTGATCCTGGAAACCCGCGAGGAGGCGCAGTTCTCGCGGCTGCTCGCCGAGCAGGGCGCGGACGTGCTGCAATGTCCGATGTTCACGATCGAGGATGCGCCGGACCCGGCGCCGATCGAAGCCTGGATTCGCCGCTGTAACGAACGGCCGTTTGACGATCTCGTGCTGATGACCGGCGAGGGCCTCAGGCGGCTGATGACGGTGGCGCGCCGGATCGGCGTCGAGGCCGAGTTCATCGCCGCGATTGGCAAGGCCCGGACCTTCACCCGCGGCCCCAAGCCGGGGCGCGCCTTGCGCGAGCTCGGCCTGGAGGCGCAGGTCACCACGGAGAAGCCGACCTCGGAAGGCGTGGCCGAACTGCTGGCGAGCTACGACCTCGCGGGCCATCGGCTCGGCCTGCAGCTTTATCCCGACAAGGATCATTCGGCGCTGATCAGTGCGATCAAGGCGGGTGGCGCCGAGGTCGATCCGGTGCTGCCCTATGTCTATGATGCCAAGGCGGCGGATGCGAACATCCTCACCGCGATCGACGAGATGATCGCCGGCAAGGTTGACGCGATCGCGCTGACGAGTTCGGGCCAGCCGCGGCGGCTGTTCGACGTCGCCAGGGCGCACGGCGTCGAGGCACGCCTGCGTGAGGGACTGGCACGCACGCAGATCGCCTCCGTCGGGCCTGTGGTGACGGAGGAGCTGGCTGCGCATGGGCTGACGCCGTCGATCACACCGGCGGGCGAGGCCTATTTCATGAAGCCGCTGATCTCGGCGATGGCCAAGGCGCTGGGTGTGAAGGCGCAGCAATCGGCCTCCAACTAACGGTGTCGTCCCGGGCTTGACCCGGGGGCCCATAGCCACCGAACGGCGTGAGACGCGTGGAACGCGCGGCCTGCCCGTTTCAGACATCACGCGGTATGGGTCCCGCGCAAGGCCGGGACGACAGCGGCGGGTTAGGCGGCCGCCTGCCCCGTCTCCCGCAGAAACGCTTGATACGCGCGCGCGATGCCTTCCTTCAGCGACGTCGTCGCGCGCCAGCCGAGCTTCGCCAGGCGCGAGACGTCGAGCAGCTTGCGCGGAGTGCCGTCGGGGCGCGAGGTGTCGAAGCTGATCCGTCCCTGATAGCCGACCGTCGCCGCAACCACACGGGCGAAATCGGCAATCGTGATGTCCTCGCCGGTGCCGATGTTGACCAGCCCCGCCTCCGAATAGGTCTTCATCAGGTACACGCAGGCATCCGCCATGTCGTCGACATAGAGGAATTCGCGCCGCGGCGTTCCCGTGCCCCAGACCACCACCTCCGGCGCATCGGCGAGCCTCGCCTCATGGAAGCGGCGGATCAGCGCCGCAACGACGTGGCTGTACTCGGGATGGTAGTTGTCGCCGGGGCCATAGAGATTGGTCGGCATCACGTTGATGAAATCGGCGCCATACTGGCTGCGATAGGCCTCGACCATCTTGATGCCGGCGATCTTGGCGATCGCGTAGGGCTCGTTGGTCGGCTCCAGCGGCCCGGTCAGCATCGAATCCTCGCGCAACGGCTGGGGGGCGAGCTTGGGATAGATGCAGGAGGACCCGAGAAACATCAGCTTCTCGGCACCGTTCACATGCGCGGCGTGGATGACGTTGGTGGCGATGGCGATGTTCTCGTAGATGAACTCGGCACGCAGCGTGTTGTTGGCGACGATGCCGCCGACCTTCGCCGCGGCGAGGAAAACGGCCTGCGGCCGGGCGCGCGCAAACCATGAGAACACCGCCGCCTGGTCGCGCAGATCGACCTCGCTGCGCGGCACCGTCAGCAGTTCGACGCCTTCGCTCGCCAACCGCCGCACCAGCGCGCTGCCGACCATGCCGCGATGGCCGGCGACGAAGGCACGCTTGCCGCGGAGATCAAATGGCGTGGCCACTGCTCGCCTCCCGCCGTGCGGCGCACAGATCGCTGGCGACCATCTCCTTGACCAGTTGGGCGAAGCTCGTCCTTGGTTTCCATCCGAGCTTGTCGCGCGCCTTGCTGCAATCGCCGATCAGGAGGTCGACCTCGGTCGGGCGGAAATAGGTCGGGTCGATCCGCACCACCGCCTTGCCGGATCTCGCGTCGATCCCGGTCTCCTCGACCCCCTCGCCGCGCCATTCGATGCGGCGATCGACCTCGGCGAAGGCGAGCTCGACCAGCTCGCGCACCGAATGGGTCTCGCCGGTCGCCAGCACGAAATCGTCAGGCGTATCGGCCTGCAGGATACGGTGCATGCCCTCGACATAATCGCGCGCATGGCCCCAGTCGCGCTTGGCCTCGAGATTGCCGAGATAGATCGTCTCCTCCAGGCCGGTCTCGATGCGGGCGACGCCGCGGGTGATCTTGCGGGTCACGAAGGTCTCGCCACGGATCGGGCTCTCGTGGTTGAACAGGATGCCGTTGCAGGCGAACATCCCATAGGCCTCGCGATAGTTCACCGTGATCCAGTAGCCGTACAGCTTGGCGCAGCCATAGGGCGAGCGCGGATAGAACGGTGTCGTCTCCCGCTGCGGGATCTCCTGCACCAGGCCGTACAGCTCCGAGGTCGAGGCCTGGTAGAACCGCGTCTGCTTCTCCATGCCGAGAATGCGAATGGCTTCCAACAAGCGCAGAACCCCGAGCGCGTCGGCATTGGCCGTGTATTCCGGACTCTCGAAGCTGACGCCGACATGGCTCTGGGCCGCGAGATTGTAGATCTCGTCGGGGCGGATCTGCTGCACCAGCCGGATCAGGTTGGTGGAATCGGTCATGTCGCCGTAATGCAGCAGGAACGGGACGTTGCCTTCGTGCGGATCCTGGTAGAGATGATCCACCCGCGCGGTATTGAAGGACGATGACCGCCGCTTGATGCCGTGCACAGTGTAGCCAAGGCCGAGCAGATATTCGGCCAGATAGGCGCCGTCCTGGCCCGTGACGCCCGTGATCAGGGCCACGCGGCCGCTGCAATCCTTCCCCGCCATACTCACTCCAACACCGTCGCGCCCCCTCGGGCCGAAGTTCCCGGCGAGCAGTCCACAGCCGAAGCCGCCGGTCAAGCTCGACGGAAAACAAGGCGTTGGATCAATCCCGTATCGGCGCGACGCAAGGCGGGATCTAGTCCCCGTAGCAGCGCAGCCGGTCGAGATCGAGCACGGTCACCCCGCCATATTCGACGCGCAGCAGGCCCTCCCGCTCCAGCGTCTTGAGGCATTGATTGGCGTTCTGCCGGGACAGGCCCGACAGCGCGCCGATCTCCTCCTGGGTGATCTCCAGGTGGCGGGTCGTATTCGGGTAGAGGATCGGATTGAACAGTGACGCGATGCTGCGGGCGAGCCGTGCCGTCGCATCCAGCGTGCGGCCGACCTCGACCAGGCCGATGAACTGGCCGAGCCGCTCGTTGAGCTGGGTGACGAGGAAGCGATTGAAGCCGACGCTGTTCTCGAACAGCCACATGAAGGTCGGCCGCTCCATCAGCGCGACGCGCGTATCGCGCAGCGCCACGACGTCATAGCGGCGCGGCTCGTTCTTCAGCACGCTGCCCTCGCCGAACCAGGCGCCGGCCGACATGCCGGCGAATGTCGTCGCCTTGCCACCGCGCGACACCGTGCTCATGCGCGCCAGACCCGTGACGATCCCGGTCCAGTAGTCGAATTGGTCGCCGCGGACGAAGATGTGTTCGTTGGCCGCAAACGACCGCTCGACGACGCCGGCCGCGGCCGTGTCGATTTCCTCGGGCTTCAAATGGCGGGACCAGGGCGCGATGCGCAGAAGGGTATCGGGAGAGATCAAGCCGTCATCTCGTCTCGTCGAAGCTCGCGGCAGCCATATTGCATCGCAACAATCCAGCGGTGAATTTAGCCTGGGAAATGTCAGGCGCAAGACAGTTCCTGATAGCGCTTTCCCCTATCGAGGGCCACTGCTCTCGACTCGCGCCTCCGATGAGGTGCATCCGAGATGCGGCAAAATGCGCCCGCCCGGGTGGCCCGTCATTCGTCGGATGGCGCGGAACCGATGCCCGGGATAGGATTGCAGCCGACGCGACGAGCTCAACGTCGCGCGACACGATGCCTTGAAGAGCGCGCCAAGCGCCCAAGACAATTCGGGAGGACGACTTGGACTATACGTTGGAAGCGCGCGGAGTGTCGCTGCGTTTCGGTGGGGTGCGGGCCCTGACCGACGTCAGCTTCGGCGTGCGCGAGGGCGAGTTGTTCTCGATCATCGGCCCGAACGGTGCCGGCAAGACCTCGATCGTCAACTGCATCTCCGGCCGCTACAAGCCGACCGAGGGCCGCCTGTTCCATCGCGGCCGCGACATCACCGGCCTGCCGCCGAGCGCGCGCGCAAATATCGGCATCGGCCGCACCTTCCAGAACCTCGCCCTCTTCCACCACATGAGCGTGCTCGACAACATCATGGTCGGGCGCCATCACCTCTTGAAGAACAACTTCCTCACCGGCTCTCTGTATTGGCTCACCGGCGCGCGGCGCGAGGAGCTGAAGCACCGCGAGAAGGTCGAGCAGATCATCGACTTCCTCGACCTGCAGTCGGTGCGCAAGGCGCCGGCCGGCACGCTCTCCTATGGCCTGCGCAAGCGCGTCGAGCTCGCCCGCGCCATGGCGCTGGAGCCACATCTCATTCTCCTCGACGAGCCGATGGCCGGCATGAACTTCGAGGAGAAGGAGGACATGGCGCGCTACATCGTCGACCTCAACGAGGAATACGGCATGACCGTCGTGATGATTGAGCACGACATGGGCGTGGTGATGGACATTTCCCACCGCGTCATGGTGCTGGATTTCGGCCGCAAGATCGCCGAGGGCGACCCGGCCGCGGTGCTCGCCGATCCCCACGTCAAGCGCGCCTATCTCGGCGAGGAGGACGAACTGCTGGTCGATCCCGACGAGGCGCCGTCCATCGCGGAGGACGCGGCATGATGGACTATGCGGGTCGCGTCCGGCAGGCCGACACCTATCCGAAGCTGCTGCGGCTGAACGCGAAAGAGCACGGGACGGAGATCGCGCTGCGCGAAAAGGATCTCGGGCTGTGGCGCACCTTCACCTGGGCCGACTACCAGGCGCGCGTGCGCGATTTCACGCTCGGCATGGTCGAGCTTGGGCTCGGCAAGGACGACGTGATCGGCATCATCGGTGACAACCGGCCGGACTGGGTTGCCGCGGAGATCGCAACGCATGCGATCCGGGGCTACAGCCTCGGGCTCTATCGCGACGTGCTCGACGACGAGGCCGCCTACCTGCTCAATTACGGCGAGGCTCGGCTGGTGTTCGCCGAGGATGAGGAGCAGGTCGACAAGCTGCTCAACCTCGCCGAGCGCGTGCCGGCGCTCAAGCATATCGTCTATTCCGATCCGCGCGGCATGCGGAAGTATGACGATCCCAGGCTGATGCCGGCGGACAAGCTCGCTGAGCTCGGCCGCAATCGGGCCGCGCGCGAGCCGGATCTGTACGACCGCATGGTCGATGCGACCGTCGGCGACGACGTCGCCATTCTCTGCACCACCTCGGGCACGACCTCGCATCCGAAGCTCGCGATGCTCTCGGCCGCGCGCGTGCTCAAGCACTGCGCGACCTATCTCGCGTTCGATCCGAAGGGGCCGGAGGACGAATACGTTTCGGTGCTGCCGCTGCCCTGGATCATGGAACAGGTCTACGTGCTCGGCAAAGGACTGCTCTGCCGGATGAAGGTCAACTTCGTCGAAGAGCCCGACACGATGATGAACGACTTCCGCGAGATCGCGCCGACCTTCGTGCTGTTTGCACCAAGGGTGTGGGAGCAGATCGCGGCCGACGTCCGTGCCGCCGTCATGGACGCCTCGCCGCTGAAGCAGCGGCTCTACCATCTGGGCATGTCGACCGGCCTTGCGGCCCTGGAAAAGGGCCGGCATTCGAGCCTTGCCGACATGCTGCTGTTCCGTGCGCTGCGCGACCGGCTCGGCTTCACCCGGCTGCGCTCGGCTGCCACCGGCGGTGCCGCGCTCGGGCCCGATACGTTCAAGTTCTTTCGCGCCATGGGCGTGCCGCTGCGCACGCTCTACGGCCAGACCGAGCTGCTCGGGGCCTACACGCTGCATCCGGACGACAAGGTCGATCCCGACTCGACCGGCGTGCCGATGGCTGACGACATCGAGATCAGGATCGACCAGCCCGACAGCCAGGGCATCGGCGAGATCCTGGTACGCCACCCGAACATGTTCCTGGGCTACTACAAGGCCCCGGAAGCCTCGACCGCCGACGTCAAGGACGGCTGGATGCATTCGGGCGACGCCGGCTATTTCAACGACGCGAAGCAGCTCGTCGTCATCGACCGCATCAAGGACCTCGCCGAGACCGCGCGCGGCGAGCGCTTCTCACCGCAATATATCGAGAACAAGCTGAAGTTCTCACCCTATATCGCCGAGGCCGTCGTGCTCGGCGCCGGCCGCGAGCACCTCGCCGCGATGATCTGCATCCGCTATTCGATCATCTCGAAATGGGCCGAGAAGAACCGCATCGCTTTCACCACCTATTCCGATCTCGCCTCGCGCAACGAGGTCTATGCGCTGCTGCAGAAGGAGGTCGAGACCGTCAATGCCCACCTGCCGCCGGCGCAGCGCATCTCCCGCTTCCTGCTGCTGTACAAGGAACTCGATGCCGACGACGGCGAGCTCACACGTACGCGCAAGGTGCGCCGCAGCGTCATCAACGAGAAGTACGCCGATATCATCGACGGCATCTATGGCGGCAAGCCGGCGATCCCCGTCGACACGGTCATCCGCTTCCAGGACGGCACCACCCAGCGCATCCGCACCACGCTGAAGGTGGTGGACCTGGGCAGCCACGGCCCCATGGCGGAGGCCGCAGAGTGATGTGCTTATCGTCATATTCGGTCGTCCTGCCCGGGCTTGACCCGCGCATCCATCTTCTTGCCAACGCCTCTCTCACGATGGATCGCCGGGTCAAGCCCGGCGATGACGAGCAGCGCGAAACACTGCGCATGACTGCGCCCTCTCCCCTTGTGGGAGAGGGCATCTCGGCCGGTCAACGCAAACGCGGTCGGGTGAGGGGTCCCTCTCCTCTCGCTCGCCCGCGGAGAGAACCCCTCACCCGGCTGCGCTGCGCGCAGCCACCCTCTCCCACAAGGGGAGAGGGTAAGAGCCACGCCGGCTCGGCACACCCAATCGTCATGCGCGGGCTTGCCCCGCGCATCCATCCTCTTCCGACAAAGCTGGATCGCCGGGTCAAGCCCGGCGATGACGAGTGAGAACGATCATGAACACCGCCTTCCTCATCCAGCTCCTGGTCAACGGCCTCGTCGTCGGAACGCTCTATGGCGTGGTCGCGATGTCGTTCGTGCTCATCTACAAGGCGACCCAGGTCGTCAATTTCGCGCAGGGCGAGCTGCTCCTGATCGGCGCCTGGGTGTGCTGGGCATTGCTGACGAAATATCAGGTGCCGTTCTGGGTCGGCATGCCGCTGACGCTGGTCTTCATGTTCGCGTTCGGCATCGCGATCCAGGTTGTGATCCTCCGGCCGATGATCGGCGAGCCCATCATCTCCGTCATCATGGTCACGATCGGCCTGTCGACCGTGTTCCAGGCGGCGCTGAAATGGATGTTTGGCGTCAATCCGCAGCCGTTCCCGCCAGTGTTCGCAAGCACGTCCGTCGACCTGTTCGGACTGCAGATCCAGACGGTCTACGTCATGAGCCTCGTCGTGTCGCTGCTGATGATGCTCGGCATGGCCTGGTTCTTCAAGGCCTCCAAATATGGCCTCGCGATGCGCGCCACCGCCTTCAACCAGCAGGTCGCGCAATCGCTCGGCATCTCCGTCAAGAGCGTGTTCGCGATGGCCTGGGCGATCTCGGCGACCGTGTCCGCCGTGGCCGGCGTGGTCGTCGCCGTCGTCAACGGCGTGTCCTCGGGATTGTCGGCCTACGGCATCAAGGTGTTTCCGGCGGCGATCCTCGGAGGCCTCGACTCGGTCGGCGGTGCCGTGCTCGGCGGCATCATCATCGGCCTCCTGGAGAATATCGCGCAATATGTCGACAGCCAGTATCTGCACTGGGGCAATCTGTACGAGATCGCGCCGTTCTACGTCCTGATCATCATCCTGATGATCAAGCCCTACGGCCTGTTCGGCACCAAAGACATCGAGCGGATCTGAACCATGGTCGCACGTTCCACGATACCCGCCGGTGACTTCCGCACCTCCTACGCGGCCGACACCACGATCTTCCCGACCAGGACCAGCCGCAATTTCGCGATCGCCGGTGTCATCCTGCTGTGCTTCGCGCCGCAGGTGTTCTCCGAATACTGGCTGTCGGTTTCGATCCAGATCGGCATCTTCGCGATCGCGGCCCTCGGGCTGAACATCCTGGTCGGCTTCACCGGCCAGATCTCGATCGGCCAGGCCGGCTTCTTCCTGCTCGGCGCCTTCACCTCGGCCTACATCAACAACGCCTATGCCATCCCGGTGTTCTTCGCGATCCCGCTCGCCGGCGTGATCACGGCCCTCGTTGGTCTGGTCTTCGGCCTTCCGGCGGCGCGCCTGAAGGGGCTCTATCTCGTCATCGCCACCCTCGCTGCGCAATACATCCTGCTCGACTTCTTCTCCCGGGCCGAATGGTTCTCCGGCGGCTCGGTGCCGGCTTCGGCCAATCCGTTCTCGATTCTAGGCTACACGCTGCGCGGCGACCGGCAGTATTTTTATGTCGTGCTGGCCTATGTGCTGGTCTGCTACCTCCTCGTCACCAACCTGATGCGCACCCGCGACGGCCGGGCGCTGATCGCGATCCGCGACCATTATCTCTCGGCCGAGATCATGGGCATCAACCTGACCAAATATCGCACGCTGTCGTTCGGCCTCGCCGCGTTCTTCGCCGGCATTGCAGGCGCCCTCTATGCGCACTACCAGCTGGTGATCTCGCAGGAAGGTTTCGGCATCGAGCGCTCGATCCTGTTCCTTGCGATGATCATCATCGGCGGCACCGGTTCGATCATGGGCACGCTGATGGGGACCGCCTTCGTCGTTCTGCTGCCGGAATCGATGGAGTGGCTCAGCCATCTCCTCAAGGGCGGCGCGATCGACAAGGCGCTCGCGCTCAACAACAACATCACCTTTCTGCGCGAGATCGCGATCGGCCTGATCATCATCGGCTTCCTGATGTTCGAGCCCGACGGGCTCGCGCATCGCTGGCGCCAGATCAAGACCTATTGGAAGCTCTATCCGTTCTCACATTGATTCCAACCAACAGGGACCGGCGGCAATCCGGCCCGAACCCACCACAGGAGGAAGCACTATGACGATCAAATCATGGCTCGGCTCGGCGGCACTGGCGCTCTTGGCGGGCGCATTCGCCCCGTCGGCGCAGGCGCAGCAGATCGCGATCGGCCATCTGCAGGATCTCTCAGGCGGCACGTCCGACGTCGGCACGCCCTACGGCCAGGGCGTCGCGGACACCTTCGCCTGGGTCAACAAGAACGGCGGCATCGGCGGCAAGCAGCTCGCAGTCGACAGCAACGATTATGGCTACCAGGTGCCGCGCGCGATCGCGTTGTACAAGAAGTGGTCGGCACCGGACAACAAGGTCGCGGCGATCATGGGCTGGGGCACCGCCGACACCGAGGCGCTGACCGGCTTCCTCGCCAACGACAAGATCCCGGACATGTCCGGCTCCTACGCTGCCGCGCTGACCGATCCGGAAGGCACCAGCGGCAAGGCGAAGCCGGCGCCGTACAACTTCTTCTACGGCCCGAGCTACTCGGATGCGCTGCGCGCCGAGCTGACCTGGGCGGCCGAGGACTGGAAGGCCAAGGGCAAGCCGGGCAAGCCGAAATTCGTCCACATGGGCGCCAACCACCCCTACCCCAACGCACCGAAGGCGGCCGGCGAGGCGCTCGCCACCGAGCTCGGCTTCGAGGTGCTGCCGCCGCTGGTGTTCGCGCTGGCGCCCGGCGACTACAGCGCCCAGTGCCTGAGCCTGAAGAGCTCCGGCGCCAACTACGCCTATCTCGGCAACACCGCGGCTTCCAACATCTCGGTGATGAAGGCCTGCAAGAATGCCGGCGTCGACGTGCAGTTCCTGTCCAACGTCTGGGGCATGGACGAGAACGCCGCCAAGACCGCGGGCGCTGCCGCCGACGGCGTGATCTTCCCGCTGCGCACCTCGGTGGCCTGGGGTGGCGATGCGCCGGGCATGAAGACGGTGCAGGAGATCTCGAAGATGTCCGACCCGACCGGCAAGGTCTACCGCCCGGTGCACTACGTCGCCGCGGTCTGCTCCTCGCTCTACATGAAGGAGGCGATCGAGTGGGCTGCGAAGAACGGCGGTGCCACCGGCGAGAACGTTGCCAAGGGCTTCTATCAGAAGAAAGATTGGGTGCCGGCCGGGATGGAGGGCGTCTGCAGCCCGTCCACCTGGACGGACAAGGACCACCGCGGCACCATGAAGGTCGACCTCTATCGCGCCCGCGTGACGGGTCCGACCGATGGCGACCTCAACGACCTCATGGCCAAGGGCGTGATCAAGCTCGAGAAGGTCAAGACCATCGAGCTGCCGCGCAAGGCGGAATGGGCTGGTTGGTAAGTTGATCGGCGACGGTTGAGTGAACTCAGCAGTCGCCCCACACACGATCGTCATCCCCGCGAAAGCGGGGATCCAGTACGCCGCGGCTCATCGATCAAGCATCGGCGTCTCTGGAATACTGGGTCCCCCGCCTGCGCGGGGGACGACAGCGGTGGACAGCCACAATGACCGAAACACTCGACACTCCGCGAACCGGCGCAGCCAGCGCGACAGCAGCCCCCCTGCTCTCCGTCCGCAACATCGAGGTCGTCTATGACGACGTCATCCTGGTGCTGCGCGGGCTCAGCCTCGATGTGCCCAAGGGCGCGATCGTCGCGCTGCTCGGCGCCAACGGCGCCGGCAAGTCGACGACGCTGAAGGCGATCTCCGGCCTGTTGAAGACCGAGGACGGCGAGGTCACGCGCGGCGAGATCATGTTCGACGGCGCGCGCATCGACGGCATCGATCCGGAGAAGATCGTTCGCCGCGGCATCTTCCAGGTCATGGAGGGGCGCCGCATCGTCTCCGACATGACGTCGCTGGAGAACCTCAAGCTCGGCGCCTTCACGCGATCCGATCGCGAGGTCGCAAGCGACATCGAGATGGTGTTCAACTATTTCCCGCGGCTGAAGGAGCGCACCGGCCTCGCCGGCTATCTCTCCGGCGGCGAGCAGCAGATGCTGGCGATCGGGCGCGCGCTGATGGCGCGGCCGAAGATGATCCTGATGGACGAGCCGTCGATGGGACTGTCGCCGCTATTGGTCAAGGAAGTGTTCGCGATCATCAAGGAGATCAACCGCGATCTCGGCGTCACCATCCTGCTGGTCGAACAGAACGCGCGCGCGGCGCTGTCGGTGGCCAGCCACGGCTACATCATGGAGCAGGGAAAGGTGGTGCTCGACGGCACCGCCGAGAGCTTGCGCGACAACGAGGACGTCAAGGAATTCTACCTCGGCGGCGCCGGCGACCAGCGCAAGAGCTTCAAGAACCTGAAGAGCTTCAAACGGCGGAAGCGGTGGCTGTGAACGTCACACTCCGTCATTCCGGGGCGCGCGGCACGCGCGAACCCGGAATCTCGAGATTTCCGGGTTCGGTCCAGTGCGCCAAATGGCTTCGCCAGTTCGCGCAGCGAACCGTCCCGGAATGACGTGCCAGGACACGAGCAATGACCACCCACTACGACGCCCTCGAAACCCGTGATCCCGCAGCCCGCGAGCAGGAGCTGTTCGGCCGCCTGCCCGACGTGCTGCGCGCGGCGACGACGGCACCGGCGTATGCGGCGCTGCTGCAGGGCATCGATCCCGGAGACATCACGACCCGCGCCGCGCTGGCGCAGCTGCCGGTGCTGCGCAAATCGGAGCTGCCGGCGCTGCACAGGGCGGCGCCGCCATTCGGCGGCTTCGTCGCGCAGGCGCCCGGCGCGTTCTCGCGCCTGTTCACATCGCCCGGACCGATCTTCGAGCCGGAGGCAGCGCACAACGATCCCTGGCGCGGCGCCCGCGCGCTGTTCGCGTCGGGCTTGCGCAGTGGCGACGTCGTGCTCAACACCTTCAGCTATCATCTGACGCCGGGCGGCTTCATCTTCGATGCCTCGGCGCGCGCGCTCGGTTGCGCTGTCATTCCGGCGGGACCAGGGAACACCGAGGCGCAGTTCGAGCTGATCGAGGCCTATCGCCCGATCGGCTACAGCGGCACGCCCGACTTCCTGAAAATCCTGCTCGACGGCGCCGCCAGCGCTGGCCGCGACGTCTCCTCGCTCAAGCGCGCGCTGGTGTCGGGCGCGGCGTTCCCGCCGTCGCTGCAGGCCGAAATCAAGGCGCGCGGCATCGATGCCTATCAGGCGTTCGGCACCGCCGATCTCGGCATCATCGCCTATGAGACCGCAGCGCGCGACGGCATGGTCGTCAACGAGGACCTGATCTTCGAGATCGTCCGCCCCGGCACCGGCGATCCGGTGGCGCCAGGCGATGTCGGCGAGATCGTCGTGACGTCGCTCGATCCTCATCACCCCTGGATTCGCCTGGCGCTCGGCGACCTCACCGCCGCCCTGCCCGGCATCAGCGCCTGCGGCCGCACCAACATGCGCATCAAGGGCTGGATGGGCCGCGCCGACCAGACCACCAAGATCAAGGGCATGTTCGTGCGCCCCGAGCAGGTCGCCGAGATCGGCAAGCGCCACCCGGAGCTCGGCCGCCTCAGGCTGGTCGTGACCCGTGCCGGCGAGACCGACGCGATGACGCTGAAGGCGGAATGCGCCTCGCCGTCAGATGGCCTGCAGGACGCGCTCTCAGCCAGCCTGCGCAACATCACCAAGCTCGGCGGCGGCATCGAGCTGGTCGCGCCAGGCGCGCTGCCCAACGACGGCAAGGTGATCGCCGACGAGCGGTGAATTCCTCTCATTGTCCCCGTAGCGGGAAGCCCTGCACCAGCGGCATGAGCGCGGCGGCGCGCACCGCCCCCACGCAATTGTCGCATCACGCGCGCTCTCCTATACAGCCATGTCCCGTCTCTCGGAGTTCGTCCGCATGGCCTTTCCGCGCGCGTCCAAAGCCCTGTCCCGCTTCACCGTGCTCGATCTGACGCGGGTCCGCGCCGGCCCGACCTGCGCGCGGCAGTTCGCCGACTGGGGCGCCAACGTCATCAAGATCGACGCCATGATGGAAGACGGCGGCGAGGCGCTCGGCGGCCCGCGCCGCGGTTCCGACTTCCAGAACCTGCATCGCAACAAGCGCGCGATGACGCTCAATCTGAAAGATCCCAAAGGCGTCGACGTGTTCATGCGGCTGGCGAAGCAGGCCGACGTGGTCATCGAGAACTATCGGCCCGACGTGAAGACCAAGCTCCGCATCGACTACGAGGCGGTGCGCAAGGTCAATCCGCGCATCGTCTATGGCAGCATCTCCGGCTTCGGCCAGGACGGCCCCTATGCCAAGCGGCCCGGCTTCGATCAGATCGCGCAGGGCATGGGCGGGCTGATGTCGATCACCGGCGCGCCCGGTGAAGGGCCAATGCGTGCGGGCATCCCGATCGCCGATCTCTCGGCGGGCCTGTCCTGCGCGATGGGCATTCTCACCGCGCTGCTCGAGCGCGAGGTCTCCGGCGAGGGCCAGTGGGTGCAGACCTCGTTGTTGCAGGCGCAGATCTTCATGCTCGACTTCCAGGCCGCGCGCTGGCTGATGGAGAAGGAGGTCGCTCCTCAAGCCGGCAACAACCATCCGACCAGCATCCCCACCGGCGTGTTCAAGACCTCCGACGGCTACATCAACATCGCCGCGACCGGCGGGCGGATCTGGGAGCGGCTGTGCCAGACGCTCGGCGCGCCCGAATGGATCGACAATCCGGACTACGCCACCGCGCCGGCGCGCTCGAAGAACCGCGACGCGCTCAACGCCGAGATCAACGCGCGCACGCTGGCAAAGACGAGCGAGCAATGGGTTGCCGAGCTCAACGCCGCCGGCGTGCCCTGCGGCCCGATTTACGCGATCGATCAGATGTTCGAGGATCCGCAAGTGAAGCATCTCGGGATGGCTCAGCAGGTCGCCAGCGACGACGGCCGTGACATCACGCTGGTGGCGCAGCCCTTCACCTTGTCGCGCACGCCGAGCCGGATGGCGGCGCGGCCGCCGGAATTCGGCGAGCAGACCGAGGAGATCCTTTCGGAATTCGGCTTCACCGACGGCGAGATCGCCGATCTCCGGCTGCATCGCGTCGTGTGAGCAAGTGCAATATGACCAAGCTGCGGCATCCCGCCGCTGTGGCCCAGATGTCACCACGTTGGAACTTCGACCTGGGCGGGATTGAGGCCAGAGCGAGACCGCGTTAACCTCTTCTCATCAGTTGATCGCGGACCCCCGGGGCCCGCGGGCTTGAGGAGTAGCGGGTCATGAGCGCATCGGAATTGAACGAGTTTCTGTCGGCGATGGATATCGTCCGCGACGTCAACGCCGCCGCTCTGAATCACGACGGCGCGCTGCCCTTCGATGAGACGATGCTGGACAACGAGTCCGACTGGTACCACATGCCGGTCGCGGAGAAGGCCAACTGAGGCTGACCTGCCTCGGGTTCGCGTCCTCGCTGACCTACATCACCTTTGCTCGAAGCCTTCGTTCCGAAAAGCCGGACGGAGGCTTTTTCTTTTCGAGGGTGACGGGATGAGCTGCGAACCCTGATCCACCGAATGCAAAAAAAAGCCCGACGCACGCGCCGGGCAAGGTGATCGTCTCGGGAGGAAACATCAGGGCGCGATGACCAGAGATCAGGCACCGCGCGTGAGCAGCACGACGTCTGCCCATGAATGAAGCCTACCACTGTGCTGCCTAAAATGCTGTCATCGCAAAGACACAACCTCTGGAGAAGCGCGGAAGCGATTCGAACAACGGTCCGTCGCTGCCGATCCGGCCTCTCGTAAACGTGTCGGCGGTGCCACAGTCCGATTACGATCTGCAATGCCGCTCAATTCACCCAAAAAGTCACAATTCCCGCCCCCGCAAATTTGCGTGCTTTGGACGACGGCCTGCGTCCGTCGATCGGCACCGGCCTGATATCGAGTCGCGCGAAGGGCTGAAGTGCTGATCCCAGGCAGATTGAAGAACGAGACATCGGCCGATTCACTCCGACGTACTCAGTTGCGTTGGCTGGCAGCGACGACAGCGCTACTCACCGTCATGCTCGCCAGCCCAGTCCTCGCCCAGGCGACGAGTGGCGGCGACGGCGGCGCAGCGACTGGGAATGGCGGCACGAGTTCGGCCACTGGTTCGGGCGGCGATGGCGGTGCCGGAGCCAACATTGCGCAAGGAGGCGGCGGCGGCGGCGCGGGTGTGAACGGCGGCAACGGCGGAGGTGACAGCACGGGCCAGACCCTGGGGGGCCAAGGCGGCATCGGCGCGGGCGAGCGGGGACATGCCGGCGAAAGCGGCAGCGGGAGCACCGGCGGCGGCGGTGGCGGTGGTGGCGCTCATGGCGCGGTGGTCATCACGAACGACGTCAATTCGACAACCGTAACCGGCGGCAATGGCGGACGGGGCGGCTCGACCAGCCTCAGCTTCGGAGCCGGCGGCGGTGGAGCGGGCGGCTACGGGGTGGTCGTGGATGGCAGCGGCCTGACGTACACGAACGTTGGGGTGATCACTGCTGGTGGCGGCGGTCCCGGCGGCGTCGCCAACGGCACTGGTCGTGGAGGCGACGGCGGCGATGGTGGTTACGGCGTCTATCTGACCGGCACCAGTATCCTGGTCAATTCTGGCGGGATTTTCGGTGGCGTAGGCGGCGATGGCGGCAACACCGCCAACAGCATCCAATTCCACGCCGGTGGCGATGGCGGCAATGGCGGTGCAGGCGCGGTCTTCGCAGCCGGTGGAACCTTGATCAACTCCGGGAGCATCAGCGGTGGCGCTTCAGGAAACAAGGGCGTTGGCCCAAATGCGAACGACGGCGACTACCGTCCGGCCGGGGCCGGCGTCACCGGCGCCAATCTCACCATCATCAACAGCGGCACGATCTCGGCCGGGTTCAATACCGGCGGCGTCGCCGTGACCAGCGCCAACGCAATCACCTTCACCGGCGGCAGCAACACGCTGGAGATCTGGGCGAGCTCGATCATCAACGGCAACGTGGTCGGCACCGGCAGCGACACCTTCCGGCTCGGCGGCGCTGTGAACGGCACCTTCGACGCGTCCACGATCGGCGCCTCGGCGCAGTATCAAGGCTTCTCGAGCTTCGTGAAGACCGGCACGAGCACCTGGACGTTGACCGGCACCACGACCGCCGTCACGTCCTGGGCCATCAACCAGGGTGCGCTCGCGGTCTCCTCCGACGCCAGCCTCGGCGCGGCCTCCGGCGGGCTCTCGTTCGGCGGCGGCACGTTGCAATATCTCGCGGGCTTCAGCTCCAGCCGCAACATCACGCTCAATGCCGGCGGCGGCAGCTTCGACACCAACGGCAACAACGCCACGCTCAGCGGCACGATCACCGGCAGCGGCGGACTGACCAAGCTCGGCGCGGGCACCCTGACGCTGACCGGGACGACCACTTTTGCCGGCGACACCGTCATCAGCGGCGGCACCCTGCGGACCGGTGCGTCCGGCGTTCTCTCGGTCGCCAGCAGCTACATGATCGCGAGCGGTGCGACGCTCGACATCGATGGCACGGGCCAGACCATCGGCGGACTTGGCGGCAGCGGCAGCGTCCTCCTCGGAACCAACGGGTCGCTGGCGATCGGCGACAATGGCGGCGCCACCGTGTTCTCGGGCACGATCTCGGGCAGTGGCACCTTCGTCAAGAGCGGCCCGGGCGTGCTCACACTCGGCGGCACCAACACCTACACCGGGGCGACCATCGTCGATGGCGGCACGCTGCGCGCCGGCGCGGCCGGCGCCTTCGCCCCCTCAAGCTCCATCGAGGTCGACAATGGCGGCACTCTCGATCTCAACGGCTTCAATCAGACGATCGCCTCGCTGACGGGCGGCGGCGCCGTGCTGCTCGGCGCGGGCACGCTGACGTCAGGCGGCGACAACGCCAGCACGAGCTACACCGGCACGATCTCCGGCAGCGGCGGCTTCACCAAGGTCGGCACCGGCACGATGCGGTTCGACGGGCCGACCAGCTACACCGGCGCGACCACGATCGGCGCCGGCACCTTGCAGGCCGGCGCCTCCGGCGTGCTCGCCTCGGCCAGCGCGTTCATGATCGCGCCGGGTGCGACGCTCGATCTCAACGGTTTTGATCAGTCCATCGGCTCGCTCACCGGCAGCGGCAGCGTCCTGCTCGGCGCGGCGACGCTGACATCAGGCGGCAACAACGGCAATACGACCTTCTCAGGCACGGTCTCCGGCAGCGGCGGCTTCACCAAAACCGGCAACGGCCGGATGACGCTCACTGGCACCAGCAGCTACACGGGTGCGACCATCATCAACGGCGGCGTGCTCGACGTCGAGGGCGCGATCACCAACACGTCCGGTGTGACCGTCAACGCCGGCGGCACGCTGATGGGCGCGGGCCTGGTCGATCCACCCATGACCGTCGGCATCAACGATGGCGGCACGCTGGCGCCCGGCAACGGCACCGCGGGGTCGTCGATGACCATCGTCGGCAACCTCGCCTTCCAGTCCGGCGCGTTCTATCTGGTGCAGATCGATCCGACGACGGCCTCGTTCGCCAGCGTCACCGGATCGGCCACGCTCGGCGGCGCGACCGTCAAGGCCGAGTTCGACGCCGGCGGCTATGTCGACAAGCGCTACACCATTCTGACGACGAGCGGCGGCATTACGGGCAGCTTCGGCTCGGTGGTGAAGACCAACCTGCCCTCCGGCTTCAAGACCAGCCTGAGCTACGATGCCAACAACGTCTATCTCGACCTGATCCTCGCCTTCGCCCTGCCTGGCGGACTCAACGGCAATCAGAAGGCGGTCGGCGATACGCTCTCGGCCTTCTTCGATCGCAGCGGCGACATTCCGGTCGTGTTCGGCAAGATGAATCAAGCCGGGCTCACACAGGCGTCCGGTGAGAGCGCGACGGGGAGCCAGCAGACGACGTTCAACGCGATGAGCCAGTTCGCGGGACTGCTGACCGATCCGTTCGCACAGCGTGCTGGCCGCGGTACCGGCAGTGGCAGCGCGAGCAGCTATGCGGACCCCACGCGCAAGCGCACCGATGCCTTTGCGATGCTGACCGACGACAGGCCGGCGGACTTCGCGCAGCGCTGGAATGTCTGGGCGGCCGGCTTCGGCGGCTCACAATCGACCAGCGGCAATGCGGGCGTCGGCTCCAGCGACACCACCAGCCGCATCGCCGGCACCGCTGTCGGCGCCGATTACCGGATCGCGCCGCAGACCATTGCAGGCTTCGCGCTCGGCGGCGGCGGCACCAACTTCAGCGTCGGCGGCCTCGGCTCCGGCCGTTCTGACCTATTCCAAGCCGGCGCCTATCTGCATCATCATATCGGCCCGAGCTATCTCAGAGCCGCCCTGGCCTATGGCTGGCAGGACGTCACCACCGACCGTGCCGTCACCATCGCCGGCGCCGACCGGCTGCGCGCGACCTATCAGGCCCACGCCTGGACCGGCCGCATCGAGGGCGGCACCCGCTTCCTTGCGCCGGTCGGCGGCATCGGATTGACGCCGTACGCAGCGGCGCAGGTCACGAGCCTGCGGCTGCCCGGTTACGTCGAGCAAGCCGTCGCCGGGGCCTCGACGTTCGCGCTGAGCTACAACGGCAAGACGGTCGCTGATACGCGCACTGAGCTCGGCCTGCGGACTGACAAGTCCTATGCCTTGAGCGATGGCACTCTCACCTTGCGCGGCCGACTCGCCTGGGCGCACGACTTCAATCCCGATCGTTCAGTCGCCGCGACCTTCCAGACGCTGCCGGGCGTGAGCTTCGTCGTGAACGGCGCAGCGCAGGCGCGCGATTCCGCGCTAGCGACCACATCGGTCGAGATGAATTGGCTGAACGGCTGGAGCGCAATGGCCACATTGGAGAGCGAGCTCTCGAACGTCACGCGCTCCTATGCAGGCAAAGGGACCGTGCGCTACGCGTGGTGAGAGCTGGCGCGGCGCTCACCTCTCCGCGGCCATCCTTCGAGACGCCCGCCAAGGGGCGGGCCCCTCAGGACGAGGTCTGAATCCGCGGCGCGATCAAGATTCTCTCCATGAATACGCGGTCGGCGTGTTCATGGCCTCGTGTAAGGCGGCCGCTCGGTCCCTAGCCCGTCATGGTGAGGAGCGCCGCGCCCAGACCAACGAAAATGGCAACGGTCGAGCGCGGCGCGTCTCGAACCATGAGGCCCAATACGTCGCGGCCAGCTTGCCCTACGCCTCGGCCTTCGCCGCAGGCGCGCTGGACTTGCCGAAGCTCGCCACCAGCCGATCGATCAGCGGCCAGAACAGCAGCAGGATCGCCAGCGTCGTGATGGTGCCGACGAGACCGTTGGCCCAGAACACCTTCATGTTGCCGCCGGAGATGATCATCGACTGCCGGAATGCATCCTCGGCACGGCTACCGAGCACCAGCGCCAAGGTGAACGGCGCCAGCGGGATCTTGATCTTCTTGAAGACATAGCCGACGACGCCGAAGCCGAGCATCAGCCACACGTCGAACATCGCGTTCTGGATGGCGTAGGCGCCGATCGCGCAGGACACCACGATCATCGGCGCCACCGCCGCGAACGGCACGCGCAGGATCGAGGCGAAGATCGGCACGGTCGAGAGCACCAGCACGAGGCCGACGACATTGCCGAGATACATCGAGGCGATCAGGCCCCAGACGAAATCCTTGTGCTCCACGAACAGCAGCGGCCCGGGATTGAGGCCCCACACCATCAGGCCGCCGAGCAGGATCGCCGCGGTGCCCGAGCCGGGAATGCCGAGCGCCAGCATCGGCAACAGCGCCGCGGTGCCCGATGCGTGCGCTGCGGTCTCGGGCGCGAACACGCCCTCGATACGGCCCTTGCCGAAACTGTCCTGGTCCTTGGAGAAGCGCTTGGCGAGGTTGTAGCCCATGAAGGAGGCCGCGATCGCGCCGCCCGGCGTGATGCCGAGCCAACAGCCGATCACTGAGGAACGCAGCAGGGTCATCCAGTATCTCGGCAGGTCCTTCCAGACGGCGAGCACCGTGCGCAAGGAGATCGCGGCCGCGTGACCGCGCAGCGCCAGGCGTTCCTCCATCGTCAGCAGGATCTCGCTGATGCCGAACAGGCCGATGACCGCGACCAGGAAGTTGATGCCGCGCAACAGATCGGTCGAGCCAAAGGTCATCCGCAACTGACCGGACACGGTGTCCATGCCGACGCCGGCAAGCAGCAGACCGAGCGCCATCGCAATGACCGTCTTGTGCTTGTCCTCGCGTCCCAGGCCCACGAACGAGCAAAAGGTCAGGAGATACACGGCGAAGAATTCAGGCGGACCGAACTTCAGCGCAAACGACGAGATCCAGGGTGCCAGGAAGGTGATCAGCATCACCGCGACCAGCGAGCCGATGAACGACGAGGTGAAGGCGGCGGTCAGCGCTTCCGCTGCTTTGCCCTGCTGCGCCATGGGATAGCCGTCGAAAGTGGTCGCCACCGACCACGCCTCGCCGGGAATGTTGAACAGGATCGAGGTGATGGCGCCGCCGAACAGCGCGCCCCAGTAGATGCAGGACAGCATCACGATGGCCGAGGTCGGGTCCATCGAGAAGGTCAGCGGCAGCAGGATGGCGACGCCGTTGGGGCCGCCCAGCCCGGGCAGCACGCCGACGAAGACGCCGAGCACCAGCCCGACCATCATCAAGAGCAGCGTCTTCCAGGTCAGGAGGACCGCGAACCCGTGCAGCAGCAGACCCAAGGCTTCCATGATTCCATTCCAGCTATTTTGCCGTCATTGCGAGCGCAGCGAAGCAATCCAGAGTCGAATGCGCAGCCCTGGATTGCTTCGTCGCTTCGCTCCTCGCAATGACGGGGAGAGACCGGTATCAGTACCCGAACGCCGCTTCGAGCGGGCCCTTCGGCATGATCACGTCGAACACGACATCGAACGTCACGAACATCACGGCGCTGAACAGGAACGCCGTGAGCAGCGATTTCCAGATCGCGATCTTGCCGACGAGGCGCATGAACCCGGCGATGAGCAGGAAGCTCGCGACATAGATGCCGAGGAACTGCATCGCGATGCAGAACAACAAGGTCGGCACGAACACGGCCATCACGCGGCGCAGTTGCGCGCGCGTCACGAAGGTCTCGACTGCTTCCTTGCTCGACAGGAAGGCGGCGCCGATCCCGTAAAGGCTGGCGCCGCCGAGGATCACCGACAGATAGAACGGAAAGTAGCCGGGCTCCGGACCGGTCGAGTCCCAGGACGCACCGGTCCGCCAATTGTCCCAGGCGAGCACGACCGCGAGCGCGAGCAGCAGCAGCGACACCGCGACGTCGACGGTCCCGGTGGAGGTGACGGCCGGAGAATTCTCCTCCGGCGCGGTCGGATCGTCGACGGCAATCTCGAGCTCAGCGTTGGACATCGATCCTCCTCATCCCCTCGCCCCGTCCAGCCTTACTTGGCGACGAAGCCCGCTTCCGTCATCAGCTGCTTGTTGAGCGAGCCATCCTCTTCGAGGAACTGCAGCATGTCCTTGCCAGTGAGGAAGATCGGCTTCAGCGCCTGCTTCTCCATGTAGTCCTTGTACTCCGATGTCTGCACCAGCTTGCTGAACAGGTCGATGTAGAACTCCTGCTGTTCCTGCGTCACCTTGCCCGGCAGGAACATGCCGCGCAGCATCAGGTACTGCACGTCGAGCCCCTGCTCCTTGCAGGTCGGAATGTCGTTCCAGGACTGCGTTTCGGTGACCTTCGTCGTGTAGGAGATGCGCTCCTTGTCGAATACGCAGAGCGGACGCACCTGGCCGGCGCGCCAGACTTCGAGATTTTCCGACGGATTGTTGACGTTGGATTCGGTGTGACCGCCGACCAGCTGGGTCGCGGCCTCGCCCCCCGACTTGTAAGGCAGATAGGAGAACTTGGCGCCGGTCTTCTTCTCCATGAAGACGGTCAGCACGTGGTCCTCTCGCTTGGAGCCGGTACCGCCCATCTTGAACGGCGAGGCCGACGTCTTGGCGGCATCGATGAACTCCTTCACCGTCTTTGGGCCGTTGACGTTGTCCCACAGCACGAACTGGTCGAGTGCGATCACCGCAACCGGCGACAGCTCGTGCCAGTCGAACGGCAGCTTGGCCGACAGCGGCAGCATGTAGATCAGCGAATAGGCGATCAGGATCTTGTTCGGATCGCCGTCGCTGGACTTCATGTACATCAGGGCTTCGGCGCCCGACGCGCCGCCCTTCAGCGACACGACAACCGGCTGCTTCAGAAGATTGTTCTTCTGAATGGCAGCCTGCATCATCCGCGCCATCTGGTCGGATGCACCGCCGGCGCCCGCGGCGACGACGATCTCGACCGGCTTGGTCGGCTCCCAGCCGGCAAAGGCCGGAGCGCTTGTGAAAATGGCCGCCGTCGCGGCCGCGATCTTGATCAGTTTGCGCACGTGTTTTCTTCCCCGTTCGAAACGCCAGCTTGCATCCTACCAGGATACTGCTGGCTTATTGTGGTCAGTTCAAGAACACAAGCACGATGCGGCCTCATGTTCCTCGGCATAAGGTCGCAAGCACGGCATCGGACTACTTGCCTTTCCAGTTCGGCGTCCGCTTGTTGAGGAACGCCTCCATGCCCTCGCGGAAATCCTCACTCATATAGGCGCGCAGGATCAAATCCTCGCCCTCGTCCCGCGACAGGGTCCGGCGGATGCGGCGCACCGCCTCCTTGGTCACCTCGAGGGTGATCGGCGCGTGCGAGGCGATGAGCTTCGCGGTCTCCAGCGCGCGTGTCTGCAGCGTCTCGACGTCGGGCACGATCTCGTTGAGCAGACCGAGCGCCAGCGCCTCGGGCGCCTCGACCAGCCGCGCCTTGAAGATGAGATCCTTGGTGCGCGCAGGCCCAATCAGCGAGACCACGCGCGAAATGTTCGACATCGACAGGCAGTTGCCGAGCGTACGCGCGATCGGAAAACCGATGCGCGTGGTCTCTGTGCCGATACGGATGTCGCAGCAGGCGGCGATGCCGGCGCCGCCGCCGGTGCAGGCGCCCGCGATCGCCGCAATCACCGGCACACGGCACAGTTCCAGCGTGCCGAGCACGCGGTCGATCCGCGCCTCATAGTCGAGCGCATCCTGCGCGGTCTTGAAGGCGCGGAACTGTGAAATGTCGGTGCCCGAAGCGAAGGCCTTGTCGCCGGCCCCGGTCAGGATCAGCGCCTTGATCGACCGATCGCCATTGATGGCCTCGCAGATCGAGGCCATCTGGTCGTACATCGCGAACGTCATCGCGTTGCGCGCCTGCGGCCGGTTGAAGGTGATCTTGGCGATGCCGTCGTCGACGGCATAGATGAGATCGTCGGAGCCGGTCACAGGCGCGGTCATCAGGCCACCTTCGGAATCGGCGCGGCCTCGCGCGCCTTCAGGACATCCATCGCCGCGAGCACGCCGCCGGCGCGATGCGGCACGTTGGCGAGCGCCAGGCCCATCTCGACGCCGGAGAGCGTGCCCATCAGCATCAGGTCGTTGAAATGACCGATATGACCGATGCGGAAGACCTTGCCCTTGATCTTGTTGAGGCCGGTGCCGAGCGACATGTCGAAGTTTTCCAGCACCGTCTTGCGGAACTGATCGGCATCATGGCCGTCGGGCATGACGACGCCGGTCAGCGCCGGCGAATGCGCCTGCGGATCGGCGCATTGCGTGTCGAGGCCCCACGCCTTCACAGCGGCGCGCGTCGCAAGGCTGTGGCGGCGGTGGCGGGCGAACACATTCTCGTGGCCCTCCTCCTCCAGCATCTTCAGCGCCTCGTTGAGGCCCATCAGCAGATTGCAGGCCGGCGTATAGGGAAAGGTGCCGAGCTTGTTGAAGGTGATGATCTCCTGCCAGTCCCAGTAGGAGCGCATGCCGGGATTGGCCTTGGCGGCGGCGAGCGCCTTCTCCGAGACGGCGTTGAAGCCGAGGCCCGGCGGCAGCATCAGGCCCTTCTGCGAGCCCGCGACGGAGACGTCGATGCCCCACGCGTCGTGCTCATACTCCATCGAGCCGAGGCCGGAGATGGTGTCGACCATCAGCAACGCCGGGTGGCCGGACCGGTCGAGCGCCTTGCGCACCTCGAGCGGCGGCGTCAGGCAGCCGGTCGAGGTCTCATTGTGCACGACGCAAACGGCCTTGATCTTGTGCGCCTTGTCGTCGACCAGACGCTGCTCGATCGCCGCGATGTCGGCGCCATGACGCCAGTCGCCGGGGATGAAGTCGACGTCGAGCTTGAACTTGTCGGCGATGCCCCGCCACAGCACAGCGAACTGGCCGGTCTCAACCATCAGCACCTTGTCGCCGGGCGCGAGCGTGTTGACGATCGCGGCTTCCCACGCGCCGGTTCCCGACGACGGATAGATGATCACCGGCTGCTTGGTGCGGAAGATGCGCTGGCTGGCCGCCAGCACCGCGAAGCCGAGCTCGGCGAACTCAGGACCGCGATGGTCCAAGGTCGGCATGTCCATCGCGCGCAGCACGCGGTCGGGTACGTTGGTCGGCCCCGGAATCTGAAGAAAATGCCGTCCCGTGTGCACAGTCATTGGCGTCCATCCCCGGTCATTTGGTTGGTGCGCGGACGTGGCATGCCACGCGCTCGCCGCGCTTTTCTCCCGCCAGACCGCTGGCGTCAATAAAGAAGACGCAAGCACCGATCGCTCCGGGCTGACATCCCTCAGATGCACACAAATCCCCTTCTTCTGTGCAGTGCGGCATAGCGGGGCACCCCGGCTTGCGGCACGCGATTTGGCCTCATGTCACCGCCGCAAGATGACTCGGCGCATTGCCCTGCGATGGCTCGTCGAGCAGGGCCATCGCGGCATCGACACCGCCGGCGCGATGCGGCACGCCGGCCGCGCGCAGCCCCATCTCGACACCGCTCAGCGCAGCCATCAAGGTCAGCGCGTTGCACTCGCCGAGATGGCCGATGCGGAACACCTTGCCCGCGACCTTGGACAGGCCCGAGCCGAGCGACATGTTGTACTTATCGAGCACGACCTGGCGGAACTGATCGGCGTCATGGCCCGGCGGCATGAGCACGGCGGTCAGCACCGGCGAAAAATCCTTTGGCTCCTGGCACAGCACCTCGAGGCCCCAATGCTCGACCGCGGCGCGGGTCGCGGCCGCAAGGCGCTGGTGGCGCGCGAACACCTGATCGAGCCCCTCCTCGAGCAGCACGGCAATCGCTTCGCGCAGGCCATAGAGCAGGTTCGTCGCCGGGGTATAGGGGAAGAAGCCATTCGCGTTCAGCTTCAGCATGTCCTCCCAGTCCCAGAACGAGCGCGGCATCTTGTTGCCCTTGGCAACAAGGCGCGCCTTGTCCGAGATGGCGTTGAAGCCGAGCCCCGGCGGCAGCATGAAACCCTTCTGCGAGCAGGATACGGCGACATCAACCTTCCACTCGTCGAAGCGGAAGTCGGCCGAGGCGAGACCAGAGATGGTGTCGACCATCAGCAGCGCCGGATGTTTGGCGCGGTCCATGGCGGCACGCACCTCCCCGACCCGGCTGGTCGCGCCGGTCGAGGTCTCGTTGTGCACGACCATCACCGCCTTGAGCCGATGGCCGGCATCGGCGACCAGCTTCTCCTCGATGACAGAGGGATCGACGCCACGGCGCCAGTCGCCAGGAATGAAGTCGACCTCGATGCCCCACCGCGCCGCCATCTGCCGCCACAGCGTGGCGAAGTGGCCGGTCTCGACCATCAGCACCCTGTCGCCCGGCGACAACGTGTTGACGATGGCAGCCTCCCAGGCACCGGTGCCCGAGGACGGGTAGATGATCACCGGGCTCGTGGTCTTGAAGATTGTCTGCGAGCCGCTGAGCACGGCCCTCCCCAGCTCGGCGAACTCGGCGCTGCGGTGATCGATCACCGGCATGTCCATGGCCCGCAGCACCCGCTCGGGCACCGGACTTGGGCCCGGAATATGCAGGAAATGACGGCCTTGGGGACGGGTCACGGCAGAACTCCAGGGAGACGACGGCATTCTGGCACCCATGATTGCATTCAATTTCTTGACGTGCAAGAGCTTAAACGCATTCACGGATGAGGTCGACCACATCTGTAACTACCGCTACAATGGGTAAGATGAATTCCACGATTCCCGATATCGAGACGCCGCCCTTGGCAGGGCCAAGCGGTCGATCCGTGCCCGCGCGGGACGAGACCTCGCTGCATGACGAGATCCTGGCACGGCTGCGCGACTACATCGTCGAGGGCCACGTCGCCGACGGCGGACGCCTGTCCGAGCGCCAGCTTTGCGAAATGCTGGGGGTATCCCGCACGCCCTTGCGCGAAGCGCTGAAGGTGCTCGCAGCCGAAGGGCTGGTCGAGCTACTGCCCAATCGCGGCGCCCGGGTGCGCCCTCTCAGCGCCGCCGACATCCATGAATTGTTCGACCTGATGGGAGGCCTGGAAGGCCTCGCCGGGCGCCTCGCCTGCGAGAAGATTTCGGATGAAGCGATCACGGAAATCGAGCAATATCATCACGATATGTACGGGTTCTACATGCGGCAGGACATGCAGGGCTATTTCCGCATGAACCAGTTGATCCACCGCGCGATCGTCGACGCCGCCGCCAATGCCACCCTTCATGCGACCTATGAGAGCTTGGCGGGCCGCATCCGCCGGGTGCGCTTCTCCGCCAATTTCGCCCGCAAGCGCGAGCGCTGGAGCGAGGCCATGCGCGAGCATGAGCTGATCCTCGATGCGCTGCGCCGCCGCGCCGGAAGCGAGCTGTCGGACATCCTGTTCCAGCATCTGCGCAACAAGGGCGCGGCTGCGATCGCCTACTTCGCAGAGAGCCAGCCGCCGCTGGCGGGAGCCAAGCCGGACAAGGTCGAATAACGCCCGGGATTGCGCAAATTTGCATGCAATCAGATTGACGCATTTGCGGAAATGAATGACACCGGGCGGAACAGCGCCCGCCGGACGACAGCCGGGCCCGACCAGGGATCACCATGCCGAACGCCAAAGCCGGTCCGTCCAGGCTCGAACAGAAGCTCCGCGCCGAGATCACGGGCAACGTCTTCTTCGACCGCTTCAACCGCGGCCGCTACGCCACCGACGCCTCGTTCTACCAGGTCATCCCGGCGGGCGTGGTCGTGCCGCGCACGATGGACGAGGCGCTGCGCGCACTCGCCATCGCCCGCGACGACGGCCGCATCGTCACGCCCCGCGGCGGCGGCACCTCGCAATGCGGCCAGACCGTCAACGCGGGGATCGTCGTCGATTTTTCCAAGCACCTGAACCGCATCGTCTCGCTCGATGTCGAGGCCCGGACCTGCGTGGTCGAGCCGGGCATCGTGCTCGACGATCTCAACCGCCAGCTCAGGAAACACGGCCTGTGGTTTCCGGTCGACGTCTCCACGGCGTCGCGCGCCACGATCGGCGGCATGGCCGGCAACAATTCCTGCGGCGGCCGCTCGCTGCGCTACGGCACCATGCGCGACAACACCATCGCGATCGACGCCGCGCTGGCCGACGGCACGCTGGCGCATTTCGGCGAGGTGCCGCGCGACCTTGGTGACGTCAGCGCGCCCGACGGCGCCCGCGCGCTGTTTCGCGACATGCTGGCGCTGGGAGAGCGCGAGGCGGCCGAGATCGCCGACAAGTTTCCCAAGGTGCAGCGCCGCGTCGGCGGCTACAATCTGGACGCGCTGACGCCGCGCAACGCGGCCAACAACATGGCCCACCTGCTGGTCGGCTCGGAAGGCACGCTCGCGTTCTCCACCCGGATCGAGCTCAAGCTGTGGCCGCTGATCCGCACCAAGGTGCTCGGAGTCTGCCATTTCGGGAGCTTCTATCAGGCGATGGATGCGGCCCAGCATCTGGTGAAGTTGAAGCCGATCGCCGTCGAGCTGGTCGACCGCACCATGATCGGGCTGGGCCGCGACATCGCGATGTTCCAGCCGGTGATCGCGGCGGCCGTGCGGGGCGATCCCGACGCGATCCTGGTGGTCGAGTTCGCCGAGGAGACTGCCGACGACAACCTCGCCAAGCTGAAGCAGCTCTCCGAGCTGATGGGCGACCTCGGCTTCTCCTGGAGCAACGAGATCAGCAAATGGGGCGGCGTGGTCGAGATCTCCGACCCTGCGCTGCAGACCGCGGTCGCCGACTTCCGCGCCGCCGGCCTCAACGTGATGATGTCGATGAAGGAGGCCGGCAAGCCGGTGTCGTTCGTCGAGGACTGCGCGGTGCCGCTGCCGCATCTCGCCGACTACACCGCACGGCTCAACGAGGTCTTCGCCAGGCACGGCACGCGCGGCACGATGTATGCGCACGCCTCCGAGGGCTGCCTGCATGTCCGTCCGGTGCTGAACCTGAAGCTCGAGAAGGACGTGAAGGCGATGCGCGCGATCGCCGAGGAAGCGTTCGCCATGGTGCGCGAGTACAAGGGCTCGCATTCCGGCGAGCATGGCGACGGCATCGTGCGCTCGGAATTCCATGAGCAGATGTTCGGCAGCCGCATCCTCGCCGACTTCAAGGAAGTGAAGCGGCGCTTCGACCCGGCGAACGTGCTCAATCCCGGCCGCATCGTCGATCCGCCCAGGATGGACGACCGCTCGCTGTTCCGCTATCCGCCGGACTACCGCGTCGACGACATCAAGACAGTACTCGACTGGTCGGCCTATCCCGGCGCCGCCGGCGGTTTCCAGGGCGCGGTCGAGATGTGCAACAACAACGGCGCCTGCCGCAAGCTCGACGGCGGCGTGATGTGCCCGTCCTACCGCGCCACCCGCGACGAGAAGGATGTCACGCGCGGCCGCGCCAACACCTTGCGACTCGCGATTTCCGGCCAGCTCGGTCCCGGCGCGCTGTCGTCCGACGAGATGATGGAGACGCTGAAGCTCTGCGTGTCCTGCAAGGCCTGCCGCCGCGAGTGCCCGACCGGCGTCGACATGGCCAAGATGAAGATCGAGGTGCTGGCGGCCCGCGCGACCACGCATGGCCTCACCTTGCGCGACCGGCTCGTCGCCTATCTGCCGCGCTATGCCGATATGGCTGCCCGCTTCGCGCCGCTCGTGAACCTGCGCAATCACGTCGCGCCCCTGCGCGCACTGATGGAGCGCGTCGCGGGCATCAGCGCCAGGCGCAAGCTGCCGGCCTTCCGCAGCGACACCTTCCGTGTCGACGCCGACGCGTTCGGTCCGGCTGATGGCCGCGAGGTCGTGCTGTTCGGCGACACCTTCAACCGCGTCTACGAGCGCGAAAACCTCGACGCCGCGCTGCGCGTGCTGATCGCCGGCGGCTATCGCGTGCATGTGCCGAAGCCGACGGATGGTGGCCGCCCGCTGTGCTGCGGCCGCACTTTTCTCTCCGCCGGCCTCGTCGGCGAAGCCAAGTCCGAGCTGCAGCGCCTGGTCGAAACCTACGCGCCGTTCGCATCGCGCGGCGTGCCGATCATCGGCCTGGAACCGAGCTGCCTGCTGACGCTCCGCGACGAGCTGCTGTCGCTGCGCAACGACGCGACCGCGAAAACGATCAGCGCACATGCGCTGCTGCTGGAGGAGTTTCTGGCGCGCGAGGCCGAGAGCGGCCGGCTCGCGCTGCCGCTCGCCCCCCTGCCCGGCAAGGCGCTGCTGCACGGCCATTGCCATCAGAAATCCTTCGCCGCCTTCAAGCCTGTCGAGCAGGTGCTGCGGCTGATTCCGGAGCTCGAGGTCGAGACCATCGAATCCTCCTGCTGCGGCATGGCCGGCGCCTTCGGTTATGGCGCGGAGACCTACGAGGTCTCGCTGCAAATGGCGGAAGCGTCGCTGCTACCAGCCGTGCGCAAGGCCGACGCTGCAACGTTCATCGTCGCCGACGGCACCTCCTGCCGCCACCAGATCCAGGACGGCGCCAATCGTGGCGCCGTTCACGCCGCGCAGCTCCTGGCGATGAGCCTGGAGCGAGGGCGAGCATCTACGTAGTCCGTAGGGTGGGCAAAAGCGAAGCGTGCCCACCGCGGACCTTCCGCTTCGCAAGATGGTGGGCACGCTACGCTTTGCCCACCCTACGCAGCTTCGTTTGAGTTAATGACACAGGGACTCACAGACATGGCCGACCTCTCTCTCGACACCGCCCGCAAGATCCTCGATGCCACCCTCGCCAAAGGCCTTGAAAAGAAGCTCAAGCCGCTCGCCGTGATGGTGCTCGACGCCCGCGGCTGCCTGAAAGCGGCCGCCGCGCAGGACGGCACCAGCCTGATGCGGGCCGAGGTCGCGCACGGCAAGGCTTATGGGGCGCTCGCGCTCGGCCTCGGCTCCCGCGCCCTGTTCCAGCGCGCGCAGGAGCAGGCCTATTTCATCGACGCCGTGAACACGCTGGCCCAGGGGCGCATGGTCCCGGTGCCCGGCGGCGTGCTGATCATGGACGGCACCACGCTCGTCGGCGCCGTCGGCGTCTCCGGCGATACCTCCGACAATGACGAGATCTGCGCGGTCGCCGGCATCGAAGCCGCCGGCCTCAAGGCCAATGCGGGCTGAGCTCGGTCGCACAGCAAAGCTCTGCGAATTCTACCGTTCCAACGATCTCGAGGGGACTGGCGTGCCCTCTCGGAGCTCGGTGGATCGCGCGTCGAACTCCCCGGCGCCGTCAAAAGCTGACGGAGAATTCATTCGGCCGGCTTGACCGGCCCGAAACATTGCCGGCCGCCGCACGTTTGTACCAAGGGGCGCGTGGAGAAACCGGACATGCCTCGCAGACGAACTCGCACCATCATCATCACTGGCGCCTCCGCAGGCGTCGGCCGTGCCATCGCGAAGCGTTTCGGCGAGGCCGGCGATCGCATCGGCCTGATCGCGCGCGACGAGGAAGCGCTGCGCGACGTCCAGCGCGAGCTGCAGGCGCGGTTTGCCCATGCCGAATACGAGGCCGTCGATGTCGCCGATGCGCAGGCCCTGTTCGACGCGGCCGAGCGGCTCGAGCAGCGCCTGGGTCCGGTCGACATCTGGATCAATGACGCCATGGAGACGGTGTTCTCGACCGTAGCGGACATCACGCCGGAAGAATTCCGCCGCGTCACCGAGGTCACCTATCTCGGCTTCGTGCACGGCACGATGGCGGCGCTGCGCTCGATGCGCCGGCGCAGCGAAGGCCGCATCATTCAGATCGGTTCGGCGCTCGCCTATCGCGGCATTCCGCTGCAGGCGGCCTATTGCGGCGCCAAACATGCGATCCGGGGCTTCACCGACTCGCTGCGTGCCGAGCTGATGCACGAGCGCTCGGGCATCACGCTCAGCATCGTCGATCTGCCCGCGGTGAACACACCGCAATTCGACTGGGCCCGCGCGCACCTTGCGCATACGCCACGCCCGATGGGCCGGCCGGTGGAGCCCGAGGTGATCGCGGACGCCGTCTATCGCGTTGCCGACGGCGGCTTCCGCGAATATTGGATCGGCTGGCCGACACTGCTCACGATCCTCGGTAACGCCGTCGCGCCGGCTTTGCTCGACCGCTACCTCGCAGCCAAGGCGATCGCCGGGCAACAGACCGATGTGCCGCTGGTGCCCGACCGCACCGACAATCTCGATCACCCGGTGACGCGCCTGCACCGCACCCGCGGTTCGTTCAGCCGCGGCGCGGCCCAGCAGACCCTGCTGGTGCCCGGTGATGTCGCGCGCGCGATGACGGTCGCGCTCGGCGCCGCGGTCTTTATTGCGTTGGGAGCGGCAATGAGCCGGCGGCGCTGGCGATGAGCCGCGACGCTGCCCTTGCCTGACACCGGCAGGATACGCTTTCCTGCAACGCGGCTTCCACTAGGGCTCGGAGCGCCTTCATGACCATCGAGAGCATCAGCGCGATCACCATCGCCACCCACGACATGGCGCGTGCCGTCGCCTTCTATCGCGCGCTCGGCTTCGACAACATCGCTCATGGCGGCGCCCACACGCCGTTCACGAGTTTCAGGGTCGGCTTCGGCTTTCTCAACCTGATCGCCATGCCCAAGGACAAGCAATGGAGCTGGTGGGGCCGCATCATCTTCCATGTCGCCGACGTCGACGCCGTCTACGCGAAGGCGCTCGGCGCCGGCTTCACGCCCTCGACCGAGCCGCGCGACGCCGAATGGGGTGAGCGCTATTTTCACCTCACCGATCCCGACGGTCATGAACTGAGCTTCGCGCGGCCGCTGGGCTAACCGAGCTCGAAGGTGGTGACGCCGAACACCCGCTCGATCCGTAGCGGCGGGATTGGCCCGGTGTACATCCGCGCGGTCTCGAACACCGGCTTGAGGCCGAGGCTCTCGGCGAGCGCCACCGCCGCGGAATTGATCGCGGGCACGTCGAGGAACACCTCGGCTTCGCCGGCCGTGCTCAACAGAGCCGCGATTACGGCCTCGGCATCATCGCGCCTCTCGGCAACCAGCGGACCGATCTTGTAGCCGATGCGGCACGGACGGATCACACCCCAGGCGGCTAGCGTATCGTCGCGGATCAGCGCCCGGCCGAGATGACCGGGCGTGTCGATCCAGGCCCGCAGGAATGCACGGCGCGGGGCAGGAAACACGGTCGCGTCTGACGCTTCGATATCGGCGAACGACACATCGCCCAGAGTGACGACACCTGATCGCTCCACCGACTGCGGCAGGGCTACGGGTCGCCCGCCGTAGCGGATATTGGCATACGCATAGCTGAAGCCGGATTTCCGGTAGTTGTCCTGCTGCGCGACCACGCCGTCGAGCCCGACGACCCGCGAACCCGCATGGGCCATCGCCGCCTGCCAGAGCCGCAAGCCGTAGCCGTGCCCGCGCAGCTCGGAACGGACGATGTAGAAGCCGAGAAAGGCGAAGCGGTCGTCGTAGTTCACGCAGGACACGGTTGCGACCGGCACGCCCTCACGCTCGGCAATCAGAAAGCCGCCGGGATCGACCACGGCGAAACAGGCCGCATCCGACCGGCCGGGATTCCAGCCCTCGGCCGCCGCCCAATCGATGGCGAGCGAAATCTCGTCCGGGCGCATCGGCCGGATGCGCAGGCCGTCAGCGTTGGGATGTCCGGCCGATGGCGTCATGTTCTCCTCGATCCGAATGCCGCAGGATCCATCAATCATGACGCCGTGCGAAGCTCGGAGCAACCTGCGTAGCCAATTCTGCTGTAAGGTTTCAGTCGCAAACGAAGATCATCCAAGCTCATTGTTCATCTGCGGCAAGGACAAAACCAGGCAACGCTCGAAAGTGTGCTGCGCAGTCGCGGGCAAATCGTAGGCACGTCTCGATAAGATGCCGAATCGCCTCGTGCATCGCTCCGAATATCTTTTGCCGGATAGAGCTAGAATTGAATTTTGATGTGCCCCTCGACCGAATGATCCTGGGTGCTGGTCGAAAGATTGCCGCGATAGGACAATCCTATGACAGTATTGGCGCCTGTGCGCAGATCAAGCGCGGTTTGCACCAGGGCGGCATCGCGGGCGAGCGGCACCCCGGCGATGTCGAATCGAGCGCCCGTGCTTCTGAAAAGCAGGTAGTCTTCCGGCTTAAGCTGGCCGAACCCGTGTTGCCAAGCGAGCGATGCTGAAGGTTTGAGCGCCATTCCGCCCGACAATCCAATCACCGCCGACGCGCGCGACCCGATCGCGGTATAACCCACGTCCTCCTCGCGCGATGCGACGGAAAGTGCGGCAACGTCACCGGCCTCATCGAAGCCATTGGTATGGAGATGGATCCAGGACCAACCTGTGAATGGCTCCACAACAGCATTCGCGAGGTTTAGATCATACCCAATCTCACCAAATAATTGTGAGCTGAACGCGCCATAGCGCCCGGTCGCCCGTTCGAGAAAACCGGGATAGCTGATCGAGCGAGCGCTCCCAATCGTGCTGAAACTCAGAAGTGCCCCCGAGCGGACGTTCCAGGCACCCACGCCCAACCCTGTATAGACGCCGAAAGATGCGCTCTCGATATCGGCCGAGCTCGCACGGGCATCGATGCTCATCCTCGAATTGGTGTAGCCGAGTGCAACGCCTGCCCGCCAGTTGTCTCCCAGCCGCCCGTCTACTCCGCTGAAGAAGCCGCTCAGGCGTCTGCTCATACCAGCAGCACTCCCGTCACCATGAACCGTGCCCCAAGCCCCCACTCCCTGAGCCCACCAGGCAATATTCCGCGATGTGGATGCGTTGGCCGACAAAGGAATGCTGCCAGCGCGGAAAATGTGCCTGCCCGTATCGACATAGGCCAGGTGCTTCGGCGGGGATCGATCGGCATCACCGTAGATCACGGCCGGACCTTCGGAGCCAAAACCCGCAAAGGCCCCAAAACGGTCCTCAAACGAAGTTTGACGCAAGCGTCCGAGGACGGCATCCCGGGCGTAATGGCCGTCTTCAACAATGGACGTCCGTGCGCTGGCATGAAGTTCGCCCGATAGCGCGTCGAACGCCTGCTGCGCGCCGGCCGCCGTCTGGAAGATAACGCTGCCGAAAAGCCGGCTGTCCGGCGAGCTTTCCTGGAGAGCGGTGGCTACGGCCAGCTGGTTTGCCGTCCGCGCGACGCTCGGAAAGAAGGTCGACTGGGTCAGCGAGAGGAACACGTTGTTGGCATCATAACTCAGGCTGGGAAACAGGAACGCAGAGTTGCTGCTCACCCCAGAGAAGGTACCAATGACGCCATCGGCGGCATTGAGAATATTGTAGGTCGTACGGAAGCCATAGGCACCGCTTTGCGGCAGGACAACAACATTGCCATTGAGTCTTGCCGTGCCGGTCGCCGCGATCCGGTCTGCGGCCCCGGTCGCGTTGGTCTCGACTTCGTAGGCGGAGCCAGAGGCAAAGGATAGATCGCCGGAGACATTAAGCGTCCCGATCGAATTGCCTGGCGCAACGACTCCGCTGCTCGCGACACCGAGCCCCCCGATCGTGCCATTGCCCGTGAGCCGGGTCCCGGAGTTGACGAACACGGTCGATGCAAGCCTCCCCGTGACGTCCAGTATTCCGCCGTTGACGAACGTCGGACCGGTATAGCTGCTGTCCCCGCTCAGGACGAGCGTGCCACTGCCGTTCTGCTCAAGGGTACCAGGGCCCGAGATCGTTCCACCGAAGGTGTAATTGTCGGAACGATTGAAGGCCAAGATTCCGTTGTTGATCACGTCGCCGACGATCGAGCCGCTGGTGCCGCCATTCCCGAGTTGCAGCGTCCCAGCGCTGACGGTGGTGCCGCCGGTATAAGTGTTCGCGCCAGAGAAGATGGTCGAGCCGGAGCCAAGCTGTTGGAACGTCCCGGTGCCCGAAATGATGCCACCGAACGTGTAGCTGTCGGAACGATTGATCGCGAAGGTGCCATTGTCGTTGACGTTGCCGCCGATCGAGCCGCCGCTGCCGCCATTCCCGAGTTGCAGTGCGCCGCTATTCACCGTGACCGAGGTGTTTGGCATGCTTCCGTCAACCTCGAGCAGGCCGCCACTCACGGCAAAGCTGGAGATGAGCGGAGTGGCGCCCGTAAGCGTCCAGTGGCTGCTGCCCTCCTTGAGAAACGTCCCGAAGCCCTGGTATTGCAGGCCTGCACCGACCGTTGCGACGTTGAAGCTCGCTGTACCCGTGCCGCCCAGTGCAAGGGTGTCGCTGCCGCCGCCGAAGACGTTGCCGTTGATCACAGCGGTTGGATGAAGCTCAAGCCGGTTCGCCGAACCATGAAATCGCGCCGCGCCGCCTGCACCGCCGTTGAGCGTGCCGGCCACAGTGAGAGTCGTGGGGCTGACGACGAGGCTCGATGTATCAATGGCGAAACCATCCGCCCCCGTACCATTCGAGGTCACCTGGCTTCTGGCACCGATCGCAATCGCAATCGATCCGCTCGTTCCGCTTCTCGCATATATGCCCGTCGTATTGGTTCCTGTGACGTCGCCCGAGATGGTAATCTTTACCGCGCCATTACCATCGCTCCGCGCAAAGATGCCGCTCTCCTGGCCGCTCACGGCGGTTCCGGCGGTTGTGGTCACCGTGACATCCGCGTTCCCTCTCGCGAGAAGCGCGAAATCGCTGCCGGTCGTGCCGGCGGCTGTGACGTCACCATTGACCGTCACGGTCGTCGATCCAGTGCCGTAGTTGCGGCTCAGAATTCCGTAGCGTGCGCCACTAACGTTGGAGCCCGCGCCGGTTGTCACGGTCAGATCAGTGCCGAAATTGATCGCCACGATTCCCCGCGATACCGCGGTTGTGCCCGTGCTGACGACATCGCCATTGGTCGTGATGTTGAGCGCGCCGGTGCCCTGGTTGCGGCCCCGAATGCCGTAGTTGAGGGCGGTGATATCACCGTTGGTATTGACTGTGATGCTGCCCAGAACGCCGGCTGTCGTCGTCATATTGAGTCCGTTACCGGCGCTCGCGGTAAACGGAGAGGAGTTCGTGTCGGTATATGAAAGGTCGCCAGCGCCGGTGATCGTGAGGGCATTCGCGGAGACAGTGGTAATGCGGAATCCCGATAGCGCAGTCACGTGCGCGTTGGCGCCCGAAATCGTCTGGGCGGTGCTGGCCCCCGAGCATTCCCAATTGGAACCGCCCACATTGGCGCAAGCAGAGTAGGCCCGGCGGCTATAGCCGGAAACAGCACCCACCAGCATCGAAGACGACAGCACCAGCTGCCGGCATAGAGACCTGTCGGACAAGCGCCCCCCTCCTTGGGCTGGGAAATTCAACCTTTATATGTCAAAAATCACTCGACAACCAGGAGATGCCGCACTTCGATCACAAAGTCGTAGGTCGATCCCGTCTTTCGAGGCGCTCTCCTGGGCCGCGCTGAAGAGGCGCGGCCTCTTGTCGGGTCCACCGCCGTTTGGGGAAGCATCCATGTGCTGTCGTGACGATGTGCCGACATTCGAATCAAACGAGATTTTGCCCGCCGATCAAACTGGCCTGCGCCTTCCCGCGGAACAGGTCGGCCAAGCCGGCGGGGAGGCGCTTCGGTACTCCATGTCCCCCGGACTGCCCGAGTTTCTTGGTTCTCAGCGCATCGCCATCGTGGGTTCGTCCTATCAATCCGGCAAACTCTATTTCCTCGGTCAGAACGTCGATGGCGGGCTCTTGGTCCACGAGCGCCTCTTTCACAAGGCTATGGGACTCTGCGTCGTGGACAGAGACACGATTCTGCTCGCCACGATGTTCCAAATCCTGAAATTCAGGAACGTGCTTGCGCCCGGCCAGCGGATCAACGATCTGCACGATGCCTGTTATGTCCCGCGCCAGATATTCACCACCGGCGAGCTCGATGTTCACGACGTCGGGGTGCTGAGCGATGGCCGCATCGTCTTCGTCAACACGCTTTACAATTGTCTTGCTTCAATATCGGAACGGCACAGCTTCACGCCGCTGTGGAAGCCTTCATTCATTTCGAAGATCGTCAAGGAGGACCGATGTCACCTGAACGGACTTGCCATCGAAGACGGCACCCCTCGCTACGTTACCGCGATCAGCAAATCGGATACCGTCGATGGCTGGCGCGACCGTCGCTCCGATGGCGGCATCGTCGTCGACGTGCACTCCAACGAGATAGTGATCGGCGGTCTCTCGATGCCTCATTCCCCCCGACTCTATCGCGGGAGATTGTGGGTGCTTAACTCGGGCACAGGGGAGATCGGGTGGATCGCGCATTCAGCAGCCGGCGCGACGTTCCAGGTTTTGGCCTTCTGTCCCGGCTTCGTGCGCGGGCTCGCGTTTTTCGGCAACTATGCCTTCGTTGGCTTGTCGAAACCTCGCTATGAGCGGTTCGAGGGTCTCGCACTGGATCGCCGGTTAGCCGAAACCGATTCCGAACCGTGGTGCGGAATCCAATTGATCAATCTCGATACCGGTGTCTGCGAAAACTGGTTTCGGATCGACGGGGCGGTAACCGAATTCTACGATCTGGGCGTGGTGGCAGACGTGGTGCGCCCCATGGCGATCGGCTTCGCCAACAACGAGATCCTTGATCTCGTCACCCATGATCCGATTGATGCCGCTCAGAGCGCTTGGCCTGTGCAGAAACGAGCGCCGGGAGTGGGTCCCCGTGGCGGGCGTAGAGTTGCACGCTAGCCGAGGAACAGGTGCTCCTCAAAGACGGCAGGCCGCACGCACGTGACGGTGACCAGAAAGCCCGGGGCACCAGAGAGATCACGTATAAGCCGATTCACCTGCCCTGCGCCCTCTTCATCTCTGAGTGCTGAGACCAGAACGGGACTCGGGCGCACGGCGCCGCGAGATTGCTGACGAATATATTCTGTTGCTTGACGATGGCGACGATGTTGAGAACACGCGCACGTCTCCACCAGCGTTATTCCGGACGGCGCCTGCAACGCGTGGGCACGGAATCCATAACCGCCATCGGGAGTATGGATTCCGGGCTCGCCCTACGCGCGCCCCGGAATGACGACCTCATCATACGAGCGAAATCATTTCCCCGGCCACACCGGCTTGCGCTTCTCGGCAAATGCCTTCAGGCCTTCCTTGGCGTCTTCGGTCATCGCGAGCAGCGCAATCTGGCTTTCGAGATAGGCGATGGACTCGTCGAACGACATCGAGGCGATGGCGCGCATGGCGTATTTGCCGCGGCGGATGGCTGTCGGCGACTTGTCGACGAGACGGCCGATCAGCCAGTCGATCTTGCCGTCGAGCTCGGCGGCGGGAACGACGTGGTTGAGCAGCCCGGCGGCCTGCGCGACCTTGGCGTCGAACGGCTCGCCCGTGAGCGCCCATTCGTTGACGAGCCGCGGCGGCGCGATGCTCTGCAAGAGGCTCAGCACCTGCATCGGGAACACGCCGACCTTCACCTCCGGAAGGCCGAAGAGGACGTGATCGGCCGCGACCGCCATGTCGGTCATGCACAGCAGGCCCATGCCGCCGGCCATGCAGACGCCGCCGACCCGCGCGATCGCCGGCTTGGTGGCATTCTGCGACAGCCTGAGCAGATCGGCATAGTCGACATTGGGACGGGAGAAATCCATCGCGAACGCCGCGCCGGAGTTCTGCAGGTCGGCGCCCGCGCAGAACGCCTTGTCGCCCGCCCCCGTCAGCACGATCACGCGCACCCCGGGATCGTCATGCGCCTGGCGATAGCCGCGCGAGATGCCGGCGATGACGTCGCCATTCAGCGCGTTGCGCTTCTCCGGACGATTGATGGTGATCCAGAGGGCCTGCCCACGCTTGTCGAGAATCACGCTGTCGTCGGTCATCGCCTTGCCTGTCGCTTGCTGTCGGATGCGAGATTGTCGCGGGATAGCCGCGAGGAGCAAGGAAAACTTGCGTCAGGAGGCCGCGCGGCGGCCGATCTCATCGATGACGCCGCGCAGCAGCGGACGCGCAGGCTCGAACTGGCCGGTACGCAGGAACGCGATGGTCTGCCGGAACGACGTCGGATGCACCAGCAGTCCCACGTGCGAGGCCTTGACGGTCGTGTAGTCCGTCATCCCGACGAGCTTGCAGCTCTCGACCGAGACGCGGCCGTCGTTCGGCCATGGCAGCAGGAACAGCCCGGCGATCGGGTCGAGGAAACGGTTGCCGGCGATCACGCCGATCTCGTAGTCGGCGGCCGGCAAGGAGGCGAGCGTGACGTCTTTCGTGGTCACCAGTTGCAGGCCTGCCGGCCCGAAATAGGCGCGATACAGCCCGACGTTCTGCAGCCGGTCGGCGAGCTCGCTGCCGCCATTGGGCGTTCCGAGCATGACGACACGGCCGAGCCGCGCCGGCCGATGCTTCGCGATCGCGACCCGTGCCAGCAGCCCGCCCATCGAGTGGGTGACGAAATGGACCGGACCGTCGATCCCGGCGGCGAAATCGGCGATCGCCGGGCGGATGTCGTCAGCAAGAAACTCGAGCGGCTTCTTGCGGCTCTCATAGTCGAGGTTCAGCGTCGCAAAACCTGCGCGCTGCAACCGCTTTTCCAGCGGACGCAGCATCAATGACCGGCCGGCGATGCCATGCAGCAGCACAACCCCCGCGTCGCGGGGGCCACTGTGCTGAGAACGCCGGCGCAGCGATGCGATCACGCGACTTCCCGCTCCTCCGGCTCGCGCTCCGTCGTAGCGGTTGCCGCACTCGCCTCGGCAAGCGCTTTGGCGCCGACATAGTCGGTCTTGCCCGAGCCGAGCAGCGGGATCTTGTCGACCACCATCACGACGGCCGGCACCGCAAGCTCCGGCGCGCCTTGCGCCTTGGCCTGACGCTGTATCGCGGAGCGTTCGGCATCCTTCTGCGTCGTGATCAGCACGATGCGCTCGCCCTTGCGCTGGTCGGGGATCGACACCGCGACCGAGGCTGCCTGCGGCCACAAAGCCGCGGCGATCTGCTCGACCACCGTCAGCGACACCATCTCGCCGGCGATCTTGGCAAAGCGCTTGGCGCGGCCCTTGATCGTGATGAAGCCCTGCGCGTCGATGGTGACGATGTCGCCGGTGTCGTGCCAGCCCTCCGGCAGTGCCTCGAGCACGCCGGGATTTTCGGCCCTGACATAGCCGAGCATGACGTTGGGGCCGCGGACCGAAAGCCGTCCGCCCTCCTCGATGCCCGGCACCTTGTCGAGCCGATACTCCATCAGCGGCGACAGGCGGCCGACGGTGCCGACACGGTTGGCCATCGGCGTGTTCATCGCCAGCACCGGCGCGGTCTCGGTGACGCCATAGCCTTCGAGAACGCGGATGCCATAACGCTCCATGTAGATCTGCCGTGTCCGATCCTTGACCGGCTCGGCGCCGGCAATGACCAGCCGCAGGGTGCGGAAATCGTAGGCATGAGCGGAGCGCGCGTAGCCGGTCAGGAAGGTGTCGGTGCCGAACAGGATCGTGGCGCCGGTCTGGTAGATCAGTTCGGGCACGATCCGGTAATGCAGCGGCGACGGGTACATGTAGATCGGAATGCCCGCCAACATGGGCATCATCATGCCGCCAGTGAGGCCGAAGGAGTGAAAGACCGGCAAAACATTGAACACAAGATCGTTAGCGTTGGCATCGACCCTCGCCAATGCCTGCGCGGCATTCGCGAGAATGTTGCGATGGGACAGGACGACGCCCTTCGGGGTGCCTTCGGAGCCGGACGTGAACAGAATCACCGCCGGATGGTCGGCATTGCGGGCGACGCGCGGCTTGGTGCCGTCGATCATCCCCTTGATCTTGTCGGCCAGGCTGACGGAGGCCTTGACGTCCTCGAGATAGACCAGGCGGGCCTGTCCTTCGATCGCCGCGATCAGCTTGTCGAGCTTGCCCTTCTCGATGAAGGCCCGCGACGTCAGAACGGTCGTGACCTGCGCCGCCTTCATTGCCGCCAGCACATTCACCGGGCCGGCGGAGAAATTCAGCATTGCCGGCACGCGGCCGATCGACTGCAGCGCCATGAACACCACGGCGACGCCGGCGGAGTTCGGCAGCAACAGGCCGATGTTCTCGCCCACCATCGTGCCCTGCTCGAGCTTGCGGCTGAGCACCTGCGAGCCGAGCAGCAGCTTGCGATAGGTCAGCTTGGTGCCGAGCGGATCCTCGATCATCACCTTGCCGGTGTCGTGGTCGCGATGGGCATGGGCGAGCGCCTCGAACAGCGTCCGATCCAGCATGGCGTTCTTGACCATGGCGTCGATCATCACGTCCTGCAGCGCCGCGCCGGCCGCATTGCGGCGGGTCTTGCCCCTGAGAGCCGCATCGATGGTGAGCTTCACCGGCGGCAGGATCGTCACCGTCACCTTGGGAAACCAGGAGCGCTTGATCTGGCCATCCTTGAGATAGCTGAGATGCGAGCGCTGCGCGCCCTCGATGCGAACGGGCACCACGATGGCGTCGGCCTTGTCGGCGATCATTGCGGTGCCGTCATAGACCTTCATCAGCGAGCCCGACACAGTGATGCGGCCCTCGGGGAAGATCACCACCGGCTCCTGGCTGGCGACCAGCTTGATCAGGTCGCGAGCACCGAGCGGCTTGGTCGGGTCGATCGTGATGTGGCTCACCAGCTTCAGGAAGACCTTCGCCCACCAGGCCTTGGAGATCCCGGTGTCCACGGCGAAGGTCGCATCAATCGGAAGCACCGCGTGTAGCAGCGGACCGTCGATCAGGCTGACATGGTTCGGCGCGATCAGCATGCGGGTGCCGGCTGGCGGCAGGTTCTCCAGGCCGCGCACTTCGGTGCGGAACAGAGCACGGAACAGCATCGCGCCGAAATCGCGCACGCCCTCCCTGCCCCATTTGTTGAGCACGAACCAGACGGCGCCGAAGCTCGCCAAAGCCAGACCGAGGAAGATCCAGGCGATCGAGACGCCTGCGGCCTGCAGGCCGGCCACCCCCAGCGAGCCGACCACCATGAAGGCGGCCTGCAGCACATTGCCGGCAGCGATGACCCGGGCGCGCTCGGTCGGCTCCGACCAGGCCTGCACGGCGGCAAACGCCGGAACCACGAACAGGCCGCCGCCAAAGGCGAAAACGGCGAAATCGATCAGCATGCGCGCGCCCGCCCAAGAGCCGACGAAGGCGAGCGGCGTGAGGCCCTTTGCGGCCTCGGTCGTCCCGATCGCCCAGGACAGATCGAGGCCGAGCACGCCCATGAGGATGGCGCCGATCGGCACCAGCGCGAGATTCGGCCTGACGTGGCTGAGATGCGCTGCGAACAGCGAGCCGATGGCAATGCCAATCGCGAAGATGGCGAGGCACAGAGTGACCACGCCCTCGGTGCCGCCGACGACATCCTTGACCAGCGCCGGCAGCAGCGACAGCACGACGGCGCCGACCAGCCAGAACCAGGACACGATCACCATGCCGTCCCACAGCCGCGGCGCGGCGTACAGCGACTTGAGAAGGTGCGAGGTCGAGGTCCAGGGATTGGCCGTGATGCGCAGATCGGGGGCCGACGGCGACGTATGCGGAATGCGCGAGGCCGACGCCCAGGAGATCAACGCGAGGCCGATGACGGCGAGAGCGACCCATCCCATGTGCGACGAGCCGGAGACGAGTTGGCCGCCGGCGATGGTGCCGATCAGGATGGCCATGAAGGTCGCGCCTTCGACCAGCGCGTTGCCGGTTGCGAGCTCACCGACCGTCAGTTGATCGGGCAGCATGGCGTATTTCACGGGACCGAACAGCGCGGCAATGACACCGAACATGCCGAGGGCGACGAACAGCAGCGGGATCGAATGCAGAAAGAAGCCCAGCGCCGCAAAGGTTGCGGCGAAGATCTCCGCGAATTTGAGCCGGCGCGCCACGATTCCCTTAACATATCGATCCGCCAGCTCGCCGCCGAGCCCGGACAGGATGAAGAACGGAAAGATGAAGACGGCGCCCGCCACGGTCACAAGCGCGTCGCCATGCGTTGCCACGGCGCCATAGAGCAGCATGATGACCAGCGCATTCTTCAGGACGTTGTCGTTCAGCGCCGAGGAGAATTGAGCCCAGAACAGCGGGGCAAAACGGCGCGACGACATCAACTGCTTGATCATGATCGATTCCTGATGTGCTGCAGCGGCTTGGCCGCAAGGATCGCAAGAGTCTTGAAGGTTGGTGATGAAATGAGGCGGAGCCGGCGATGCATCCCGTTAGACGCGGTCATGCGGTTAGGCGTTCTGTTGTTGGTCGCCGACCAGGATGGAAAATAGCGCGAAGGTCGTGTGCAAAAGGCTTATCCAGACCGATGGCAACGGGACGGAGGGGGTGGGACGCGAGGACATGGTGACCGCTTCGTTGCGCATCAGATCGGGATTTGAGACGAGGTCAGGTCAGTTCGCTCAGGTAGTGGAAGCAGCCGAACAGGCCGCCACGGCGCAGCCGGTGCCCTTCGCGCCCGGCGGCACGAAACAGACGTTGTCCCGCCAGCCGCCTCGTTCGCCGCGCAGCCAGCAGACCGGCAACATCACAAGCATTTGCGATCCGCTCGACGCGCGCCGTCAAAAGGTGAGACGCGAACCGCGCGAGACCGTTCAGTCCTGTCGGCGCATTGGTCGAAAAAAAATGGGGAGCGCGAGAGTCGAGAACCTGCATGAGACTTCTCCATATTTTGAGCAACGCTCAAAATATATATCGCGCTTTTGAGCGGCGCTCAAGAAGAGAATGTGAAACGTCAAGAAGGGTAAAATGATCCTGCGAGCCCCGCCTCTCGGGGTGAGGGGCGAATAAGGCCCTCGAATCAGAAGGGATTTTCGATAACTCGGCTTGCCCCAGTGGGTCAGCCTGCCGATTTGCGCAGCCAGACCTTGTTGTCGTGGAAGGCCGCGCCCCCGATCGGGGCGACGGTGTCGGCGGCGGTGAGCACGTTGATGCCGCGTCCCCCGACATGGGCGCGATTGGGATGGATCGATTCGGCGATCAACACTCCGCGCCGGACTCCGTCGAACAGCCGGGCCGCAAGCGAGGTCTGTCCGCGCTCATTGCCGAGCGTGACGATGTCGCCGTCGACGATGCCGAGCGGGGCTGCATCCAGCGGATGGATCATGACGGAGGGGGCCCCTTCCCGCGCCTGCGACGATGGCGTCTCGTTGAAGGAGGTGTTGAGGAACGAGCGTGCGGGACTGGTTGCAAGCCGGAACGGATGCTGCTGATCGACCTCTTCGGTCACCGCCCAATGGTCGGGCAATGACGGCATGCGCTCCGGATTGCCCATGACGCGTCCGAATGGCGGATGAGCCCAGTCGGCCTTGAAGTGGAATTTGCCGTCCCTGTGCGCGAAGCCGTCGAGATAGTGCGACGTGCGGAAGTCCGGCTGAAGGTCACGCCAGACATCGGCCTCGAGCCCGGCGATATCGCCATGGCCGCTCTTCTTCAACGTCGCATCGATCAGCTCGCGCGGCGACATCTCGAAGCCCGGATGCACAGCCCGCAGCCGCCGCGCCAGGCCTTGCAGCACCTCGTGGTTGGAGCGGCACTCACCCGGTGGATCAATCAGCTTCGGTCCGACCGAGATGTGCTGATGGCCGCCGCCGTAATAGAGATCGTCATGCTCCATGAACATCGTGGCGGGCAGCACGATGTCCGCCATCTGCGCCGTCTCGGTCATGAACTGCTCGTGGACGGCGACGAAAAGGTCTTCGCGCGCAAATCCGTTGCGAACCAGCTCCTGCTCGGGCGCCACCGTCATCGGGTTGGTGTTCTGGATCAGCATCGCCTTGACTGGCGGGCCTCCACAGAGGGCCACCGCGTCTCCCGTCAGGATGCGCCCGATCTGGGACTGATCGAGGAAGCGGGTGGAATGATCCACGGCGTCATGGCCCTCGATGATCGACTCATCGAAGTGCCAAAGCGCGGCGTTGTTGAAGAAGGCCCCGCCTCCTTCGTACTGCCAGGCGCCCGTCACCGCGGGAATGCAGGATGCCGCATGCATCTGCGTGGCACCGTTCCTGCTACGGGTGAAGCCGTAACCCAGCCGGAAGAAGGTGCGCTTCGTCTCTCCGACCAGACGGGCGAACGCCTCGATCTCGGCCACGGGAACGCCAGAGATTTGCGATGCCCATTGCGGCGTCCGCGTCTGCAGATGCGCTTCGAGTTCCGCAGGGCAGTCCGTGTACTTCTCCATATAGGCGCGGTCGGCAAAGCCGTCGCGAAACAGCACGTGCATCACGCCGCAGGCAAAGGCGCCGTCGGTGCCCGGGCGCAGGATGATCTTGATGTCGGCCTGCTTCATCGTCTCATTGTCGTAGACATCGATCGCGGCGATCTTGGCGCCCCGCTCTTTTCGGGCGCGCGCGGCATGAGTCATGACATTGACCTGCGTGTTCACCGGGTTCGTGCCCCAGATCACGACCAGGTCCGAGAGCGCCATTTCCCGCGGATCGACGCCGGCGATCTTCCCGGTGCCGATGGCAAAGCCGATACGCGCGACATTGGCGCAGATCGTCGAGTAGAATCGCGAATACTTCTTCACATGGGTGAGACGATTGAGGCCGTCGCGCATCACGAGACCCATCGTGCCCGCGTAATAATACGGCCATACCGACTGAGCGCCAAAATCCCGCTCCGCCTGGAGAAACCGCTCCGCGATCTCGTCCAATGCCTCGTCCCAAGAGATGCGTGCAAAATGCCCTGATCCTTTCGGACCGACGCGACGCATCGGATGCATCAGCCTTTCAGGATGATGAATCCGCTCGGCATATCTCGCGACCTTAGCGCAAACCACGCCAGCCGTATAGGTCTGCCGTTTCGAGCCGCGAACGCGGCCGATCGTCTTCCGATCGAGCACTTCGACGTCGAGCGCGCAGGCGGACGGACAATCGTGCGGGCAGGTGGAATGGCGGATATCGACGCGGGTCTGCTGGTTCATGCCCGATTGGTAGCATCAAAGAATGCATCCGCCGAGAGCATTCGCGAGGCATTCGCATGAACAAGATTCGTACGTGTCTGCATCACCGCAGATCTGGTTCTGGACGTGGACAAGTCGCCGCCGACGACGGCTGATCCGCCGTTAGGGGCGAGATGAAGACGGCAAGAAAAGACGATAGGCTTTGTTGCGTGCTCGTGTTTGCTGCCTGCGACGGTCTACATCGCAGCGCACCATCACGAGCCCTCAGCTGACGGCAATTTCGATTGCAAAGCGAGTTTCATATATTAATATATCAGTTGAGGAAACGAAAATGTCCGGTCGCCCCCCGAGGAAATTGGCCGCAGCGCCACGGCCCGTGGTGGCCCGCATGCGCCGCAATGGTCGACCCCGCGGCGCGACAGCAGCGTCACGCATCTACACCGATCTCAGGTCGGAACTCGTGTCGCTCGTGCGCCTGCCGGGCGAACCGATTTCGGAAGCGCAGATCGCGACGGCCTATGGCGTCAGCAGGACACCGGTCCGCGAGGCCATTCTGAAGCTCTCGGACGAAGGGCTGGTCGAGATCTTTCCGCAGTCCGGCATCTTCGTCTCGCGCATTCCGGTCGCAGCACTCCCCGAGACCATCATCATCCGAAAGTCTCTCGAAGAGACCACCGCACGGCTGGCGGCCGAGCATGCAACATCGAGCCAGTTGCTCAACCTGCATGCGACCCTCGAACGTCAGCGCGAGGCCTGCGCCGCAAAGGATCGCGAAGCCTTCCACCAGGCCGACGAGATGTTTCACGCTGGCATCGCCGAGGTCGCCGGCTATCCCGGTATCTGGAAGCTGATCGTTCAGGTCAAGGTTCACGTCGACCGCTATCGCCGCCTGACCTTGCCGCAGATCGGACGGATGGCCGAAGTGATCGCAGAGCACGAACCAATCCTTCAGGCCATCGAACGGCGCGATCCGGATCGTGCCCGGGCTGCCATGGCGAGTCATCTGGAACGCCTGCTCGACGACATCTCTGAAATTCAGACCAAGAATCCAGAGTATTTCGATCAACCAAGCTAGCGAGATGATCGCATCGAACCTTGCGGCGACACGATCACTTCGGCGGAGAGACGCCATGAAAAGACGCGATTTCATCAGACTGAGCGTGGGCTTTGCGGGCGTTGCAACGCTGCCGCCGATCTCGGCCGCCCTTGCGCAATCGAAGGCGGTGTTCAAGGCATCCGACGTTCAGCCGCCGGGGTATCCGACGGTTGCAGCAACAGAAAACCTCGGCAAGAAGCTTGCGGCGGCCACCAGCGGCAGGCTGTCGATCCAGATGTATCCGTCCGCTCAGCTCGGCGGCGAGAAAGAGACCATCGAGCAGACCCAGATCGGGGCGATCCAGATGCTGCGGGTCAGCGCCGGCGCGCTCGGCCCGATCGTCGATGACGTCAACGTCGTCAACATGCCCTTCCTGTTCAAGAGCATCGAACATTCGGAAAAGATGATGGACGGTCCGATCGGTCAGGACCTTCTGGACCGCGTCAGCGCCAATGCCAGCGCAAATCTCGTCGCACTCTGCTGGATGAATTCGGGTGCGCGCAGCATCTACAATACCAAGAAGCCCATCAGGACGGTGGAGGACGTGAAGGGGCTGAAGATTCGCGTGATCGGCAATCCCATCTTCATCGACATGATGAACGCGCTCGGCGGCAACGGCGTCGCGATGGGGTACGATCAGGTCTTCAGCGCGCTGCAGACCGGCGTGATCGACGGGGCCGAGAACAATCTACCGAGCTACGTCTTCAGCAGTCACTACACGGCCGCGAAGTACTATTCGCTCACCCAGCATCTCGTCATTCCAGAAGTCCTCGCGTTCTCGAAGCGCGCCTGGGCGAACCTGTCGACCGACGACCAGACCTTGATCAAGAAGTTCGCACGCGAAGCACAGATGGAGGAACGCGAACTCTGGAAGGTCTACGAGCGGGAAGCGATGGAGAAGGCCAGGGCCGCCGGCTCCGAAATCGTCGAAATCGCCGACAAGGCGCCGTTCCAGAAGGCCGTAAAGCCGGTCTGGGACAAATACGGTCCGAAGCACCAAGAACTGATTAAGCGCATTCAGGACATCGCGTAGACCGCGCGCTCGGTTCGGACGATCGGGAGGCTTACGATGGCCGGACTCCATCTCCGGCGATGGATGCGCTGCATCTCGCCTGCGTCATCGCGGGCGTGACGGCGCTCGTGCTGATCTCAGCCCTCATCCTTTGGGCGGTCTTCACGCGCCTACGTCCTGAACAGCGCGACCTTCTGGCCCGAACCGATGGCCGTCCTGTTGTACTGGCGCCACCAAGCCACAACGCCGTCCTGTACTCGCGCGCGACCGGTGGGGCGTTCTCGATCAGCGCGCTGCTCATGGCGGGTATATTCCCGGGACTGCTGCTCGGCTTCTCGCGGATCCTGCTCTGTACCGTGTTCGCCTATCGCGAAGACCATCCCCACAGCCGGCAGGTTCCAGCCAAGGATGCGGTCAAGATCACGATCGATCGCTGGCCGGATGCGGCCATCATCGGTTCAGCAGGACGCCGGAAAATGCCTCTCGGCCCCTACTCGTCCTCGTCTTGACCGGTCTCTGCCAATCCGCGTAGCGGCTCGGGATTCAGAAGAACGATCGCCCCGTGCTCGAGGCGGACCCAGTCCCGCGCGGCCCACGCACGCAATTGCTTGTTGATGCTCTCCCGCGTCATGCCGACCATTTCGCTGATCTCCTGCTGAGTGATGGCAATGGTGCGGCTCGCGGCATCCAGCTTGCGCTTGTCGGTCAGGCCGAGCAGTGCACTGGCAAGGCGGCGAGGAAGATCCTGAAGGATGACCTGCTCGACCTGGTCGCTGGTCCAGCGCAGCCGATCGCAAAGCAGCTCGATGAATTTCATTGCCAGCACCGGTTGGCTCTTCACGAACGGCAGGAATTCGCGCCGATCGATGACCAGTATCTCGCAATTCGTGTTGGCCGTTGCATCGGCTGTGCGTTCTCGTCCGTCGAGCACGGCGACCTCGCCGAATATCTCACCCGCGCTGATCAGGTTCAGGATGGCATTGCGGCCGTCGGGCGACGAGACACTGATTTTGACGGTGCCACTGATCACGGCATATAAGCTCGAGCCAGGATCGCCTTTTGAGAAGATGGTTGCACCGCGCTTGAGCGATGTCGGCTTGGCGTAGCGGCAGAGCTGATCGACCGCATCAGCCTCGAGCTCACGAAAAATCGGATGCTGACGCAGCACCGACAGTTTGCCGTTATTGGTAGGTCGGACGCTCGCCCGCTTTTCCTCAGTCACACCGCATCTCCCAGGCGTCCGAATACCGCCGCCCAAGGGAAATGTCCAAAGCTGGTGGCCAAGGCCCCGCGGATATCAGGGGACTATGGACACGCCTACAGCCACCAGCAAAAACGATCCCTCGGACTTGCGACCACCGATCCTCGATTTCATTGCATCTCGGAATACGGCAGATCGGCGGATTGTCCAGGAAAATGCGGCGAACGCTCAACGGCGAAGCCATGTGCCAATCGACGCCGGAGGCGTTTACGCCGCCGGGACGGGCCCTGCATACATTGTGCAACGCGTGAGAGTCGTCCAGCCGCCCCGTCGGACCGGCAGCGCTACTCTTCTGAGCGCAAGATGCCGCAGCCCAAGGGCAGCCTGTACCTCACACCCGATGCCTTGTCTGTGAATCAGCCCAAAGCAGGACCGCAGCGAACCCGACAAAAACCCCCACAACTGCAAAGCTGACCATCATAGCGTCCAGCGGCATGTCTCTCTCCCCCTGTTCGAGTTTGAGACACAGTTCCCTATCGGCTGCGCGACAGTCCTTGATCCAGATCAATGCAATACGGATTTCGCCCGCGATGTCAGGCAGCAGCCATTGCTTCAGCTCGCGCCGAGTCCCGAAGCGAGACGCCCCCGGGCAGGATCGCGATGATGCCCTCCCGTTCGAGCTTCGTGAACGTTCGACTGACGGTCTCGATGGTGAGCCCGAGATAGTCGGCGATATCCTGCCGACTCATCGGCAACGGTACCATGTTAGAGGCCCCCCGAAGCTCCACCAGCCGATCCCTCCAGCCAACGAGGAATGTCGCGACCTTCTCCTCGGCTGATCGGCGTCCGAGAAGTACCATGTGATCACGCGCCTGATTCAGCTCCTGCACGGCCAGTTCGTTCATCCGGCGCAGCAGATTCGGCTTGTCCTCGGCAAAGCGTCCGAACGGTCCCTTCGCGAACTGGCAGACGGTGACGGGACCGATCGCGTCAGCCGAAAATCCGTGCCGTTCCTCCGTCGTCATGCCGACGAAGTCGCCGGGCAGCGCAAATCCGACGATCTGCCTGCGTCCGTCGGGGAGAAGCTTGTAGAGCCTCATGACCCCATCCAATAAATTGTAGAAGCAGGACGACGTATCTTCTTGCGCGAAAACCGTCTCGCAGGTCGCAAAATGGGCTCGGCGGCTGAGGTGCTCGAATTCGCGCATCTCAAACTGGTCGAGCGACGCACAGACACTGAATCCCCGCACGGCACAATCGGCACAGGCCTGCCCGTGGAAATCGATTGCAACAAGAGACGTCTTCATACGAGGGCTCCGGTGGGCCAAGCGCAAAGCGAATGGTTGCATTCTAACGGACGCTCGAAGTTCCGATTGATTCAAATCAAACGAACCAACAATCCGGGCCCTATCGTGGCCGCCACTCCCAACACCAATGGATATCGTGAATGCAGCGGCTTGTTCTGTGCCACCTTCTCGCCGCCACGATGTTGGCGACACCGTCATACGCAGCGTCGACAGCAGAGCAACGCGGACAGGCTTTCGCGAAGGCCCACTGCGCACGATGTCACGCCATCGGTCGAACGGGAGAGAGCCCCTTCGAACCGGCCCCTCCGTTCCGCAGCCTGCATCTCCGCTACCCGATCGAATCGTTGGGCGAAGCGCTCGCGGAGGGGATCATGACTGGTCACCCGGCCATGCCCCAATTCCAGCTCGCGCCGCCGCAGATCCACGATCTGCTCTCGTATTTGAAGAGCTTGGAATAGCCCCGTCGATTCAGAGCGCCTGTATCGTCCAGGTCAAAATCGATTTGGCAATCCGGCCGAAGGCCTCGTCGAAGGCGGACACGGCATCAGCAGGATCAAGCCGGACAACGGGCTGGTTTTCGTCAAACAGCCGAGACGCGATGGCCTTGCCGTTCTTGTCGACGAGGCGAGCCGACAGGCCGATCTCCACCGCGGCGGTATCGGCATTGATCCGGAAACGGCGGACATCAATCAGCAGCTGAAAATCCGGCTGGCCCAGATCGGATGTCCGCAGCGGAGCGTGGGCCACATCGTAATTCTCGAAGGCATCGATCAGACGTGATTGCAACAACTTGGGGATGCTGTCAGCCCACAGGAAATCACCGAACCCCGGGTAATCCTTTGTTGGCGTGAATAGCATGCGCTGAGTCTGCAGCATCGCCACGGCCGTGGGCTCAGGTATCGCAAGCTGCCCCTTGATGGTCTTGTTGACCGGCCCCAGTTCTCGCGGCGCGCTCAGATCATAGGTGACTTTCTGTGCTGGAGCACCGCCTCCCGTCATTTTCTCCAGACCCGAGACGATTCCATCGAGCTTGCCGGTATTCCGCGCAAGGCCGTCTGAGAATGTCTTGAGGTTGGCGATCGTATCTTTGAGCGGCCCTGCATTCTCCGCAAGAACTGCATCGACACGCCGCAGGGCGTCCCGGGCGGCCTGCGTCATGCTTTGTCCGGCGCCCGGTTCTGCAATCAAGGTCGATACGGCACTCGCCGCTCCTGCCGACGCGCCACCCTCCAGCGCGATCACCGGCACTCCTGTCAGCCCCTGAAATTCCAACCCTACTTTGGTGTCGGCGCGCACGGGAGTCGTCGACGCCACGGAAATCGTTGCGTTGACCCGACGCGGATCGTTCGCCGCCAGACCGAGCTCGGTCACCTCGCCGACCCGGATTCCATTGAACAGAACGGCAGCCCCGACCAGCAGGCCGGGCACCGAGCCCTCGAACTGCACGTGATAGGTCGTGCGAGGACCGAGTCCTCCGGTGTTGTTGAGCCAGTAAACGAAGCCAAAGATTGCGACGATGGCCGCCAGCACGAAGCCGCCGATGACAGCGAAGGGTGCACGGGTTTCCATCTTTCAACTCGCTTTTGGTTGCAGCATCTGGGATCGCTTGCCGTGAAAATAGGCTTTGACCCATGGATGTTCTGATCGGAGGAGGTCGCTCATAGGACCAATCGCCACGATCCTGCCATCGGCCAACGCAGCGACACGGTCGCAGACCGTGTTGAGGCTGGCGAGGTCATGGGTCACCATAAACACCGTCAATCCCAACGTCAGCTGGAGCGTCTTGATCAGGGCATCGAAGTCGCCGGCGGAAATCGGATCGAGGCCGGAGGTCGGCTCGTCAAGAAATACGATCGCCGGATCGAGAGCGAGGGCGCGCGCCAGCGCCGCGCGCTTCGTCATGCCACCGGATAGCTCGGCTGGGAATTTATCACCGTCCTCTGCGCGAAGGCCGACCATTTCGAGCTTGGCTATCGCGATCTCATCCATCAACTCCTGCGACATCTGCAGGCTCTCGCGCAGCGGAAACTGAACGTTCTGCTTGACCGTCAGTGACGAGAACAGAGCTCCCTGCTGGAACAGAATTCCCCAGCGCTTCGCTGCCGCCTGCGTCGTCCGCTCCTCGGCGCTCCCAAGGGTTGTCCCCATGACCTCGATAGACCCGCTGCGCCGAGGAATGAGCCCGATGATCGTCCGCATCAGGACGGATTTTCCGCCGCCTGACGCGCCTACCAACCCGAGAATCTCACCGCGACGAACGTCGAGCGAAAGATCGTTCAGAACGAGCTGCCGGCCGAACCCGACAACGAGATCGGTCACGCGGATCGCGCTGGACACGCCAAGATCATCCATTGCTACATTCCAATGGACGCAAAGAACACGGCGAAAAGACCATCGAGCACGATGACCAGGAAAATGGATTTCACCACGGATGTCGTAGTCTGTTGCCCCAGCGATTCGGCACTACCTTTCACACGAAGTCCCTCACTGCAGGCAACAATGCCGATCACCAAGGCCATGAACGGCGCCTTCAATATTCCCACTTCGAAGTGCGTCACCGAGATGGCATCGTGTAACCGGGCGATGAAGATTGCCGGTCCCATGCCGCCATAGAGCTGGGCCACCAGCCCTCCTCCATACAGGCCAGCCATCGAGCCAATGAAGGCGAGAATTGGCAAGGTCAAGATCAACGCAACGATACGGGGCAGGATCAGCACCTCGACAGGATCAAGTCCCATCGTCACCAGCGCATCGATCTCCTCGCGCATCTTCATCGATCCAAGCTCGGCCGTGTAGGCGCTTCCCGACCGTCCTGCCACCATGATCGCGACGATCAGAACGCCAAGCTCGCGCAGGACCAGAATTCCGACCATGTCGACGACGTAAGACTCGGCACCGAAACGTCGAAAATGGAAGATCCCCTGCTGGGCAATGATGGCGCCGATCAGGAACGTGATCAACACCACGATTGGAATGGCCTGCCATCCGATGCGGTACATCTGATAGACGAGGGAGGTCACGCGCAGAGATCGCGGCCGGCGCAGCGTCCGCAGCAGCGCAAAGAACAGCGCGGCCAACATGTCCAGAAACACCTTGATATCCTGGGCGGCCCCCAGACTCGAACGACCGAGGTCGGTGAGTTTGGCAAGGATCGGGTTCAGTCTCGGTGCCGGCGCGACGGCTCGCCGATTGACCTGCCGGACCTCCTCGACGAGGCCGATGTAGTTTTCTGCCACCCCGGTCGTCTCGACCCGCCGACCGCCAACAGCAGCCCGGCGGCCGAGCTTCTCAAGCAACCAAGCCCCCACGGTATCGATTTCGCTGACGGCTCCAAGATCAAGCTTCACCGCAGTCGCGCTGTTGATGCTGTTGCCGACAGAGCTGGTCAAGCTCTCGAGCTCTGCCACGTTCAGGGACACCCATGATCCGCTCGGACGAAGCTCGAGCACATCCTCCGTCGTCGCGGCGGTAAGTCCCGGATGAGCACGCAATTGGATGTCTCCCTCATTCGGCGTGCCGAGGCACACCCGTTCCTAAATCGCGCCGATCTGCCTCGCTTGATCTGCGTCAATCCCGTCAGCGCAACGGGTTGAGCGAAATCAAGCATCGTGCCGAGCTACGTTCTACAGTGATTTTGACCCGAGGACAAAACATGGCCATCGACCCGACGACGCTCCGGACCGAGTTGGAGAGCCTGACGCGCGAGCTAAGCCAGCTGTTGCGGGGCGCGGGTGCGCCGCGTGACAACCCGGACGCGCAACCAGCTGCCGGAATGCTCGCTGCAGCGATCGAGGGGCTAGACATGCGTCTAAGTGAGACCGACGTTCAGGTGGAGCGGATGATCAGGGATCGTCCGATCGCGGCGACAGCTTCGGCCTTCGCCTTCGGGCTCGCGGTTGGCCTCCTGCTGCGGAGAACTTAAGTGGATACCGAAAATGTCGTTAAACATTTGCGCCTTCTCTGGCGGACGGACCGGGTCATTGCCGACATCAGGCTCCGGCATCTGCTCGTCGGACTCGGCCTCCGGGCCTTTGCGGCGCTGATCGCCGTCTTTGGCCTCCTGATGTTCGAGCTGGCGGCCTACCTTGCGTTGGTCCAGATCACCTCTGCGGTCGTGGCAGCCGCAGCACTCGGAGCCTGCAATATCGCGATTGCGGCGATCCTCCTGATCATCGCATCCCGTGCACCGTCCGGCCGGGAACTCGAACTAGCCAACGAGATTCACTCCTCGGCGATGGACTCGCTGCAGTTGGAAGCACGAGCTTTGCAGTCCCGGATCTCGAGCGTGGTCAACCATCCGCTCAACAGCCTCATTCCGCTGCTCATCGTTCCCGTTGCGACGATGATCATCAGAACTCTCCGCTCGCATGGCGCCTCCGAAGGCGAGGCGGCGAGGCCGCCGTCGAATGACGACCACCATCCGACCTGAACCGATGGATCCGGTGAGAGGACACCAAACACTAAGCTTAGAGCCTGAGTTTGACATTGCAAAGGTCGCGCTCGGTTGGATCGGTTCTGACCTCGAAACCGAGGTTCCTACACATCTCCAGCATGACGACATTCTCCTGCAGGACGTCGCCGGAGATCATTTTCAGGCCCTCCGACTTGGCGTATTCGATGATCAGCTGCATCAATGCCCAGCCGAGTCCGCGTCCCTTGAGATCCGACCGCAACAGGATCGCGTACTCCCCGCTCTCGTAAACCGAGTCGGAGTGAATCCTCACGACGCCGACCAGTTCGTTTGTCGCTTCATCGAGCGCCACAAAAGCCATCGCGCGCGCATAGTCGAGCTGCGTCAGGCGCGCGATGAACTCGTGCGTGAACTCCTTCATGGGGGCAAAGAATCGAAGACGCAGGTCTTCCGGAGTGACATGCTTGAGGAACTCATGAATGGTTGGCTCATCCTCGGGTCGGATCGGTCGCGCAAGGATCCGCCAGCCGTCCTTGACCTGGAGATGCCGTTCCCATTGGCTCGGATAGGGCCGAACGGCGAAATTCGACGGACCAGAGCCTTTGAATTTCGGCGGAACCCTGCCGACGGCGACGCGCGCATCGACGGCCATGACGCCGCTCTCGTCGGCGAGCAGCGGATTGATATCGAGTTCGCGAATCTCGGGAACGTCTGCTGCAAGCTGCGCAAGCTTGACCAGCACCAGTGCGACTGCATCGGGCTTGACCGCGGGGACATCACGATAAGCGCGCAGCAATCGTGAGACGCGCGTCCGCTCGATGAGGTTTCGCGCCAGATGGAGATCGAGCGGAGGCAGACCGAGCGCCTTGTCGTTGATGATCTCGACGGCGGTACCGCCCCTGCCGAACACGATCACGGTTCCGAAGATCGGATCGTCGGCAATGCCCATGATCAGCTCCCGCGCCTTGGCGCGGACGATCATGGCTTGCACGATCACGCCGGAAATCCGTGCGTCGGGCCGAAGGGCCTTCGCGCGGGCCATGATCTCGTTCGCCGCGTTACGCACGGCCTCGGCCGTGGTGAGATTGAGCACGACACCGCCGACGTCGGATTTGTGAATGATATCTCTCGACAGAATCTTGAGAACGACAGTTGTGCCTTGAGCGAACAACTGTTCCGCATACCCGACCGCCTCGTCGACCGAGGACGCAGCGAACGTCGGCACCATCGCAATATCGTAAGCCTCCAGCAGGCGACTGATCTCGACCGGATCGAGCCAGGTCCGCCCGTCGGCGAGGGCTGTCGCTATAATTCCGCGGGCTGCGTCGACGTCGGGCGCAAAAGAGCTCGGCATGGCCGGCGGGACAGCGGCAAGCGATTCGACCACCTCCCGATGACGAACGAGATGCATGAAGCCGCGAACGGCATCATCCTCGGTTGGATAGTTCGGAATTCCTGCCCCGCTCAAGGTCTCGATGACCGGCTGCTCCGCGCCGACCCATGCCGCCAGAACCGGCTTTGCCCAGCGCCGGTGCTGCTTTCGATAGGTACTGACGAACTCGGTGACAGCCGTGGCGATGGCGCTCGCGGATGCAATCGCGGTCTGAACATTCATGACGAGAATTGCATCGTTGGCTTGATCGGCGAGCAGCGCTTCGAGCGCGAGCGTGTAGCGTGCGGCATCGGCATCGCCGACGATGTCGACCGGGTTGGATCCGGACCAGGTCGGCGGCAGGATGGCGTCAAGTTTGTCGTGTACGACCGGCGAAAGTGCGGCAGGCACGCCTCCGAGCTCGACCAGTCGATCCACGGCGAGCACGCCGATCCCGCCGCCATTCGTGAGAATGGCGAGCCTCTTGCCCATGGGCGACTCCACCCGCCCCAGCGTTTCGGCGCAGTCGAACAACTCGCGCAGATCGGAGACCCGCAGAACGCCGGCCCGGCGAAAAGCCGCATCATAGACGGCATCGGCTCCCGCCAGCGCGCCCGTGTGTGTCGCCGCAGCTTGCGCACCGACGGCACCGCGGCCCGACTTTACGACCACAACCGGCTTGACCCTTGCCGCCCCTCGCGCCGCGGACATGAACTTTCGCGCGTCCTTGACGGCTTCGATGTAGAGCAGGATCGCGCGGGTCCCACCGTCCAACGCGAAGTGGTCCAGAAGATCTGCGAGATCGACGTCCAACTGATCGCCGATCGAGACGATTCCAGAAAACCCTACACCGCGCTGAGCAGCCCAATCTACCATCCCCGCCGCGATAGCGCCGGACTGGGAAATGAGCGCCAGGCTTCCTGCAACCGGCATGTGTGCCGAAAAGCTCGCATTGAGCTTGATGGTAGGCATCATGATTCCGAGACAGTTCGGCCCAATGAGACGCATGCCGTATTTCTGCGCCGCCTTCTCGGCCTGGTCGGCGAGCGACCCCTCTCCGTGCCCGAGACCCGAGGTAATGATCAAAGCCCCTGCCGTCCCCAACGCGCCTGCGCGATGAATGAGATCCGGGATCGAAGGGGGGGGCGTCGTGATCACCACCAGTTCCGGCACAAACGCCAGTTCGGAGAGGCTGCCAACGGCTGCGATATTGGATATTTCCCGATAGCGAGAATTGACCAGGCCAAGCTTGCCCTCGAACCGCGCCTTGACGATATTGTCGAGAATGGCCTTCCCTACCGAGTTAGGTCGCGGACTTCCTCCGATCAGAGCGATGGAGCGTGGCAAAAGCAGGTTCCGCATTCGGTAGGTCGACATTTGCACGTCCAACATCAGTCGGTGAAAGGCGGGTGAATCCCGGAGACTGATCTTAGTTTCAATCCGCAGCCGGTCTAGCGCGACTTATCATCCCAGCATGGTGACGGATGCAACCCCGCTCCGTTCCCTGACTGCGCCTGCCGGTTCTGCTCGGTAGGCCGCAGTATTCGGACCAAGTCCTTGATGAGCATCAAACGATTGCCGGGCTGATTATCTTATTACCCTGCAAATTCGTCCGGGAGGCTCTCCGATGCGAGCGATGGTTCTGCGAAAGCCTGGAGCGCCTCTGCAGCCCGAGACACTCGCGGACCCCGATCCTGGTCCCGGTGAGATCCGCGTCAAGATCAGGGCATGCGGCGTGTGTCGCACTGACCTGCATGTGTACGACGGTGAGCTTCCCGACATCCGGTATCCGCTCATCCCCGGACACGAGATCGTCGGTCATGTCGATCAGATTGGTCCTGGTGTGACGACGCACAGGCTCGGCGAACGCGTCGGAATTCCATGGCTGGGGCATACATGCGGCCATTGCGCGTTCTGCGCACGTGGTATGGAAAATCTCTGCGACCAGCCGACGTTTACCGGCTATACGCGCGATGGCGGCTATGCGACCCACACCGTCGTCGACGCAAATTATGCATTCCCGCTCGATGGTCTGGAGGATGACATCGCCACCGCACCGCTGTTGTGCGCCGGCCTGATCGGCTGGCGATCCCTGGTCATGGCAGGGGAAGCCGAGAGGCTTGGCATCTACGGATTCGGCGCGGCCGGTCACATCGTTGCCCAGGTGGCCCGCTGGCAGGGGCGTCAGATCTATGCGTTCACCCGCGAGCACGACGAGGCTGCGCAGGATCTGGCTCGCCAACTTGGCGCCACATGGGCCGGAGCGGCGGGCCAGCGTCCCGATGTTGCTCTGGACGCGGCCATCATCTACGCGCCAGCTGGCGAGCTTGTTCCGGCCGCTCTGCGGGCTGTTCGGAAGGGTGGCCGGGTGGTCTGCGCAGGTATCCATATGAGCGACATTCCGACGTTTCCCTATTCCCTTCTCTGGGGAGAACGCCAAGTGGTGTCCGTCGCCAACCTGACGCGACAGGACGGTCTCGATTTCCTGCAGGTCGCGCAGCAGGCTCAGATACGGACCCATACGACGCCCTATCCGCTGTCCGACGCAAATGACGTTCTGGCCCGCCTGAGGCGGGGTGACGTCGTCGGCGCGGCGGTGCTTATCCCGGACTTTTGAAGTGAATGTGGTAACCCCGCCCATGGCATCACCATCCGATCAGGAACTGGTCTTCTCCTTCTTGGGCAATACCACCCGACATCCAGGTGTCCGCCGGATCGACACGCACGCGGCTTCAGTGTTCCTGATCGGCGACCGCGCTCTGAAGATCAAGCGCGCCGTTCGGCTGCCATTTCTGGACTATTCGACGCTCGATCGGCGCAAGGCAGCGTGCGCGAAGGAAATGGAGATGAATCACCCGTTTGCTCCAGACATCTATCGGCGTGTCGTCGCCATCACCAAGGCGCCAGACGGATCATTCGAAGTCGATGGATCCGGCACTCCGGTCGAATATGCCGTCGAGATGCGTCGCTTCGATGACAGCCGGACACTCGATCACCTCGCTGGCCACCAGCAATTGGAGATCGGCTTGGGCGAACGTCTGGCGGAGACGATCGCGGCGTCGCATGCCGTGGCCACCCGGATGCCGTCCAACGCGTGGACGCAGTCGCTTCCAGTCTGGGTCGACGCGTTCGTCGCCAGCTTTCGAAACGTCCCACTATTTGACGCTACGCAAATCGAAGAACTCCGCGCTCTTTGCCACTCGGCCTTCACACGGCTCTGTCCCCTGCTCGAGCAACGCGCAAAAGAGGGGCACGTGAAGCGCTGCCACGGCGACCTCCATCTCGCAAATATCGTTCTCATCGACGACAAGCCGGTGCTGTTTGACGCCATCGAGTTCGACGACCGGATAGCCACGATCGACGTCCTCTACGATCTCGCGTTTCCATTGATGGACCTCTTGCACTTCGGGCAGTCGATCGCCGCCAACCATCTCTTGAATCGCTACCTCTCGATCGCTGCGCCCGACCAGACCGGTGGATTGGCTGCTCTGCCTCTGTTCATGGCGATCCGGGCCGCTATCCGTGCGCAAGTCTTTCTTGCAAGGCTCGACCGCAGTGATGCCGAACACTCGGAGGCAGACCGCTCTGCGACCATCGGGATCGCAGAGAGCTACTTCCAACTTGCGCGCAGCCTCATTCGGCCGGCGGAGCCGAGGGTGGTCGCCGTCGGCGGATTATCGGGAACGGGAAAATCTGCGCTCGCCCGGGCTCTGGCTCCCCTCTTGGCTCCTCCACCGGGAGCAATCGTGTTGCGCAGCGACGTGCTGCGCAAGCAACTATCCGGCGTGAAGGAAACCGAACGCCTCCCAGCTGCGGCCTATACGCCGGCATCGAGTGCACGGGTCTATCGAGAGTTGACGACGCAGGCCGGCCGCGTGCTCTCACAAGGCTTCACGGTGATCGTCGACGCCGTGTTTGCACGTTCGGATGAACGACAGGCGATCCATGATCTCGCGAACCGGCTGAAGGTGCCCTTTGCCGGCCTCTTCCTCGTCGCAGATTTGCGCAGCCGGCAGGAGCGGATCCACCATCGAGTCGACGATGCGTCCGATGCAACGGTTGGAATTGCCGAAGATCAGGAACGCTACGACATCGGCGCCCTGGATTGGCTCCGGGTGGATGCGTCGGGCACGGCCGAGACGACACTGGAACGAAGCCGATCATTGCTCCGGATCGGCACCTGAGTCCGGTGGAATAACGCTGCCTGACCGCCACAAGCGGCGACTACGTGTGCACGTAGTCGCCCGGCGCGTCTCCGAGATCATTTGAACGATCTGCCCCGAGTTGCGGCGGCGCGCCCGGTGCACCCGACTGCTGTCCAAGCCACGCCGTCCACGCCGGCCACCATGACCCCTCCAGTTTTGGCGAGGTGCTCTGCCACTCGTCCGGCCCGAGATATGGCGCGTCGGCTGCCTTGGTCCGCATCTGATGGGAGCGCCCCTGCTCGCCCGGCGGCGCCACGATGCCGGCATTGTGGCCGCCGCTCGCAAGCACGAAAGTGACGTCGGCATCAACTTCGTAGTGGACCTTGTAAGTCGACTTCCAGGGCGCAACGTGATCACGCAGGGTCCCGACCACGAACATCGGCGTGTGGATGTCCGAGAGCGAAACGGGTTTCCCCTCGACCCGATATCGCCCCTCGGCGAGATCGTTGTTCAGGAACAGCTTGCGCAGATACTCGGAGTGCATCCGATACGGCAGCCGCGTCGCATCTGCGTTCCATGCCATCAAGTCGTTCGGATTCGCGCGCTCACCGAGAAGATAGTCGCGCGAGACACGCGACCAGATCAGATCGTTGGAGCGCAGCAATTGAAATGCGCCCGCCATCTGCGTGGTGTCGAGATATCCACGCTCCCACATCATGTCTTCGAGAAAGGCGACCTGGCTTTCATTGATGAAGAGCGTCAGCTCTCCCGCTTCGGTGAAATCGGTCTGCGCCGCAAACAGCGTGATCGTCTTCAGACGCTGGTCACCGTCCCGTGCCATGGCCGCCGCCGTGATCGAAAGAAGCGTTCCGCCGAGACAATAGCCTGCGGCATGAACCGGCGTATTCGGAATGATCGTTCCGATCATCTCCAGGGCCGCCATGACGCCCAGCGAGCGGTAGTCGTCAAACGCAAGATTCCGGTCTTCCGCGCCGGGGTTTCGCCAGGAGATCATGAAAACCGTAAAGCCTTGGTCGGTCAGGTATCGGACCAGCGAATTGTGCGGCGATAGATCCAGGATGTAATATTTCATGATCCAAGCCGGTACGATCAGGACCGGCTCTGGTCGCACCTTCTCGGTCGTCGGCAGGTATTGAATCAGCTCAATCAACTGATTGCGAAGCACAACCTTGCCCGGTGCGGTCGCGACGGTCTTGCCGGCGACGAACTCACCATTGCTCGATATCTTTCCGGGCTGCATTACCTGCATGATATCGGCGAGCCAGTTCTGCCAGCCGAAGATCAGGTTCTCTCCACCGCTTTGAAACGTCTTTTCCAAGACTTCCGGGTTGGTCGCGGCAAAGTTCGATGGTGCGAAGATGTCGAGCAGTTGACGAATTGAAAAGTCGACGACGGCTTCGTTGGCGGGGTCGACACCACGAATGCCGGTCGTCGCCTTGTGCCACCAATCTTCCCCGAGCAGGAACGCCTGGGCGAACAAGTTGAACGGGTACGTCGCCCATTGCGGCGTGGAAAAGCGATGATCGTTCGCCTGCGGTTTGATCAGGTCCCAAGGACCACGATTCGGGTCTGCAAAATGCAGGGACCGTTCAGCGACGTGCTTTGCGCCGTACCAGGCATCTCGAACGATTTCGATCTGGCGCTGAGGTGCAGTGGCCAGATGACAAGCCCAATCCAGATACGCCATTGATAGAGCGGCCGGGGAAATTCCGCCGGTGAGCCGAGCCAGCATCGCGCTGAAGGCCTTGTCCAGCTCGTGATCCTCGCGTCGAAGCTCGCCGGAACTCGCGTCGGCTTCGCGGGAGAGCAACTTTGCGTCGGATGCGGCGAGCGCAGCAGCCGGCTTCAAAGAGGTCCCTGCAGAGACAACGGCACTGCTTCGGTCGTTGTCGGTCGTTCCTTCGCGTTCCCGTTCGGGACGCGACACACCCGCACTCTTCAGTTTCGCCACCGTTGCCCCATAAGATTCACGCTGGCATCAATCAGGCGCTGCCCGTGCTTGAAAAGTCGATCGCAATCACGCCTGACGAAATCAATCTGATGCCGTCCACATTCCTGAACCATCGCCTGGATTCCCGTCACGGAATGCACGCCGGCCAGCTTCGACACGAACTCGGCCAGCAGATGCGTCTCCGTACGCGCGCGATCCAGCACTTCGTTGCTGGCAAACAGAATCTCCTCCATGATGATCTGCTGGGAACCAACGAGCAGCTCAAGTGCGTGCTTGTTGGAGAGAGCGACACGTTCGGACAGTTCGGCCGTTTCGTCGGCCAGGATCTTGGTCCCGGAGAACTCGGACATGGGCACCTCTCCTCTCGCTGGATCAGAAGGCCGTATAGCTGCAATTCAAAGCCAAGACCTTGAGCTGCGTCAATGACGGCGGCGGCACCTGCTTTGACCTGCGTCAATTCGAGACCGTGGCAGCGGGTTACTTTTTCTTAGCTTTTGACATTGGAGTTCGCCATGCGCGCCCATCAGATCATGACCCGCCCCGTCATCACCGTCACCCCTGACACTTCCATCGTGGATGCGGCAAATATCATGCTTCAACGGCACGTCAGCGGCCTTCCAGTGGTCGATCCCGGCGGAAAGCTGGTGGGCGTCGTCTCGGAAGGCGATTTCATCCGCCGAACGGAGATCGGCACCGGGCGAAAGCGCGGCCGCTGGCTGCGATTCATTCTCGGGCCCGGAAAGTCGGCGGCCGACTTCGTCCACGAGCATGGTCGCAAAGTGTCAGAGGTGATGACCAAGTCTCCCTTGACGATCACCGAGGACGCCGCGCTGGCTGAGATCGTGGAACTGATGGAAAAGAACCACGTGAAGCGGTTGCCCGTGGTCAAGGGAGACCGAGTGATCGGCATCGTGTCACGGGCGAACCTGCTGCAAGCGGTCGCCGCGCTCGGGCGGCAGGTTCCGGATCCAACGGCCGACGACGATCACATCCGCAACCGCGTGATCGACGCCCTCGAGAAGAACGACTGGTGCCCGTTCGGATTGTCCGTCATCGTTAAGGACGGCATCGTTCATCTGAGCGGCGTCATTACCGAGGAGCGGTCGCGGCAGGCGGCAATCGTTGCCACCGAGAACATCTCTGGCGTCAAGAAGGTGCATGATCATCTGTGCTGGGTCGACACCATGTCGGGCATGTACCTGAACTCACCGGAAGACGATGAGATGGCCAAAGCCGGCTGATGGCTGCTGAGGACGCTGCCGCTCCTCCGTGTCCGGCACCAGTGACGATGCCCTCAGGCTCCCGGATTATTGCGTCCGAACGTCCCTACCCGACGCAGGGCTTCGATCTCCTGCTCGGTGTACCCAAGCCTGTGGCGCAGGATTGCGGCCGTATGCTCACCGAGCCGCGGCGCCGCCGTCGGCTCGACGGTTGGTGTGAGCTTCATGGTGATTGCAGGCTCGACGTTGGGTATCGAGCCTGCTGTCGGGTGCGGAATACGACAGGTGCGGTCGCGCATCCGGACCTCGGCCGCGTTGAACGCCTGCTCGACCGTTCGAACGCGTCCAACCGGAACTCCAGCCTGGTTCATCCGGGATATCCAGACATCCATCCGTTCCGTGGCAAGGATGTCGGCGATGAGGCCGCGCAGTTGCGCACGGTTGACCCATCGCGCCCTTCGCGTGGCAAAGCGAGGATCGCTCAGGAGATCCGGACGACCAAGCACCTCAGTCGACAGCCGGCGGTAGAGCCGATCGTTGGCACATGCGATGTAGAGCGGGCCATCTGACGCTTCAAAGACGCCGACCGTCGGAGAGTCGTTCGGCGAATTTCCCGTTCGCGTGGGGTTCACGCCATTCATCAAATACGCCATTCCGGAGAAGCCTGTCATCGCCAACGCGATGTCGAACAGCGCCACCTCGACGTGCTGCCCGCGACCGAGCCGCTGCCGGGCGGCAAGTGCCAACAGGATGGCATTGCAGGCGGACATGCCGGTGGCCAGATCAACGATCGGAGGACCGGTCCGCACCGGCGGACCGTCGGCGAAACCGTTGAGGGACATGAACCCGCTTTCGGCCTGGGTGATCGGATCGAACCCTGATCGCCACGCGAATGGACCGGAGCGTCCGTAAGCCGAGATCGAGCAATAGATCAGCCCGGGATTGGTGCTGGACAATGCCTGATAGTCCAGCCCGAACTTCTCCATGACGGACGACGAGAAATTCTCCACGACGATGTCGGCCTTGGCGATCAGCGCACGCGCGACGTCTCTGGCCTGCGGGATCGTGAGATCCAACACCATGCCGCGCTTGTTCCGATTGAGGCTGAGGAACGCAGCGCTCTCTCCGCCGAGCTCGGCGTGCTCGTATGCCCGGGTATCGTCCCCCGTGAGTGGCTGCTCGATCTTGATCACCTCGGCGCCGAAATCGGCCAGCGTCTGTGTGCACGCTGGCCCTGCGACGACACGTGTGAAGTCGATCACCAGCAGACCAGCCAGCGCGGTCGGCGCGTCAGGCGGCCGTGGCGCACGCTCTGGCAGGGTGACCTCGGCCGGCATCCCAGAGTCCTTCCCGTTGCTTTGATCGTCTGAAGCGATCTTCCATTCACTGCCGGGCGCAGCTTGTCTCCAACATCCCGACAACGCATGGTTAGCTCAACGGCAGCCGCAAAAAAAGCCTGGCTCGGAGCTGTCGAGCCGGGCTAGTTCTGCTGCAGCGCAATGCAATCTGCATAAGGCGTCGGTCGACAGCTCACCGCCGGATCATCTTGCACCAATAAAGCGAGTTCCCCCAGGCCCAGGGCCGGCCCGGTTGGAACAACACATATCCGCACCGAATGAAATTGTTCGCGGAAACGATGTTGCAGGTCGTGTCCGAAACGATGCAATCCAGTCCCGAGCGGCGCGCGCGCAGCTCGATCGCACGCATCAGCCGCCGCTGCAGGCCGTAACCACACCGCTCTTGGAGAACACCAACCCTCGAAAGGTAGGCGATGCCTTTGCCGAGGGATGACGGCGTCATTCCGGCGAAGGCAACGGGCCGTCCGAGCTCGGTCGATATCCACCATTGTCCGCTCTCGAAATCAGGCAGAGGCGCGCAATCGAGGAATGTGCGCGCATGGAGCTCCTTCAAGGTGTCGAGAACGTCAGGCTCGCAAGCGTCGACCTCCCTGATGCGGAAGCGGCGGTCTCGCCGTAAGGTCCTGGCTGGCACGGCATTACCTTCCGAGCACGACTTTGATGCCGAGCCAGATCGCACCGATCAGACCTGTCGCGATGACCGTGATGACGGCCTTGAACGTGTAGCTCTGAGCCTGCTCCACGCTCTTGCGCCAGCGCCGCAGGTGCTGGAAATCGGCTCTCATTTCAGTGATCGTCTTCGACATGGTCGCTTCCGGAATCTTGCAAAGTGGATTTGGAACGTGGTCACGACAGCGCATCGCCGGCGGCGATCGCGACGAGCCTTACCAGGGCGAGCGAAATCAGATAGACGGTCATCGTCCTGTCCCGATCGGTTGAAAACAGAAAGGCGCGGCGGATCGCGGCCAACGCGATCGCTTCGGGCGCGAACCTTATCCCTCGCGTGAGGGACCGCTGCGGGCACGACGACGATCATCGTGCCCGCGACCACCCCGTTCGCGCGGGACGGTCAACATCCGGATGACTATGAGAGCACACGCTGCCGAACGGCAAAATGAGGTGATCCGGAAGCAGTCGCGCCAGCATCCCCGAACAGGAGCCCACCGCTGTTGGCGGGCTGCGGCCACCGCAATTTCGGAAATTTCGATGCTGACATTTTGTCAGTGATTTGCCCGACGTGTCAAATTTGATCGAAATGCGGCGATCGGGTTTTCCGATTTCGATAACCGCCGCGCGAATTCCTTTCCTGAAACATAAAAAGCCCGCTGCCGACTGATCGGCGCGGGCTCTATGATTTTTTCGACGTTGGCAAAATGCGCCTGATTTGCCCGACGTGTCAAGCGCCCAAATGCGCGCCGATCGTCAGTTCATTTCGCAGCTCGTCGGGCTGAGCCGGAAGGAGGTTTCTTGATGTATGTCGTCGCAGTCGTTCTGGCCGCCTTGTCCGCGCTGTTCTACGCGGCCGCGCAGCATCAGCTCGGATCGGTCGGTGCCGACGTCTGCAGCTACGGCAGCCTGTTCTGCGATAAGCCGCACTACATGATGACGGGTGCGCTGCTTGCGGGCCTCTGGGGCAAGTTTGTCAGCATGCGATAGCAGCGTCGACGATCAGTTCTTGATCGCGTAGAGCGGCGTTCGCACGGTCAGCTGATAGACCGGCTTCGGCGCCCATGCGATCTGCGCCGTGATGCCGAACAGGCGATTGTCGTCGTCATCCATGCGATCGAGATCGAGCCTGACCAGTGGCTGCGTGTAGGCCGCGATCGGCGCGAGGGCGAGCAGCTGCGCACCGCCGAACGACTGCAGCCCGACCCGCGCGGAGACCTTCCAGTTGTTGTCCCACTGATAGAAGCCGCCGACATAGCCGGCGGTGGTGTCGCCGATCCGCGCCAGAACGGTGTCGATCTCCGTGTGAGCATATTGGATGCCCGCCAGCCAGCCGCGCATCTCGTCGGGGTCGAGCGCGTATTTCGCCTCGACCACCGTATTGAACGACGTTGTCGCCAACGGCGAGTCCGGCACCGACCGCGTCAGCGTCGACTGCAGCGTCAAGGTCGGGAATGCGCCACCGTTCTGCTGATAGACATCGGCCTGGAAGCCGAGGAACCAGCTCGTCACCGCGACGTCAGACCAACCGGACAGGCCGTTGTAGGACGCGCTGCCGGTGAAGCCGCCATAGAGCGAGAGCGCGTCGCCGAGATCCGCCGTGAGCGGAACGTCGACGCCGACGCCCTGGTTGGTCGGGGCCGAGAGCTGCGGGCGCCCCGGCAAGGTTGGCCGGTCGAGCAGCTTGCGCAAGGTTGCGAGCTGCGACAGCGTTCCGAACAGCGAGGTGTCGCCGAGGCCCGTCGACAACGCCCCGCCGGGCAGATAGGCGTAGTTCGTGCGGAAATCGATATAGACGTTGGCAAGACCCGCCGGCTCATCCGCCTCATCGTCCTTGGCAAGGGCACTGCCGCTCATGACCAGTGCCGCGCCCGCGACAAGAGCAGATATCTGCCGCTGCGTCCGACCGCCGCGCAGCCGCCATTCCTCGTGTGCCATGAGACTTCCCCCAGCACCGAAAATACGCCGGTCAAGCGCGATCCTTCAAGTGCTGATCGCGCGAAGCCGACCGGGGTCAGGGGAAAGCTGCCGCGCGTCTCATGCCGACGGCGCCGGCTTCGCGCCTGCCGCTCGCGTGGCCATGACATGGCGCAGCACGCGCGACAGCTCGTCGACCGAGTAAGGCTTCTGGATCAGGCTGAAACCGTGGCGGTCACCGTCAGCGAGGACATGACTGTAACCGCTGTTGAGCACGATCGGGATCATCGGCAACCGCCGGCGGATTTCCTGGCCGAGCGTCACCCCGTCCATGCCGGGCATCACGACGTCGCTGAGCACGAGATCGAAGCTCTCGGGATTCTCGTCGATCATCCGCAGTGCATCCGTTCCGCTGCGCGCAAGCACCGTCCGGTAGCCGAGGTCCTCGAGCAATTGCGTGGAAAATTCGCCGATCTCCGGGTTGTCCTCGACGACCAGCACGCTCCAGCGCGCAGCGAGCTGTTCGGCATCCTGCTCGCTCCGCTCGCGCGGTCCCAGTGGTTTGTCCGTCAGCGGAAGCAACAATGTCAGCGTCGTGCCCCTGCCGAGCTCGCTATCGACCAGCACCCGTCCGCCGGACTGATGCACGAAGCCGTACACCTGGGACAGGCCGAGACCGGTGCCGCGCCCAACACCCTTGGTGGTGAAAAACGGCTCGAAGATCCGGTCGATCTGATCTGGAGGGATGCCGGATCCGGTGTCGCTGACCGCAATGGAGACGAACGACGGCTGCCCGGACCGACCGTCCTCCCGGACGATCTCGCCGCGAATGGTCAGGACGCCCCGGCCCTCCATCGCATCGCGCGCATTGGCGACGAGGTTCACGAGCGCCGTCTCGAACTGATTGATGTCGACGTCGACCGGAAGCGGGCGCAAAGCGAGATCGAGCTTGATCACAGCCGGTGCGCCGAGCACGGTCTGCAGCATCTCCTCGATCCGCTCGATATGAACAGCGGCATCGAAGACGCGGCGCTCCATCGGCGTTCGCCGCGCGAAGGCGAGCAACTGTCCGGTGAGCTTGGCGGCGCGATCCGCCGTGTCCGAGATCGCATCCACGTAGCGCCGCATGCGCTCCGGGGACAGCTCCCGCCGGCGCAACAGGTCCGCCGACGACCGGATCACGGTCAGCAGATTGTTGAAGTCGTGCGCAACGCCGCCGGTGAGCTGGCCGATCGCCTCCATCTTCTGGGCCTGGCGGAACGCCTCCTCCGCCTGGCGCCGTTCGGTCAGCTCGACCGCCTCGGGCACGATGGCCGTCACCTGTCCGTTCTCATCCCGCACCGGCCGCATCTGGAAGTCGAACCAGCGTGAGCCTCCGACCGGCAGTTCGAGCTGCAGCTCCTGGCGGGCCTCGTCGCCGCGAGCGACGGCGTCAACCAGCGATCTGATCACCTCGGGCATGCCGGGCGTACCCGCAAACCACGGCGTCTCCCAGAAGGGCAGCCCTGCGACCTCGTGCAGCGGCGCAGCGATCGCTTCGAGCGAGGTCGCATTGGCGTCCAGAAGCGTCCCATCGGACGAGAGCAGCGCTTGGAACGTGTAGCTCGCCTCGAAGATCGTCCGCAGGCGCGCCTCCTTGGCCTGCAGCTCCGCGGTACGCTCGGAGACCTGCGTCTCCAGACGCTCGTTCAGCTCACGCAGCGTGATCTCGGCCTCGTGCCGCACCCGCGACAGATCGATGTTGGCGCGCACCCGCGCCAGCAGCTCGCGCGCGCTGAACGGCTTGGTGAGATAGTCGTTCGCCCCGGCATCGAGTCCCTCGACCTTGGCCTCCTCGCCGGCGCGCGCCGACAGCATGACCACGGGAATGTCGCGAAGCTGCGCATCGCCGCGCAGCGCTCTCAGCAGGCCGAAGCCATCGAGCCCCGGCATCATGACGTCGGTCAGCACCAGATCGGGGCGGCGCCGTCGGACGGCCTCGAGGGCCGCGACGCCATCGCCGACCGCCTCCACGTCATAGTCCTCGGCAAGCAGACGGCGGACGTAGTCGCGCATATCGGGATTGTCGTCCGCGAGCACCACGCGATCACGGGCCGATGCCGTCGCGGAGCGAACACCGAGGTCATCGGATGATGACGGGTGAGGAGGCTCGAACGGCCCACCGCCGTTCAGCCACCCGAGCGCCTCCTCGATGTAGGCTTCGGCACGGACGTTGGTAACGGCCAGGACACGGGAAGGTCCGATCTGGCCCGCCGGCAGATGCGCCGAGCCTAGCGGAATTCGCACGGTGAAAACCGTTCCGCGGCCGAGTTCGCTGTCTACGGCGATCTCCCCGCCATGAAGCCTCACCAGTTCCTGAACGAGAGCGAGACCGATGCCGCTACCCTCGAAGGATCGGCCGCGCGCGCCATCAATGCGACGAAAGCGTTCGAACAAATGCGGCAGCTCGCCGGGCGGGATGCCGGTGCCGGTGTCGCGAACCTCGAGCTCGGCATGATCGCCGTCCGTGGACAAGCCGATCGACACCGCGATTTCACCTTCGAAGGTGAACTTGAACGCATTCGACATTAGATTGAGAACGATCTTCTCCCACATGTCGCGGTCGACATACACCGGCTCGGACAGGCGCGTGGGGTCGATGGTGAGACGCAGGCCGGCAGGATCCGTCGCCGAGCGGAAGTTGGACACGAGCTCGGCAGTGAAACCCGCAAGATCGATCGGCTCGAAATGCGCGGTCATGCGGCCGGCCTCGATGCGCGAAAAGTCGAGCAGCGTGTTCACGAGCTTCAGCAGACGAATGCCGTTGCGGTGGATCAGGCTGAGGGTGGATCGCGCTTCGGAGGTGAGTTGGGCCTCGGCGCGGCCGAGCAGGTCTTCCAGCGGGCTCAACATCAGCGTCAGCGGCGTACGAAACTCGTGGCTGATGTTGGAAAAGAACGTCGTCTTGGCGCGGTCGATTTCGGCCAGCGCTTCCGCCCGGCGCCGCTCCGCCTGATAGGCCCCGCCATTGCTGACGGCCGCTGCAATCTGCCCCGCGACGAGGTTCAGGAAGCGGGCATAGCTCTCGTCGTAGAGGCGGAACGGATTGAGACCTGCGATGAGGAAGCCGCCGGCTTCCCCCGACGCGGGCAGCGGAAGCACAACGGCGTGCTGTGGCGGCTGACGCCATCCGCCGGTCGGAAAGCTGAGGCCGAACCGCCGCGGAAGGTCACGAACCAGCACCGCATTCTGCAGCTTCAGCGCTTCAGCCAGAGGCCACGTTCCTTCCGGCTGAATTCTCAGCCTCGGCTGAACGGCGGGATGATCACGGTCGATACCGGTCAAGGCCTCCAGTCGCGCCGCCTCGCCGTCCGGGTCGGTCATGTAGATCATCGCGAACGGAAGGTCGCGCGACTCCCGCGCCAAGGCGTCCGCGCAGCTTGCGCAGGCCTGATCGACGCTGCGGGCCCCGGCCCCGGCATTTGCCAGTTCGCGCAGCAACGAGAGCTGGCGCTCGCTGATCACGCGCTGAGTGTCATCGGTGTTGGCGCAGAAGATTCCTCCGGCTGACCCATCGTCGTCCGGAATGGGACTGTAGGAGAACGTGTAGTAGGTCTCCTCGGGAAAGCCGTTGCGCTCCATGATCAGGAGTTGCGCCTCGACATAGGTGCCCTGGTCACCGCCGCCGGCCTTGGCCAGCAACGGACCGATGTCCTCCCAGATCTCGTGCCAGACTGCAGAGATCGGTCGGCCGAGAGCCCACGGATGTTTGCCGCCGATGATGGTCTTGTAGGCATCGTTGTAGAGATAGATCAGCTCCCTTCCCCAACCGATCCAGATCGGCTGTTGGGATGTCAGCATGATCCTGACGGCCGTCTTCAGGCTCTGCGGCCAACGCTCCGGCGGTCCGATCGAGGTGCCCTCCCAATCGAACCGCAACATCAGTCCGGCCAGCTCGCTGCCTCCGGAAAAAAGCCTCTCGCGCTCGGCCAAGCCGAGCTCCTGATCATGCCCTGTTTGCCGCTCGTCCGGCACGCGCTCCCCCTGGTCGAAATCCGACGTGATCTGGAACGCTGGTACTCCCCTCCGGTTCCGGAGCCGGGAACAAAAAGGGGGCGTGCGACTTCGAGACATACACCGCCGGGGGAGCGCTGCCATGGCCACGACCGTTGCATCTGAACCGAACACACCGAGACGGTCGCCCTGGAGCGTATTCCGGCTGTTGGGTCCAGGTCTCGTGACCGGTGCCGCTGACGACGACCCGTCGGGAATAGCAACGTACTCCCAGGCCGGCGCGCAGTTCGGTTATGGGCTGTTGTGGACGGTCTTTCTGACAGCGCCTTTCATGATCGCGATCCAGCTGGTGAGCGCGCGCATCGGCCGTGTCACCGGCAAAGGGCTGGCGGCCAACATCACCGCGCTTGCGCCACGCGGGATCGTCTTCGGCCTCGTCGCGCTGCTGGTCGGCGCCAACACCTTCAACATCGCAGCCGATATCGCGGCGATGGCGGAGTCGCTGTCGCTGGTGATCGGCGGTCTCAATCATGAGCACGCGCTCATCTTCGCCGCCGGGTCGACGCTGCTCCAGGTATTCCTGCCCTACCGCCGCTACGCACCTTTCATCAAGGTGCTGACCCTCAGCCTGTTCGCCTACGTCGCGACCGCTTTGATGGTCAAAGTACCCTGGAGCACGGCGCTGCTCGCGGCGGTTTGGCCCAGCCTCTCGACGGAGGCCGACTATCTGCTGACGGTGGTGGCTGTGCTCGGCACCACCATCAGCCCCTACCTGTTCTTCTGGCAGGCCTCGCAGGAGGTCGAGGAGATGAACCAGGGCAAGGTCGACCGTCCCTTGCGCGAGCTGTCGAAGAAGGACCACCCCGACCTCCGCCGGATCAGGATCGACACCACGATCGGCATGATCTTCTCCAACGCGATCGCGTTCTTCATCATCGTGACGACCGCCACGGTGCTGCACGCGCATGGCATCACCAAAATCGACTCGGCGACGCAGGCGGCCGAAGCCCTGCGCCCGCTCGCGGGCGACTTCACCTTCCTGTTGTTCGCGCTCGGCATCATCGGGACCGGCATGCTGGCGATCCCGGTGCTGGCGGGCTCGGCCGCATACGCCGTCGCCGAGATCTTCGGCTGGCACGCGACCCTGGAGGCCAAGCCGGACGAGGCGGTCGGCTTCTACAGCATCATTGCTGCCGCCACGATCATCGGCTTCGGGCTCGGCTTCACCGGCATCGACCCGATCCACATGCTGGTGTGGAGCGCCGTGCTCAACGGCATCGCCGCCGTGCCGATCATGGCGATGATGATGGTGATCGTGTCCAATGCCGGGCTGATGGGCCGCTTCCGCGGACGGTCCTGGCTGATCGCCCTGGGATGGATGGGGACAGGCATCATGGCCATCGCCGTGCTGGCGCTGCTGTGGTCATTCGTCACGGGCCGCGCCTAGCGGCCATCGCATGTCCCTCTGCGTCGGCTGCAACGCAGTTGCACAACGTCATTGGTGCAACGCGGAACGTAAACTGTGTTAACAGTCCGTTCCCGCCATCCCGCCGCGATTGATGCCGATCAACGCCGGGCGCGCGCCGGTATGGCGGTGCTCGAACAAAGGACCTCGGAGACTGCCTTGACCCAGCCGCAACGCATGAGCGCATCGACGCTCCCCCCCTATTCTCCGCGCGGACTCGCGCTGCTGCGCGATCCGCTGCTCAACAAGGGCACCGGCTTCACCGAGCAGGAGCGCGATGCGCTCGGCCTGCGCGGCTTCCTGCCCGCCGGGGTCATGTCGATGCCGGCCCAGGCCGAGCGGATCCTGGTCAATCTTCGCAGCCTGTCCAGCGACCTGGAGAAGTATGTCGCACTGAACGCGCTGCATGACCGCAACGAAGCGCTGTTCTTCCGGGTGGTCTGCGACAACATCGACGAGATCCAGCCGCTGATCTACACGCCGACCGTCGGCCTCGCCTGCCAGAAATACGGTCTGATCTTCCAGCGTCCGCGCGGCCTGTTCATCTCGGCCAACGACCGCGGCCGGATCGCGGAGATCCTCGCCAACTGGCCGTATCGCGCCAGGCTGATCGTCGTCACCGACGGCGAGCGCATCCTGGGTCTCGGCGATCTCGGCGCCAACGGCATGGGCATTCCGGTCGGCAAGCTGTCGCTGTACTCGGCCTGCGCCGGCATCCATCCGGAAGAGTGCCTGCCCGTCATGCTCGATGTCGGCACCAACAACGAAGAGCTTCTGGCCGACCCCTACTACATCGGGCTGCGCCAGAAGCGCCTTACTGGCGAAGCCTATGACGCCTTCGTCGACGAGTTCATGACCGCGGCCCGCGCCGCCTTCCCGGGCGTGCTGATCCAGTTCGAGGATTTCGCCAACCACGCCGCGTTCAAGCTGCTGCACAAATATCGCGACGACGCCTGCGTCTTCAACGACGACATCCAGGGCACCGCGGCGGTGGCGCTCGCCGGCTTGTTTTCGGCGCTGCGCATCACCGGCGGCAAGCTCCGCGACCAGACGGTGCTGTTCCTCGGCGCCGGCGAGGCGGCCACCGGCATCGCGGATCTCGTCGTCTCCGCCATGATGGCCGAGGGCCTGTCCGAAGCAGAGTCGCTGCGGCGCAACTGGCTGACGGACTCGCGCGGCCTCGTCATCAAGGGGCGGGAGAACCTGCACGGCCACAAGCTGCGCTATGCGCACGACCAGGCGCCGATCGCGGACTTCCTGACCGCGATCAGGACGCTGAAGCCGACCGCGATCATCGGCGTGGCGGCCGTCGGCGGCGCCTTCACGCCGGAAGTGCTGCAGGCCATGGCCGAGCTGAACGAGCGCCCCATCATCTTTGCGCTCTCCAACCCGACCTCGAAGGCGGAATGCTCGGCGGAGTCGGCCTATCGCTATACCCAGGGCCGCGCGCTGTTCGCCTGCGGCAGCCCCTACGATCCGGTCAAGCTCGACGGCAAGACCTTCGTGCCGCGTCAGGGCAACAACTCCTACATCTTCCCCGGCGTCGGCCTCGGCGCCATCGCCAGCGGCGCGCGGCTGGTGACCGACGAGATGTTCATGGCCGCCGCGCATACCCTGGCGAACTGCGTCACCGGCGCCGATCTCGAGCAGGGCAGCCTCTACCCGGCGCTGCCGCGCATCCGCGAGGTGTCTGCCCATATCGGCGCCGCGGTGGCCGGCGTTGCCTATCAGAACGGGCTCGCCACGGGCCCCGCGCCGAACGATTTGCTCGGCTTCGTCGAGTCGAAGATGTACGACGCCCGCTACTGAGCCCGAGATCGCGGATGCCTCGGGCTCACCGAGGTCGAGCGAGGAGGCATCCGCTCTATTGATCCGGAACGATCGCATTGGTCGGCGTCGGCCGGTCCGTGATCTGCTGACCGAACAGGCTCGCGATCAGTTCGACCGCGACGCGCGCAGTCTTGCCGCGCTCGTCGAGGAACGGGTTGAGCTCGACGATGTCGACCGAACGGACCAGGCCGGAATCGTGCAGCATCTCCATGATGAGATGCGCCTCGCGATAGGTCGCGCCGCCAGGTACGGTCGTGCCGACGCCGGGGGCCACCTCGGGATCGAGGAAGTCGACATCGAAGCTCACATGCAGGACGCCGTTCCGCGCACGAACCCTGTCGAGGATCCGGCGCATCAGCACGCCGACGCCGAATTCGTCGATGGCGCGCATGTCGGCGATGCTGATACGCCGGAGACGCAGCAGCTCCTTTTCCGCCCTGTCGATCGAGCGGATGCCGAACAGCTCCAGCTGATCCGGGGGGATGGACGCGCGTGCCTCGTCGCCGAGCAGGCCGTCGAGACCCGGCTCGCCGCACAAGAACGCGGCGGACATGCCGTGCATGTTCGCCGTGATCGTGGTGTCCGGCGTGTTGTAGTCGGCATGTGCGTCGAGCCACAGCACGAACAGCTCCCGCCCGATCTCGCGGCAATGGCGCGCGACCCCGTTCACCGACCCCATCGATAGCGAATGGTCGCCGCCGAGAAACACCAGAATGGCGCCGGTCCGGGCCAGGTCATGGCTGCGGCGCGCCAGCACCCGCGACCAGCGCTGGATCTGGCGATAGTGCTTGGCCCTCGCCGGCGGCTCGTCTGCAGACTCCGTCATGTCGGCGATGCCGACATCGCCGTAGTCGGTAACGTCGAGCCCTAGGCTTTCCAGCACGTTGATGAGACCTGCGGTGCGCAGCGCAGCCGGCCCCATCAGCGTGCCGCGGACCGACGCGCCGAGATCGATCGGCGCACCAAGGACGGCAATGCGATGTGGCGCTGTAAGGTCTGGAGAAGCCAAGACGGAATCCTTTCATCGACGGCCGGCCGCCCAGCGTAGCGCGATTTTGCACCGCGTGCTTCGCCGGCGATGCGTCTCGGTCCATGGGAACCAATCGCATCAGACGGCATTTTCAGGAACGTCACATCCGCCCTCGGCCGAATCGCGTCGGCACGGGGGGCCAATCCGACGAGCCGCGGCAGGAAGGCGACCAAAGTGAGCAGCGAAACGTTCGAAACTCCTCCACAGCCGGGCGTCGCCGAACGCGCGCTCGACACCGCGACCGACATGTCGCGCACACTCGGGGAGATGGTCGGCACCTTGAGTGCGGCCGTCGACCGGCTCAGCGAAGCGGCAAGGGACGCGCGGCGGCCCGGGACCGCTCTGTCGACCGTCAGCGCGATCACCCGCGAGGCGCCGCTCGCGAGCCTGTTCGTCGCCTTCCTGTTCGGGGTCGCGGTCGCGCGCCGGCGCTGAAGGGCGGCGCTCAGAACAGCCGCGGTCCACGCCGGTCGAGCTGCGACTCCCAGGTCAGGAGCGTGGCGACCATGATCATGATCGCGATCCCCGCGACACTGATCAGAATTTGCATCGCGAACCCGCTCGCCACATCGGTCAGCACGACCTGGCCGAGAAAGGCCAGCAGCACACCCACGCAATAGATCGAGAGCGAGCTCTCACCGCACCTGATCATGGCCGTCGTCAGCGGACGGATCGGCCCCTTCCATTGCGGCGGCGCCAGCCGTGACACCACGAAGGCAAGCGCCAGGAAATGCAACAGCCGCACCGGCGCAAGGTGGCTCTTGTAGATCGGATAGATCAGGCCGCTGATGCCGGACGGGATCAGGCTCTCGAGACTCTTGAACTCCCAGCTGAGCGCCATCAGCAGACTGAAGACGAGATAGCCGATCGCCACGACCAGCAGCATCGGCGAGTCGAGGAGCCGGCGCAGCCGCGTGGTGCCGGCATAGCTGTACCAGGCGCCGATCACGAACAGGAACTGCCAGGCGAACGGATTGAAATACAGCTCGCCGCTCGGCCACGCCGGCACCTGCCAGCTGAACAGCTGAACCATCATGTAGAGCAGGAATGAAAGCACCAGCGTCAGCGTCGCGCTGGTCATCATCAGCCACAGCACGACGGGAAAGCAGAAGTGCAGGATTGCGAACGTCAGCAGGATGTCGGTGTTGACCGGCGCGAATTGCAGCAGCGCCACGTGCACCAGCGTCGGCCCGGGCTCGCGGAAGAAGAAGCCGGTGTTGGTCTCGTCGACGAAGCGCGTGCCGCCGCCGATCACCCAGACCAGCGCCGCATAGGCGAGCAGCAGGACCAGGAACGCCGCATAGATCTCCCAGGCACGCCGCAACGCCCGCACCACCGTGGTCGCCCAGCCCTGGTCCCGCAGCGCTCCGCCATAGGCCAGCATGCAGGTGTAGCCGGAGATGAAGACGAACACCTCGGAGGTGTCGCTGAAACCGTAATTGCGCAGCGTCAGCCACGCCAGCGAGTTGTCTGGAACATGATCGATGAAGATGAACCAGAGGGCGAGACCCCGGCACGCGTCGACCCGGAGGTCACGCCGTCCGTTGCCGTTCCCGTTGCCGGCTGCCACGCTATCTGTCTTCGCCAGCTCTTGATCATCGGCAAACAAGATGGACCTCGTCTCGGGATGGCGGACCAACATCGACTCCGGCATGTCGTGCCTTAATATCTCCTGCCGGTCATCGATCGGAACTCGAATCCGAAACACGCGTCGTCCGCCCTTCTGGCAGATTTCGGGCCCTCGAACGCGCCCCCCGTCTGCGTCTTCAGGTTGCCCCGCGCGATTTGCCGATTGTGCACAGCCGATATCCGCACTGGAAAAGTGTGCACGGAAGCCGGGTGCCTGCGGAACATTGTCGGCATGGTGGTGTTAACCATCTCACCAACCGCGGAGCTGGCAATTGTTCCAGTCCCGTATTTGCCCGGATTGATTGTAGATTGGTTAGACGTTGACTTTGAGTGGAAGTGTTGACAGGGGGGTTCCGTGATCCACCGAGGTGTCCAATATACGGTCGTGGCGACTGCTGAACCGGACATTTGGGAATGGCGGTACGAGTTTGGCGATCAGATCAAGACCGGACGCACCCAGACCAGACTCGCCGCGCTCGCGGCGCGGCGCGTGAAGTCGAAGATCGATGCGGCCCTCCGTGCGGCCCAGACGGGTTCCGTGTCCACGGTGAACGTCGCCGAACGGATCGACAGGGCGAAGGCTGTATCGCATAGCCTGACCTGACATTCTGTTCCCTGGCAGTCCGGCGAGCGCCGGTCGGCTCATCGTCTGTTGAGACAGATCAAGGCATCGATGCCGGCATTTGTCATGTTCAGACGATGGAAACTCTCGTTTTTCGCTGCTCCCAGACGGGATCGAACGTTCAGATCGGCTTGGCCACACCCGGCTCTTGCCGACCAGTTCGACGCCTATGAGGCGGCCGCATGCCCCGCATGTGGCGGTACGCACCTCGTCAACAGGCTGAGCGGAAAGATGCTGAGCGACAGGGAGGGCTCGACATGTCCTACGTTGCGGAAGAGTTGACGATCACCGCCTCGCCCGACGTGTCTCGCCCGACCGATATGTCTTGGCTGCGCCGTGCGACCGCGCTCCTGAAGGCGATCGTCAGCCGGATCGACCTGTCCCACTTTCCCAAATCGTGCTGTAATTGACGTCGAGATTCATCGACGCGCCGCGTGCCTGCGCGGCGGAACGGCCAAGATCGCCCCTCTCCAGGGGCGAAACATTCCTTCATGAGCCGCTCGCCGCCACTTGGGCGAGGTGCGCCACCACCCAACAGACAAAGATCAGGAGTTTCTTGATGCACGCCTCGGTGATGAGAGTTATCGCGATCGCGATCGCGGCTGCGGCATCGACACCGGCCTGGGCCGCCGATCCGGATCACGGCGGAGATCTGGCCCGTCGCTGGTGCGCCTCATGCCACCTCATCGAAGGGACGCAGAAGCAGGCCAGCGCGGACGTTCCCTCCTTCGCCCAGATTGCTAAGAAGACGGATTTCACGCCAGAGAAGGTCGCGTTTTTCCTGCTCGACCCGCATCCAAAGATGCCAAGCTTTCCGCTCAACCGGCTGGAGGCAGCCGACATCGCCGCCTATATCGGCAGCCTGCGAAAATAGGGCTAGGCTCCTTCGCCCGTCTGGTCCGCCCGCGCCCATTCGGCGGCAGCGCTGCCGCCGAGCTCCGTCCATGCAGACCGTCGCTCCTGCGACGGCAAGGCTCGCGGTTCAGCTCTTGGGCTCGGTCGCCTTGCTCGCGGCCGACATGATGCTCGCCGTGATCGTCTTCATGTGTTCACCGGCGTTGGTGAACTGGCTGCGCAGGAACTCGGACTGGATCCGCATCGCCTCCTCGAGCTCGGTGGCGTGAACGAGCTTTCGCGCGTGCTCGAAAGCCGTCTTGATGTTCTGCTCGGTGAGAGTGAGCGCCTGCTTGGACATGTCGGCGGCAGGCCCGGGAACCGTGCCGATCGACTTGCCGGCTGCGTCGAAGAACATCTCGAACGCTTTTTCCGCCTGCGAGATGGTCTTTTCGGCCAGGTCCCGCAGTTCAGCGGGCACTTCGAGTTTGGTTTGGGTCATCGTTGCGTCCTCCACGACAGATCCAACTACCACATCCGACTCCCTGCGTCGCCGTGCAAATGGATGCGGGAAGAAGCCGGCAAGCGCCTGTCAGAGCGCGGCCAGACGTTGGCGCGCGATCTGCAGCGCGTGCTCGATCGAAGCGAGATGACGATCATAGGTCAGCCGCGCGCGCTCGTCCGAAACGAAGCCTGAGAGTTCTCGCGCATGCTGCAGGGCAAGATCGAGGAGGAGGACAGTTCTTCTCACATCTTCCCTGACGCCGAATGCACCGGCTCGCACGTTGTCCGTGTGGACGGCCCCGGCCACCACAACCGCGGCCTTCGCTTGCGCCCTTGCAAAGGCGGCGTGAGGCAAGAGTACTCTCGTGCGAAAGGGAACGATGTTGGTCATTGGCCTTTCCCCACTGCTCTGCAGGGGCGGATCTGCATCGAATTTTCAGCGTTTTACCCGTGGCATTTTACGGAAGCCTTAGAGCGATCGCACACTTCATGGCCGCTCTGGCCGCAACGCGAGCGACGGGATTAACTTGAAGGCAAAGGGAGCGGCCTCGACTCCGGCGAAAAGTGTCAGCCGCGGTCGCGGCAAGCGCCGATCAGCCCGAAAAGCGACGCCGATACTCCGACGGCGACACACCGAGATGCCGCAGGAACGCCCGCCGCATGCGCTCGTCGTCGCCAAAGCCAGCCCGTTTGGCGATTTCGACCACGTTTTCGACCTGGCGGCTTTCGAGTAGGAGGCGCGCCGTCTCGACCCTGAGCGCCTCGACTCCCTGTGCCGGTGTCATCCCGGTACGGCTGACATAGGTGCGGGCAAAGGTACGCGGCGTCATGCCGGCTCGCGCGGCCAGCGCCTCGACCCGCAGATCGCTGGCGATGTTCTCGATGATCCAGGCATGCAGCGCACTGAACCGACCCTCGACGTCGGACGCTTGCGCCGCCAGCACGGTCGAAAACTGACTCTGGCCGCCAGGACGTTTCAGAAAGACGACGAGCCGTCGCGCCACGTCGAGTGCGATCGTATGACCGAAATCCTCCTCGATCATCGCCAGCGCGAGATCGATGCCGGCGCTCACGCCTGCGGATGACCAGACCCGGCCGTCCTGCACAAAGATGGCGTCGGGCTCGACCTTCACGTTCGGAAAGCTGTCCTGCAGGCGCGGACAATAGCGCCAATGTGTCGCGGCCCGCCTGCCCTCCAGCGCTCCGACCCAGGCCAGCGCAAAGGCGCCGAGGCAGACGGACGCGATGCGGCGGGCGCCGGGAAGCACCTGGCCGATCCACTGCATCACCGTCTCGTCCTGCCGCAGCTTCCAGATGCCGGGCCCCCCCGGAATCAGCAGCGTATCGACCTCCTCAGGCTTCAGGGATGAGAGTGGCGCAGTGTCGATCATCAGGCCGACATCGGTCGGCACAAGCCCGCCTTCCTTGGACACGTAGCTCAGCACATAGCCCGGCGCCGGCAGCTCGATCTCGCTGAGCTCGGCAAACACCTGTGCCGGGCCGGAGACGTCGAGCAGTGTCACTCCAGGAAAGGCGAAGATCGCCAGCCGCCTTTCGGCACCATCTCGACGCACCGCAGCACGCCGGGGAGAGTTGGCAGAATTCGAGGGCATATTGTCCTTTAAGCCATCGGAGCCCCGCCTGTATAGCTCGACCTTGCAGTGCTGGAGTTCACGCGATGTCGCGCAACCTGGACGGCCGATACAAGACGGTCGCCTCGCCCTGGGACGACTACACCGTCTACAGCTTCTCCGATGCGTCGGAGATCCAGCAGCCTGATCGGCAGCCGATCATGGATGCGATGAATTCGATCATTGCCATTAACTGGAAAGCAATCGAACCCCACTGGACCGCGACCTCGTCGCCATTCGACAGCAAATACAGCCTCGTTCTGGTCTACGATCACATCGGACTGGTCGCGTTCTCGGTCTATCGCGTGATGACGATCGCGCAGCGGCTGGCCATCTACCGCAGTGGGACCGAAGTACTACCCGCACATCAGGGCCGTGGCCTGTATGGGTTCTTTACGTCGCAGATCCTCAAGCATCCTGGGTCGGCCACGCCCGGCGAGGAAATTCTGTACGGATGGCGAACGCGCAACCCGATCGTGTGGGCGGCCAACGCCAAGATTTGCGAGAGAGTCGCGCCGTCGCTGCTCGACGAGTCCGCGGATGCCGAGCTGCAGGCCGCCTGCGTCGAGATGTGTGCGACGATCTATCCGGGCAAGCAGCTCGAGGTGCCCCACATGATCATGCGTGGCGCCTATGGACACATCCAGCACATCAGGCAGGACTATCACGGCAGGGCCTCGCTGGTTGAGACCGCGATGTCGCGGATCATCCCGGATTCCGCCGACGCCCTGTTCTCCGTCGGCTACGCGAGGGTGTGATGGCGGCGCTTGGACAACAGGCGGTCGCGTCCTCTCCGCTCCGGTTCTTCGATCGCGCCTATGTCGCGTGGGGAACGGTCGCGTTCGCCTACGCCATCGCCTTCCTGCAGCGGATGTCGCCGCAGACCGTGGGCCTCGACTTCATGCGGGACTTCGGCACCGACGCCTCCGGCGTCGCGATGCTCGCCTCCAGCTACTTCTGGGGCTACACATTGATGCAAATCCCCGCGGGCGTTCTGGTCGACCGCTACGGTGTGAAGCGCGTCGTGCTGTGCAGCATGACGGCATCCGTGCTCGGCAGCGCCGCCTTCGCCTTGTCGCCCACCCTGCTCGACGTCTTCATCGCGCGCGTGGTCGTGGCCTGCGGCGACGCGCTGGTGTTCACGGCGCTGCTGAAGCTCGTCGCGCAGAGCTTTTCCGACCAGCGTTTCGGCCTGATGTCCGGCGTCTCCCAGGTATCGGGCTATGTCGGCGGCGTCCTCGCCACGACTCCGCTCGCTGCTGCGGTCAGCGGCTTCGGCTGGCGCGCCTGTTTTCTCTTCATCGCCTGCGTCGGCGTCGTGAACTTCGCCTGCGCGTCCGCGACCCTGAAATCCGCACCGGCGAACTACACCAGCAGGACGCTGAAGAGCGTCCTGGTCACGAGCTGGCATGCGCTCGGATCGGCCGCGACATGGGGCTGCGCCATGAGCTTCGCCGCGCATTTCGCGGTCGTGACCACGCTCGCCGGCGTATGGGGCATCCCGATGGTCGCGCATTATTTCGGCATCTCGCCCTCGGCGGCCGGCGGCCCCCTGCTCGCCTTCATGGTCGGCAACGCCATCGGATCAATCTTTCTCGGCCATGCCGCGGACCGGATGCAGTCGCTCAATGCAGCTCTGATCTCCATCACCTTCCTGCGCATGCTGCTCGTCGTGATGCTGTTGCCGGCAATGGCGCACAGCTTCGGCTTCTTCTATGTCGGCGCGGTGTTCGCCCTGCTCGGCCTGGTGGCCGGGGGCACCGTGCCGCTGATCCTGAAAAGCACCAAGCATCTCTACACGGCGGAGCGCATCGGCGTCGGCGCATCGATCAATACGACGGCCGCCGGCATTTTTGCCGGACTGGCTCAGCCGGTGATCGCCTTTGCCATGGTGAGTGCGAGCGGCCTCAACCCCGACATCGGATCAAGCCTGCGCAGTGCTGCCAGCGATTCCGGCTACGCAGCCCTGATCGAGATTCTTCTCCTGATGTCGCTTCCTGGACTGCTTGGGCCGCTGATGATGAGGCGCAAATTGATACTTCGTACTTAAGCATAAAAAACAGAGAGGGTCAGTATGTCGCGTTTGTATTTGAGAAGGGACGAAGTCCGATCCGGCCATCAGGCCGGAAGCTGGCAGAGCGTCCTGTTTTCGGAATTCGAGGCTCAGATGAGCAGCGAAGCAAGACCCTTTCCGTGCGTATACGGCGTCGCGGGCTATCGTCACGATCAGCTTCGCTATCTGTTTCTCGACCCCATCGACATCGATGTGCTCGGCCAGCAGCTCGCCTTGTTCGTCTCCGAGAGCCGCTCGCACGGGCCCAACACCTCGCTGGTGCTGTTCACCCGCCCGCGCCCGGTTCAGACCATCGACTCCTACTACAAGAAGTTCTGGAAGATCCTCGATCAGTTGGCCCGCGTCGACAGCCAGCCGTGGCCGGCCGAAATTCCCGAGACCGTCGATCATCCGATGTGGGAGTTCTCGTTTGCCGGAGAGCCGATCTTCGTGGTCTGCAGCACACCCGCGCATGTGATGCGGCAAAGCCGTCGCTCGAGCGCATTCATGCTGACCTTCCAACCGCGCTGGGTGTTCGAACGGATGCTCGGCACCGATGAGGCCGCCGCCAAGGCCTTCGGCGAGGTGCGCAAACGGCTGGTCCCGTTCGACACGACGGCGCCGTCGCCCCAGCTCGGACGCTACGGCAATCCGGAGGGCCGGGAGTTCAAGCAGTATTTCCTCTACGACGACAACCAGCCGCCGCCGGCCTGTCCCTTCCACAAGCTGGCGCAGACCAAGCCATCGTCCATCGCAGACAAGGAGCAGGCCGCATGACCCAGATCATCGCTGGAACGAAGACCAGCTTTGCGATCGATCCCGACATCCTGGCGCTGTTGCCGACGCAGGGCTGCATCGAGCTGCAGCACGATGCGGCCGGCAAGGTTCACGCCTTTCATACCCACCCGGTCGACGAAATCCTCGTCGTGATCCGGGGACGGCTCACGTTTCGTTGGGAAGGCGGCGAGCGCATCTGCACGGCCGGCGACAAGATTCTGCTGCCGGCCGGGACGCTGCACGAATCGGAAGCGCTGGATGATGCAATCTACGCGATCGCGACGCGACCGCCCGCAACCATTGCATGCAATCGGGAGGGATGAGCTCAGGACAGAGGGCGATCGGTCTCCGAAAGGGACTCCGCGGTCAACCGCTCAACCATCTCGATCACCTCGATGCGCTGGCCCGGAGCCAGCTTCAGGAATGCCTTCAGCAGACGAAGGCTTTCCACGGCTTCGCTCGATGGGGCTCCGAGCTTCGTGTGCAGCTCCGCGATGAATGTTGAATTCTTCATCTCGCACCTTTGGCAGGAAACAGTAATGCCAGTCCTTAGCAAACGTGAAGGCCTTGCACGCAAGGTAGATACTGCAGCAATCGAGGCTGAAAGTCTTGGTCTGACGACTGCGACCCTGATCCTCAGGATGGCCCGCCTGGAAATCGACCGTGCGGAACCCGAAGAGGTTGAAAGTATGCCAGCGAACAACTCTTGCAGCAAGCCGAACTGACCGGTTGGTTGATTTCGGCGTCACAATTTGAGCCTTCTGGCAGTTTCTGGCTGACGATACCAGTGGAAACGGTCGTTTACCGAACGAGGCGGGGGGATTACGGAAGCGGTAAGCTTGTCCTCCACATTAGAGGTCTTCTATAGTTTGCTTGGGGGAAGAATGGGTTGCGGATCCTGTCCGGGATCCGTGCCCACTCCCGCGACACAGCGGCTGCAGGAAGACCATGCGCACTTATTATTTCGATATGAAGGATGGCATTCCGACCAGAGACCGGACCGGCCTGGAATTTGCGACGAGTGCAGGGGCGATCGAGCACAGCCGGGATTTGGCCCGGCGCCTCCGGCACGACCCGCGCATCACCGACCGCAGGCTGTCCATCGTCGTCGTCGACGAATCTGGCGCGGAGGTTCACCGCGAGCCGGTTTATCCGGCCGCAGTGAAAGCCAGCCTGTCCTGATTTTTTCATAGGCGTGCCAGCAGTGACTGCGCGCCGACTGCTTTTTCTACTTTTCGTAGAGGATACGAAAAGCCGAACAACTCTTGAGTGTGCACATCGGGCGCGCGATCGGGCCGCTTCGGCATCAAGAGCCCCCTGAGTGCCCGACGCCCCGCCGATCGACTCGACCGGCTCTCCCTTTCCTCGGCCTCCAACGCACGCCGCCGCTGCACCACCGAGGGCCTATTGCTGCTTCTCCCAGAACGAGAGCAGGCCCTGGGAGGCCGAACCGCCGATCACGCACGGGATGCCGACGGCGACCTGCCCCAGCGCGGCCGCCGAGACACAACCGAGCGCAAGGGCGCCGACGCCGAGCTGTCCCCAGAAATCCATGTTGCGCCGGGCATCCGAGCCCTTGGTCTTCAGCTCCTCGACGGCGGCGACGGCATCCTTGCGGACGGCGCCGAGCTGCACCGTATCGGCGGCCTCGACCACCTCCCTGAGCGGCTCCTTGACCGGTCCCGACTGCCGCGCCAGTTCCTCCCGGAGATAGTCGCGCAGGCTGGCATCGCGCACCGAGTAGCTGGCAAGCGTATAGCGCGCCATGCTGCCGATCGTCAGCTTGTCGACCGTGTCTCGGCTCTTCGACCAAGGCAGCATCTGGACGATACGCTGGATCGGTACGCGCGAGCCGGTTGCGAAGTAATAGCCCCAGAGGATGTCGAGCAGATCCTGGTGGGTCGCGTAGCTGAGCCGCGTGTCGAGCTTGCGTTCCTCCTTCTTGAACGGATTCTGCGTCAATGCGCCACGCAGCTTGTCCATCACGCCAGGCTTCGTTTCCTCCAATGGGATGTCCATCAAGGTCGGCTGTGCGCCGCTGAGATAGCCGTCGATCATCACGCGGCGGCCCGGCATCTTCGGCGCCACCCTGCGCATGAGATTGCGCCAGTCAGGCAGACCTGAATAAGCGATGGCTCGCACGACCACCCACTCCTCCTCGGGAGGCACGGGAAAGAAGCTGTTGACGAGTTGTTCGGCCTTGGCGGGATTGGAGCCGATCGCCCCCGCGATGAAGCCGAGATAGATGCCCGCGTTCTCCGGCTCCTTGAACGTCTGTGAATGGAATAGCACCCGGACCGCCGCCGGCACATGGGCGTAGTCGGGTTTGGTGCGATAGTTGTAGATCCAGTTCTGGACGACACCGAGCGACGCGCGTGGGTCGATCTCCGGGACGACCGCAGCAGCAAGAGCTGATTGAACGAAAGTGCAAGCGATGAGGGCCAAGGCGATCGCGCGCATGGTCTGCTCCCGACAAACGTTCGCCGCATCAGCATCTGCTGGCGCGTACGGATGAGGACGATGCTGCACGCCGTTTGAATCGACTCTGCGTCGAATCTGCGGCCGTGCTCGGTTCCCTGCCGGCCACCCTTCGCAGGCGTGATCGCAGGCCGCCAAGTCTCCACGGCCTCGACATGATTTGGCCGTCCACCGGCTCTTGCATCTGGGCATGACGAGCAGGCAGATGCGTGCATGTTGACCGCCCGGAACAGCCGTCACCGCGGAGACAGCAGATCGCGACACGTCGCATTGATCGTTGCGACACTGTCGGTGCTGACGTCTGCGCCGCCGGCCGTAGCGGGCGAAGCCCTTGCAGTACAGGGCAATCGGCGCGTCGATGCCGACACCGTGCGATCCTATTTTCACGCTGACGTCAACGGGCGATACGACGCCGCCGCGCTCGACGCCGGCTTGAAGGCGCTGGTTGGGAGCGGACTGTTCGACGACGTGAAGATCAGCCGCGCCGATGGACGGACCGTGGTCCGCGTCTCGGAAGCAAAAGTGCTCGATCGCGTCGCCTTCGAAGGTAACAAGAAGGTGAAGGATGCGGAGCTCACGGGCGCGGTGCTATCAACGCCGCGTGCCGGCCTCCAGCGCGCAACTGTCCAGGGCGACGTCGCCCGCATCATCCAGGCGTATCATCGTGTGGGACGCGACGACGTCCGCGTGGTCCCGGAGATCATCGATCGCGGCAACGACCGCGTCGATCTCGTCTTCACCATCACCGAAGGCAGGAAGACGCCGGTCAGGGCGATCAGCTTCACCGGCAACCGGGCCTACGGCGCACGGCAATTGCACGCAGTGATCAAGACCTCGGCCACCAACGTGCTGAGCTTCGTGACCGGCGGCAACGTCTACGACGCCGATCGCGTCAACGAGGACCGCGAACTGCTGCGGCAATACTATCGTAACCACGGCTACGCCGATGCCGAGGTCACGAACGTGAGCGTCGACTATGACGCGGCAAATGGCGGCTACAACCTCACCTTTGCGATCGAGGAAGGCGTCCTCTATAGGCTTGCGGTGGTCGACATCTCCTGTAACGTGCAGGGGCTGACGTGCGAGCGCCTGCGTCCGCTGGTGCTGGCGCAGCAGGGCGACACGTTCGACCAGAGCAAGATCGACAAGACCTCCGAGGTCCTGACGGCCGAGCTTGGCAAGCTCGGCCTTCCGTTTGCGCAGGTCGAGCCCAGGATCACGCGCCATGCGCAGGATCGGCTGGCCGACGTCATCTTCCAGATCGAGCAGGGACGGCGCAGCTATGTCGAGCGCATCGAGATCCACGGCAACACGCGCACGCATGATGACGTGATTCGACGCGAGTTCGACGTCAGCGAGGGCGATGCCTACAACAGGACGCTGATCGACCGCGCCGAACGTCGCCTGCGCAACCTCAACTACTTCAAGACCGTCAAGATCTCGACGCGGCCGGGCTCGGCCAGCGATCGCGTGGTGCTGGACGTCGAGGCCATCGATCAGGCGACCGGCGACTTCAACGTCTCGGGCGGCTATTCGTCCACGGACGGATTGCTCGCCGAGGTCAAGATCGGTGACCGCAACGTGCTCGGCACCGGCAACACTGCGCAGGCCACTTTCACCTACGGCCAGTTCGCGCGAGGCGCCAGCCTGTCGTTCACCTCGCCCTACGCCCTCGGTCGAACGACACCTGGCATGGAGCTGTTCGCGCGACAGAGCATGGTCAGCACGTTCCAATCGTTCGGCAGCAACACCTATGGCGGCGCCCTCACCCTGGGCATGCCGGTCAGCGAGCAGACGGCCATGCTGTGGCGCTATTCGCTCTATGACCAGAGGGTGGTGCTCGCACCGGGGATCTCGCCGGCGGCGGTGTCCCTGCCGGTCCGGCAGGCGGTCGCAGCCGGACGGCAGACGGTGTCCTCGCTCGGCAATACCGTCACCTACAGCACCCTCGACAACAACAAGGTGCCGACCAGCGGCATCCGCTCACAGTTGACGCAGGATCTCGCCGGCCTCGGAGGCGACGTTCGCTTCTTACGGACCACAGGCGACGTCCGCTATTATCGATCGATCAACAGCGACCTGACCGGCATGGTGCGCGCGCAAGGCGGCTATATCACCGGATGGGGCGGCCAGCAGGCGCCGCTGCTGAATAGCTTCTTCGGCGGTCCCACCATGGTGCGCGGCTTCGCGCCGGGCGGCTTCGGACCGCGCGATCTGACGCCGGGATCGACGATGGACAATGTCGGCGGCAGCCTGTTTTGGGCGACCACGGCGGAGCTGCAGGGCAACATTCCCGGATTGCCGCAGGAATACGGCCTGCGTGCATCGGCCTTCGTCGACGCCGGGACCGTGTTCGGCTACCGCGGCCCGACCCAGAATGTCCAGGTGGCGAACAGGAACGTGCTGCGCTCCTCGGTCGGCGTCGGCATGACCTGGGCCTCGCCGTTCGGACCGCTTACCGTCGACTACGCGGTCCCGATCAGCAAGGCGGCATACGACGTCGTGCAGCCGCTCCGTTTCAGCGCCGGTGGCTTCTGAGCCAACGCCGCAACGTCGACGGAGCGCCGCGTCACCTCAGTACGGATAATAGTAACCGCGCGGGCCGTAATACGGGTGACCGTAATACGGGCGAACATAGTAGGGCCGCGGTGCGTAGTACACCCGCGGCGGCCCGTAATAGCCGGGGCCGGGATAATAGCCGGGCCCATAGTAATAATAGTCGTCGTTCTGATGCGCGGCGATTGCGCCGAAGGTGCCGATCATTGCACCCATGATGGCCAAGCCGGCGGCTGGATTGCCCCTGTAGACGCGGCGGTAGCGCCGGCGAGCGCTGAGATCAGTCAAATCGCCGGCTGTCGCCGTCGCGACCGCCGGCTTGTTGGCCGGACCCGCCACCCGCGCATGGGCCGGCGCCGGCGCGCTTGCCACCACGGCGATGGCCGCGACGGCCGCAATCGCGATTTTTCCACCGGCCGAAGGAGATCGATATTTCCCGCTGAACATGGCATCACCCTTCACTTCACTCATTCCCGAATACAACATGGCCGGGCGTGCAGCTTGACCTGTGTCAACTCAGGACGAACCGGCCGTCCGGCGGCACGTACGCATCCCGCAATCGTGCTTAGACGCGACGTCACGCCTCCTGGTTCAGCCCACCGCCGCATCGATTTCTGCGAACCGATGGCCGCCCGTCGGGAACCAATGGCTGCACACCGACGCCGTCCATCATGCCGTCGGCAACAGGAGTCCTCATGCCTTCCAGACTGACACGCCCATTCTTCAGCGCCGTCGCCACGCTGGCGCTCACCGCTTCGATGGCGAGCGCCGGCGACAGCGCGACCTCGCTGTTCAAGGTGGTGACCGTCAAGGATGAGATCGTCATCGGTCTCAATAGCGAAGAGCTGGCTACGATCGGCGGGAACGATGCCAGCGCCGTTGCGCGCGCATTGGCGCAGAAAGGCGACCTCGCGGCCTGGCAGTACAACGTTCATCGCGGCCCGAACGGCGAGCTGCAGATTGCACCTTCGGCCAAGATTGCTCTGCTGTCGCATGCCTCGCTGCGCGTCGAGCCCTACAGCACCACTTATGTCGTGGCGCCCCATCCCTGAACGAAACGATTGTCCGACCGGCGCTCGTACCGTCGACGACGGAACGAGGCCGGTCGGGCCAGCCGTTAGCTCTCGCCCCGATGGCCCGATCGCACGGCCCCATCGCATGTCCTGGGGACCCTGTCGGTGGAAAACCCGTAGACCACGGCCAGCCGGTCCAGGCACTCCTTGAAGCGGCGGGCGAAATAGTCGTTCCAGCGCTGGCTGGCGAGCCCCCGCTTGTGTCCGACCTGCTCCATGGTCAGGCCGTGCACCAGGATGTCATGGGTAATCGCCGCGCCGTCGGCGCCGAGCTCGCGCTCGGCGCGGTTGAGCCGCAGCACCGCCCGCCTCTGGCCTTCGGTGACCGGCTCGCGCCCGCGGGCGCCGTCAACGTGCTCGCGCGAGGGATCGATCGCCTGCGGGCCTCGCTCGGCCCGCTCCCAATCGTTCTGGAACGCCCGTCCGGCCCGGTATTGGGCGTCATCGATCTGCTTGTGCGCGTGCAGCCGGCCGAGCGGGTCGCTGCGGACCGATCGCAACGCGACGATCTTTTCGCCGGGCTCAAGCGCCAGCGGGTCGTCGATCTCTACGGGAATCACGTCTGCATTTCGCGGCAGGTCGTGAGCTCTGCGGTCGTGGGTCTTGGACATGCGATGGGGCTTGCTGCGTCGGGGGCGCGCCATGTCTCGTCTCCGGAAAATGAATGGGGTCGGTTCGGGTCGGGCTTGCCGCGCTCTACGCGGCCGCGACCAGCCGCAGGATCAAAGGGCCGGCGGGGCGCGAAGCGGTTTCCTCGGGCGGAAGCCGCGTCAGATGGTAGTGCGGCGTGCAGTAGCAGGAGCCGGGCTGGCGCGGATGACCGCAAAAAGTGATGGGATCGTCGTCTCGGTCGCCGCCATAGGGATAGCGGCAATCGTTGCGCTCGAGCTGGTCGAGGGACAGCAGGCGCGGGCTGATGCCGACGCAACGCAGCTTGACGGCCGCCGCGGGTTTCGCCGCGGATGGCATCGGCCGGGCCGCCGCGTCCGGGCTCCGCCGTCCGGTTCGGGGCGCCGCGGACATCGGCCGGGGCGTGGATCGCGCGGCTTTCGGCCCGCCCGGCGCGGCCAGCCCGATCCGCCTGCCGCGGCCAAGCGTCGCGTTCCGGGTATAGGCGGTTCCGAACTGCGCATTGAGGGCGCGCGCGATCTCGGCATAGGACCGCCCCTGGGCATGAAGCTCGCACAGCATCTTGGAATGCTGGTCTGGCCAATCTGTGGATTGCATTCTCGCCTCTTCCTTCTGGGTCGGGGCCGCCGGACCCGCCGGCTCACCCGACGGCCAAATCTTCCGATATTCCGAAGAAAAAGTCAAGCTTGAGTTCTGATTATTCGAAACATATAATGTCTTCCGAGATTCGCAAAAGAGGTCAAAGCCATGTTGGACGTTGCCATGATCGAGCGTGCACTCGAGAAGCCAGGAAAGACGAAAGGAGGGTTGGCCCGCGCCATGGGCGTGCGGCCGGGCGCGGTCTCCGAGATCCTCGGCGGCCAGCGCCTGATCAAGGCGGCCGAGATTCCGCTCATTACGGAGTATCTCGAGCTCAATTCCGTCCCCATCATGGGCCGGGTCGGCGCCGGCTCGGTGATCGAGCCCGATTACGAGCAGGTGCCCGTCGAGGGCCTCGGCGAGGTCGCCCTGCCCTTCCCGATCTCCGAGGAGACCATCGCCTTCGAGGTAACGGGCGATTCGATGCTGCCGAAATACGAGAACGGCGATGTGATCGTGGTCTACCGCGAGCAGCGCCACCCGCTGTCGAGCTTCTACGGCGAGGAGGCGGTGGTGCGCCTCAAGTCCGGCGAGCGTTACCTGAAGACGATCGAACGGGGCAAATCGCCGTCCGTGGTCAATCTGAAGAGCTTCAACGCCAAGCCGATCGTGGGGGTCAAGCTGGACTGGATCGGCGAGATCTTCGTCACCCTGCCGCGCGGCCAGATCTCGCGGATCCGCGCCAAGGCGGCCGCCAAGTCGCGCGCCCGCGCGGCAAACAAGTAAGACTCGAGGCCGGATGCAGGGGACGCCGAGGCGCTCCCCCTGCATCCCCTCCCTCCAGGGGAGGGTGGGCACCGCGCCTGTTGCGCCGTCGTGATCGACAATTCTGAGCGACATATGGGGATGTGCGTCCATGGTCTCGCGGCGCCCCAGGCGTCCGAGTGATACAGTGGTCTCACCCTCTTCAAACGAGAGGGTGCAGGGAAGGCCGGACCTCGACTGAGGCCCGTGGCCCGCCTGCTCAAAAAATGCAGGCGGCAGGTACCACAGGTCCAGCCGGAACGATCCGGCCCTCCCTGCGCGATGGTTTTCACGGCTGCTTCGCGTTCTCCCCGGTGCGCCGGGCTTGTTGGTCACCGTCACCCACGCGGCGCTGTCAGCGCCGGCGCAGGCTTGATACTGGCATCGGAGTATCAGGACCACGCGACTTGACCGTGCGAGCCGATGTTGGTCGTCCGCGCGAATGACCACGCTGCAAACCGGCTCGCCCATCACTCCCCGCCTCCACGTGTCGTGACGACCGCGATACGCCCTCTCCACGAGGCGGGATGCGCCTAGACAATCACGAATTCTGAAAAAGAGAAAGAAGAATTTTTCGGCCCGGCGGGCCGGACCGGGGCAATGCGTTGAAGCCTCGCCCAAAACAAGCGTTTCCGCACACGTCGTCTGCAGGCGATCGAAGGCCATGAAACGGACCATCGTGCGGGCGCATCGCCCCTGATTCGCCCGACGGGCGTGACGCCTTGCCACCAGCCGCGCCTGGCGCCCGGATCAGTCCTCGACCCGCAGCTGCTCGCCATCTCTCGCGGAAGGCAGCCCAATTCGAAAGCGCCTGAACGCTGCAATCCTGGATACGACGCAGAGCGACTGGTGGGACAGGCTGGTCTTGCGCTATCTCGGCTCCAAGCGGTGGCCCGCCCCGACGATACACGCGCCCGACAGCGAGCCGGACCTGCTGCGCCGTCGCGTCATCGCCGATATCCGGCCGAGGTCGACGACGTCGCGCAAGCGGATTGATCCCGATCAAGGACCAGACGCCGCGCCAGAGCAAACTCACCATCAACCTGTGGCTGCACAGGCAGGACATGGGGAAACGCCATCATGGGAAACGCCATGCGGAGATATCTTCTTGCCTTTAGCTTGGTGATCGCCGCACTCGGCTTCACGTCGTCGGCGCGTGCGGGATGCTGGCCGAACGAAAACTTCCACCTCGTGTGCTGGCTGGATACCTATGGAACGGCGTGCGAAGCGCATCACGCGCTGACCAGCGTCAGGGCCGTGCTGTATCCGGAGCCGCGCTACTCGTACTATGAATTCGAGGTTTCGCACTGGTGGACGGCCCACAAGACCGTGGCCTGTCCGCCGAATCAAAAGACGACGTTCAGCGGTGTCTGGGACCGGGAAACCGGAAAGGCGGAGGAAACGGCGACCACCGGCATTTCGTCGGTGACGAGGCGAGTCTATTGCAGCAACAATCCCTGGACGGGCCAGGGGCCGCCGACGGTGCCGATCTGCTCATATCCGGCCGATGATCCGAACGTGGGACTGCCCGTCACCTCGGCGATGCTCACGCAAGGCCAGCGAGACGATCTGCTTCGCGTTCAGGAGCCGTTGCATACCCGTTGCCAGCAGATCAAGCCGCTCGAGGACGAGGTGTCGTGGCTGAACGGCCGCCCCATCGTCGAGGTGGTTGCGTCCCACCATGAATATCAGAAGCTCGAATGGCATCTGTGGTTCATGGACTTCGGCGAGTTCGGACCATGGCATGAGGTCGCGGCACCGAAGCCGAAGGGCCCCTTGATCTGGAAGGGCACGACCTATACCGAGCGCCGCATTGCGACATCGAGGCACAGATATTGGCTGAACAAGCCCGGCCGCTGGAAGGTGGTTGCGAAGCCGAAGCCGACCGCGGCGGCGGCGCAGGCGATCCCGATCAGCGTGACCACCGAATGTCCCGGCGCGACGTTCAACGTGCAGTAACGGGCGATGACGCGGTCTTCATGGCGTGCGGGAACATGCTTCCGGACGCCACGCTACATCGCCTGGACTATTTCCGCGGCTGATGCCGGTGTGGTGATGGCCGCGCAGGCTGGGATGGAGTCGGTGAGGCGAGGGTGGACCGAATCAGTCTTGACAAAATTCTGATTTTAAGAAATAATGGAGCATCACAGTCAGCCGAAGGCGAACCGGCGCTCCATGCAGTATTTCGTCGTGATGATCGACTACGGCCGGCGCGGACGCGAGGCCGTGGTCGATCCTGAGATGACCCGGCGCGACGTCGTGGCGCGCATCGCGTCGGGCGAATATGCGAACGTCAGCTTCATCCACGAGATCGTCGACCGATCGGTTGCCGACGTCACCGCCGACATCATGTCCGAAGCCGCCCTGCCCGAGATCGATGGGCGGAACGCCGACCTGCAGGCCGTCCGGTTCGATCACCTCCACGACCTGCGCAAGCACGAGCAGGTTTGATCCGGCTGCGCCAGATCAGACCAGAAAGACGGTCGAACCGGTCGTCTTGCGTGCCGCGAGATCGGCGTGGGCCCGGGCCGCCTCCTTGAGCGGATAGGTCTGGTTGACCTCGATCTTCACCGCGCCCGATTTGACCACGTCGAACAGCTCGTTGGCCATCGCGACCAGGCTCTCGCGCCTGGCGGCGTAGGTGAACAGCGTCGGCCGGGTCACGAACAGCGATCCCTTCTGGGCGAGCAGCCCGAGATTGAGCGGATCGACCGTGCCGGAGGACTGGCCGAACAGCACGGCGTAGCCGAGCGGCGCGAGGCAATCGAGCGACTTGAGGAACGTGTCCTTGCCGACGGAATCATAGACCACCGGCACCTTCTTGCCGCCGGTGATCTCGCCGACGCGTGCGACGAAGTCCTCCCGCGTATAGATGATGGTGTGCTCGCAGCCGTGGGCCTTGGCGAGTTGCGCCTTGTCGTCGCTGGATACGGTGCCGATGACGTGAACGCCGAGATGCTTGGCCCATTGGCTGAGGATGAGGCCCACGCCGCCGGCCGCGGCATGCAGCAGGATGGTTTCGCCCGCCTTCACGCGGTAGGTCTGCCGGATCAGGTACTGGGCGGTCAGGCCCTTGAGCATCATCGCGGCGGCGGTCTTGTCGTCGATCTCGTCGGGCAGCTTCAACAGCAGCGCGGCCGGCATCAGCCGCGCCTCGGAATAGGCGCCGAGCGGGGACGAGCCGTAGGCGACGCGGTCACCCACCTTCAGGTCCGTCACCCCTTCGCCCAGTTCCTCGATCACACCGGCGCCCTCGCTGCCCAGCCCGCTCGGAAGCTGGACCGGATAGAGCCCGGAGCGATTGTAGATGTCGATGAAGTTGAGCCCGACCGCCGTGTGGCGAATGCGCGCCTCGCCGGGGCCGGGCTTGCCGACCTCGATCTGCTCCCAGGCGAGAACCTCGGGACCGCCGGTCTTGTGGAAACGAATGGCGTTCGTCATGGGTTGTCATCCTCCCTGTTCGGATTGCGCGACGCCGCGCCGCCCGGTCGCGCGCCGGCCCCTTGCGGGCCGTTCGAGCCTGTGCTTCTCCGCGACCGAACCTCGGTCTTCCGTAGCCGCAGTCGGCTGGGTTTGGCAATCGGCTTTGCCAGCCGGCACAGGAACAACGATCGCCGTTCCAGCGTTCATCGGCCATAGCGTGGAGTCCGAGCCCATGCCGCCCAAGCGACGCAGCGCAGTAGTCAATCCGGCCATCCTGATCGAGCTGGCCTGCCACACCTTGATGGGCATCGCCATGGGGCTCGGCTTCGCCTTCGGGCTGACCCAACTGGATGCGTTCGGCATCTCGACCCTGATCGCCCACAGTGTCGATCCGCACGTGACGTTCGTGATCTTCGTCGGTGTGTTGACGCTGTCATTTGCCGTCGGCGCGACGATGACGGGCTTCGTGTTCACGATGATGGAGGAGAGATAGAAAGCCGCGCGCCGATGGCTGCATGGGCGCCCGCAATGTCATCAGCGCGTCGCGCAAACCATGCAGATGGAGATCAGGTTCGACCGGCGCGGAGACGACCAGATGGCCGGACTGATCGGTGCAAGCGATCCGCGGCTTCGCGAAGCAGGCTTCAGAGCCGCGGGCGTTGTCGCGCGCCTGGGCGCACGGCCGTCATGAACGGCTGGCTTGCTCTGTTTGCGGCTGGAATGCTCGAGATCATCTGGGCGCTCGGCCTGAAGCATTCCGACGGCCTGACACGCTTCTGGCCCAGCGTCGCGACCGTGACCGCGATCCTGCTCAGCTTCGCGATGATGTCGCTTGCGCTGCGCTCACTGCCGTTTGGCACCGCCTATGCGGTATGGACCGGGATCGGCGCGGCCGGGAGCATCCTCGCCGGCATCGTCCTCTACAGCGAGCCGGCGGATCCGACGCGACTGTTCTGCCTCACGCTGATCATCACCGGCATGATCGGGCTGAAGCTGAACTCGCCGGTCTGACACCGTCGACGGCCTCCGGCAGGATCGTGACAGCTCGACGCTGCCGAAGACGATGAGGGCGATCACGAACGGCAGCAGGTGATAGAGCGCACGGAAGATCAGCAGCGCCGCGAGCAGCCGCTCCTGATCAACGCCGCCCAGACCCAGCAGGATCGTTGCATCGAACAGGCCGATGCCGGCCGGGGCATGGCTGGCGAATCCAAGCAAGGTCGCGGCGATGAAGACCGCCATCAGCCGCGCGAGGTCGATGCCGAGCTCGGCCGGCATGAGCACATACATTGCCAGCGCCGCGGTGCTGAGCTCGAACAGCCCGACCGCGATCTGCATCAGCACGGCAGGCCCGGACGGCAGCCGCACAGGCCATCGTCTGCTTCGCCGCCCCGGCCAGCTCCACACCACGAAGGCGGTGACGGCGCAGAGCAGCGCGGCCGCAACGACCCGGTTGAGCGCCGGCGGCCAATACTCCACCCAGCCGAAGGCGTCCGGATCGATCATCAAGCTCAGGCCGAGGGCGGTGAGATTGCCGAGCCAGAAGGTCAGCCCGGTCAGGAAGCTGATATTGGCGATGTCGATCGCCCCGAGCCGGTACGGCGCGTAGATCCGGTATCGAACCAACGGCGAGATCAACGCGACCGCGCCGATGCCGTGCGCGATCGGATAGCTCGTGAAGCTGCCAAGCGCGGCCGCACGATAGGGAATGTCGCGGCGGCCGATCGTCCGCAATGCGAACAGGTCGTAGAGCGTGAGGCTGGCGTAGGAGAGGAGGACGAATGCCAGCGCCGCCGCGATCAGATGACGGTCGGTGGCCTCGACGATCAACAGGACATGGGCAAAGTCGAGCTTCTTGACGGCGCGTGTGAGAACGTACACCGCCACAGCCGCGATCGACAGGCTCAAGGCCAGTCCGCCCAGGCTGCGCCACCAGATTCTGCGGTTCGACGGCAGCGGCGGAACGTCGATCAGGTCAGCCATTCAACGTGTTTTCGCTTCAAGCCTGCGCCGGCCGATTCGAGCAGGACGATGGCGCCGTGTGACACACCGATGTGACAGCGGCGTTACCATTGTGCGCTGCCCCCATGCCTTAATTATTTGTTAACGACGGACGATCGTTCACCGCTACCAACACGGCGAGCTGCAATGCAGCACCACATTTGCGATCATTCAAATTTGAATTAATCGCGGACGGGTTCGAGCGTAATGACGTGGACCGTATCAGTACGGATGCATGAAGGTCGCATCTTCGTCACGCGGACTTTCTAAGACGGGTGCGGGACGCCAACATTCGAGGCAGCATGAACGCGGAATTCGAACACGAACTCACGCCGGACCAATGGGAGACGCTGAAGGCGCTTCGCGTTCCCGCGCGTGAACGCCGCAGGCTGAACGGCATGATTGTCGACGAGCTCACCGCATTTGGACTCGTCTCTATGGACAATGGCGCAGCGACACTCACGATGGCCGGCCGCAAGGTGCTCGTCAGGGGATCCTCACGCCTGCTCGATGTCGCAGCCTGATGTTTCGGAGCGCGGCCCGCCCTTCGAAGCGCTGCGCGCCGAACTCACCACATGGATTTCCGCGCACGCTCGGGCCACTCGCGATCGTACGCCGCGCCGTCGATGTCGTTGGCCGTCATCGCCGCGAGAATCTGCCCCGGCGTCGGCAGTTGCTGCGGATCGACACGCCTATCCGGGTTCCAGAGATCGGCACGAACGATCGCGCGGGCACATTGGAAGTAGATCTCTTCCACCGTCATGATGAGGACGGAGCGCGGCAGCTTGCCTTCCATCCGGAACGACTCCAACAGATCGGGGGCCGTCGACAGATGACCATGCCCGTTCACACGTAGCGTGTTGCCTGATCCCGGAATCAGGAACAGCAGAGCGATCCGCGGGTCGCGCACGATGTTGCGCAAGGAATCCACGCGATTGTTGCCGCGGCGGTCCGGCATCATCAGCGTCTTGTCGTCGTGGATGCGGATGAATCCGGGGAGATCGCCGCGCGGCGAGCAATCGAGACCTTCGGGACCACATGTCGCGAGCGCCACGAACGGCGACTGCTCGATCATGATCCGGTAGTGCGGCGTCACGCGATCAGCCACCTTCGCCGTCGAGGCCAGCCCCGTCTCGCCATAGATCGCCTCGAGCTGCTCAATCGTTGTGATGATCGACATGGCCGCGTCCCCCCTCTGATCCGATCGGTCCTGCGTCGATCGGCCGCTTGATGATATCCGCCAGTCTGTGACCGTGCGGCTCGGGATCGCCGACATTGACGATCGTGACATCCGCTGCGGCGTCCTCGCTCACCACCCGGTGAAGGCGCTCACCGATATCGCCGTCACTCGGACGGTGCCGCTTGCCGAGCCGTTCGGCGAGAACATCCGCCGGAGCAGTGATGGCGACGACGACGACGTCGGCATAGTCCCGGCGCGCGGCGGGAATGATCGTTCGCGAGACATTCACGACCACGGTGCGGCCGGCCAGGATGTCATCCTTGATCGCGCGCGGCACGCCGTAGTCATGCCCGTGGGCCTCCCAGTGCAGTGCGAACTCACCGGCACCGAGCGCCTCACGAAAAGCGGACGCGCTCATCTCGAGATTATCCTCGAAAGCCGAGGCCTCGCGGGTGACGATCCGCCGCGGAAAGACGACCCGGTCATCGCCGGCGCATTCGCGACGCGCCACGTTGAGCAAGGTGTCCTTGCCCGCGCCGCTCGGCCCGACCACCAGGATCAGGCGTCCCGGACCAAGCTTCCCGGATGTCGTCGCTGAAGCAGGCTCGATTCCGCTCATGCCACCCGCAATCCTTCCCGCCAGACGCTGCGCACGACCGACAACTGGCCCGCGACATGAACCCGGATCAGGTCCGCACGCTTGCCCACGGCGATCTCGCCGCGATCATGCAGGCCGACGGCGTCCGCAGGCGCCTTGGTGACGGTGCGGACGGCGGCGGCAAGCTCGATGGACGGCACCCGCTGCGGCAATTGCAGCGCGCCCATCAGCAGACTCGACGGCACATAGTCCGACGACAGAATGTCGAGCAGGCCCTCGCGCGCGAGGTCCACGGCTGCGATATTGCCGGAGTGAGACCCGCCGCGCACGACGTTCGGCGCGCCCATCAGGATGCTGATGCCCGCCTGGTGAAGGCCCCGCGCGGCCTCCATCGTGGTCGGAAACTCCGCGACCGCGATGCCGTCCTTGATTGCGTCGGCGACGTTCTCCTCCGTCGTGTCATCGTGGCTGGCCAGCGGCACGTCATGGGTCTTTGCCAGCGCAATGATGCCGCGCATGTTCGGCGCCGCGTAGGCCTGCTGATAGGCGAAGCGGCGCGCGAACATCACGTCGAGCTCGGCATCGGTCTTGCCGCCGCTCTTGCCGCGATAGTAGTCGCGCAGCTTGCCTTCGTCGCGAAACTGGCGCTGCCCGGGCGTATGATCCATCAGCGACATCAGCCGCACATCCGGACGCCCCGCCAGTTGCCGCGCCTCCTCGACCACGGTCGGCATCGGCACTTCGCAGCGCAGATGCAGGAAGTGATCGGACCGCAGCAGGCCGCCGTCGCGCGCCGTCGCGATCGCCTCCGCGAGCACATTGGCTTGACCGTCGACGCCCTCGGCGCCTTCCTCGCTCCACACGCGCAGCGAATCCAGCACCGTCGTGATGCCCGCGGTCGCAAGCTGCCCGTCATAGGAAATGACCGCAGCGACGGGGTCCCAATAGACCTTCGGGCGCGGCACGAAATGCGCTTCGAGGTGATCGGTATGCAGTTCGACCAGTCCGGGCATCAGCAGGTCGCCGCCGGCATCCAGGCTGCCGGCCGGCGCAGCCCCTTCGCCCAATTCCGCGATCCGGCCTCCGGCGATCGCCACCCAGCCCTGCTCGACGACGCGGTCGGCGAGGACCAGCCTGGCATTGCCTATCACGATATCGGACATGTTCGCGCTCATCTGCAATGTCTACCTCTATGCCGCCGCGGCGAATGTCGTGACGTCGACCGTGCGATCCGCAATCTGCGCGCGGATCTCGTCATCATGGACGATCGCGAGCATGGCCACTCCATCCTTCTTCTTTGCCGCGATCAGGTCGACCACGACCGCACGGTTGGCCGCGTCGAGCGACGCGGTCGGCTCGTCCAGCAGCAGCACCGGAAGGTCGGAGATGAAGCCGCGGGCGATATTGACCCGCTGCTGCTCGCCGCCCGAGAAGGTCGATGGCGGCAGCGACCACAGCCGCTCGGGAATGTTCAACCGCCGCAGCAGCGCGCCTGCCCGCCCCCGGGCGTCTTCGCGCGGCACGCCGGCCGCGAGCAGCGGCTCGGCGACGACATCGAGTGCAGGGACCCGCGGCACCGCGCGCAGGAATTGGCTGACATAGCCGATGGTCTGCCGCCTCGCATTCAGGACCAGGCGCGGCTCGGCGCCGGCGAGATCGGTCATCGCGCCCACGTGCCGGACGCCGATGCGTCCGCCGTCGCAGCGGTAATTGCCGAAGATCATCTTCAGGATCGACGACTTGCCAGCGCCCGACGGTCCCGACAACACGACGCATTCGCCGCACCTGACCTGGAACGACACGCCGCGCACCACGGGCAGCGAGATGCCGCCCTGCAGATGCATGGTGAAGGTCTTCTCTGCATTCTCGACATCGATCATCACGGTCATCGCATTGGGCTCTTGCATCATGGCGGCAGGATCGAGGACACGAGGAGCTGTGTGTACGGCTCACGCGGATCGTCGAGCACCTGGTCGGTGAGGCCGGTCTCGATCACCCGCCCCTCCTTCATGACCATCACGCGGTGCGACAGCAGCCGCGCCACGGCCAGATCGTGGGTCACGACGATGGCGGCCAGGCCGAGCTCATTGACGAGGCTGCGCATCAGGTCGAGCAGGCGCGCCTGCACGGAGACATCGAGGCCCCCGGTCGGCTCATCCATGAACACGAGCCTGGGCTCGGTCACCAGATTGCGTGCGATCTGCAGCCGCTGCCGCATGCCGCCGGAATAGGTCCGCGGCGCATCGTCGATGCGGGCGACATCGATCTCCACGCGATCGAGCCAGGACGAAGCCGTCTGCCTGATCCGGCCATAGTTGTTCCAGCCGACCGCCATCAGCCGCTCACCGACATTGGCGCCGGCGGAGACCGCCATGCGCAGGCCCTGCGCCGGGTCCTGATGGACATAGCCCCAATCGGTTCGGAACAGAAAGCGGCGCTCCGCCTCGCCAAGCCCGGCAAGATCGCGCAGCACGCCGTCGCGCATGCGGTAGGACACGCGGCCCAACGTCGGCGCCATTTGCGCCGACAGCATCTGCAAGAGTGTCGATTTGCCCGAGCCGGACTCGCCGACGATGGCGAGCACCTCGCCGGGATAGAGCACGAAGGAGACATCGCGGCAGGCCGCCAACCGGCCGTAGCTCTTCGCGAGCCCGTCCGCGACGAGCAGCGGCTGATCGGATGCGCTGATCATCTCAGCCATGATCATCTCAGCCATGGGCGCTCTCCTTGTGCGGCGCGGCGCTCTGCGCGCCACAATGTCCGGATGCCTGGCGGCCCTCGCAGTAGTCGGTGTCGGAGCAGACGAACATGCGGCTGCCCTTGTCGTCGGTCACGATCTCGTCCAGGTAGGAATCCTCCGCGCCGCACAGCGCGCAGGGCGCGTCGAACTTGTAGCGCGTGAACGGATGGTCCTCGAAATCCAGCGAGACGACCGACGTATAGGGCGGAATGGCATAGATTCGCTTCTCGCGTCCCGCGCCGAACAATTGCAGCGCCGGGCAATTGTCCATCTTGGGATTGTCGAACTTCGGCGTCGGCGACGGGTCCATCACGTAGCGCGCATTGACCTTGACCGGATAGGCGTAGGAGGTCGCGATGTGACCGAAGCGCGCGATGTCCTCATAGAGCTTGACGTGCATCAGGCCATACTCGGCCAGCGCATGCATGCGGCGGGTCTCGGTCTCGCGCGGCTCGAGAAAGCGCAGCGGCTCCGGGATCGGCACCTGATAGACCAGCACCTGCCCCTCGTGAAGCGGCGCCTCGGGAATGCGATGCCGGGTCTGGATCACGCTCGCCGCTTCCGTCGAGGTCGTGGTGGCGACACCCGCGGTCTTGGCAAAGAACTTGCGGATCGAGATCGCATTGGTCGTATCGTCCGAGCCCTGGTCGATGACCTTGAGCACGTCGTCGGGACCGAGAATGGCCGCAGTGACCTGCACGCCGCCGGTGCCCCAGCCATAGGGCATCGGCATCTCGCGGCTCGCGAACGGCACCTGATAGCCGGGAATCGCGATCGCCTTCAGGATGGCGCGGCGGATCATCCGCTTGGTCTGCTCGTCGAGATAGGCGAAGTTGTAGGCCGGTGCGTTCATTCCGCAGCTTCCTTCAATTCGGGAGCGGCATTGGCCTCGGCGAACTCCTGGCGCAGCTTGCGCAGCAGGCCGAGCTCGGACTGGAAGTCGACATAATGCGGCAGCTTCAGATGCTCGACGAACCCGGTCGCCTGCACATTGTCGGAGTGCGACATCACGAACTCCTCGTCCTGCGCCGGTGCAACCATGTCTTCGCCGAGCTCGCGCGCGCGCAGGGCACGGTCGACCAGGGCCATCGACATCGTCTTGCGCTCGCTCTGCCCGAAGGCGAGGCCATAACCGCGGGTGAAGCACGGCGGCTCGGTCGCCGACCCCTTGAACTGGTTCACCATCTGGCATTCGGTCAGCTCGACCGATCCGAGCGGCACCGCGAAGCCGACCTCCTCGGCCACGAACTCGACCTCGACGTCCCCGAAGCGGATTTCGCCGGCAAAGGGATGGTTGCGGCCATAGCCGCGCTGGGTCGAGTAGCCGAGCGCGAGCAGAAAGCCCTCGTCGCCACGCGCCAGATTCTGCAGCCGCAGATCGCGATCGGCGGGAAAGCTCAGGGGATCGCGGGTGAGATCGCCGACCGGCGCGCCAACCTCGGCTTGCGGCGACGGCTCGATCAGCCCGTCCTGTCCGAGAATGTCGGTGACGCGCGGCGTCGGCGCATTCGGCGCCTCGGCACGGGCCGGCAGCTCCGGCTCGACGCCGGCCGCCAACTGCGGATCGAGCAGCCGATGCGTATAGTCGAAGGTCGGCCCGAGCACCTGGCCGCCGGGAATGTCCTTGAAGGTCGACGAGACACGCCGCTGCACCCGCATTGCGCCGGTATCGACCGGCTCGCTCGCGCCGAAGCGCGGCAGCGTTGCGCGGAAGGCGCGCACCAGAAAGATCGCCTCGATCAGATCACCGCGCGCCTGCTTGATCGCCAGCGCCGCGAGCTCGCGATCGTACAGCGAGCCTTCGCTCATCACGCGATCGACGGCGAGCCCCAACTGCTCGGAGACCTGCGCCAGCGACAGCTCCGGCACATCGCGATCACCCCGGCGCTCATGCGCCAGCAGCCGGTGCGCGTTCTCGATGGCGCGCTCGCCACCCTTGACGGCGACATACATGCCTCACTCTCCTGCGGAAACGAGCCGGGTCGTTCGCGGGATGGCGACGATGGACGAGCCATCGACCAGCACGACGTCGACACCACGCGGAAACAGCCTCTCATTGATCGACAGCCGCTCGAACAGGTCAGTCGGCGCGACCGTCGCACGGAACGATGTCGTCCCGTCGATGCCCGGACCACGCAGCTCGAACGCCGGACCTCTGGACAAGCTCGGCACCTGCAGGACCAGCGTCGTCGAGCGATCGGGATATTCGGCACTGCCGAGCGCGAATGAAGTCAGATCGGGAAGCGTTTCCGGGTCCGCCGCGACTGCAAAGCAGGCGAGCGCCGCGTCGGCGACGATCGGCGCCCCCGTGTGAAACTTGAGCCAGGCGCCGACCTCGGACGTGCCGGCGAGCGGCGCATCAAGCCAGATCGGCGTATCGTGATCGAACAGGGTTAACGCGATCGCGGCGGCACCTGGCATCAACGACGACGGCCGGCCGACATTGCCCTCGACCTGTCGCAGACTTCCCGGACGCGCCATGGCCTCCATGACGATACGGAAGGTGGATTGCGCGGACAGCACATTGTCGGCGAAGCCGGGCTGCAGATCGGAAGCGGCGGCACCCATCAGCCTTCTCCTCGCACCATCGTATAGAAATCGACACGCGTGGCCGCAGCCTGCTCCGCGCGGTGGGCCCGCGATGCACGCATCTGCGCCTGCAGCGGTGCGACCACCTGCGTCTCGATCGATCGCACATGGCTTGATGACTGGATCATCGCGTCACACAGCGCGATCAGGCGCGCCTTGCCGGCGTCGCGTCCCAGCACATAGCCGAACCCGACCTCGCCGCTCTCGAGCCGCACCGCGGCGCGCGACACCGTCGCCTCGCCGACATTGAACGGCGCACCGTCGCCGCCGATCCGTCCCCGCAGCATCACCAGGCCATTCTCCGCCGGACGAAGATCGCGATACTCAGGCACCGCGAGGTCATTCAGCCTGGCGCGGATGTCCGCATGCGAGGCATGCGCCAATACCCGCATCGCCGCCCTGCGCCGGTCCTGCATCGTGGTCTCGCCGTCCATCGTCATCCCGATCTTGCCGTCTCGAAGTTGTCTATGTTAATAGACAACTTCGTAGCGAAGCGCCATGACTGTTTGATGACATGGGCGTGATTTCAGGCCGGACAGCGGAGAGCCGTGGATGAGCATGCAAGGCGCCGACTCGGGCGTGGCGCTGTGGCGGCGGGTGGCCGACGGCATCGAGCGCGACATCGCCGACGGCCGCTTCGCGGCCGGAACGCGCCTGCCCGGCGAGACCGAAATCGCCGAAACCTATCGCGTCAACCGTCATACGGTGCGTCGCGCGCTCGCGACCTTGGCGGAGCGCGGCCTCGTGCGCGCCGAGCGCGGCAGCGGCACCTATGTCGAAGCGCCTCGTCTGTCATATCCTCTGAGATCGCGCACCAGGTTCTCCGAGATCGTGGGGGCCGGCGGGCGCGAGCCGCGTGGACAGCTGATCGCAGCGTCCGAAGAGCCCGCGACGCGCGAGCTCGCGCGCGAGCTGCGATTGAAGACGGGCGCACCATTGGTGCGGATCGAGGCGCTGCGTCTCGCCGACAAGACGCCGATCTGCGTGAGCACATCCTGGCTGTCGGCCGAGCGTTTCCCCGAGGCCGGCCACATCTTCGCGTCGGTGCGCTCGATGACGGCCTTGCTCGCCTATTACGGCATTCGCGACTATCGCCGCGGCGCGACCAGGATCACGGCGGCAATCGCCGACGCGAGCGACGCCGCGCGGCTCGACCTCGCGCTGGGCCGTCCGGTGCTGGTGGTCGACAGCACCGATGTCGATGCCGACGGGACGCCGCTCGTCAGCAAGCGCTCGCGTTTCGCCGCGGAGCGCGTGACGTTCGAGGTGGAGAGCTAGACCAGACGTCCGCTACTCCCCCGTGCGCGCTCAGTCGATGAGCGAGCCGTCCTGATTGAAGAACGGATGCGGCCCGTCGAAATCGCCGATCGGCACCTGATGGGTGACGACCGTTCCGAATCCCGGTCCTGGAAACCAGGCATGAAGGTGAAAGGCCGGCGGCTCGACCCGGAAGGATGGCGGGCGCAGCTCGGCCAGATCGAGCGCGACGGCATGGTTCGGCGCTGGACAGATCGTGCAGGGAATGCCTGCAAACCGGGTCAGCGTCGCGCGATGAACGTGACCGCATCCGATCAGTTGCACCCGCGGATGGCGCGCGAGGATCGCCGCGAGATCGTCGGCATTGCGCAGGTTCTGCCGGTCCATGTGCCAGATGCCGGTGGTGAATGGCGGGTGGTGCAGGAACAGCAGGGCCGGCCTTTCGCTGGAGGTGGACAGCCTGGCATCGAGCCATTGTAGACTCGCCTCGTCCAATTCGCCATGCGGATGGCCGGGCACGCTGGAATCGAGCAGAAGCAGATCGAGACCGGCCAGTTCCACATGCTGGTTCAGTGGCGCCGACTGCTCATGAGCAGCGCCGGGAAACGCCGCGCGCATCAGTTCGCGGGAATCGTGATTGCCTGGTACGGCGGCGAATGGAATCTCGAGGCCGGCAAGAAGATCTTTCAGATGATCGTACTCGGCCGGCGACGGCGTATCGGCGAGATCGCCCGAGATCACCACCAGATCGAGCTTCGGCGCGAACCGGTTGAGCTCCATGATGCAACGGGCCAGCGCACGCGCCGTATCGACGCGGCGGTAGGCGAGCCGGCCGGGCGCCTTGATGTGCAGGTCGGAGATCTGGGCAATGGTGACGGGGCTCTTGGTCATCGGCTGATCAACCCTTCTCCGGCAGCAGACGAATGGACTCGGGCGCAATCCGCAGGCCGATCCGCTCGCCCGCAGCGACCCTGATCGTATTCGGCGCGTCCACGGTCAGTGCGATCGAGGCGGCATCGCGGACGATGATCCGCTGCCGGTCGCCGGCAAAGCGGACGCTGTCGACGACGCCGCTCAGGCTCGATGCCGCGGGGTCGACGATCGCGATCGTTTCCGGCCGAACCATCGCCACCGCTTGGCTGCGCGGACCGGGATCGGCGATCGGCTGCCGGCCTCCCGGCAGAACGAGCTGGCCGCCGTCGAGCGGCGCCTCGATGATGTTGGCCGCGCCGACGAACTCCGCGACGAAACGATCGGCCGGCGCAAAATAGACCTCTTGCGGCGTCCCGATCTGGGCGATCGCGCCCTTGCGCATCACGACGATGCGGTCGCCGAGCTCCATGGCTTCAGCCTGATCATGCGTGACGTAGATCGCCGTGATGCCGAGCGTGCGCAACAGGCCGTTGAGCTCGCCGCGCAGGCGCTCCCGCAAGGCGGCATCGAGTGCGGTGAGCGGCTCGTCGAGCAGCAGCACGCTCGGGCGGATGGCGACTGCGCGCGCCAGCGCGACGCGCTGACGCTGACCGCCCGAGAGCTGATCGATGCGCCGGTCTTCAAGACCGCCCAGATTGGTCAGCGCGACCAGCTCGGCGACGCGCGCGGCGCGCTCCGGCTTGGCCACGCGGCGGATCTTGAGCCCGTAGCCGATATTGTCCGCAACCGTCATGTTGGGGAACAGCGCGTAGGACTGGAACACCATGCCGACATTGCGCTTCTCGATCGGCTGTCGCGTCAGATCCTTGCCGTCGAACAGCACGCGCCCCCCCGCATCGGGCGTTTCGAGCCCGGCCACGATCCGCAGCAGCGTGGTCTTGCCGCAACCGGACGGCCCCAGCAGCACCAGCGTCTCGCTCTGTGCGATGTCGAGCGTGGCCGGCGCGAGTGCGCACGTCCCGTCGGCAAAGGTCTTGCCGCAATTCTCCACCTTGAGGGCGGCTCCATGCCGGGTCATCGTGCTCACCGCAGGCTTCCTCTCTCGTCGACCCATTGCATGGCCACCAGCAGCGGGATGATCATGACGAAGAAGATCAGCGTGTAGGCGGACGCGACCTCGAGACGCATCGACGCATAGCTGTCGGCGAGGCCGACCGGCAATGTCTTGGTCAGCGGCGTGTGCAACATCCAGGTCAGGTTGAACTCTCCGAGAGATAGCGTCACCACCATCAGGCTGCCCGCCAGGATGCCGGGCGCGGCATTGGGAACGATGACGTCGATGAAGCGTCGCCAGGGCGCCGCGCCGACCGATGCGGCGCCCTCGTCGAGCGATGTCACGTCGATCGTCGAGAACACCGCCATGACGGACCGCACCATGAACGGCATCGTGAAGATCACATGGCCGACGAGGATGAACAGCCACGAGCGACGGAAGCTTCCGGCCCCGCCATAGGTGAGCAACAGCGCCAGCGCGATGGCGAGCCCGGGAATCGCGAGCGGCAAGGTGATGATCTCCTCGACCAGCCGCGCCAGCCGTCCGCCGCGAACGTACAGCGCGTAGGCCGCGGGAACACCGACCACGAGCGTGACCGCCAGCGTGCCCAGCGCGATCAGGATCGACGCCATGATCGTGCCCGCGTAGAGCTCCCAGACCTGGGCCACCCACTGCAAGGTCACGCCGGACTGAATGCCGCGAAAGTAGTTGACGGTCACACCCGCCACGATCGAAAGGCCGGCCGGCACGGCCAGGAAGGCAGCGACCAGCAATGTGAACAGCAGTTGAAGGATGAAGATGGCTCTGTCGCGCACGTGCCTACCCTGCCGCTGCCACGGAGCTGCCGGCGAAGGAGCGCGCCAGTGCCAGCATCAGCCAGGTCATCAGGCCAAGCCCGACCGAGAGCGCCGCCGAGGTGGCAAGGTTTCCGGCCAGCGTGAACTCCGTGTAGATCAGCATCGGCAACACGTCGATGTTCGTGGCCAAGGTGAATGCCGTTCCGAACGCGCCCATCGCCGTCGCGAACGCGATCGCGCCGGACGCGATCAGCGCCGGCGTCAAGGCCGGCAGGATCACGTCGCGCAGCACGGCCCAGGGGCCGGCGCCGAGCGAGCGCGCGGCCTCCTCCAGGCCCGGATCCAATTTCTGCGCGGCAGCCATGATCGTGAGGATCACCCGCGGAATCGAGAAATAGAGATAGCCGAGGAACAGCCCGTAGATCGAATAGGCGAATACGAGCTTGTCGCCGGTGAGCCGGGACGAGATCTCGCCGATCAGCCCCTGGCGGCCAGCCAAAAGGATGATCATGAAGCCGACCACGACGCCCGGGAACGCGAGCGGAAACGTCAGGATCGCGACCAGGAGCGCGCGGCCGGGAAACCGGTGACGCTGCAGGAACAGGCCGGCGATCGTCGCGATGACCAGGGTCGCGATCGTGGTGGCCGCCGCCAGCGCCAGCGTGTTGAGAAGTGTCGTGCGGTAGCGCGGCTCGAGGATGATCGCGAGATATTCGGCCAGACCGTGCGGTCCCTCGGCGCCGGTGACGAGCAGCCTCGCCATCGGAAGCAGGAAGAAGGCCGCGGTGACGGCTGCCAATGGCAGCAGGCAGAGCCGGACGAATGAACTGTGCGACATGTGATCAAGTGCGCCTCCGCCGGATCCTCTCCGGCGGAGGCGCGGTGCTCCTTCAGCGGACTTCGGACAGATAGCGATCGACGAAGCCCTTTTGCGCGGCTTCCATATCGCCCCAGTTCACGCTCTTGGCGCGGGCGTAGTCGCTGTCCGGCAGGAACTTGTTCTTCACCGCGTCCGGCAGCTCGATCGGGCGCGCCGGGCGCAGATAGGCATTGGTCCAGATCGCCTGGCCCTTGTCGGAGAGCAGATAGTCGATCACCTTCTTCGCCTTGTCCTTGTCGGGTGCGTTCTTCACCAGGCCGACGACGTAGGGGAAGACCACCGAGCCTTCGCAGGGAATCACGAACTCGAAATTGCCCTTCTCGGTATATTTCGCGCGGTAGGCGTTGAAATCGTAGTCGAACAGGATCGGGATCTCGCCCGAGACGACACGCGCGTAGGACGTCTGCTTTGGCACGATCGGATCGTTCTTGCGCAGGTCCTTGAAGAACGTGACGGCAGGTTCGAAATTCGCTTGCGAACCGCCGAGCGCGAGATTGACGGCGACGGCGCCGACATAGCCGACGGCAGCCGAGCTCGGGTCGAGATAGCCGACCATGCCCTTGTAGTCCGGCTTGAGCAGATCCTTCCAGCAGGCCGGGACCGGCTTGCCGCCAAGCGCATCCTTGTTCACGAACAGGCCGAGCGTACCGGAGTGGATCGTGGTCCAGTAGCCATCCGCATCCTTCAAGCCGGCGGGGACCTGATCCCAGTTCGCCGGCTTGTAGGCCTCGAGCGCGTCCTGCGTCTTCGCCTTCATTCCGAAGGTGACTCCGAAATAGCCGATGTCGCCGACTGGGTTGCTCTTCTCGGCAAGGATCTGCGCCAGCGCCTGGCCGGAGTTCTTGTTGTCGTGCGGAATGTCGTAGCCGAGATCGGTCTTGATCGCCTTGAGCATCGAGGCCCAGTCGGCCCATTCCGGCGGACAGTTGTAGCAGATGACGTCCGCAGCCTTGGCCGGCTGCCACGATGCGGCGACGCACAGCGCGAGCAGCGCGAGAACGAGGCGGGTGAGCTTCATGAAGATAGACTCCGTATTCCTGGCATCACGGCCAGTTCCGGAGCTTCCCCTAAAGGCGGCACATGAAGGATTTGCGACACCGGGTGCAGCACACACAGCGGACGCCGCACCCTGATCGTTCGTAGGCAAACGATCGCAACCTTCGGATGCCACGCCGTTCAAGCGATGGCGCGGCGGCCGATGATCGCAAACCGCAGCTTGCCCGAGATCCAGTCGATCGCGGCCACCGCCACCAGGATCATCAGGATCAGGAACGACACCTTCTGCCATTCCAGCACGCGGATCTGCTCGGCGAGTTGCAGCCCGATCCCGCCGGCGCCGACGATGCCGATGATCGTCGCCGAGCGCGTGTTGGATTCGATGAAGTAGAGCACCTGGCCGGCAATCACGGGAAGAACCTGCGGCAGGAGGCCGAAGCGGATCTCATGCAGCGCGCTGCCGCCGGCTGCACGAACGCCCTCGACCTGGCGCCGGTCGGCCCCCTCGATCGCCTCCGAGAACAGCTTGCCCAACGCGCCGAAGTCGGACACGGCAATCGCGAGCACACCGGCGAATGGACCGAGTCCAACGACGTTGATCCAGACCAGCGCCCAGATCAGCGTATCGACGCCGCGGATGCTGTCGAACAGCCGCCGTACCGGAAAGCGGAAGATTGCGGACGGGACGATATTGCGCGCCGCGAGCAGGCTGACGGGCAGCGCGAGCACGGCCGCGAGCATCGTGCCGAGCATGGCAATCGACAGCGTCTCTCCCATCGATTTCAGATAGGTCGGAAGCGACGCGCCGGGATCCGGCGGCAGCATCATCAGGGTGATCCAACCGAGTTGACTGATGCCCGTCAACAGCCTCGTCGGCGAGAAGCCGAGCTCGACGAGGCCGAACACGAAGATGCCCATCGCGGCAACGGCCACCAGCGGCGTCGCCAGACGGGCGGACGCCGGCCGCTCGAACACGCCTGGGTATCGCGATCGCAGCGCGGCGGTATCGATCTCGTCCAGCTTTCGCATCATGCCCGGCCTTCGCTGCCGAAGAGACGGCTGCGCAGCAGCCCCGTGCCAATGTCGATGACAAACACCGTCAGGATGATCAGAACGAGGATCGCGCTGACGTCGGAATAGTAGAACTTGCGGATCGCGACGACGAGCTCCTGGCCGATGCCGCCCGCACCGACGAAGCCCATCACCGACGCCTCGCGGACGTTGATCTCGAACCGCAGCAACGTGTAGCTCGTGTAGCCTGCGACGACCTGTGGCAGGACGGCAAAGCGCATGCAGGACAGCCAGCCGGCACCGGTCGCGCGGACTCCCTCGACCGGCTTCATGTCGACGTTTTCGACGACCTCCGAAAACAGCTTGCCGAGCGCACCGCAGGAGTGGATCGCGATGGCGAATACGCCGGCCATTGGCCCCAATCCGAAGGCCATGACAAAAATCAGAGCGAACACGATGCCCGGCACCGTGCGGGCAAACTCGAGCAGGCGCCGGACCGCGAAGCGCAGCCAGGATGCAGGAGAGGTGTTCTCGGCCGCGAGGAAATTCAATGCAAACGCCAGGACGGCGCCGAGCATGGTTCCGACATAGCTGATCAGGATCGTCTCACCGAGAAGCCGCGTCCATTTGCGCAGACCCCAGAACCATTCCGGCAGGTTGGTCCACACCCGGTGTCCGTCGTCGAGCGTGAAGAGCCGGTCGAAATAGCTGAGGAAGTTGCCGAGATAGGTGACGAGCGTTCGGAGGTTGACCTCCGAACCGATGGCTGAAACGAACAGCACGAGGCCGCACGCAACCAGCACGACCACTGCACGCAGACGCTTGCGCGCCACCGCTTTGCGGTAGGCGCGCTGCAGAGGTTCGAGCTGCTGTTCAGGCAGGATGGCGACGGCTGACGACATGTTTGTCGGTGCAAGGGCGCAAATCGGCCGGCGGGGGGTTCGGGGACGCGGTACCGCCGGCCCGATGCAACGCTTACGAGCCCTTCTTGCGGAGGGAGTCGACGAATTTGATCAGCTCGACAGTCTTGTTGTAGTCCTCCGTCGAGATCGCCTCCCACGGCTTGTTCTTGCCGTCGGACAGCTTGGCGAAGGCTTCCGGATCCTTCTTTGCCGCGTCGAGGAAGGCCTGCTTGATTGCGGCCTTCATGTCGGTGGGCAGGTCGCTGAGATAGGCGTAGGGCGAGTTGATGATCATGTCCGACTTGCCGATGATGCGGAAATCTTCCTTCTTCAGCGGCGTGCCGTCGGCCGACTTCACCATGTTCTTGGTGAGCATGCGGGTCAGGTTGGAGTCATCTCCGTTGTTCCACCAGTTTGCGGCGACGTCGACGGTTCCTTGCGCCAGGGCAAGCACGGCGTTCTCGTGGCTGCCCGTAAAGATGACCTGGGAGAAATAGGTGTCGGGGTCGATGCCCATCTGGCTCATCTTGAAGCGCGGCATGTTGTTGCCAGAGGTCGAGTTCGGGTCCACCAGGCCGAGATTCTTGCCCTTCAGATCCTCGAGCTTCTGGTACGGGCTCTTGGCGAGCACGTAGAACACTGAATAATAGCCCTTCGAGCCGTCCGAGTTGACGTCGATCACGAAAGCGTCCGTCTTGACGCCCGTCACGCGCGCGCGGGCGAAGGAGGCCGGACCATAATAGCCGATGTGAATGTTGCCGGCGCGCTGGCCCTCGATGACCGCGGCATAGTCATTGGCGACGCGCAGCGTCACCTTGACGCCGAGCTCCTTGGAAAGATAGTTCACGAACGGCGTGTAACGCTCGACGACACCCGAGCCGTTTTCGGCCGGGATCGCGGCAAAGGTGATCTCCGGATATTTGGTTCGCCAGTCCTCGGCCGAGGCGGACGAAGCGAACGACAGAGCGGCCAAACCGGCCAGAATGAGACGACGATTGATCATGGAACGTCCTTCAAGTTTCAGGGGACGATGTCAGGATTGACACGACAGATGCGCCCGCAGCACGCAGGCAATCAGGCGACGGCAACTTTGCCGACAGCCGGAACGGATTCGGGAGCTTTGGGCATTGCCGGCGGCATCACCTCGTCGGCCTCCAGATCGTACAGCTCGCGCGCGATCTGGCCGGTGAGCGCCGCCGGCAGATCGTCGAACACGACCCGACCATTCGCCATTCCGATCAATCGGTCGCAATAGCCGCGCGCCAGATCGAGCGAGTGCAGATTGCAGATCACGGTGATGCCGAAATGCTTGTTGATGCGCAGCAGCGCGTCCATGACGATCTTGGTGTTGCGCGGATCGAGCGAGGCGATCGGCTCATCGGCCAAGATGATTTCCGGATTCTGGACCAGCGCGCGCGCGATCGCGACGCGCTGCTGCTGCCCGCCCGAAAGCTGATCGGCGCGCTGCGCGGCGAGGGAGGCCATGTCGAACTGCTCGAGCGCGGACAGCGCCATGGCAACATCCGCCGCCGGCCAGAGCTGCGCCAGAGAGCGCCACGACGGGATTTCGGCGAGTCGCCCCATCAGGACGTTCGTGAGCACGTCCAATCGGCCGACCAGATTGAACTGCTGGAAGATCATCGCCGAGCGCGCGCGCCACTGCCGCAGGTCGCGGCCGCGCAGCGCCGTCACATCGAGATCCTTGAAGAGAATGCGGCCGCCGCTCACAGGACTCAGGCGATTGATGGACCGCAGCAGGGTCGACTTGCCCGCGCCGGAACGCCCGATCACGCCGACGAAGCTGCCGGGTGCAACAGAGAAGGACGCATTGTCGACCGCGGCTTTCATGCCAAAACGGCACGTCAGGCCATCCACCACCAGCATTGAATTCTCCAGACGCCTCGCTTTGGCCTATCGCTAACGTCTCGATTCTACAGTTATGTGACAGCAACACTGCGGCGCCACATCCGTCCACATGCCGGTCGGCAGTCATGCAGATGTCACGCCTCTGTCATAGGGGAGACCCAACACCTTCACAGGCGTAGAGACAGGATGCGAGATGGCCGGCAAGCTGCTTTCGATTGAACCTACCGTTGACCCTTCGGCCAAGCTCCAGGACGTGACGCTCGGCGCCTATTGCGAGATCGGCGCCCGCACCATCCTGCAGGAGGTGACGATGGGCGACTACTCCTACGTGGTCAACGATTCCCAGATCACCTACACGACGGTCGGCAAGTTCTGCTCGATCGCGGCGATGACCCGGATCAACCCGGGCAACCACCCGATGCAGCGGGCGACGCAGGCCCATTTCACCTATCGCGCCAGCGCCTATTTTCCAGGCGAGCCCGACGATGCCGAGTTCTTCGCCTGGCGGCGAGAGCATCATGTCCGGATCGGACACGACGTCTGGATCGGCCATGGCGCGATCGTGCTGCCGGGCCGCAACATCGGCACCGGCGCGGTCGTGGCGGCTGGCGCCATCGTCACCAAGGACGTTCCGGCCTATACGATCGTCGCCGGCAATCCGGCGCGCCCGGTCAAGCGCCGGTTTCCGCGCGAGGTCGAGCAGCGGCTGCTCGATCTGGCGTGGTGGGATTGGAAGCACGAGGCGCTGCGCGCGGCGCTGCCCGATTTCCGCAAGCTCGAGATCACCGCGTTCCTGGATAAATACGAGGCCGCTCTCGACGCCCGCGTCCCGGTACGGCAGAGTGCCGCCCCATGACCGATATCTCAATCTCGCGGGGCCGCTGCCTCGTCGACACAGAGCTCGTGGACACCTCCTTGATCATATCCGGCGACGTCATCGCCGGCATCGGGACACCGGGGTGCCGGTCAGGTCTCGAACTCGACGCGGAGGGGCTCACCGTGCTCCCCGGCATCGTCGACATCCACGGTGATGCGTTCGAGCGCCAGATGATGCCGCGGGCCGGGGTCGATTTCCCGACCGACGTCGCGCTGATCGACAGCGACCGCCAGGCCGTCAGCAATGGCATCACCACGGTCTTCCACGCAACGACCTGGTCATGGGAGCCGGGCCTGCGCAGCGCCGACAATGCGCGGCGGCTGCTCGAATCGATCGAAGCGCTGCGCCCGCAGCTCGCGGCCGACACGCGCTTTCATCTGCGCCACGAGACCTTCAATCTCGACGACGAGGAGGAAATCGGCCAGTGGCTCGCCGATCGGCGCGTCGACCTGTTCGCCTTCAACGATCACATGGACTCGACGGTCGCGAGCCTGGACACGCCGCACAAGCGCCAGCGCATGGTCGACCGCACCGGCCTGCCCGGCGCGGAGTTCGACCGGCTGGTCGCGCGCATCGCCTCTCGCGCGGATGCCGTTCCAGCCTCGATCGCGCGGCTGGCCGACATCGCACGCAAGGCTGGCGTCCGCATGCTGTCGCACGACGACGACAGCCCGGCCATGCGCAAGGCGTTTCGCAGCCAGGGCGTGACCATCGCGGAATTTCCGGTCAACGAGGAGACTGCGCGCGAGGCCGCTCAGGGCGGAGACGCGATCGTCTTCGGCGCGCCCAACGTCGTTCGGGGCGGCAGCCATACCGGGTGGACGCGAGCCAGCGACATGATCGCCAAGGGCCTCTGCTCGGTGCTGGCCTCCGACTACTACTATCCAGCGCCGCTGCTGGCGGCGTATCGGCTCGCGGCGGACGGCGTTCTGCCGCTGGCACGCGCCTGGGATCTGATCTCGGGCGGCCCCGCACGCGCGGCCGGACTGGCGGACCGCGGGACGCTGGCCGAAGGCCGCCGCGCCGACGTCATTCTGGTCGATGACCGCGTGCCGTTGCGCCCCCGCGTCGTCGCCGTCATCGCGTCCGGCCGGCTGGTCTATCTGGCCGAGACCCATCGGCTGAACGCAGTGCCCGTGCGCACCATCGCGGCGGAGTAGCAGATCATGGTCGATGCGCCCCGCTACGCGATCTACTACGCCCCGGCGGCGACGACGGGCTTGGCCGGATTCGGCGCGAGCCTGCTGGGTTACGACGCCTGGAGCGGCGACGAGCCGAGCTTTCCGGAAGAAGTCGTTCGCGCGGTTCCCGATTGGGCCGAGCTGAGCGCGGACCCGCGCAAATATGGCTTCCACGCCACTTTGAAGGCGCCGTTCGAACTGGCCGATGCGCAGAGCGAAGCCTCGCTCCGCGACGCCTGTGCGGAGTTCGCGGCAAGGCCGCGCGCCATTCCGATCATTCGTCCCATCGTGGACTCGATCAGCGGCTTCGTCGCGATGATCCCTGGCGAGCCCTCGCCGGCGCTGCAACAGCTCGCAGCCGATTGTGTCCGGGCGTTCGAGCCGTTTCGCGCGCCGATGACCGCCGCGGACCGTGCACGGCGCAAGCCGGACCTGCTGACACCACGACAGCGCGATCATCTCGATCGCTGGGGCTATCCCTATGTCATGGAGGATTTCCGCTTCCACATGACGCTGACCTGCCGGCTGTCCGACGAACGACGCCGGCCGATCCTGACGATGCTGCAGCAGAGATTTGCGGCGCTGTCGCTGACAGAGCTCCGGATCGACCGGATCGTGTTGTTCCGCCAGCCCAACGCCCGCCAGCGGTTCGGCATCATCGGAGACTGGCCGCTCACGGCCGTCCAGCGCATCTAGGGACGTCGGTTCGGCATGGCCGCATGGTGCGGCCGCGCCTGCCGGTCGAACAGCGCGACCGGCAATCTCGTCGGACCTACACCGCCTTCGTCAGGGCGCCATCGATGATCAGATTGGTTCCCGAAATGCGGCTTGCGAGCGGGCTTGCGAGCATCACGACGCCGTAGGCCACCTCCTGGGCTGTTCCCATGCGCCCCGTCGGATTCAAGCCCATTGCGGTCTTGAACAGGTCAGGCGATCCATTCTCGATGTTCTGCCAGATGCCGCCCTCGAAATAGGTGTTGCCCGGCGACACCGCGTTGACGCGAATGCCTTTGCCGACCAGTTGATGCGCGAGGCCCTTGGCGTAATGGATCAGCGCACCCTTGATCGCGCCATAGGATCCGGCGGCGAAATCGACTTCAAAGCCCGACACGCTGGAGATGATGACGATCGAGGCCGACTTCGACTGCTCCAGGTAAGGAATTGCTGCCGCGATCGCGTTGACCGTATGCATCATGTCGGTGCGAAAGGACTTCTCCCAGGTCTCCGGAGAGTCGCCCACGGCGAGCGCGCTGACGTTGCAGACCACGCAATCGATTCCGCCCAGCTCCCTTGCCGCGCCGTCGACCCAGCCCTTCAGCGCCACGGGATCGGCGACGTCGACGCCCTGCCCCCACGCCTTCACGCCTTTCGACGCAAGTGTCGTCACGACCTTGCCGACTGCGTCGCCGTCGCGCGCGCAGATCGCGACACCGGCGCCTTCCTCGGCGAACAATTCCGCGATCGCAAGGCCAATACCCTTGCTGCCGCCCGTCACCAGCACGCTCTGGCCGGCCAATCCCAGATCCATGATCGTCTCCTTTCAATCAGTTTCGGTTTTCAACCGTGATAGCCGGCGAGCAGAGCCTTGTTGACCTTGCAGATGTAGGTGTATTTCGGATTGACCACCTGGGTGCAGCGCGCCTCGGCGACCTGGCCGAGCAGCATGTAGGCCTCCGGCGCCGGAATCCTCCAATCGTCCTCCAGCCAGTTGATCATCTCCTCGAACGCGATCCGCATCGCGTCCTCGAGCGGGCGCGCGCAGCCCAGCGTGCAGATGTGCGTCGGCGTCTCGATTCGCGGATGGTTCAGCCGCGCCGGAGCCTTGTCCAACGACACCTTCACGGTGAGGTTCGCGGCGATCTCGATCGCGCCCATGCCGTTGGCTTCGCCGTCGCCCTGGATGGCGTGGCAATCGCCGAGGAAAAGATGCGCGCCGTCCTTGTTGACGCGGAAGAACACCGAGTTGCCGGAGGTGATCTCCTGAACGTCGAGATTGCCACCATGCGGCCCGTTGTCCACCGTCAGCACCGCGCCATGCACCGGCGCGACCCCGGCAACGCCGATCATCGGCCGGACCGGAAGCTTCACATGCTCGTTCCACAGCACGTGGCCGTCCTCGACCGCGACGACGCGGGTCTGGATGCCGAACTCCTTGCGCCGGACCCAGTCCGGAAACATGCCGATGCCCGGCCACAGCGCGGTGAAGCCGAGCCGGTCGAGCTCCATGTCAATGATGTCGAGCCGCAACATGTCGCCAGGCTTGGCGCCGCGCACCTCGATCGGGCCAGTCGCACCGTTGACGTAGGGCAGCGTCACGTCGCTCTCGACCAGTTGCTGGCCGAGCGCGCGGATGGTGCCGTCGTTGACATTGATCGCGCATTCGACGACGAAGATCTCACCGGGATCGACGGTCGCGATGAACTCATTGTCGCCCGACAGCGCGTATTTGATGTTGCCGGCCTTGCCGATGCGCTTTGACATGATCACTCCTGCTATCTCCAACGTCGTTGCATCATCGCGGCTGCCGCCGCCACGGCATCAGCAGCCGCTCGATCTTGCCGACCGCAAAAGTCAGCACCAGCGCCAGCGCGATCGTCGCAACCAGCGCGGCGAACACCTTCGGAATGATATAGAGCGACCCGGCCTTGAAGATGGCGTGCCCCAGCCCTTCGGAGGAGGACATGAACTCGCCGACGATCGCGCCGATCAGGGCAAAGCCGACGGTGAGCTTCAGCCCCGCGAAGATGTCCGTCAGCGACGCCGGCACCACCAGCTTGCGGAAGATCTGGAACTTGGACGCGCCGAGAGTGCGGAACAAATTGATCTGGTCGGGATCGACGCCGGTGGCACCCTTGTACGAGGTCACCAGGGCGACGATCACGACCGACAAAGTCGACATCGCAACCTTCGAGATCAGCCCGGTGCCGAACCAGATGATGATGATCGGCGCCAGCGCGATGATCGGAATCGAGCCGAGCGCGATCACGAACGGCTCGACCACGCGCGAGACGAAGCGCGAATACCACAGCGACAGTCCGATCAATGTGCCGATGCAGTTGCCGACGAAGAAGCCGAGCAGCGTCTCCAGCCCGGTGACGGAGGTATCGCGCCACAGGCTGCCGTCATAGGCCATCTGCGAGAGAAACTTGAGGATGGCGGACGGCGAGCCGAACATGAAGGCGGCAGCCTTGTTCTGCCCGGTCGCATATTCCCAGAAGGCGAGGAAGGCCGCCAGGACGAGAAGCTGGGTGACGAGCACGGCAAGCGTGGTGCGCAGATGCAGCCATCGCCGCCCACGTGTCGGCGTCCGAACCGCCCGTGCCTCGGAGACCGGTGTCGGTGCCGAGCGGACCGGCGGCGCGTCGATGTCGGCGGTCATTGCAGCACCACGTCGAGATCGGCCCAGATGCTGCGGACGTAGTCACTGAAGCCTGGCGTCTGCCGCACCGAGATCACGTCGCGGCGCTCGCTGCCGAGCGCAATGTCGTAGACCGCCTTGATCTGCGTCGGCCGCTTCGACAGCACGATCACCCGGTCGGCGAGTGACACCGCCTCCTCGATGTCGTGGGTGATCAGCAGCAGCGAACGGCGCCCCTGCCGGACCAGGCCCACCGTGTCGTTCTCGATCAGGAGCTTGCTTTGGAAATCCAGCGCGGCGAACGGCTCGTCGAGCAGCAGCACGTCGGGCTCATTGACCAGCGTGCGCGCGAGCGCCACCCGCTGGCGCATGCCACCGGACAGGGTCGCGGGATAGTGGTCGGCAAAGCCGTGCAGCCCGAGCTGGTCGAGCAAGGCCCGGCAGCGGTCCTCCGCTTCGGCGGCCGGAACGCCATGTATCTCGAGTCCCAGCATGGTGTTGCTGAGCGCGGTCCGCCACGGCAGCAGCAGATCCTTCTGCAACATGTAGCCGACATTCTGCGGTTGGCCGGCGACCTCGCGGCCGTGCCAGCGGATGCGGCCGGCATCCGGCGCCAACAATCCGCACAGCGTGTTCAGGAGCGTCGTCTTCCCGCAACCGGACGGGCCGACGATGCTGACGATCTCCCCCTCTCGCAATGTCAGGCTGAGATCGCCGATCACCGGCACCACGCGGCCGCCGTCAAGCTCGTAGCTCTTGGCAACATGCTCGACGACGAGCGGCGGCGCAGGCGCTGCGATGGCGCCCGGCGCGGCCTGCATCATGCCGGTCACCTCGGTCATTTGAGGCTGGCGATCGCCTTCTCTGCGAAGGAGTTGTCGATGATCTGATCGAACGGCACCGAGCCCTTGGCGTTGCCGAGATAGACCTGCATTTCCATCAGGTTCGCCCACTGGTCCGTCTTGGTGATCACCGACTGCGCCGGAATGAGATATTTCAGCTCGGCGTCGATCGCCTTGTCGACGACCTCGCCGGGCAGGTCCGGGAACTCCTTGCGTGCGACTTCCTTGGAGAAGGCGGGGTCGGCGTAGGTCTTGCGCGAGGCTTCCTCGAACGAGGTCACCAGCGCCTGCACCATCTCGGGGTCCTTCTGAATCGTGGTCGGCAGCACCATGATCCCCGTATTGCAGAACGGACCGATGTAGTTCGAGAAGTCGAACACAACCTTGGCGCCTTGCGCCTCCGCCGCGGCCACGCTGGGCTGATAGGCGATCGCGATGTCGGCCTGGCCCGCCAGCATCGCGGCGATCTCGGTGCCGGGGTTGACGGGGACGATGGTCGCATCGACACCGACCTTCAGTCCTGCCTTCTCCAGAAGGCGCTTCGCCACGCTGTAGTTGGTGTTCGGCTCGGGCGAGGTCACGATTCTGAGACCCTTGAACGCCTTCGGGTCGGTGATCGGCTCCAGCGTCTTGGAGACGCCGAAATAGTGCGCGCGTTGCACGACCGTCCCGACGACCACGCCGGGACCGCCGTTCTCACGCGATATCTGTGCCATGGTCGCGTCGCCGATGGCAAAATCGGCCGAGCCGCCGAGCACCGCGGCGAAGGTCTGGGTGTCGCCGCCAGCGGCGCTCACCTGCATGTCCAGACCGTTCTTCTTGAAGATGCCGGCATGCATGCCGACGTAGAGATTGATGTAGCCGAGATTGTGCACGGCCTCGCTAAAGCGCACCGTCTTCAGTCCCGCCGCCGCCGCGCTCCTGGTTCCGAACAGCGAGGACGCTCCCCATCCTGCCGCGAGCGCGGCCGAGGTTGCGAGAAATCGTCGTCGGTCGATCGACAGGCTCGCGCTTGCATTTGATGCCGAGACAGTTTCGCTCATGGTGATGAACTCCTCCCAGGCCAATGAAAATCTGCGAGGAGACTATGGTCGGGTCGTCGTGCAGCAAGGCGAAATAACAGACGCGATTTGCTGAAAAGCTGACAACACTGTGCGCTGTGCGACACCTTGCGCCGTGCCGCGCCGTGATCTGCCGACGGCTTGTCGCCTTGCTGCCGCTTCAGGAGTCGCCGTGGTCAAACGTGCATCGCAACAAAGGCGATAATGTCAATTTTGCCACTTGGGCCGCACAAAGAAATTGCACGTCGGCCGCCGGCTCGACCGTCAATACGAGGTCGCGCGGCGCCCAGACCAGGCGGGACGTCAACCTCCTGTTGACGAGACAACGATGCGTGCCCTCCGGCTGCCGCCGCTCAATGTCGGACCACCATGTCGCGAAGCCGACGTTCGAAACCGCCCAAGCGGGCGGCATCTGCAAGCTCCCCGCCGCCACGTCCTCGCATTTGCAGCATGGCGCCGCCGAGTGTCGGATTTTCGACAATCCCCTGATACTAAAAACGAATGGCATATCGCTTGCAATGCACAATGCGCCTCGCTATTGCAGCGCAATAATTTTCTTGGAGTGCAAAATGCTCGGAATTGGAAGCAAGCTGCCATCGTTTGAAATCGTCGGCGTGAAACCCGGCTTTCATCTGCAGGAGGAGAAGGGCGAGAGCGCCTTCGAGACCCTGACCGAGACCAGCTTCCCTGGAAAGTGGAAGATCATCTTCTTCTATCCGAAGGATTTCACTTTCGTCTGTCCGACCGAGATTGCCGAGTTCGCGCGCCTGGCGAAGGACTTCGCGGACCGCGATGCCGTGGTGCTCGGCGGCTCGACCGACAACGAGTTCTGCAAGCTCGCCTGGCGCCGCGACCACAAGGATCTGCACAAGCTGCCGATCTGGCAGTTCGCCGACACCAAGGGCGCATTGGTCGACGGCCTCGGCGTTCGTTCGCCGGATGGCGTCGCCTACCGCTACACCTTCATCGTCGATCCCGACAACACCATCCAGCACGTCTATGCGACCAACCTCAATGTCGGCCGCGCTCCGAAGGATACGCTGCGCGTGCTCGACGCGCTGCAGACCGACGAGCTCTGCCCGTGCAATCGCGAAGTCGGCGGCGAGACCCTGAAGGTCGCCTGATCATGTCGATCGAGCAGTTGAAGGACCAGATCCCGGACTTCGCCAAGGATGTCAGGCTCAATCTGTCATCCATGGCGTCCGACGAGACGCTGTCGCCGCAGGCCAAATATGGCCTGTTCGTCGCCTGCGCGATTGCGACTCGCAATCCGAGCGTCGTTGCGGCCTTCGAATCGGTTGCAGCCACGCAGCTGTCGCCCGCCGCTTTGGCGGCGGCAAAATCGGCCGCCGCGATCATGGCCATGAACAACGTCTACTACCGCTTCGTGCACCTTGCCTCGAACAAGGAGTACGCGACGATGCCGGCCCGGCTGCGGATGAACGTCATCGCCAACCCAGGCATCGACAAGGCCGATTTCGAGCTGTGGTCGCTCGCGGTGTCCGCCATCAACGGCTGCGGCACCTGCATCGATTCGCATGAGAAGGTCCTGCAGGATGCGGGCGTGCCCGCGGCCACGATCCAGACCGCCGTCCGCTTTGCCGCCATCATCCAGTCGGTTGCCGTTGCGATCGAAGCCGCTTGTGTGTCCGTCGCGCTGGCGGCGGAGTAAAAATCGATCGGATATGTGAATGCGGCCGGCATTGTCCGGCCGCATTTGTTTTTCCCCACCTCTCGCCTAAGTTGCAGAATTTCCTGGCGCGCCTGCAACTCCTCGGCCCGCTAAGCCCCTGACCTCGCGGCAAAGTCGAGAGGATTGCGGCATCCAGATACTCCACCCGATCTTTCTGCAAAGCGCAGAAATCGCCCCCGGTCTCGCGCATCGCGAGCAATCACCGATGCGGCGCGCCGGGAAATTTCCATCAAATAGCCTTACCTGCTCACCCTTCCCGACAAGAACATTGATCAGCTTAGGGACCAAGCAACATCGATTGTGACCAGGGCGCGCGAAAACAATGGCGTGCATGTCGGAAGGAAACCGGACCTGTCGGTCTCGACGGAAGCGTTGATGCAATGTCCCCGATGTCGCATCATGTGCGCTTCGGTTGGACCGCGCGCGCCCGACGTCCTGAAGCTATCTCCCACGACCCGTTCGTCGGAGACAGGAGGCTAGTGATGAGTGCTCCAGATCAGAACGATCCGGCAAAGCCAGCGCCGCCCTGGGCGAGCGAAGAGCTCCGCAGATATGCGCCGCGCCGCCGCCAGACGGAGGCCGGCCCGACGACGTTCGATCCGCCTGCCGACGGCGTGCCCCTGCCGCATCATCTGGTGTCCCGGCCAAGCTCCCTGCCGGCGCGGCCGGCGGCCCTTGACCTCGACGATGAGGAGGTGCATCGCGCCTGGAGCGCGAAGCTCGATCCCGTCGTGATGCCGCTGCCGCCGGAGGATCCGGACAAATCGTTCCGGCTGGGCAGCATCATCAAGATCGGTGCCGCCGTCGGCATCGCGGCCTCCATCGCCATGATGGTGGTCAACATGGTCTCCTTCGAGAATGGCGGGCCGACACCGGGCAGCAAGAGCCCGATCATGCCGACCGCCGTGCTGGAAAGCCTGGCCCAGATCGATCCCGCGGAAGCCAAGGTTGCCCAGGAAGATCCCCCGCAGACGGTCGCCGCGCTCGCGGCTCCCAGCAGTACAGAACTGGCGATGCGGCCATGGCCCTCGACGCCGACGTCGCCAGCGCCGGCCGCCGCAGCGCCGGCGGTCTCCCCTCCCTCCCCTGCGCTGCCGATGGCCTCGCCCCGCCCGACCGTTCCGCTGCCGCGAGACGAGGTCGACGGGCTGATGAAGCGCGGACGCGACCTGCTCGCCGCGGGCGACGTCGCCAGCGCGCGGCTGATTCTGACGCGGCTTTCCGACGCCGGCATTGCGGACGCTTCCCTCCTGCTCGCGCGCACCTACGACCCGGCCGAACTGACGAAATCACGGTTGCTCGGTGCCGTTCCCGACGCAGCCAAGGCACGGGCCTGGTATCTCAGGGCTGCGGAGCAAGGATCGCCGGAAGCCAGCCGACGCATCTCGGCTGCACGGTAACGCATCAATCTCGGAGCGCTCGAGACGCGACCCGGACCGCTCCCGGCGAGACGGGCGGCCGCGATCTGCTGCGCTCGAGAATCACATATCGATGGGAGGACTGGTGATGCAGGGCATCCATGCTGCAGCTCGCGCCTGCTTGGCCGCTAGATGGAGCCGACGTCGCAAACCACGGGATGCAACGAACAGCCGCTCTCGAACAGCCGCATGCCTCGTCCTGGCTCTGTCCGCAACATTGGCGCTGGCCGGGCATCGAGCGGTCGCCGCCGACAACGAGATTCGCATCGGCAACACCATGCCCTATAGCGGCCCGGCTCTCGCCTATGGTGTCATCGGCAAGACGATCGCGGCCTACTTCAACAAGATCAATTCCGAGGGCGGCATCAACGGCCGGCGCATCAACTTCATTTCCTACGACGACGGCTATGCGCCGCAGAGGACGGTGGAGATGACGCGCAAGCTCGTCGAGGAGGACAACGTCCTGCTGATGTTTGCGAGCCTGGGCACGGCCCCCAACCTGGCGGTGCGCCCATATCTCAACGCCAACAAAGTCCCGCAATTGTTCGTGGCATCCGGCTCCTCGCAATGGGACCAGCCGCACGACTTTCCGTGGACCATGGGCTTTCAGCCAAGCTACCAGGCCGAGGCGCACGTCTATGCCCAGTACCTGCTGGAGACCCACAGCCGCGGCAAGATCGCGATTCTCTATCAGGACGACGATTTCGGAAGGGACTACGTCAAGGGATTGAAGGACGGCCTGGGCGGCAAGCTTCCGATCGTCGCGGAAGCCGGCTACAAGGTGACGGACGCCAACGTCAATCAGCAGATCGCCACGCTGAAGGCCTCCGGCGCCGACATCTTCTTCGACGTGACCACACCCAAATTTGCCGTGATGGCGATCCGCCGCGCGGCCGAGCTCGGCTGGCATCCGGACCACATCATCTCGACAGTCTCGGAATCGGTCTCCGCCGTGATGCAGCCGGCCGGCCTGCAGAATGCCGAAGGCATCCTGTCCGCGGGCTACTACTACGAGGGCGAGGAGGCCGCGGCGGCGGGCGATCCATCCTACCGCGAATGGTCCGCCTTCATGGACCGCTATCTGCCGGACGTACCGAGAAGCAATGGTCTTGCGACCTTCGGCTACCTCGCGGCAAACGCGATGGTCGCGGTGTTGCGGAGTTGCGGCGACGACCTGTCGCGCGACAACATCATGAAGCAGGCGGCATCCCTGAAGAGCCTCAAATTGCCGATGCTGACGCCCGGCATCACCGTCAACACCAGCCCCCATGATCACGCGCCGCTGGAGCAGATGCAGATGATGCAGTTCACCGGCGGGAAGTGGCAGCGCTTCGGTCCGGTGCGGAGCGGTATCGATCCCGGCAGTGTCAGCGATTCCTTCAAGACCATTTTCCGTTACGGTACGGCGAAGCGCGATCTGGCCAACCAGCTGAATGCCAATACCGTCACGCTGATGACCGGCTCGTTCGGCAGCACCTATGCCAACATGGGTGCGGACCTCGCATCGGCGCTCGACAAGGGGACGGAGCTGCGCATCCTTCCCGTGATCGGCCGCGGCTCGGTGCAATCGGTCGCCGACATCCTGCTGCTGCGCGGCGTCGACGCCGGCATCATCCGCAAGGACACCCTGGCCTTTCTCGAGCGCAAGGACTTCGCCAACAACATCCGCGAGCAACTGGTCTATGTCACCAAGCTGTTCAACGAGGAGATGCACGTGCTGGCGCCGAGATCTATCACCAGCCTGAGCGAGCTCGACGGCAAGACCATCGCCGTCGACCTGCCCGACGGCGGCACCTTCGTCACCTCGATCAACGTGTTCGAGCGCCTCGGGATCAGGCCGCATCTGCTCTATATCGAACCGCGGCTGGCGCTGGATATGCTGCGCAAGGGCGACATCGACGCGATCATCACGGTCGAGGGCAAGCCGGTGCAATGGCTGAGCCAGGTCAACGATCCCAATCTGCACCTGGTGCCCGTCGACTACGACAAGGCTCTGCACGACGACTACCTGCCGGCGCAATTGTCCGCCGAGGACTATCCGAACCTCGTCGGCGCCTCGGCGCCGGTGAACACGATCGCGGCCGAGGCCGTGCTGGCGTCGTTCAACTGGCCGGCCGGCAGCGACCGTCACCGCCGGCTGTCTCTGCTGGTCGAAGCCTTCTTCAGCAACATGCAGGCGCTGCAACGGCCGCCATACCACCCGAAATGGCAGGAGGTGGCGCCGCTGGCGCCGATCGCGGGCTGGACAAGATTCAAGACGGCACAGGACTGGCTCGATCGCAATACGCCGCCTCCCCAGATGCTGGGGGCGAATGCACAGGTCAACGATATGCAGGCGAGCGGCGTTTCAGCCGATCCCCGGTTGTTCCGTGAATTCATGGAATGGCGAGCCAACCGCCAGAAGCGCGCCGCGCCGCGGCACCCACAGTAGCCAGGTCGTGCGGTCAAGCCGCGGCTGAGGCAGGGCTGATCCGCACCTGCACGTCGCAGGGACGTGCGAGGTAGGGCGCCGAGGTGACCAGCACGTCCGCGCCCGCCGCAGCATAGGCGGCGGCGTTCTGCGCATTCACGCCCCCCGCGGCCGCAATGATCGGCCGACGCTGTAGCGCCGCGCTGATGGCGATCCGCTCCGCCAGCGTAGCGATCTGGGCAGGCAGAAATTTCTCGGCCTGGATCACGTCGAAGCCGGCCACGGCGGCGGCGACCGCCTGCTCGACCGTGGTGACCTCGATCACGATCCGCTTCTCCGGCGCGCTCCGCCGCAACCGCTCCGCGACGTCGGCAAGCGACGCATCGCCGAGAAACGCCCGGTGCTCCGGAAAGACCAGCACGGTCTCCGACAGGCCGAGCCGATGCATCACCGCGCCGCCAGCCTTCACCGCGGCGACGGCGAACGGCTTGGTGCCGGGGACGTTCTTACGCGTGCAGGCGACCGCAATGCCCGGCCTGATCGCCCGCGCCGCGCCGACGATCGCAGCCGCCCCGGTCGCGACGCCGGACCAGATCTCGATGAGCGTCTGCGCCACCTTCCAGCTCCGCAACAGGCCTGCCGCCGCGCCGTCTGCACGGAGGATCGGAGCCCCCTCCTCCAGCACCGTTCCGCTGCCGGCGAACAGTTCGACATGGCAGCCCGTGAGCTCGATCAACGCCGCCGCATCCTCGGCCAATGCCAGCACCATGCGGCCGCGCGCAGCGAAGTGCATCAGGCCCGGCTCGGCGCCGATCCCGAGCGTCTCCGTCGTCAGGTCGCCATAGGGGACATCGTCGCGGAGCAGCGCTTCGAGATCATTGTGCGTAGCGATGGTCGGCGCGCGCGACATCTGCTCTTTCTCCACAGGCTGCATCCTCTATATAAACCCTGGTCGCTGCCCGTCTCCGATCGCCAGGCCCCGCATGATCCCGCACGATCTTCCTGCCCCCGTTGAGGTCAATCAGCCCCGTCTCGCCGCGATTCTCTATGGACCGGGCGACGATGCCGATGCCTTGCTGGACGCCTTTGCCCAGGAGCTGCTGCGACGGGGCGTCCGGGTCGGCGGCATCGTTCAGCGCAATACGAGAGACGAGGTCGGCAAGAAAAGCGGAATGGACGTGATCGATCTCGGCAATGGCGACACGATCTCGATCTGCCAGGACCTCGGCGCCGGATCGACGGCCTGCAAGCTCGACACCGCGGGCCTTGCCGAAGCCGGCATGGCCGTTCACCGCGCGATCGCAGCCCATGCCGACCTCATCGTGATCAACAAGTTCTCCAAGCAGGAGGCTGCGGGAAGCGGGTTGCGCGGCGAGCTGGCCGACGCGATCACCTCGGGCATTCCGGTACTGACGGCCGTGCCGCAGAAATGCATCGACGACTGGCGGAGCTTTGCGGGCGACTTCGGCACGCTGCTGCAGCCGTCACGTTCGGCGATGGAAACCTGGTGGCTCGGCCTGCGCGCGCGCCACGCATCGACCGGCTGATCGGCGCAACAATTCGGCGCCATGTTCCTATTTGCCGATCATCACATCCGACGACTTGATGACGGCGGAGACGCTGTCGCCGACGGCAAGCGCGAGCTCCTCCACCGCCTCGTTGGTGATCGCCGAGAAGACCGTGAGTCCCGGGGCGAGCTCCACCTTGACGTGGGCGGTGGTCGCTCCCTTTTCAACCGAGATGATCCGTCCCGGCAAGACGTTTCGTGCGCTCAGCTTCACGTGCTGTTCCTCATCGATTGCGCTTCGCTGCTGCCCCAGCATGTAAGCAGAACGTGGGCCCGAACTCAATGACCTATATCAAGAACGATATAGGATTGATGATCCGGCACCGGTTTGCGGCGCCTCGTCGACCTGCGCGATCCGACGGGCATCAGCCGAACTTGAACAGCACGCCGTAGCCGCCGCGCGGATAGCTCCACTCGATGTCGCCGCTGGCCTCGCCGATGACCCGGCAGGTGCCGCATTCGATGCAGCCGTCGACCGTGATCTCGACCTGGCCCTTGTCGTTGAGCTCGTAGCAGCGTGCCGGGCAGGCCTTGAGAAGCGCCTTCAACTGCGGCGTCGGCGTCGTATGCGGACGGACCTTGATATGGGCCCGGCCGGGATCGACCTGATAGCGATTGTAGAACAGCTTGTCTTCGACCCTGACTGCGACGTCCGTGCTCATGTCTGATCTCCCTCGCTTAAGCTGTCTCGTTCATTCACCAATCATCGCCACGCCCGGGCAAACCTGAAGGCGTCGCCGAACAGGCCGGTCCATGACCTTGCATTCACGAAGGAGCGCACGGTGCTGCTCTCTTTCTCCTTCTTCGGCGTCCCGTCGACGCGCACGAAGTTCTGCATCGCCTTGGAGACGAGCTGCGGATAGGTCAGGAAGAAGTTCTGCGACTGGTTGTGCAGCAGCGCCGGCATGTCCTTGTATTTCTTCAGATCCTTGATGACGAAGGAGTCCTCCAGCATCTTCTTGTAGAGCGCGAGGTTCTCCTTGGTCATCGGATCACGGCGCGACTTCACCTGGAAGATCGCCTCGGCCGCGATGCGCCCCGAGGTCATCGCGAGATTGGAGCCCTCGCGGTGAACGGCGTTGTTGAGCTGGGCGGCATCGCCGACCACGACCCAGCCATCGCCGCAGAGCTGCGGGATCGCGTTGTAGCCGCCTTCGGGAATGAGATGCGCCGAGTACTCCTTGACTTCCGAGCCCTCGATCAGCGGCGCCACCGACGGATGCTGCTTGAACCGCTCGAGCAGGCCGTAGGGCGTCTCGCCGGTCTTCTGGAAGTCGGAGACGAGGCAGCCGATGCCGAGCGAAATGCACTCCTTGTTGGAGTAGATGAAGCCCATGCCGGTCATGCCGCGGGAAATCGTACCGACGGCCTCGATGACGGCGCCCTCGTCGCCCTTCAGGTTGAAGCGCGCCTCGATCGTTTCGCGCGGCAGGAAGTGCATCTCCTTGACCGCGAGCGCGACGTTCTCCGGCTTCGGTCGCTCGCGCAGGCCGGCGCGGCTCCCGAGCAGGCCGTTGACGCCCTCCGCCAGCACGACGACGTCGGCATGGATCTCACCATCGCGTCGATCGGTCCTGACGCCGATCACCTTGCCATAGGCGTCCTGCGCCAGCTCGGTGACGGTGGTCTCGCACAGCACGGTGGCGCCGGCTTCCTTGACCTTGGACGAGAACCACTTGTCGAACTGGGCACGGATGATGGTGTAGCGGTTCGGCTTCTCCTCGTTGAAGTCGTCCGACTTGTAGTGCAGGCCGACATGCGACTTGTCGTCGAGCATCCAGAAGCGCTGCTCGACCAGATGGCGTTCGAGCGGCGCTTCCTCGCGGAAGTCCGGAATCAGCTTCTCCAGCATGTCGGCGTAGAGGATCGCGCCCTGCACGTTCTTCGAGCCGGAATACTCGCCGCGCTCGAGCTGCAGCACTTTCATGCCGCGCTGAGCCATGGTCAGCGCAGCCGCATTGCCGGCCATGCCGGCACCCACGACGATCGCGTCGAAACGTTCCTCGATCATTGCCCTGCTCCCTCTCTGGTGCCTAGCTTGCGATGCGATCGCGCGAATGCGGCGACAGACGCGCACGGAATGCCTCCGTCAGCGCAGGCAGCAGCCGGATCGCGTCGGTGACGATGCCGACATGCGCGAAGTCGAAGATCGGCGCGTTCTTGTCGGTGTTGATGGCGACGATCAGATCGGCGCCCTCGACACCGACCCGATGCTGAATCGCGCCGGAAATGCCTGCGGCAATATACAGCTTGGGCCGGATGGTCTTGCCGGTCTGGCCGATCTGCCGATCCGAGGACACCCAGCCCTTCTGCACCAGCGGCCGGGAGCAGCCGAATTCGGCGCCGAGCACCGACGCGAGTCCCTTGACGAGCTGGAAATTCTCCGGCGAGCCGAGCCCGAGCCCGCCGGCCACGACGATGTCGGCATAGGCGAGATTGGACTTGGCGGAATCGCGATCCGGAATGAAGGACAGCACCTTGGTGACGATATCTTCCTCGACGAGACCGAGCTTGTGCTCGATGACGCGGCTCGCGGGCCTCTCGACGCGGTCCGGCATCGGCATCACCCGCGGGCGGACGGTCGCCATCTGCGGCCGGTAGTTCAGCGTGTAGATCGTGCAGAGCAGCGAGCCGCCGAAGGTCGGCCGCGTCGCGGCCAGGGAGCCGTCGGCATCGACGTCGAGCTCGGTGCAGTCGGCGGTCAGACCGGTGAGCAGGGTCGTCGCGACGGAGCCCGCGAGGTCGCGGCCGAGCGTGGTCGCGCCGAGCAGCAGGATCTCGGGCTTGTAGGTGTTGACGACGTCGGTCAGCGCCTTGGTGTAGGCTTCGTTGCGATAGTCGGTGAGAACGCTGTCCGCGACGATATAGGCGAGATCGGCGCCATAGCAGAACGACTCCGCGGCAGCATGCTGCACGGCGTCTCCGGGAGGACCGATCACGACCGCCGCGAGATCGACCTTCAGCTTGTCGGCGAGCTTGCGTCCGGCGCCCATCAGCTCCCAGGACACCGGGTGAACCTGGCCGCGCTCCTGTTCGATGAACACCCAGACGTGCTTGTAGGCCTTGAAATGCTCGGGCAGCTCCTTCTTGGTCGCGGCGCGACCGGCTGCGGCGGGCGGTGCTTTGGTGGGTTCGCTCATGATCGTCGTCCCTTGGTCCGTCAAAAGCCGTCTGGATCAGAAGCCGTGTGCTGACGTCGTCAGCTCGGCCTCGAGCTTCGGCTGCCGCTTGAACAATTCCTCGATCAGCGCGTCGGCCGGCGCACGGTTCGAGAAGTCGACCATGGTCGCCTTCTCCGCCCGGGCCGACGGCGCGAAGACCCGCTTCACGATGGTCGGCGAGCCCTTCAGGCCGCACTTCGAGATGTCCTCGACGCCGGCGTCCTTGGCGCTCCAGGTCACGATCTGAGCGCGCGCCGCACGGAGCGCATCGGCCATGGCGCCGCGGCGGATCTCGTTGGTCGCCTCCAGCATCGTCACCAGGCACGGCAGCCTGGTCTTCAGCACCTGAACGCCGCCCTCGGAGCGACGCTCGGCTTCGATCGTGCGCGCGACGGGATCGACCTCGTTGATCTTCGCCACATAGGTCAGTTGCAGCAGGCCCAGACGCTTGGCGATGCCCGGGCCGACCTGCGCGGTGTCGCCGTCGATCGTCTGCTTGCCGGTGAACACGATGTCCGGCGCTCCGAAGGTCTCGCTGATCTTGCGAATGGCTGTCGCCAGCGCATAGGTGGTCGCCAGCGTATCGGCGCCGGCAAAGAAGCGATCGGTCAGCAGCACGGCGCGGTCGGCGCCGTAGGTCAGTGCCCGGCGCAGCGAGTCTTCGGCGGACGGCGGCCCCATCGTCAGCACCGTCACCTCGCCGCCGAACTTGTCGCGCAGTTGCAGCGCCGCCTCGAGCGCGAACAGGTCGTAGGGGTTGATGATGGTCGGCACACCCTGGCGCATGATGGTGTTGGTCACCGGATGAACGCGGATCTGCGCGGAGTCCGGAACCTGCTTGATGCAGACGACGATATGCATGCGATCACTCCGGGTGTGTAGGCCTGCGATCAGGACAGCAATTGTCGTACCAGTTTCGGCCGCGATGATTATCGGCACGGATTCAACACCTTGGCGCATGAACCTGAACTGCTTCTGATAACTCGCCGCCGAGGTCCGACACGTCGCAAGCAACACGCGTCGGGAATGCGACAGGACTTTGAGAGCGCACCGCTCGCCTGAAAGCAGAAGCGCCGCCAGTGGTGCTGGCGGCGCTTCTGGGAGCGATCGTTAGTTCATGCGTTACTTGAGCGTCGTCAGCGACACGAATGGCTTGGGAGCCGGCTTCGGCGGCGCCACCGCCTCCTTGAGCACCTTGAACACCCGCTGATCGAGCGGCGTCGAGACGAGGAAGTCCTGATAGGCCTTCTCGAGGTACGACTTGCAGCGGGCTGCGACGTCCTCATTGGAAACGCCGGAGAAGTCCTCGCTGACGAGGTACTGTCCCATCCGGCGGAGGATATGCAGCCTGCAGACGTTGAGGACCTTGGGATCGTAGTCGACACCGAGCAGCTTGAAGAATTCCTCGGCAGCAGAGGTCTGCTTCAGTTGGTCCAGAACGTTCGGCGTTGCCACAGTCATTGCTTTGCTCCTTGACTCGAAATCGGATCAACCTCGCACAACGAGGTCGGCGCCGGAGGCGGCGGTCCCTGGCGCACCTTCTGCCTGATGTGAGCGAGCTGCGCTTCGAGAAACTCGATCCGGTCCAGCATCACGGCAAGGGCCTCACCCACCGGATCCGGCATCAGATGATGATCCAGATCGATGCGTCCGACGGTCCGCCGATGGGTGAATTCAGGCCGCACCACCTTGGCAGGGATGCCGACCACGGTGACGTCGGGCGGCGTGCTCTGGATGACGACGGAGTTGGCACCGACGCGGGTCCGCGGACCGATCGTGATCGGGCCGAGAATCTTGGCGCCGGCGCCGACGACGACACCGCTGTCCAGCGTCGGATGCCGCTTGCCTGGCGACCACGACGTGCCGCCCAGGGTGACGCCGTGATAGAGCGTGACATCATCGCCGATCTCGGCAGTTTCACCGATCACGACGCAGGCCCCATGATCGATGAAGAAGCGGCGGCCGATCTCGGCGCCCGGATGAATGTCGACATTCGACAGGAAGCGTCCGAGCCACGACAACAATCGTGCCGGAAAACGCCAGCCGCGAATCCACAGCCGATGCGCCAGGCGATGCCAGATCAGCGCGTGAATGCCGGGATAGGTCAGCAGGGTCTCGATTTCGCTGCGCGCCGCCGGATCGCGCGAGCGGACACAGCCAATGTCCTCGCGGATCAGGCGGAGCAGCGAGGGCCGGCTCGCCTCGACGACGATCGGCTTTGCAATGGGGGTATCGACGATGTCGCTCATGATCAGGCAAAGCTCGCCAGCGGGTGATCGCAGACTTCGCGCCAGATGGCCGCAACGGCCTCTTTCGGCACCGGCCCCTTGTGAACGACGGCATGCCTGCGCACGCGCGCCAGGATGTGCCGAGCCTGGTCGGCGCTCGCCGGCAGGCGCAGATCCGACAGCAGCGAGGTGATCGCCGACAGCCCGGAATGCTTCCCGATCACGATCCGGTTGGAGCGGCCGAACAGCACCGGATCGAGCGCCTGGTAGGTGCGCTGATCCTTCAGCAGGCCATCGACGTGAATGCCGGATTCATGGGTGAAGACGTGCTCGCCGACGATGGCCTTGTTGAGTGGAATGGCGCGCGCCGCAGCGGCCGCCACGACATTGGCGACGTGATCGAGTTCGGCCAGCACGATGCCGGTCTCGCGCCGGTAGAGCTGCCGCAGCGCGACCGCGACCTCCTCCAGCGGAGCATTGCCGGCGCGCTCGCCGAGGCCGATCACGGTGACCGATGCATGGGTCGCGCCCGCCTTGACCGCCGCCAGCGTGTTGGCGGTGGCAAGACCGAGATCGTCATGGCCGTGAAACTCGATCTCCAGGTCCGTGGTCGCGCGCAAGGCGCCGACCAGAGCTGACGTCGCGTCCGGATCGAGCACGCTCAGCGTATCGGCGACGCGGAAGCGCCGGGCGCCGACCGACTTTGCGGTCGCGATCACCTCGGCGAGAAAGCCGACATCGGCGCGCGAGGAATCCTCACCGCCGACGGCAACGGCCAGTCCGCGGCTCCGCGCATAGCCGACCACGCGCTTGAGCAGTTCCAGCGCGGCACTGCGGCTGCCGCCGAGCTTGGCGGCGATCTGCACGTCGGATGTCGGGATGGAGACATTCACCATCGAGACGCCGGCCGCGATCGCCGCATCGACATCCGCCTCGCGCATCCGGCACCAGCCGATGATGGTCGCGGGCAGACTGGCCTCGACGATCGCCCTGATGGCAGCGATCTCGTCGGCCCCCATTGCCGGCGTGCCGGCCTCGATCTCGGGAACGCCGGCTCGCGCCAGCGCACGGGCGATCGCGACCTTCTCTCCGAGAGCGAAGGCGACGCCCGGCGCCTGCTCGCCGTCGCGGAGCGTGGTATCGTTGAGGATGACCCGGGGCATCGGGCTCCCCGAGACCGCGCTCCCGTTGGCAGAGCCGGCATCTCGGGCATTCCTGGACCCGCGCTGTCCGGAGACGTCTGGCATTCACTCGCTCCGTCGCAACCTGTGTGTGGCCGCCAGAAGCACGACGCTCCGTTGCGGCCTGCCATTCACTCAGCAACGGCCATGCCACCGCCGGACACCACGCCAACCAATTGAATATCCGATTGTTTTTCCAACGTCCCGGATTGTCGGATTCGTGACAGCGTCGGACATCGAACGTCGATGCGGAGAGACATGCCAGCGCCGCGCCTGGACCGCGCGGCGACCAAGGCTGCCGTCAGGCGTGGCGCCTGCGGCGCAGGTGGATGACGATGTCGATCCGCTCCATGCCGTAGCCCGGCAGCGGCTCGGGCAACTGCTCGAACGCGACCTGTTCGGGCACGTCGACGAGCTCGCCTTCGTCCTCATAGAAGAAGTGCGGATGCACGGTCGTATTGGTGTCGAAGAATGATTTCGAGCCGTCCACGCCGATCTGCCGCAGCAGTCCGAGCTCCACGAACTGGTTGAGGGTGTTGTAGATGGTGGCCTGCGAGATCTTCATGCCCGAAGCAACGGCAGCGGCATAGAGCGCGTCGGCGGTGATGTGGCGGTCGCCGCCGCCGAACAGAATCCGGCTCAGTTGCTGACGCTGCTGGGTAGGACGCAACCCGGCCCGACGCAGCGCGTCCTCGCATCGACGCATCAGGATCTCGCCAGCTTCGCAAGTCTCCGCCTGGGGACAACGTCCGCTGTCGGAGTTGCACGGGAATCCAAGCTGGCTGTCCAACAACATCGTCACGGTCCTCGAACTCACATCGCGGCGCCCGCCGCCTCCTGCAGCGCCACCTCGCGTCGCCGTTCGGCCATCCGGCTCTCGCCGCTCTCCTCGCCAAAACAAACTTCGAAGTCGTTGCACTGGGTACAGACCGGCGTCGTGCACATCACGAAGCCATCGTCCTCGCACAGCATGCGGTAGAAGAAGCGCTTCCAGCGCATGTTTCTGGCGTTGCGGCTCGCCAGCGGCGCGAAGTGGCGCATCAGCAGCCGCGACAGCTCGGACCGCTCGCGCAGGCCCAGATCTTCCCAGAGATGGTTGGGCTCCATCGCGCGACGCGCCACCATGGCCGCGAGCCAGCGGCCGACCTCGCCGTCCGTGGAGCGCTGCGCGGCGAGCAGATCGCGGACCATCGTGATCTCGTCGTCGTCTGGCGCGGCCACGGCCCCGGTGAACGGCAGCCATGAGGAGTCGATCGAGGCTGCCGGAAACAACTGCGCCAGCAGTGCAATCAGCTCGACGGTCGAAAGGCCGGCGCGCTCCGCCAATACGCCGTGCTCCATCGCCGCGACAGAGAGGATCGATGCGATGACGTGACGGTCGAAGCCGATGTCGCTGTCGATCAGCGCGTCCTCGGGATCGACGCCGGTCAGCAGGCGGTAGATCTCGCGGCCGTGATGCCGCTTGTCCTCTTCGAACGAGCCGCTGCGCGGCGACTTTTGCAGGCCGGCAGCAACGGATTCCGAGACGCCCACGATTGCGATGGTCATAGCGCGATCCCCTGCCGCCATGTCGACGGGACATGCGATGAGGTACCGGCCTTCCGACGGGAGGAAGGCCGGTACCAAGACTGCTTAAGCCGTTGCGGCGAGATCGGCGGCAGTCTTTCCGATTTGGCTCTCGTCCACGGCCTTCATGATGCCGTGCTCCATCAGCATGTCCTCGAGCTCGTCCATCGTGATCGGCGTCGGGATGATGCCCTTGCCGCCGTTGTTGTGGATCTTCTGAGCCAGCGAGCGGTAGTGGCCGGCCTGGACCGAGTCCGGCGCGTATTCCAGCACGGTCATGCGGCGCAGCTCGGCGTGCTGCACGATGTTGTCGCGCGGCACGAAGTAGATCAGCTGCGTGCCGAGCTTCTTGGCCAGCGCCTCGGCAAGCTCCAGCTCCTTGTCGGTCTGGCGCTCGTTGCAGACCAGGCCGCCCAGGCGCACGCCGCCGGAGTTGGCATACTTCAGAATGCCCTTCGAGATGTTGTTGGCGGCATACATCGCCATCATCTCGCCGGACATCACGATGTAGATCTCCTGCGCCTTGTTCTCGCGGATCGGCATCGCGAAGCCGCCGCACACCACGTCGCCCAGCACGTCGTAGGACACGTAGTCGATGTCCTCATAGGCGCCGTTCTCCTCGAGGAAGTTGATCGAGGTGATGACGCCGCGGCCGGCGCAGCCGACGCCCGGCTCCGGACCGCCGGACTCGACGCAGCGGATGTCGCGATAGCCGACCTTCATGACCTCCTCAATCTCGAGGTCCTCGACGCTGCCGGCGGCGGCGGCCAGGCTGAGAATGGTGTCCTGCGCCTTGGCGTGCAGGATCAGACGGGTCGAATCCGCCTTGGGATCGCAGCCGACGATCAGGATCCGATGACCCATCTCGGCGAGCGCCGCGAGCGTGTTCTGCGACGTCGTCGATTTGCCGATGCCGCCTTTGCCGTAGAATGCGATTTGTCGCAGTGATGACATTCTGCTCTCCATCAACCGATTGCCTATGTCGCGCCCGCGCTGTTCGCGAGGCGTGACCGCGTCCTCTCTGTGTCCGAACCGGCAGACGGGTTGTTGGGAAGGAGAGCATCGCTCGTCCGAAGCGTCGGCGTGCACTCAGCCCTCAACCATTGCCTGGGCCCAGTTTTGCAACGGCTGTGCCAGCACGCGCACGGCGTCAAAAACAGTCATGATTTAAAGGAGATGCGGAGCATTCCGTGCGCGATGGCGGGTTGTTGCAAACCCGACATCGGAATGCTTCGCAAGATGCGACGACGCGCGGTGCTGTCCGAAACGACACAACGGCGGCGACTTTTCAGCCGCGCGGCGCCCGGAACGAGATTTGCTAGGTCCTCTCCGCAGCCCTGCGGCACAGACGCTGACAACGTTGAGGAGGATGCAATGCAGATCGGAGTGGAGACGGCCAAGGCCGTGGACCAGCGGCGCGTGTTCGTGATCGACGACGACGAGATCACGCGCGCGGCCCTGCAGTTCATGTTGCACGACGAGATCGAGACACATGAATTGGCGACTCCGGAGGAGGCGTATGAGAAGGGCGTCGACTGGTTGGCGCCGAACGTGGTGCTGCTCGGGGTGTCCTTCCTGAAGCAACGCGGACCCGAGCTCGTCCGCGAGATCCTGGCGAAGTTCAAGGGCGTGCGGATTCTGATCGTGACCGCCAAGGCGGACGAGGCGATCGCGATCGAGGGTCTCAAGGCCGGCGCGCATGGCGCCGTGGTCAAGCCGCTCACGATCGAGTCGGTGCGCAAGAAGGTCGACACCATTCTCGGCCGCGCCGGCGGCGCGCAGCTCGTCCAGCTCGGCGGCGCCTGACGTGACGACCGTCGTCTTCTACGAGAAGCCGGGCTGCGGCACCAACGCCCGGCAGAAGCTGATGCTGACGCGCGCCGGCCACGATGTCGTCGCCAGGAATCTCTTGACCGAGCCCTGGACCGGCGAGCGGCTGCGTGCGTATTTCGCCGGGACTCCCGTCTGGGCCTGGTTCAATCCAGCCTCGCCGCGCGTGAAATCAGGAGAGATCGAGCCAGAGACGATCGAAGCCGTCGCGGCCATCGACCTGATGCTCGAGGATCCGCTGCTGATCCGCCGGCCATTGATCGAAGCCGGCGGCCAGTGCTGCGCCGGCTTCGATCGTGAACCCGTGATCTCGCTGCTTCGGCAGTGCGACGATCTGGACAACGTCCAGGGCTGCACGCGTCCGGAGGCGTCGACACCTTGTCCGGAGCCGCGCTGAGCGGCTCCGGTCAGCACGTCAGCGTTTCAACACCATGACCAGGCGATCGACACGCTTGCCCTGCTTGAAGTGGGATTCGACGATCTCGTCGATATCCTCAGCGGTGGTCGGCCGATACCAGACGCCGTCCGGATAGACCACCATCATCGGTCCGGCGCTACAGAAGCCGAAGCAGCCGGCAGCGGTGACGCCGATGTCCGTCAACCGCTGCGCCTCGATGGTCTTGGTCAGCCGGTCCCACAGCGGCTGCACGCCGAGCGCGCCGCAGCTGCCGCGCGGATGTCCGGGCGGGCGCTGCGTCAGGCAGACGAAGGCGTGGTGTTTGTAGAGCTGCGGAATCTCGAACGCGTCATCCGCCTCGGCGACATCGGCATCGCTCATGACGCAGGCGCCTTGATGCCCTTGTCGGCGAGCAGTGTCGCGAGCTCGCCGGCCTGGAACATCTCGCGCACGATGTCGCAGCCACCCACGAACTCGCCCTTCACGTAGAGCTGTGGAATGGTCGGCCAGTTGGAGAACTCCTTGATGCCTTCGCGAATGAAGGGATCGGCGAGCACGTTGACGCTCTCGTACGCCACGTCGAGCTTGGCCAGGATCTGCGCCACCGCGGCGGAGAAGCCGCATTGCGGCGCGGCCGGCACGCCCTTCATGAACAGCACGACATCACTGCCGTCGATCAGCTTCTGAATGCGTTCGGATGTCGACATGGACTGGATCCTTTCCCTGAATGCGACCGATCAGCCGGGCCGCAACGATCACTTCGGCAATGACGTTTCGAGCGCCAGCGCGTGCAGCACGCCGCCCATCTGGCCCTTGAGAGCCGAATAGACCATCTGATGCTGCTGCACCCGGCTCTTCCCAGCGAAGGCCTGTGAGGTGACGCGCGCCGAATAATGGTCGCCATCGCCTGCCAGATCCTCGATCACGACAACGGCATCCGGGAACGCCTCCTTGATCAGACGCTCGATATCCGTTGCTGCCATCGCCATCGCTGCTGCTCCGCTGGATTGATGACGGCATCATGCAAGCTCCGAACCAGTCATTTGCGCGCCGCAATCGCCGGCTCGCCGGCATCTGACGACGTGTCCACGCCAAATCGCGCAAGCGTCGCGTCGTGTTTGCGACATCGGCCGCGGGGCGGCGAGGAAGCGGCGTTCAAAATCCAACATCGGCCCGTTCTTCCACCCGCCTCGTGCCGGCTTCGACACTGCTGCGCCCGCGCGAAAACGGTCCGTGTCTTGCAGTGATTTGATCGAGGTCAATGCAGATGCTCGAACTCGTCAGCGAACCCGACACGATCAACTTCGGCGATCTGCCGCAAGAGATCGATGCCCTGTTGCAACAGGGCGTGGCGGCGTACCGCCGCGACCACGCGCAAGCGGATCGGCTGTTTCGCCAGGCGCTGGCGGCCGCTCCGCAGCAGCTTCCGACCTACTTCTGCCTATATAAGATTCACACCTATCAGGGCCATCTCGACGAGGCAGAGGCGGTCGCCGAGCTGGGCCTTGCCGAAGCGGCGCGCCAGGCCGGCTGGCCACGTGATTGGCGGCATTGGACGCCGCATGATCCGCTGCCGGACGGCGCCGGCCGCTTCGCGCTCTACACGCTGAAGGCCCTCGCCTTCATCCACCTGCGCAAGACTGATTCCGAGGGTGCAGCCGAAATGCTCGCGGCGCTGCGGCGACTCGATCCCACCGGCGCCGTCGGATGGCCGGTCGTCGCCGCGCTGGCCGAGGGGCTCGGTCCGGAATGAGGCGACGCCATGCACGAGCGAAGCGAAACATGACTCGAATTGCAACGACCATCCCCCGGTGCGAACCAGGATCATGAGAGGAACCAACGCATGATGACCATGCACGCCCCGCCCCCTCCTTCCCCGGCGCAGACCGCCGTAGCGACCGGCTCCCAGAGTGCAGCCGAGAGCGTGATTGCGGCGTTGCGAACGGTCTATGACCCGGAGATTCCGGTGAACGTCTACGATCTCGGGCTGGTCTATCGGATCGCGCACGAGGGCGGCGGCGCCGTCGAGATCGACATGACCCTGACGGCGCCCGGCTGCCCGGTCGCGAGCGAGATCGTTCGCATGGTGGAGGACGCCGTGCAGGCCGTCGACGGCGTCGCATCGGTGAAAGTCACGCTCGTGTTCGAGCCGCCCTGGGACAAGTCGCGCATGTCCGAAGAGACCGCGCTGGAGCTGGGTTTGTTGTAACGCGCGCCAACCGCGCAACGGAAGCAGGAGCATCACATGCCTACGGAGAGCACGATCAAGCTGACCGCCAGCGACGGCCATACCTTTCAGGCGTTTCGTGCCGATCCCACCGACGCGCCGAAGGGGGCGATCGTCGTCCTGCCGGACGGCGCTGACGCTGCCGGCAGGCTACGCAAGATCGCCGATGCCTTTGCGGCCAGCGGATATGTCGTGATTGCGCCGGAGCTGTCACCTCCTGCGGCGATCGAATCGACGGTGGAGGGCGAGCCGGCCAAGTCCGTGCCGGATCCGGCAACGCCGCTGCTCGCCGAAGTCCAGTCGACCGTCGACAGCGTCAAGGACTGCGGCAAGGTGGCGGTAGTCGGCTTCGGCGCCGGCGGCGGTCTGGCCTATGACGCGGCCAACCGCGTCTCCGGCGTGGCCTGCGCGGTGAGCTACTACGCGACAGGTGTCGTCAATGCGGCCGGCGCCAAGCGCAAGATTCCGACCCTGCTCCATTTCGGCGAGGCCGACATCGTCGTGCCGTTCGCGGAGGTGACCATGTTCCGCGCCTATCATCCCGAGGTCAGCGCATTCTCCTATCCGAATGCCGCGCATGCGTTCGACGGCAACGGCGAGACCTATGATGAATCTGCAGCCGCGCTGGCACATGAGCGGACACTGGCGTGGATCTCGCAATACGTCGTCGGCCAGCCGCCGATCACGCTGAAGAATGCCGGCGCCTACGCGCTCGCCAAGACCGACAAGAAAAAGAAGAAGAAGGCCGACGACGACATGGGACCGCCGACCGATTGAGAATCCGATGGAGTGAGAGCGTCGCGATGCTGCCGACCACCATCCTGATCGACGAGCGGCCACGTTGCGTGGTGCGCCCCAACGACACCAAGGATCTCAACCGCTTCATCCGCAACGGCAAGCCTTTTCTGCTCGCCGAGCATCCGGACGGCAAGATCACCCACCGCAACGCCAGCGGCACCGAGCTGGTCCAATGGCAGAACGCGCTGGCGCTGCACCGCGCCTGGGGCGGCGACGACGAGAATTTCTTCGGCGTTCCGTTGTATTAGTTGGGTACTAGTTGTGGTCCGATGGACTACAAGAACCTTCGGATCACCTACAAGCTCGCTGCGCGATACAGCGCCCTCTCCCCTTGTGGGAGAGGGCATGCAGGACAGCGCCGCAGACTCGGTTGGGTGAGGGGTCTCTCTCGCCGGGCGCCACCTCGCAGAGAGCCCCCCTCACCCGACCAAATATGTGGAGAGGCCGGCGATGCCCTCTCCCACAAGGAGAGAGGGCCCATTCTTGAGCACCGCGGCTTACCTCTCAGCTCACGGTCGCGCGGCCCGCGCGTCGTGCGGATTGCCGGCCTGGTTGCGCATCCAGTCGGCAAGCTTGGTCATCGCGGCGTCGACATCCTGGCGGGCCTCGATGTCGCTGACGGTCTCCTCGAGCGCGCCGCGCATGCAGAGCAGCCAGGCGTCGCGCTCGGCATTGCCGATGGGAAAGCCCATATGGCGCTGACGCAGCCGCGGATGCCCCTTCTCAGGTGAATACAGCTTCGGGCCGCCGAGCCATTCCGAGAGGTATCGCTTCAGGATGTGCTTGATCGGCCCAAGATTGGTGCCGTGCATGTCGCGGATGGCCCTCGCCTCGGGCAGAGTATCCATCCGGTGGTAGAACGACTCGACCAGACGATCGACCACGACGGCGCCGCCAATTCGTTCATAGGGCGTGACGACCGGTCCCGCTTCTGAAGTCCCGGTCTCTGAAGTCCCAGCATCCGCCATCGGTCGTTCCTGTCTCTACTCGTCCAAGCTCGGCTGCAGGATGACCTCAGCCGGCGCCCCCGGGCCCTGCTGGTCCACGAGCTCCAGCGCATCGACACGCGACAAACCGCCGCCACTGTCCATCAGCACGATAGCGTCCTTCGGCATGCTGGCAAGAGCCTCGATCAGCTTGGCGACAGTCACGGTCCCTCCCGCTCACGCAGCGTCGTGCGCGGCCACAGGCGCGCCGGTCTCGTCGAAATTCAGCGTCACCGGATCCTCGTCGAGCATCACGATCTCGGCCCGGCTCAGCGCCCCATTGGCATGGTAGCTGTAGCAGTGCGTGAGCTCGATCTCGCCATAGACGATCTTTTCGAACCCGGTCAGTACGCCGTCGGCATCGAAATAGCCGCGGATGAACGTGTTCCGGTTCGAGAGCTGCTCCGGCGCGATCGCAGTCACCAGCCGCAGCGGCAGCTTGACGCCGGTGTACGAGACGAAGAATCGACACGCCTGTCCCGCATCCGCGCTCATGCTGCCGCTCGCATCGAAGGTCACACCGCCGCCGTCACGAGACGGCTGCGGTCTTCAGGGCCTCGATCTGGTCACGGTCGACCTTGAACACGCCGCGGCCTCCGGCAAAGGTCTGATAGGCCTTCATGCCGATCGCAGCACTCAACTTGTCGAACCATTGCTGTGGCGTCAGGTCCCCGGGGCGCTCGCTGATCTCGGCGACAGTGCCGTCATTGGCGAAGCGGACATGCAGCGTCAAATTGTCCATGGTATCCTCCTCTTACAGGCCTGAACCGAAGCCGAGCAGCTCGATCTTGACGTTCTCGGTGCCAAGGATGGTCGCCTGGCAGGCGAGGCGCGACTTCGAGCCGACGCCGACGATGGTGTCGAGCTTCTCGTTCTCGAGCTTCGTCACCTTCGACACGCCCTTGCGTCCCTCCTGCAGGAAGATGTGGCAGGAGCCGCACTTTGCCTGGCCCTCGCATTTGTGCTGGATCTCGACCTCAGCGCCGAGCAGCGCTGCCAGAATGGTGGTGCCCTCGCCCACCTCGATCGTCTTGCCGGAGGGCATGACCGTCAGAGTTGCCATTGAATGTCTCCTTTGCTGGGTTGAGTTCAACTGGTGTCAGTAGATCGCGGCGCCCGCCCCGACATTGACCGAGGCGTCCTTCATCGTCGCAACGATGAAGGCGATCTGGTCCGTGGTGAGATGGACGTGGAACGGCAGGGCCACCACACGATCGGCCACCTTCTCCGTCACGAGATAATCGCCACGGCGATAGCCCATGTCGAAATAGTGTCGCTGCAGATGCAGAGGATTCGAATAGGCCACCGCCTCGACCTGCTCGACCCTGAGATCCTCGACGATCGAGTCCCGGCTCGACTTCGAGAACCGGGTGCCGAGATGGACCTGGTAGAGGAACCAGTTCACCTCGGTGACATCTGGACCGACATAGGGATCCTTGATGCCCTCGAACGACTGCACCTCGCTGTAATAGATCTGCTCGATCAGCTTGCGCCGCTCGAGGATCTCGTCGATCCGCCTCAGTTGCGCCAGCCCGAGCGCGGCGGTCACGTCGCTCATCACGGCCTGGTGCGACGCGCTGCTGCTGACCACGACCGATGCGCGCTCGTCGAGCCGGTGCGACCGGTGCCGACGCACGGCCACCGCGATGTCGACGTCGTCGGTGACGACCATGCCGCCCTCGCCGCAGGTCAGCGCGAAGGGCTGCGAGAAGTCGAACACCGCGGCCGTACCGAATGTGCCGACCAGCGCCCCCTTGTATCTCGAGCCGATAGCCTCGGTCGAATCCTCGATGACAGGCAGTTCGTGGGCTTTCGCGATCGCCTGCAGCTCAGACCATTTGGCCGGGTGGCCGTTGGTGTTGCCGGCCAGGATCGCCTTGGTGCGCTCCGTGATGCGCGCCTCGATCTTGCTCGGGGCCAGCGTGCCCGAATAGTAGTCGATATCGGCAAACACCGGCTTGGCGCCGGCGATGCTGATCGCATGCGCGATCTCGCGGAACGAATACGACGACGCGATCACCTCGTCGCCGGGCCCGATCCCCATCGCCTTCAGAATCAGCAGCAGACCGAGCGTTCCGCTCGGGACGGCGATGGCATATTTGCGCCCGAGATAGGCGGCGAACGTTGCCTCGAACTCCTCCACCAGCGGACCGCAGGACAGCCGCGGCGAGCGAAGCGTCGCCTCGACCGCCGCGATCTCCGCCGTCGTGATGTCGGGATCGGACAGCGGGATGAAGTCGGAGCCAACCGGCGTAAGTTCGGTCTCGTCCTGCTCCTGTCGATCCGCATCGTGCACCAGAACGGGATTGATCATGATCAGCTCCGCCGGGCGAGGATCAGGCCGGTGGCCTTCGCCGGATCGTCGGTGACCCCAGCGCAATGTTCGCTGGCGTCGAGCAGATGCAGATCGAACGCCGGATAGCTGCGGAACGGCGCCTCTGTCACGTCGGAGGCATCACACCGCGTCAGCGCCAGCTTGGGAAACCGACGGCGCAGTTCGCCGAACGCCGCGCTGCCGGCATCTGGTCCGGTGAGGACCTGCTCGATCTCATTCAGTTCCTGCTCGGCAAGCGCCATGCCACCCGTCCTCTTTGCTACTGCCAGAATATCCGCTCGGGATCGGCGTTCAGTTCGTCAACCGCCGCGGTCAACCGCCGATGCACGCTGTGCAGCTCCCAAATCCCCCGACCGTGATCTCTCCAGAACAGCTTCCACATTGCGTTCGCGGCGTCATGACGCAGCAGCGCGACGTCGATCACCCCGCCGTCCTTGTCGATGTTGCGCGAGCAGCACGGACTCTGGACGTGATAGCCCTCAGTCGCCGGCGACACCGTCGGCTCGACGTAGCGATAGCGCTTGCGCGACTTCAGCGCGCGTTCGATCCGCTTGCGATCCAGTTCGTTGGGATGCGCAGGCAGGACGACGCTGGGCTCGAGCGCGGCTGCGATCATGGCAGAACATCTCCCTAGACCGGGACGATCTCCTCTTCGAGACAGCCCACGACGAGCTGCTCGCCGAACTCGACGAGATAGATCGGCATGTTCGCCTCGGTGTGAGTGCCGACCTGGACGATCTCGCCCAAGTCGCCGACACCGACGAGCTTCGCCTCGGCCGGCGCGTTCGGGAACGAACCGTCGTTGACGAGATCGATCAGCGCCTTCACGCGTTGACCCCATTGATATCTAGGCAGACGTGGCTCGATCATGATCTGGTTGCTCCCGGCAGCGGCAGCTCGTCCTCGGCCTCCCCGCGGGGAACGGTGGATTCGAGCTCCTTGCGCTTCATGCCGACGCGGTTTCCGCTCTCGAGAAACTCGACGCCGTAGATGTAGAACTGCTGCAGGAAGGTTCCGATCGAGACGACGTAGCCGACCTCGCCCTTCTTCGCGAGGATCTCGCCGATCTCCTTGCCTGCATAGGTGCCGTCGTTGCGGATCGTACGCTTGGCCTTGACCTTCTCGCCGAACGCGAAATACGGCGGCGCGGACAGCTCCACGACCTCGCTGTCACGAACGATGTTGCTCATGCCGGTTTCTCCATCGCAGCTCCGGAACGATTGTCGAGCCGGCCGCGCGCCATCTCCTGCACCAGCGGATCCTCGTCGCGCGCCAACTCGGCGAGCTCACTGAGCGCGATCCGGCTCGCAACCTCGTGACGCACACGCCAATCGGCGTCCTTGCGCATCGCGGTGAGAAGATCAGGCACGAGGCGCTCGGCGATCTCGAGCCGTACCCGTGGATCGGGGTCGCTGATCATGCCGAGCAGCCAGTCGCTCGGGATGCGCCGCGCGACGACGCGGCGGACCTCGGCCTCCGGGTCCCCCATCATGCGGCCGAGCACAGACGGCACGATGCGGCGCGCCACGACGAGGCGGACGTAATAGTCGTCGTCCATCATCATCGGCATCAGGTCTTCCGGATCGAGCACGGTCGCGATCCGAATGCGGACCTCGCGATGCGGATCATGGCGCAGCCGCAGCACCAGCCGCTTCGGCAGCCGCCGCGCGGCGTTCCAGCGCACCGTCTCCTCGGGATCATCGAGCAGCGGCGGCAGAAAGAACGGGCTGGCATGCTTCGCCGCGATCGCACGAACCTCGAAGTGCGGATGCTTGACGTAGCCGTTGGCGAGCGCCGGATTCCAATTGAAGAAGCGGTCGATGCGACGGGCGTAGCGATCGTGCACGCAGGCGTGCCGAAGGCGACATCCGCCGGATGCGTTGAGCGGCGCGTGTTCGCAGCCCGCGCAACTGATCTCGTTGCCCTGCCAGTCGATGGCCTCGTCGATGTCGTCATTCATCGTCGAGCTCCACCCGGTCGACCACCTCGAGCAGGACGCGTGCGCCGATCTTGTCGCTGGGATCGAGCTCGAGCAGCTTCTGCACCGCAAGCCGTCCCTCGACGAGATTGCCGAGGCGCATCTGCAAATAGGCGTATCCCTTCAAGGTGAACATGAAGAAGCGCGGCAGCATGTTGTCATAGCTGCCGAACTCGGCATGACCGGCGCGAACGTCGCGCCAGTGCGGTGGCAAGCGGTTTTCGACGGCCGCCTTGGCGAGGCACCGCTTGGCGATCCGCAGCGCGTCAGCGAGCCGTCCCTTGTAGAAATAGAAGCGGTAGAAGCCGATCAGGACCGCCGCATGCCCAGGCGCTAGCGCGTCCGCCTCCTTCAGATGCGTCTCCGCAACCTCGTCGAGATGATAGCTCTGGCCCGCCTGCCACAGATGATACTCGGCTTCCTCCGGCAGGCCGCCGCCGAGCAGCGCGTCGGCGAGCAGCGCGTCCTCGATGGCAGTCTGAGAGCTGGGCCGGGCATCGGTGGGCATGGCGAGCTGTCCTAGTGCTCCAGCGCCTTCAAGGCATGGGTCGAGCACGAGACCTGTTTCGGATCGTGAAACACGAGGCCGGTCTGCGTCGCGGTATCCGCGAAGTCGATGGTGACGCCGTCCAGCAGCAGCCGGCTCTCTGCCGGCAGGAACAGCCTGACGCCGTCTCGCTCGACCACCGCATCGCCGGGCTGGGGTGCGGCGAGGACGCTGATGTCGGCGGCGAGCCCGGAGCAGCCGCCGGGAGAGACGGCGAGCCGGAAGCCGGAACCCGCAGTGCCGTCGGCCCGCAGCATCATGCGCATGAATTTCTGCGCGGCCGGCGTGAGCGTGAAGTTCATCTCGGTCTCCCTCAAGCCGGCGGCTGGTAGCGCGGGAACGAATTGTCGATCACGCAGGTGTTGTCGACCGGGCAGACCGCCGCGCATTGCGGCTCGTCGAAATGGCCGATGCACTCGGTGCACTTCTTCGGATCGATCACGAAGGTGCCGTTCTTCTCCGAGATCGCCACGTTCGGACATTCGGGTTCGCAGGCCGAGCAGCTCGTGCACTGCGAGGCAATGATCTTCAAGGTCATCAAAGGCTCCTGTCGAAGGGACCCGGCGGCGGGATCGCGCCGCCGGGGTCTGATGTCACGCCGCCGAGATCAGGGCGCCCTGGCGAATCTCGGCGTCGCCGCGCACGACGTGCTGGATCTCGCCGCTGTTCACCTTGTCGAGATAGCTCTTGAACCAGGCGATCGCGGACTTCTCGATGAACTCGTGCGCGAACTGGTCGACCGGCTCGATGCCCGCCGCCTGCAGGTCGCTCTTCGGGCAGCCGCCGATCTTGGCCACGAACACCGCATGGCAGTCGTTGATGGCGCGGATGACGGTCTCCAGGCTGTCCTCGTCGCCATAGCCGCCCTGGCAGTACAGGTCGACGCGGCGGTGACCAACGAACTTGGCACCGGCCGTGGAGAGCTCGTAGACCTGGAACTCCTTGGCGTGACCGAAATGCTCGTTGATCAGGCCCGAGCCCTTGGTCGCGACCGCGATCAAGAGCTTGATGTCGCTCGACTGGCCGGCGAGCGAGGCGAGCTCTTCCTGCTTCGCCACGACCTTGGCGACGCGCTCGCTCTCCACCGCCTCCTGATAGGCCTTGCGGCTGTCGATGTCGTAGTTCACCTCCATCGCCATGATCTTGTCGGTGGTGAACTCGGCCGAGCGATCCTCGCCGAGCAGGCCCACGGCGTCGGCGCGGCACTGGCGGCAATGCCGCATCATGTTCATCTCGCCTTCGCACTCGTCCTGCAGCGCCTTCAGCTCCTGCGCCGTCGGGCCGCGCTGGCCGGTCAGGCCGAACACCGTGCCGTGCTCCGGCGACGAGATCAGCGGCATGATGTTGTGCAGGAACGCGCCGCGCGATTTCACCGCCTTGTTGACCTCGACGAGGTGCTTGTCGTTGACGCCCGGGATCATCACCGAGTTGACCTTGCAGAGGATGCCGCGCTCGGTAAGCATCTCCAGGCCCTGCAGCTGGCGATCGGTGAGCAGCTTGGCCGCCTCGACGCCGGTGTAGCGCTTGTGCTTCCAGAACACCCAGGGATAGATCTTGGCGCCAATTTCAGGGTCGACCATGTTGATCGTGATCGTGACGTGATCGACGTTGAATCCGGCGATGGTGTCGACATGGTCGGGCAGCGCGAGGCCGTTGGTCGACAGGCAGAGCTTGATGTCCGGGGCGGTCCGGGCGATCAGCTCGAAGGTCTTGAACGTCTTCTCCGGATTGGCGAGCGGATCGCCGGGACCGGCGATCCCGAGCACGGTCATCTGCGGAATGGTCGAGGCGACGGCGAGCACCTTCTTGGCGGCCTGCTCCGGCGACAGCTTCTCGCTGACCACGCCCGGACGCGACTCGTTGGCGCAGTCATATTTGCGGTTGCAGTAGTTGCACTGGATGTTGCAGGCGGGCGCGACCGCGACATGCATGCGCGCGTAGTGATGATGCGCCTCCTCGCTGTAGCAGGGATGGTTCTTCACCTTCTCCCAGATCTCCGGCGGAAGGTCGTTCTCGCCTGCGCCCGAGCCGCAGCTCGCCTTGCCGCTGCCGCCCGAGGTGCCGCAACCCTTGTGTTCCGCGATGGTCTGCATCACCGAGCTCAGCTTGTCGCCGTCCGGTATCGTCGCCTGTTCGTGCTGCACTGACGCGTCCATGTCCGCTCCTTACGTTGCTGGCGAGCCGCAAACCGCCTTGACGATGGTTCAGCAACTCGCGTGCCACGCTGCGGAAGCGGTCATTTCGCCGGACTATCAACGTGTTAGTGAAATGATTGCGCCTGTCGCCTTGCCAACATGCGAGAGGCTCGCGATCGCGCGGATGTTAGAAACGTTACAGACTCGGCCAAGGCCTCAAGCCGAACAGCAAGACAGCGCGGCATGCGACCGCGCTGTCCGATGATCCGATCGATTGGTTGTATTCAGCCGCCGATGATGATCTCGGTGGCGCGGACCAGCGGAATCGCGATCGGCGTCAACCGCTCGGCGATGAAGAACTTCAGCTCGTTCTTCGACAATGAGTCGGGCTCGACCAGGACGTAATGCTCGGCGCCGGAGCGCTTGATCACCTGGCGACCATAGGTGCGCAGCAGCTGGTCGTTGAAGCGGCAGCCGATGAACAGGAAGCTGCGGTCGGTGCGCCGGTCCTTGACCGTGTCGGGTATCGGCGTCTGGATGTCGATGTCGGTCAGCACCTCGACATAGTCGGCATCGGTGATCAGGAAGTTCTTGGCCGGCGTGATCCCGCCATGCGGCTTGTAGAGCAGCGTGGTCCAGCTTGCAGCCTTCTCGCGATCGCTCTCGGCGCCCGCGGCGTCATAGAAGCGATACCAGCGGTCCTCGCCGATGCCGGCACGGGTGATGCCCTGCACCTCGCCCCAGTCAGTACGTCCAGCCAGCGCCGTCCGCATGGCGCCGTCATACCAGCTGTCGACGATCATCGGCAGCGGCAGCGACGCCAGATGCTGCTGCAGCGGTGTCGGCGCGACCGGCGCGGCAAAGGCTTCAGCCATCAGCGCCGTCACCGTCGAGCGGTGGCGCGTGCTCTCGATGTGCTGGGCTGAAGCCCACGCATTGCCCTTGGCGCGGCGCGGCAGCGCCACCTTGGTGCCGAAGAACGCGGCCAGCGCTTCAGGATTCATCGGCACGTCGGCGCCGGACTGCTCCGACACGGCGGGACCGAGGAACGGGACGACCTTGCCGGCCTTCAGTCCGGCGACAACGTCCTTGAGCAGGGCCTCGGCATCGGCCTGCTTGACGATGTCGATATGAGGAAGCGGCGCGTTCATCACTCGTCCCCTTCGCCACCGCGCTTGCGCGCATTGATCGTGATCGGCAGCCGCGTGTCGGCGGCCATCTGCGGCAATTCCAGCACCCAGCCATTGGCGATGCGGATCCAGCCGCCCCACAAGGACTCGTGCTCGGACTCGACGATGGGCTCCTCGAGGTCCTTTTTGGGGACGTAGATCGACAGGCCCGTTTCCGGCGAGCGGCGGATCATGACTTTCATTGCGTGAGCTCCGTGGATCGAAGGGGGTCCGCCGATTGCGGAGGATGATGCTGCAGCCAGGCCGGCGAGGTCTCGCGCAACCTGGCGACGATATCGGGCAGAATCTGCAGCACGCGCTCGATGTCCTCGGTCGACGTGTCGCGCGACAAGGAAAAGCGGACGGCGCCGCGCAGCAGATCGGCCGGAACGTTCATCGCGCGCAGCACATGCGACGGCTCCATCGAGCCGGACGCGCAGGCGGAGCCGAGCGAAGCCGCGATGCCGGCCTGGTTCAGGCGCATCACGATCGGCTCGCCTTCCAGATGCTGGAAGGCGATGTTGGAGGTGTTCGGCAGGCGATGGTCCGGATCGCCGAGCACGGCGCAATGGCCGACGCTCTGGATGATGTCCTGCTCCAGCCGGTCGCGCAGACTGCGCACCCGGCCCTGCTCATCGGCCAGATGTCGGCCAGCGAGCTCGGCCGCCTTGCCGAGCCCGACGATCGCGGGCACGTTCTCGGTGCCGCCACGTCGCCGGCGCTCCTGCGGGCCGCCGCGCAGAAGCGGCACGAACGGCGTGCCCTTTCTGACATACAGCGCACCGATGCCCTTGGGACCGTGCAGCTTGTGGCCCGACAGCGACAACAGGTCGATATCGGCGCTCTTCAGATCGATCGCGATCTTGCCGACCGCCTGCACGGCGTCGGTGTGGAATAGCGCGCCGGCCTCATGCGCGAGCTTGGCCAGCTCGGAAACCGGAAACAGCGTGCCGGTCTCGTTGTTTGCCCACATCACCGAGGCGATCGCCGTGCGCGGCCCGAGCGCGCGCCGGTAAGCCTCCAGATCGAGGCGGCCGGCGGCATCGACGCCGATCAGATGCACCGCGACGCCCCGCTTGTCCCTGAGGTATTCGACGAGCGACAGGATCGCGGGATGCTCCACCGCCGTCGTGACGATCTCGTTCCGGCCCTCCTGCGCGTCGAGCGCCGACAGGATCGCGGCATTGTCGGATTCCGTCCCGCCCGAGGTGAAGACGATCTCGTGGTCGAAAGCGGCGCCGAGCAGCGTCTGCAGGCTCTTGCGCGCCTGCCTCACGGCCCCGGCGACCTCGCTGCCGAACGCATGCGAGGACGACGCATTGCCGAACTGGTCCGTGAAGAACGGCAACATCGCGGCGACGACCTCGGGATCCGCGCGGGTCGTCGCGTTGTTGTCGAGATAGACCGGGCGCAAGACCGCTCCTTAATGCCGCGCCTTGGCTGCGCCGGCCACCGGAACGAGGCGAACGAACTCGCCGAGCTTTTCGATCATGCGCGCCTGGATGCCTTCGAGCGTCGCGCTGGCGAGCTTGCAGAAAATACAGGCGCCGGCGAGCTTGACCATGATCTTGTTGCCGTCGATCTCGACGAGTTCGCAATCGCCGCCGTCGCGCTTGAGATTCGGACGGACCTCCTCGATCACGGCCCGGATGATCCGCTCGCGCTCGCTCATCTGCGACGGCGCTTCGACGATGCCCTGGGATTCGACCAGCATGGTTTCACTTCTCGCGTTTTGAATGATCGAGCGAAAGATCAGGCGAACGACTTGCCGCAGCCGCAGCTCGACTTCGCGTTCGGATTCTCGAAGGTGAAGCCGGACCCCTCCAGCGCGATGACGAAATCGATCGTCGTGCCCTCGAGATATTCGAGGCTCTTGTGATCGACGAGCACGCGCACGCCCTCGCGCTCGATCACGGTGTCCTCCGGCTCGCTGCCGCTGACGAGACCCATGTTGTACTTGAGCCCGGCGCAGCCGCCGGCTTCGACCATGATCCTGAGGCCGTCGACCGGCTTGTCGGAGGTCGTGATCGCGTTGCGAACCGCATTGATGGCGCTGTCGGTCAGGTTGATCATCATCGTCTCGCCCTTTCCCATTCGGCTGTTGCGAATGGGATTGGCAAGTCCCGTGCCATGCAACAATCGCCTGAAAGACCTCATGTTTTCATGCCGTCGCTGTGGCGTTTCCGACGCGTGTCGGGTTTCCGACACGGATGACCGACGCCGGGCCACGGACGTGCCGAAGGAATGTCGCGGCGGAAACCCGACAATGCCGGAGGTCGCGGGCGAAAGACCAAGTGAATCAAGGCGCAGCACACATCGGCAGACAATTTGCATTCCAGCCCTTTTCGACCGCGCCGTGCGGCGAACGGCTGACCAGGACATGCGAGAGAATTGCTGATGACGACATTGGAGAAGACGGTTGCAATCGAGACCACCGCGCTCGCGCAGCTCGACAAGGAAGGACGGCTGTTGAACGCCGTACTCAAGGCGCCGACCACCAAGCCGGGGCGGTTCGGCTTCCGCGGCGACATCGCGCTGAAATTCCAGACCCAGGTTGCGGACGAGAAGCGCCCGCCGGACTTCTCGATCGAGCAGGTGCTGACGATCGTCAACGACGGCGAGGCGACGATTCCGGTGCTCGTCGGCTACATCCACTCGCTGGCTTATCTGGAGACCGCGGTCGAGGTGCTCAAGGGCCTGCTGACGCCGGACGGCAGCTACTTCATGTTCTGCAACAACATCGATCTGCTGGCGAAGTACCGCATCAAGATGGGCGACGTCACGTTCTATGTGCTGCCCTGCGACGAATCCACCGTCTGGAAGGAGATGATGGATCTCCTCGGAATCGACAAGAACGACATCAAGAAGCTCGATACCGCCGGCAAGCTCGACTACGTGCTCGATGCCGCCAAGAAGTTCAGCGAGAGCTATGAAGTCATCGCCTATGCAGATGCGCTGGCCAAGATGGAGCCGGTGAAGAACCGTAACGAGAACCGGCCGGTCTGACTCTCGTTCCTTCACGCGCAAGCTGAAGTCCCGGCGCTCGCGCCGGGACTTCGTGTGAGAGCTCAGCCTTCTTCACACTGAAGACCCGTCTCTTCAGCCTCCTCGTCATCCTCGACCAGGGTCACGCCGGTCACGCAGATGTCGCCGTCGAGGACACTCAGCGCGACCGGCGTCAGGCTCTCGCCCTTGCACGGGCCGTCGACGCAGAGTCCGGTGCCGATCTCGAACAGCGAGCCGTGCTTGCCGCACAGGATGCGCAGGCCGTTGCCGTCCAGGAACTGGTTGCGTTCCCAGTCGAGATTGACCTTGTCGTGCGGGCACATGTTCAGATAGCCGAACACCTGCTTGCCCCAGCGGATGACGAAGATCGGCCACGGACGATGGCTGCCGTCCTCGGCCACGATCATGAGCTGAAAGCCCATGGCGCGGCGGCTCGGAATGTCGTTGAAGCTGCAGATGGCGTAGGCGACGTCGGTCGTCATGTCAGGCCTCATCGATGTCTGGCGCATGTCCGACATTGCCGCTCTCGGCCCAGCGAGAGCGGCGGTCGGCTCGCTGAAGGACCACGTTGCAAGATTCGCGCAACTCCGCCTGTTCGCCTCGCCTTCTTCGCCGCTGCGGGAGACTGGCACAGAACTTGAAAATTTCTCCTGCAAACGCGGCTTTGTAAGGAGATCGACATGAACGTGGCACTGGAATTCGTCGAGAGCTCGCTCGACGACATCAAGGCGGCGCTGGCTGGCGGCACGCTGACGGTCTACTCAGTGGCACGCCCGATCACTGCAGACAAGGCCGTCGACCGCAGCGGCGTGCTCGCAACCTTCACGTTCGGCTCGCCCGCCTTCGGCCCCGCGGCGGACGGCCTCGAGCAGCCGAACTTCGTTGCGGCATCGGTACCGGCGGCCACCGTCGGCACGCCTGGCTTCGCGCGGGCGCGCAAGGCGGACGGCACCACTGTCGCCGATTTCTCCGCCGGCCCAGGCGAGCGCGAGATCAAGTTCACCGAAATATCATGCTCGCCCGGCGCGCCGGTCACGGTCGCGACCTTCAAGATCATCGCCGAAGGCGGCTGGCCGGAGCGTCCGGAATACTACGACACGCATCCGCGCCCGGGCTATCCGATGCCGAAGACGCTCTGACGCGCCACGTGCAATCATCGGATCGGCATCTCTGTTGGAACGACATCGCGAGCGCATCCATGAACACGGACACCTCTGACGCCCTGGTCAGCTCGGAATGGCTGGCACAACATCTGTCCGACCCTGCTATCAAGATCCTCGACTGCACCTGGCACCATCCGAGCACCAACCTGGACGGCCGTACGCAATATCGCGGCCGGCACCTGCCGGGCTCGGTGCATTTCGACATCGACCAGATCGCCGACAAGTCGAGCCCGCTGCCGCACATGCTGCCGTCATCGGAGGATTTCGCCCACAAGGTCGGGCTGCTCGGCATCAGCAATGCCGACCGGGTCATCGTCTATGACCGTCACTATGGCGGCTCGGCCGCGGGCCGTGTGTGGTGGATGTTCCGCGCCTTCGGCCACGACAACGTCGCCCTGCTCGACGGCGGCTTCGGCAAATGGACCAAGGAGAAGAAGCCGGCGGAGATGACGCCTGTGCGCCCCGTGCCGGCGAGCTTCAGCGCGAGCTTCAGGCCGGAGCTTGTGGCAACCTCGGACGCCGTACAGAGCTTGCTGCACAGTGGCGGCGCGCAGTTGGTCGACGCCCGTGGGCCGGGCAAGTTCGACGGCACCCAGGCGGACGTGTTCACGTTCAAGCGCCAGGGCCACATTCCCGGCGCCGTCAATCTGCCCTGGGCGGATCTGGTCGACCCCGACACCGGCGAACTGCTGGCCTCTGATGCGCTCGGCGCCCGCTTCGCCGCCGCTGGCGTCGATCTGGCGAAGCCGATCGTCACCACCTGCGCCTCGGGCATCACGTCTTGCATGCTGGCGCTGGCGCTCTATCGCCTCGGTGTTCCGAACGCGGCCGTCCACGACGGCGCCTGGGCGGAATGGAGCCAGCTCGACGACACGCCGGCGGCGGCGTGACAAAGCGACTTGGATGGCGGGAGCACGAGCATGGCAAAGACCCTGGTCAAGACGACGCAGGACGGCCGCAAGGTCGAGGTGATCGGGCTGGCAATCTGCCTCGAAGGCGAGCTCGAGGCGTTCGAGCTGGTCGAGGTGAAGCTGCATCCGAACCGGCGCAAGATCTGGGAGGCCGCGCCCGACGCCACCCACATGGCCGGCCGGATCACGCTGACGAAGGACGAGGCCGCGATCGTCGAGAGCGCGTTTGCCGCCGCCCAGGCCGAGATTCTCGCCAACCCCGCCGCAATCAACGAACGCTTCCGCATCGCCGCGATGTGGAAGGCCAGGGAACAGGGAATCGAGTAGGCGCCACATTCGGAGTGGTGCGCACCTCCCTCCGCCGTCATTCCGGGGCGCGCGCAGTGCGAGCCCTGAATCCATAGCAACGACCGGCTATGAGGCGCGAGATGTCCGTGGCGCCTGTCTGCGAAAACAAGAAACATTCGTGTCTATGGATTCCGGGCTGATCGCTGCGCGATGCCCCGGAATGACGCATGGATGAACTGTGCCGCTATGGATGCGGCAGGAAAAGACTCGTAGGGTGGCAAAGCCGTCGGGCGACGCGAATCGGCGTCCGATGGTGTGCCACCATTATCGTTCCGGATGCGCAGATGGACGGCGGGCACGGCGCGTGAGACCGAATCCCCTATTGAGAGACCGCCCAGGCGCCTTTGCCCACCCTACGGACCAATGCCCGTCATCGCGAGCGCAGCGACGCGATCCAGGGCGGCGCGAGGACTCTGGATTACTTCGTCGCCTGCGGCGACTCGCAATGACAATGACGCTGTGGCGCGCATCCGTCCCTGCTACTGAAAAATCCGGCCACGGTAGTGATAGCCGCCGCCGTCATCGACGTCGAACAGCTCGCCGATGTCCGGATGCTTGACCGGCTCGCCCGAGACGTCGGCGACCAGGTTCTGTTCGGGCACATAAGCGATGTAGCTGCTGTCGCCGCATTCGGCGAGCAGATAGTAGAACGGCTGCTCCCGATCGAGCCGCGTATCCATCGTGATCGCCCGCCAGCCCTCCTCCTCGGAGAACGACAGATCGACGTCGAACACGACACCGCGCAGGTCGTAGACGCGATGCCGGGTCACCTGGCCGATTGTGAACTTTGCTTCCATCCGCAGCATGACGGCACGCTCGACAGTCTCAGGCCGCCGGCGAATGGGTCTGGCAGTTGGTCGGGCAGACCCGGGCGCAGGCGCCGCAGCCGATGCAGGCGCCGGTGTCGTGCATGACCATGATCTTCTTCTCGACCTCGTCATCCTCGTCGTCGTCGAGCTCGACGAACTCGCCCTCGTCGTTGATGCCCTTCAGGGTCATGACCTCGCGGCCGCAGACCTTGTAGCAGCGCCCGCAGCCGATGCACTTGGCCGCATCGATCGCGACTAGGTAGTCCGGCCGCCAGTCGCGGCCGTCACGGGTTGAATTGGACATGGTGACGGGTCCTTGTACAGGCTCACGCGGCCTCGAGCTTCTTCAGCTCGGCCCGCTTCTTCTCCAGCTCGGCGAACGCCTCGTGGGCCTTCTGCGCCGTCGGCAGGATCTGGTCCCAGTTGATGGGCAGCTCCTCCGACAGATCATGCAGGTTCATCTTGGCATCCATAGCGCGCGCCGACAGCTTCTTGATCTCGGCCTTCAGGGTGTCCAGGTCGCTCATCTCTCATCCTCACAGTTCAGTAATTCGCGACATCCTTGAACTTCTCGATCATCTCGACGCCGGCCTTGACGAACTTGTCGCCCTCGTCAGCGAGCTTGGCGAGATTGTCGAAGCCGAAGCGGTGCACGTCGCGCAGCTGCTTGTTGACCACGATCAGCCGGCCGCCGATCAGCACCATGCGGCCGAAGCCTTCATGGCTCATCTTCAGCATCGGCGAGATCATCACGCCGGTGGCCTTCTCGATCGACAGCGCGACCGCGTTGAAGAACAGCTCGAGCCGCCAGATCGTCTCCGGATCGGGATCGCCGATGATCGGCAAAGCGCGCCGCTTCTCCTTGTCCAGGATGTAGGGCTCGAGCAGATCGACATCCTTCTTGCCCTCCCAAGCCCCATGGGTGTCCTGGGCACGCCAGACCTTGATCAGCTCCTTGACAAAGGGCCGCTGCTCGGCGGGGACGGTTTCGACGGCTACCGCGGTATCGGACATGGTGGTTTCCTCATTCCTCGAAATCGAGCGCGCGTTCCTGGCCCTTCGCCAGCGCCTTGCGCAGCCACGGCGGCGGCGTCCCCTTCAGCACGGTCTGCAGCTTGCCCAGGAGATCGGTGATCTCCTCGGGCTGATTGACCTTCATCGGATGGATGTTGTTGGCGACGACGCGCGCTGCGCCGGAGCCTCCGATCGCGGCGACATAGAGGATGGCGCAATCCTTGATCGCCTCGATCTTCGGCGCCAGCTTGTCCTCGTTGCCGTCCTCCTTGAGATCGCCGTCGAACTCGACGCTCTCGACGAAGCGGTAGCCCTCGGGATCGAGATCGTAGATCGCGATGTTCTTGGCCCAGCCGAAATGGGCATCGACGCGTTTCAGATCCTGGGTAGCGAATGCGACTTTCATGTCGTCGGTCCTTTCTCCTCAAGCGTCAATGCAAAGGCGCCACGACGGCGGATTCGGGCGATGCCTGCTGGAAATCCTTCCAGGGATCGATCCAGGTATCCGGCGTCGGCTGATGATTGTCCTCGCGGTCGGCGATGATCAGGTTGGCCAGCGCAAACACCAGGTCGCGGGTGCCGCGATAGCCGACCGTCAGCAGATGCCCTGCCCCCAGCCGGTCGAACATCGGAAAGCCGATCCGGTAGAACGGGATCTTCAGCCGCGCGGCAGCCTGGCGGCCGTGCGAATGCGTCATCATCAGCCCGCAGTCGCGCTGCTTCGCGAGATTCTCCAGATCCTCGAGATCGCCGATCAGCACCTCCTCGCACGGCATCCGCTCGAGCACCGGCGACTGCGTCGTGGTGATGGCGACCGAGATCTCGGCCCCCATGTCGTGCAGCATGCTGGCGACGTCGAACAGCAGGTCCGGCTCGGCGCCGATCGCGAGCCTGCGGCCGCCGATGTGGAAATGCGCGTCCAGCATCGCGTCGGCGAGCTGGCCACGCTGCCGGCGATACTTCGCTGGCACCGGGCGTCCCGAGATCTCGCTCAGGAACGTCATGAACTCGTCGTTCGGCAGCAGCCCGCAGAGACGTTCGAACAACCGGTATGGAACGCCGGTCCTGGCCTGCATCGCCTCCGCCGCGCGCTTCATCTGCGCCCCGATCGCGATCGTCCAGGACGCGCTGCCCATGACCGCGATCTCCTCCAGCCCGATGCCGCCGATCGTCGTCGGTGTGAACTCGTCGGGGATGTGACCGTCGAGCGAGCCGCCGATATCCGGCAGGAACGACGGCTCCAGCCCGAAATCCTCGATGATGGTGCGCAGTTCCTCGATGTCCCCCGGCGTCAGATGACAGCCCGGCAGCACGTTGACCCGCGCTGGATCGCGCCTTGTCGACGTCGGCTTGTCGACGAGCACCTCGACCATCTTGGCGACGGTCTTGTCCCAGCCATCCTGGAACGCGTCCTTGAAATCCGGCGTGGAGACATAGACCAGCGGATAGTTCGCCAGCTCCGGATGCTTCTCGCGGATCAGCCTGATGTAGCCGTCGACGTCGTCGCCCTTGGTCTCCGTGACCCCGGTGGAACAGATGCCGATGATCTCCGGCTTTTGTCGCTTGTGGATGTTGAGGATCGCCTGCTCGACATTCTCGTAGCCGCCGAGCACGGTGGCGACCTCGCTCATCGCGGTCGTCTGCATCGGCACCGCTTCCTTGAAGTGGCGCACGAACAAGGTCAGGCCGAACGAGGTGCAGCCCTGCGAGCCGTGCAACAGCGGCATCGCGCCGCGCAGGCCGAGGAAGGCGAACGAGCCGCCGATCGGCTGGCTCATCTTCAGCGGATTGACCGCGCAGGCCTTCTTTCCGATGATGACCTTGGCCATGAGCGCTCCTACTCCGCCGCCTGCAGCAGCTCGGCCGGCGCCTTCTGCGCCGCCAGGATGTCCTCGACCCGACCGGCACAGGCGCCGCAGCCGCCAGAGGCGTTGGTGTGCGTGCGCACACCGGCGACGTCGGTGAGGCCATGCGCCTTGATCGCATCCTCGATGGTGCCGAGGTCGACCGTCTTGCAGTGGCAGATCTTCTTGGCACGCCGCGCGGCTTCAGCTGCGACTGGATCGGCCGCGAGCGCGGCAGCTTCGGCATTGGCCTGAGCGATCGCCCTGGCCTGCCAATTGTTGCTGGCCGTCTCCCAGGGCGCCCGCTTGCGCAGTTGCTCCCACATCGGGTTGTAGATCGCCTTGTCGATCTCGGCGACCAGCTTCACCATGCCGATATAGCCCATATAGGCGTGCGAGCGCTCCTGGTTGATGTCGAGCCAGGGCATCGCCGCCTTCAGTGCCACGAATTGCGACTTGCCACCCGACAGCATGATGTCGGCCTTGGCGTCCTTGAGCATCTTGTACATCTCGCGCGGCGCCATATCGTCGATCATGTGCGCGTCCTGGCCCATCAGCTCCTTGATGCGCTCCTTGTCCTCCTTGGTGGACTTCTTCACGGAGGTGCCGACCAGCTCCATGCCGGCCTCCTGCAGCGCCGCCACCACCGACCACGATTTCACGCCGCCAGTGATCAGGAGCACCTTCTTGCCGGTGAGCCGTTGCTTGAACGGCTCGATCGCCGCCCAGGCCTTGGCTTCCTCGCGGGCGATCACCGCCTCGGTACGATCCAGCAGATCGGCCGGAGCGCCGCGCTCGACCAGGAGACGCGCGATTTCGCGCAGCGAATCCGAGGAGTCCTGGATGCCGTAGAACGAGCCCTCGAAGAACGGGATGCCGTAGCGCTCCTCCATCTTGCGGGCGACGTTGATCATCGCCTTGGAGCACACCATCATCGCTGCGCGAGCGCGGTGTGACGACGCGACGTCCTTGTAGCGGCCGTCGCCGGAGATGCAGGCGGAGATACGGATGCCGAGCTCGTCGAACAGCGGCTTCACCTGCCAGAGCTCGCCGGAAAGATTGTATTCGCCGATGATGTTGAGGTCGTAGGGGGTGGTCACCTCCGGCTCGACGGTGCCGATGACGTGGTCGAGCAGCGCCTCGCCGGCGAGCTTGTTGCCGAGGTTCTTCGGGCCCACAAAGCCCGGTGCATTGACGGGAATGCACGGCTTGCCGAACTTGGCGGAGGCTGCCGTGCAGACCGCGTTGATGTCGTCGCCGGTCATGGCGGGCACGCAGGTCTGGTAGACGAAGACCGCCGGCGGATCGTACTTCTCGATGATTTCCTTGATCGCCTTGTACAGGCGCTTCTCGCCGCCGAACACGACGTCGGTCTCGTTGATGTCGGTGGTGAAGCCGGTGCGCCAGATCTGCGCGCCCGACGAGGCCGCACCGCGGTTGTCCCAGGAATTCCCCTCGCAGGCGATCGGTCCGTGCACGAGATGCGCGACGTCCGTCAGCGGCTGCAGGGCGACCTTGGCGCCGTCGAAGGCGCAACCACCGGCCGCGCCGCCCGGCTGCAGCTGCTTGGTGCAGCCCTTCTTGCGCTCGGCCTCGGACTTGTTGGCGTTCTTGCCGCAACCCGGCTCGTTGAAGACGTTCTGGATCGTGGCAGACAGCGAGCTCATCGGCTTCTCCTGTTGGCGGACCTTCTGCGCGTCTTGGTGAGACGAGGAGGCTCCGGCCTCTGCGGCCGTCCCCATGAGCCTTGTCGTCCAGATCGAAGCGCGGCGGCCCTTGAGGGACCGCCGCGCGCCGTCACTTAGCGGATGATGTCGAAGCTGTAGTCCGACTTGGCCGGCACGTTGGTGTTGCGGTCGATCTCGTCGAAGATCTTGTCGAGGATCGTGACCAGCACGTTCAGGCCGCCCTGATAGCCCCACACCGGATAGCGGTGCTTGTGGTGGCGATCGAAGATCGGGAAGCCGATGCGGATCAGCGGCGTGCCGGTGTCGCGCTCCAGATACTTGCCGTAGGTGTTGCCGATCAGGAAATCGACCGGCTCGGTGAACAGCAGCGAGCGCATGTGCCAGAGATCCTTGCCGGGATACACGTGGCAGTTCTTGCCGAACGGCGAGCTATCGAACACCGCCTGGACCTTCTCGGCCCAGTCTTTGTTGCCGTTGGTGGCGAGCACATGGGTCGGCTCGGCGCCGAGCTCGAGCAGGAACGCGGCCAAGCCGAGGCATAGGTCCGGATCGCCGTAGATCGCGAACTTCTTGCCGTGGATGTGCGCGCTGGAGTCGGCGATCGCGTCGACCAGGCGCCCACGCTCGAGAGCGAGAGATTCCGGGATCTCCTTGCCGCTGATGCGCGACAGCGCCATCACGAAGGCGTCGGTGCCGGTCACACCGACCGGATGGTTGAAGGAGACGACCTCCTGGCCGTGGTTCTTGATGAACGGCAGGGTCTTCTCGGTGCAGAAGTGCTGCATCGAGATCGTCGCCTTGGCGTGAACGGCGTTGGCCGCGTCCTCCAGGGTCGTGCCGCCGTCGTACATACGGAACTCGCCGTCGGTCGGCGTGTCGAACACGTTCGAATTGTCGCCGAGGATCGTATACTCGATCCCCATCGCCTCGAAGATGTGCTTCACTTCCTTGATGTTGCCAACGGTGTAGCCATCGAAACCGCCGATGAAATTGATCTTCTCGTTGGGAACGCGCTCCAGCTTCGGCGCGGTGCCGGCCTTGCCGTCCCAGAAGTGCTCGAGAATGCCCTTCATCGCGTTGTCGTAGCCGGTGACATGGCTGCCGACAAAGGCAGGCGTATGGGCGAAAGGCACGTCGAATTCGGCCGGAACCGAACCCTTCTCCTTGGAGGTCTTGATGAAGGCGTTGAGGTCGTCGCCGATGACTTCCGCCATGCAGGTGGTGGAGACAGCGATCATCGACGGCTTGTACATGTTGTACGCGTTGGCGAGACCGTCGATCATGTTGTTCAGCCCGCCGAACACAGCCGCGTCCTCGGTCATCGACGACGACACGCAGGAGCTCGGCTCCTTGAAGTGGCGCGACAGATGGCTGCGATAATAGGCCACGCAGCCCTGCGAGCCGTGCACGAACGGCAGCGTCTTTTCGAAGCCGACGGCAACGAACACCGCGCCGAGCGGCTGGCAGGCCTTGGCCGGATTCACGGTCAGCGCCTCACGGGCGAAATTCTTCTCGCGATATTCGGGCGTCTTGGCCCATTCGCGGATGCGCTCGACCTCGGCGGGGTCGCGCGGATTCTCGAACATCTTCTTCTTGTTGGCCAGCATCTTCTGGTATTCGGGACCACGGAAAAGCTCGAAGTGATCGAGCACATGTTCGGCAGACTGCGTCATGGGAAAACCCTCTTTATGTTCCTGTGTCGATCAGGGAGCGCTGGCTCTCCGCCGAAGGAGAGCCAGGCCGTGGGTGGTGGTGGTTACTCGGCCGCCTGGAGCAACGGCTTGGGCGCCTGCTTCCAGGGTGCCTTGGCCATCTTCCAGACCGGCGAGTTGATGGCCATGTCCATGTCGCGGGCGAAGATCGCGAAGCCGTCATAGCCATGGTACGGACCCGAGTAGTCCCAGGAGTGCATCTGGCGGAACGGCACGCCCATTTTCTGGAACACGTACTTTTCCTTGATGCCCGAGCCGACCAGGTCCGGCTGGACCTTCTCGACGAACTTCTCGAACTCGTATCCGGTCACGTCGTCGTAGATCAGCGTGCCGTCCTTGACGTAGTGCTGGGCGGTGCGCTGATAGTCGTCGTTGTGGCCGAACTCATAGCCGGTACCGACGACCTCCATGCCGAGGTCCTCGTAGGCGCCGATCACGTGGCGCGGACGCAGGCCGCCGACGAACAGCATCACGGTCTTGCCTTCGAGGCGCGGCCGGTACTTGGCGATGACGGCGTCCATCAGGGGCTGGTACTTGGCGATGACACGCTCGGCACCCTCCTTGATCTTGTCGTCGAAATAGCTCGCGATCTTGCGCAGCGATTCGGCGATCTTGCTCGGTCCGAAGAAGTTGTATTCGCACCACGGAATACCGTACTTCTCTTCCATGTGGCGCGAGATGTAGTTCATCGAGCGGTAGCAGTGCAGCACGTTGAGCTTCGCCTTCGGCGTCGCCTCGAGCTCCGCCAGCGAGCCGTCGCCCGACCACTGGGCGATCACGCGCAGACCCATCTCCTCGAGCAGGATGCGGGACGACCAGGCGTCGCCGCCGATGTTGTAGTCGCCGATGATCGCGACATCGTAGGCCGACGGCTCGAAGCGCGGCGCGGCATCGGCCGGGAGCTTGTCGAACACCCAGTCCCGGATGGCGTCGTTGGCGATATGGTGACCCAGGGACTGAGACACACCGCGGAAGCCTTCGCAGCGCACGGGGACGATGGTCTTGCCGTCATACTCTTTCGACTTGACCTTGGAGACCGCCTCGATGTCGTCGCCGATCAGGCCGATCGGGCATTCCGACTGCACGGTGATGCCGTTGTTCAGCGGGAACAGCTCCTGGATCTCGTCCATGATCTTGGCGAGCTTCTTGTCGCCGCCGAAGACGATGTCCTTCTCCTGGAAGTCGGAGGTGAACTGCATCGTCACGAAGGTGTCGATGCCGGTCGTGCCGATGTAGTAGTTGCGGCGCGCCGCCCATGAGTACTGGCCGCAGCCGACCGGACCGTGGCTGATGTGGATCATGTCCTTGATAGGTCCCCACACCACGCCCTTCGAGCCGGCGTAGGCGCAACCGCGGATGGTCATGACGCCGGGGATCGACTTGATGTTCGACTTGACGCCGCAATCCGACTTGCCGTTCTCATGCACGTTGAGATGCTTGGCACGGCGCTTGGCGGTCTTTTCCGGATAAACCTTCAGGACCTCGGCGATCAGTTCCTTGTTGCGCGCCTTGATCTCGGCAACGCTTTGTTTCTCGATGACGCTCATCTGGCTTTCCTCGATGATCGGTTGCGGAGGTGCTCCGGCCCTTGGAGACGAAGGGCCGGAGCACCGGTGGCGGTTACGCCGTTGCGGCGAGCTCGGCGGCGGACTTGCCGATCTGGCTCTCGTCCACGGCCTTCATGATGCCGTGCTCCATCAGCATGTCCTCGAGCTCGTCCATCGTGATCGGCGTCGGGATGATGCCCTTGCCGCCGTTGTTGTGGATCTTCTGAGCCAGCGAGCGGTAGTGGCCGGCCTGGACCGAGTCCGGCGCGTATTCCAGCACGGTCATGCGGCGCAGCTCGGCGTGCTGCACGATGTTGTCGCGCGGCACGAAGTAGATCAGCTGCGTGCCGAGCTTCTTGGCCAGCGCCTCGGCAAGCTCCAGCTCCTTGTCGGTCTGGCGCTCGTTGCAGACCAGGCCGCCCAGGCGCACGCCGCCGGAGTTGGCATACTTCAGAATGCCCTTCGAGATGTTGTTGGCGGCATACATCGCCATCATCTCGCCGGACATCACGATGTAGATCTCCTGCGCCTTGTTCTCGCGGATCGGCATCGCGAAGCCGCCGCACACCACGTCGCCCAGCACGTCGTAGGACACGTAGTCGATGTCCTCATAGGCGCCGTTCTCCTCGAGGAAGTTGATCGAGGTGATGACGCCGCGGCCGGCGCAGCCGACGCCCGGCTCCGGACCGCCGGACTCGACGCAGCGGATGTCGCGATAGCCGACCTTCATGACCTCCTCAATCTCGAGGTCCTCGACGCTGCCGGCGGCGGCGGCCAGGCTGAGAATGGTGTCCTGCGCCTTGGCGTGCAGGATCAGACGGGTCGAATCCGCCTTGGGATCGCAGCCGACGATCAGGATCCGATGACCCATCTCGGCGAGCGCCGCGAGCGTGTTCTGCGACGTCGTCGATTTGCCGATGCCGCCTTTGCCGTAGAATGCGATTTGTCGAAGTGATGACATTCTGCTCTCCATCAACCGATTGCCAATGTCCCGCATGCGCCTTGCATGACGAGACCGCGTCCTCTCTCCAGAACCGGCAGACGGGTTATTGGGAAGGAGAGCATCGCTCGTCCGAAGCGTCGGCGTGCACTCAGCCCTCAACCTTTGCCTGAGCCCAGTTTTGCAACTGATGTGCCAGAGCTTTGGAATCGTTAAAAAGGCCATGTTTTGAAAGAGATGCGGCCAAGCTCGGCGCTAGGATGTACTTGTTGCAAATCCGACATCGGGGGTTTTCACCCGACGCTCCCGCGCCGTGCTGTCCGAAACGACACATGCCGCCGCGGCTCCGAGCGACGCTTCCGTAGAGAACACCGCGGAACGCTCGCCGAGGCCGGCCAGGAGCGGCGGTACGGAGTTTGCTTGATGTAGATCAAACCCGCTTTCGAACGGGCCAGCAGGAGTACTTTTGATGGCGAGCAAGGCGCGCGTCTTTGTCATTGAAGCCGATCAGGTGATCCGCTCGGCGCTCGGCTACATTCTCAGCGAGCGTCACGAGACCTTCACCTTCGCGGAGACCGCGGATGCACTGAGCAAGGCCGTGCGGGCCACGCCCGATGCCGTCCTGGTCGGGAGCAGCATCCTGGAGGACGACGGCGCCGAGACCGTCGGCATGCTTGCCCGGAAGATGCATCAGGCTGGCATCATCGTGGTCGCGGGATCGACCCGATCGCCGCTCGCGTTGGCCGGCCTGCAGCAGGGCGCGGAAGCCATCATCGCCAAGCCGATCACCTTCGACGGCGTCACGCACGCGGTCGATTCCGTGCTGGCACGGCGCGGGAGCGAACCGGGCCCGACGGCATCGCCGGCCCGCATATCCACGGAGATCAGCCGGTGACACGGAGAGCCTGATGTTGAAGATGACCCAGACCACGACGCAGGCGGCGCCGGACATCGAGGACATCGTCGAGAATTTCGCGCTGCTCGACGACTGGGACGACCGCTACCGCTATGTGATCGAGCTCGGCCGCGGCCTCCCGCCGCTGCCCGACGCCGACCGCAATGATGGCAACAAGGTGCAGGGCTGCACCAGCCAGGTCTGGCTCGCCACCACCGTGCGGCACGACGCCGCAGCACCGGCGCTCCACTTCATCGGCGACAGCGACGCCCACATCGTTCGCGGCCTGGTCGCGATCCTCCTGGCCATGGTGTCGGGCCGCACGGCAAGCGAGATCCTGGCCGCCGATCCGATCGCCCTGTTCGAGAAGCTCGGCTTGCGCGAGCATTTGACCCCGCAGCGCTCCAACGGTTTCCGCTCGATGGTGGCCCGCATCAAGGCGGATGCCCAGGCGGCGCTGGCGGCGGCGTAGGTTTGATTGGCTTATTTTCTGGCTTGATTGATCCGTCTTGTGGCGGCGATCTCGGTGCACCCTCTCCCCTTGTGGGAGAGGGTGGCGGCCCCTGGCGATGCGAAGCATCGCCCTGGGTCGCCGGGTGAGGGGTTGTCTCGGCATATTCAGACGGTCGTGGCTCGCGGAGACAACCCCTCACCCGAGTTTGCCTGGGACTCACAGCGGTGCTGCCCTCTCCCACAAGGGGAGAGGGCGCATCAATCGGCACCGTCTCTTTGCGATCATCAAGCGTAGGGCAAGTCGTCTCTACGCGAAAAACTCCTGCGCCTTCCTCAGCGCGCGCACGAGGACATCGACCTCTTCCCGCGTGTTGTACATCGCGAACGAGGCACGGCAGGTCGCCGTCACGCCGAAGCGTTCCAGCAGCGGCATGGCGCAATGGGTGCCGGCGCGGACCGCGACGCCGGAGCGGTCGATGACGGTGGCGAAGTCGTGGGCGTGGGCGCCCTGCATCTCGAACGAGACGATCGCGCCCTTGTCGGCGGCATTGCCGATGATGCGCAGCGAGTTGATCTCGCGCAGCTGCTCGGTGGCATAGGCGACGAGATCATGCTCGTGCGCCGCGATGCGTTGCTTGCCGATCGAGGCGACGTAATCGATCGCCGCGCCGAGCCCAGCCGCTTCAACGATCGGCGGCGTGCCGGCCTCGAAGCGATGCGGCGGGTCGCCATAGGTGACAAAGTCCCGCGATACCTCGCGGATCATCTCGCCGCCGCCGTTGAACGGCGGCATCGCGGCCAGGAGCTCGCGCTTGCCGTAGAGCGCGCCAATGCCGGTCGGACCGTAGATCTTGTGCCCGGTGACGCAGTAGAAGTCGGCGTCGAGATCGCGGACGTCGACCTCCATGTGCACGGCGGCCTGCGAGCCGTCGACCAGCACGGGAATGCCGCGGGCGTGCGCGATGCGGATGACCTCCTTGACCGGAACGACGGTGCCGAGCACGTTCGACATCTGCGTCATCGCCACCATCCTGGTGCGCGGGCTCAGGAGCTTCTCGAATTCGTCGAGCAGGAAGTTGCCGTCGTCATCGACCGGAGCCCATTTGATGACAGCACCCTGGCGCTCCCTGAGGAAATGCCAGGGGATGATGTTGGCGTGGTGCTCCATGATCGAGAGCACGATCTCGTCACCGGGCCCGATCCGCTCGCGCCCGAAGGTCTGCGCCACCAGATTCACCGCCTCGGTGGCGCCGCGCGTGAAGATGATCTGCTCCGGGCTCTCAGCATTGAGGAACGCCGCGACCTTGGCACGGGCGCCCTCATAGGCCTCGGTGGCGGCGTTGGCGAGATGATGCAGGCCGCGATGCACGTTGGCATATTCGGACGTATAGACCTGGTTCATCCGGTCGAGCACCGCCTGCGGCTTCTGCGCCGAGGCGGCGTTGTCGAGATAGACCAGCGGCTTGCCGTGCACCTGCATGCCGAGGATGGGAAAATCCGCCCGGATGCGGCCGACGTCGTAGCCGCTTCCCTGCACCGCTGCATGCATCATCTACTCCCGTCGTCCGAGCCAGCCCAGCATCGCCTCGGTCAGCGCCGCCCGCACGCTCTCATTGGCCGCGCCTTCGATGATCTCGCCGATGAAGGCCTGGATCAGCAGCGCCTTGGCCTCCTTGGGCGGAATGCCGCGCGCCATCAAGTAGAACAACAGCTCATCGTCGATGGCGCCGGTGGTCGTGCCGTGACCACACTGCACGTCGTCGGCGAAGATCTCGAGCTCCGGCTTGCTGTCGGCCTCGGCCTCGTCGGACAACAGCAGCGCCCGCGACATCATCTTGGCGTCGGTCTTCTGCGCGCCGGGGCTGACGGTGATCTTGCCCTGGAACACCGCGCGCGCGGTATCGCCGACGACGGCCTTGAAGGTCTCGCGGCTCTGGCCGTTCTCGGCGGCGTGCTCGATAGCGAGCGTGGCATCGGCATGCTGCGTGCCCGACAGCAGCGCGCCGCCGCGGATATCGGCGACGGTGCCCTCACCCGCAAGGCGGACGAACAGCTGATTGCGCACCAGGCCGCCGCCGGCAACGAAGCCGAGCTGGTTGAAGGTCGCGCGCGCGCCGATATTGGCGAGCAGCGAGCCGATATGCAGCGCGCTGTTGCCCTCGCTGACGACCTTGACGTGATCGATCCGCGCCTCGTCGCCGACGACGAGTTGCATTGCGGCGTTCACCTGATACTCGCTGCCGTCGGGTCCCTGATGCGTCTCGACTATGGTGGCGCTGGCGCCGGCACCGATATTGACCAGCGACCGCGTGAACATCGAGGTCGCGACCCAGTTGGTCGTGACGAAGGCGACATGGATCGGCCGGCTCAGCACGGTGCCCGGTGCGACCAGGATCACGACCCCATTGGCGGCCAGCGCGGTGTTGAGCGCCAGCGCCGGATCGTCGTCCGGCACCATCGGGCCGAGACGCTGCGACAGCAGCGGCTTGTCGGCGACGAGCGCGTCGGCCATCGGCTGGATGGTGAGGCCAGTCTCGAGATCGGCGAGGTCCGACAGCTCGGGCACGAAGGCGCCGTCGACGACCATCAGCTTGCGAAAGCCGGCGCCGGCGAACAAGTCGCGCGCCTCGCGCGCCTTGGCCTTCGCAGCATCGTCCGGAAGCGAAGCGAGACGCTTCGCCTCCTTCATCTGCGTGCGAAGATCGGTGTAGCGCCAGGCTTCGACGCGCCGATGCGGCAGGCCGACCGCGTTGAAGCGGTCGAATGCGGCGGCGCGCACCGCCGTGATCTCCTCGCCACCCGGCAGATAGCGGCGGGCGCCCTGATACAGATCGGCCAGTCCGAGCTCGGCCTTGGTCTTGCGGATCGCGACGCCCATGCTCGTGCTCCTCGCGCTCTTACGCCGCTTCGCTCTGATACTGGGCGTAACCGGTCGCCTCGAGCTCGCGCGCGAGGTCCGCGGTCCCGGTGCGGACGATGCGCCCTGCCGCGAACACGTGGACGATGTCGGGCACGATGTAGTCGAGCAGCCGCTGATAATGGGTGATCACGATCATGCCGCGCTCAGCGGAGCGCAGCGCGTTGACACCGTTGGCGACGACCTTCAGCGCATCGATGTCGAGACCCGAATCGGTTTCGTCGAGCACGCAGAGCGAGGGCTGCAGCAGCGCCATCTGCAGGGTCTCGTTGCGCTTCTTCTCGCCGCCGGAGAAGCCGACATTGAGCGGCCGCTTCAGCATGTCGGCGTCGATGTTCAGGGTCTTGGCGATCTCGCGCACGCGCTTGATCAGGTCGGGCGACGACAGCTCCTCCTCGCCGCGCGCCTTGCGCTGGGCATTGAAGGCGGCGCGCAGGAACGTCAGGGTGGCAACGCCCGGGATCTCCAGCGGGTACTGGAAGGCGAGAAACACGCCCTTGGCGGCGCGCTCGTCGGCCGCCATCGCCAGCAGGTCCTCGCCGTTGAGATAGACCTCACCGGCGGTGACCTCGTAGCCGGGCTTGCCGGCGAGCACGTAGGACAGCGTCGACTTGCCGGCACCGTTCGGCCCCATGATGGCGTGGATCTCGCCCTTGTTCACGGTCAGGTCCAGGCCCTGGATGATCTTCCGTCCGCCGGCGATCTCGGCGTGGAGTCCCTTGATTTCGAGCAGGGCCGTCATCGAACACTCCTTCTGATATTGTCGCCGCGCGACGCCGTCATCCAACCGAACCTTCGAGCGAGATCGAGATCAGCTTCTGTGCCTCGACGGCGAATTCCATCGGCAATTGCTGCAGCACGTCCTTGACGAAGCCGTTGACGACGAGGCCGACCGCTTCCTCTTGGCTAAGACCGCGCTGGATGCAGTAGAACAGCACGTCCTCGGAGATCTTGGACGTGGTTGCCTCGTGCTCGAACACCGCCGAGGAATTCTTTGTCTCGATGTAGGGCACGGTGTGTGCGCCGCATTTGTCGCCGATCAAGAGCGAGTCGCAGGCGGTGAAGTTGCGCGCCCCCGACGCCTTGCGATGCGCGCTGACCAGGCCGCGATAGGTGTTCTGCGACTTTCCGGCGGCGATGCCCTTGGAGATGATCCGGCTCGACGTGTTCTTGCCGAGATGGATCATCTTGGTGCCGCTGTCGACCTGCTGGAAGCCGTTGGAGATCGCGATCGAGTAGAACTCGCCGCTGGAATTGTCGCCACGCAGGATGCAGCTCGGATATTTCCAGGTGATCGCCGATCCCGTCTCGACCTGGGTCCAGGAGATCTTGGAATTGGTGCCGCGGCAGTCGCCACGCTTGGTGACGAAATTGTAGATGCCGCCGACCCCTTCCGAATTGCCGGGGTACCAGTTCTGCACCGTCGAATATTTGATCTCGGCATCATCGAGCGCGACCAGCTCGACCACGGCGGCATGGAGCTGGTTCTCGTCGCGCTGCGGCGCGGTGCAGCCTTCGAGATAGGAGACGTAGGCGCCCTTGTCGGCGATGATCAGGGTGCGCTCGAACTGGCCGGTGTTGCGCTCGTTGATGCGGAAATAGGTCGACAGCTCCATCGGACAGCGCACGCCCGGCGGGATGTAGACGAACGAACCGTCGGAGAAGACCGCCGAATTGAGCGTGGCGAAATAATTGTCGGTGGTCGGCACCACCGTGCCGAGATATTTCTGCACGAGGGCCGGGTGCTCGCGCAGCGCCTCGGAGATCGGCATGAAGATCACGCCGGCCTTTTTCAGCTCCTCCTTGAAGGTCGTCGCCACCGACACCGAGTCGAACACGGCATCGACCGCGATCCTGCTGCGCGGCGCCGCGGCCTCGCCGTCGACATTGGTTTCCGCCGCCGCAGGCCGCTCGACGCCCTCGAGGATTTCGACCTCACGCAGGGGAATGCCGAGCTTTTCGTAGGTCTTCAGGATCTCCGGATCGATCTCGTCGAGCGAGGCCACCTTCTTCTTCGGCTTCGGCGCGGCGTAATAATAGAGATCCTGATAGTCGATCCTGGGATAGCCGACCCGCGCCCAGGTCGGCTCGGTCATGGTCAGCCAGCGGCGATAGGCCTCCAGCCGCCATTCCAGCATCCAGGCCGGCTCGTTCTTCTTGGCCGAGATGAAGCGGATGGTGTCTTCCGACAGCCCCTTCGGAGCCTTCTCGGATTCGATGACGGTCTCGAACCCGTAGCGATATTGATCGACGTCAATGCCCTTGACCCGATCAATGGTCTCCTGAACTGCTGCCATCGCTCACTCCGCTTGCAATGTTTCCGCCGCGGCCCGCGTCAGGCAGGGACGCAGGTGTCCGGCACCGGACAGACGGCAGCGCATTGCGGCGCGTCGAAATGGCCTTCGCACTCCGTGCACTTCTTCGGATCGATGATGTACATGTCGTTCTTGAGCCGAATGGCTGCGTTCGGGCACTCGAACTCGCATGCCCCGCAGACCGTGCATTGTGAGGCGATGATCTTGTAGGTCATGTGCAGCTCCCGCGATTCCTGCGACATCGAGCGATGTCATTCGCGCGTTATCTTTCAAGCGCCGTGCCAGAGCGCATTTGGTTGATTTCTAAGGAGGATTCTAAAGTTCGCCGGTCACGGCGAGCTGTCGCTCTCCCGACAGCATGTCGCAAGTGCGACAGGACGCGAGGTAAGCGGTAGTCTCCGAAATCGGACTGCCAACCGCGACGACGGTGCGCTCCCCTCCCCCTTGCGGGGAGGGGTCGGGGGTGTGGGTCCACGCGCACGCGGCATGTGATGCGCGCTGATGCTCTGTCGAGGACACCGGCCATCGTTGATACATCGAACCGCTGAGCAACCGAGCGTAAGCCGCGGCAAGACCTGCATAACGATCGAATGCACTCACAACGATTTGCGTTCGGAGACCCCCCAACCCCTCCCCGCAAGGGGGAGGGGAGCCGACCACCACCGTGGTTGAAAGCTCGACTCTCACGATGACTGCAGCGGTCGACCGCAGCGTGCGCCCAAACAAAAGGGCGCGCCAGCCGCGCGCCCTTCAAAAAGCCGAAGCCAGGCCGCTCAGAACCGCTTGACCTCGATGTTGTGCTTCTTCAGCGCGTAGCCGATCTGGCGCGGCGTCAGGCCGAGCAGGCGGGCGGCCTTGGCCTGGACCCAGCCGGACCGCTCCATCGCCTGCACGATGCGGTCGCGCTCCGGCACAGCGCCGCCCTCCATGCTATCGGAATACTCGCCGTCATCGGCATCGATCGCCGGCAGCTCGACGGGAGCCTCGACCGGCGCCGACGTCCGCGGCAGGATCGGCAGCGGCACCATCGGCTGGCCGCGCGGCGGCGGAGGCGTCACCGTATTGCCCTTCCACAGGATCGCCGACATGCACTCGTTGCGACTGCAGGCGAAGTCGTCCATGCCGATCGCCGAGCCCGTCGCCATGGTCGCGGTCCGCTGCACGCAGTTCTCCAGCTCGCGCACATTGCCAGGAAAGCCGCAATGCATCAGCACCTCGATGGCGCTGACGTCGAAGGTGAGATCGCGCTCGTTCTCGCAATTGAAGCGGCGCAGGAACTCGCGCGCCAACTGCGGGATGTCGCTGCGCCGCTCGCGCAGCGGCGGCAATTTGATCGGCACCACGCTGATGCGGTAGTAGAGGTCGGCGCGGAACTCGTTGCGCGACACCGCCTCCTCGAGATTGCGGTTGGTGGCGGTGACGATGCGGACATCGACCTTGATGGTCTGGTTGCCGCCGACGCGCTCGAACTCCTGCTCCTGCAGCACGCGCAGCAGCTTGGCCTGGAACGCCGGGGAGATCTCGCCGATCTCGTCGAGGAACAATGTGCCCTTGTCGGCCAGTTCGAAGCGGCCCTTGCGAGCGTTGATCGCGCCCGTGAAGGCGCCCTTCTCGTGGCCGAACAGCTCCGACTCCAGCACCGTCTCCGGCAATGCGGCGCAGTTGATCTTGATGAACGGCCGCTTCGCGCGATTGGACAGTTCATGGATCGCCTTCGCCACCAGCTCCTTGCCGGTGCCGGATTCCCCGCGCAGCAGCACCGGCGCATTCGACTTGGCGACGACGTTGATCTTCTCCAGCAGCGCGCGCAGCGCCGGGCTGTCGCCGACGATGCCGTCGACCAGCACCCTCTTGCGATCCTTCGGCACCGGCTTCAGTTCCGAGAGCTCCTTCTGCAGCCGGTGGCTTTCCGCCATCAACCGCTCGCGGTCGCGCGCCACGACGCGATGCAGCTTGATGGTCTGGCCGATCAGATTGGCGACCATGGTCAGGAAGCGCACATCGGAATCCAGCCGGAAGACGGCGCGGCCGTCCCAGACCCGGTCGATCGTCAGGGTGCCGACGACGCGCTGGTCGATGCGGATGGGAACACCGAGGAAGGACACACGGGTGTCGGCGCCGGCGCCGAGCGTGGCCGCATCCGCATCGCTGAAGGCGGGATGATCGGCGACGTTCTCGGCGATCAGCGGCACGGCGGTGGCGACGATCTGGTCAATGGCCTTCTGCGGCAGGCGCTCGCGATAACGCTGGTCGCTGCCTTCGCTCCACCCGGCCCCGACTGCGAGATCGGGAATGCCGTCATCGGCGAGCAGCGACACCACGCCGTGGCGCATCTGCATGAAGGACTGCAACAGGTTGACGACATTGGCGAGGGTGATCTCCAGCCGCGTCGGCGCGGCGAGAATTTTCGAGATTTCGAAAATTCCGGTCAGCGCGATCTCGCTGAGCGGGATCGGCGCGGCGTTGGACCTGACGTCCTGAGCTTCGACCTGACGTGTTTCCGTTTGGACCATCGTCGCTTCTCTGATCGTCACGAACGCCTTGGTGAAGCCGCCCGTGATTGTAGGTGTTCTAACATCCTCCCTTAACCGCAGATGATTGTCGTGCCTAACTTTGCTGCATTGCCGCAGAAGTAGTGTGCAACGGACAGATCAGAAAAGCTGCAGGCTTTCATGATGTTAACAAATTAGTTTGCACCCGTGACGATGCGTGCATTGCACGTCCGCCCGGGCGGCAAAGACGATGCGCCTGACGATTTCGCGTTGTCTTCTCGACATCTAGTATTCGCGTATCCGCCGGCATGTTTGCGACCGGATCGCAACGGACAACACCTGAACACCAACTTTCCACGTCCGGCCCGCCGCTCGACTCCTTCGGCTGCCAGCCGCGGCATGACGCGTTCACATCCGCGTGTCGGCCGCGCGCGGCTGTGATCAACCTAGAGGTGCTGCCCCCCGTTGATCTGAATCTCCTCGCCGGTCACGTAGCTCGCCGCATCCGAGCACAAAAAGAACAGCACCTTGGCGACCTCTTCCGGCGCGCCGATCCGGCGCATCGGAATCAGCGGCGAGAACCGCGCCTCGGTCTCCGGCGACACCATCTCGGTCTTGATCTCGCCCGGCGCGATGGCGTTGACGCGGATGCCATGCGGCGCGAAGTCGTGCGCCATCTCACGGGTGAGGCAGGCGAGCGCCGCCTTCGAGGTCGCATAGGCTGTGCCCGCAAACGGATGGACGCGGGTGCCGACGATCGAGGTCACGTTGACGACCGCGCCCTGCCCGCGCTTCAGCTCCTCGAACAGCCCGCGCGCCAGCAGGATCGGTCCGAGAAAATTGACGTGAAAGACGGTCATCCAGGTTTCGACCGAGGTCGACAGCGAATCCAGCCGGCCGCCGTCGCCGGCCTTCGGAGAGATCGCGGCATTGTTGATCAAGGCATGCAGCGGCGCGCCGTCGAGACGGTGCTTGATGTCGGCAATCGCACGCGGGATCGCCTTGCGATCGCTGAGATCGACCTGGACGTGATTGTCGGGACCGGCGTCCCACGGACAGCGGCCGCCATCGAAAGGCTGGCGCGAGCAGGTGATGATGCGCCAGCCGGCGTCGGAGAACAGCTTTGCGGTCGCATGACCGATGCCGCGCGAGCCGCCGGTCAGCACGAGCGTTTTCTGCTCGGTGCGCGCGGGCCGCTCGGCGGCGGCCATGTCTCGATGGAACGGGCAGGCCGTGATGGTCCCGGCCGCCTCGATGACGGGTTCGCGGACGTCCTGGTCGAGATCGAGGCTCACCTCATCCGTCCTGATCCTGCGCCGCAACGCCACCAGGACGCCGGCTACCGAGCTTCGGCTGCTGCCTTTGCCTCAGACGTGGTCTGGGCGCAGGCTCCGCGACGATCGGAAATACCAGTGGTATCGCCATGCTCCGGTTGTGCAGATTCCGGGCCAGCGAAAACAGCGGGCAAAGCAGCCTTTTCCTGTCGGGTTCGCGACAGATTGGCGGGTTCTGGACACATCCCGCGTCGGCTTTGGACCGCGTCCTTCGCAAGACCGTCAAAGCGCGATCGTTTTCAGAACGATGGCCGATGGTCCAACTCTTGCTCGACGGAACCGATCATTCGAACTGGAAGACCGCTTGTCAGTCGAACGACGGACAGCCACGAGACGCCAACAGCGTATGGACCAGGACATGGGGACGAATGCAGTGCGCTTCGCCGTGGTCCTCGGGACCAACGACGTCGCGTCGGCGATCGGCGTGCATCTGCATCGTGCCGGCTTCTGCGTGGTGCTGTCGCATGATCCCAATCCGCCGGTCATGCGCCGCAAGATGGCGTTTCACGACGCCCTGTTCGGCGACACGGTCCGCGTCGAGAACGTGACCGGCGAGCGCATCGAGAGCACGATGGAGGTGTTCAAGGCGCTCGGTAATCCCCGGCACGTCCTCGTCACCCCACTCGGATTGCTCGATCTCCTGCCGGTCCGTACCATCGACGTCCTGATCGACGCGCGGATGCAGAGGCGCGAAGTGACCCCGGACCTGCGCGGCATGACGCGGCTCTCGATCGGCATCGGTCCGGGTTTCTCGCCGTCGGCCAATTGCGATATCGCGATCGAGACCCGGCCGGACCGGGTCGGCCAGATCGTACGCCAGGGCTGGACGCTGGCAACGGATGATGTCGGCGCGCTCGTCGGCGTCGAGTGCCTGGTGCATTCGCCGCATGAGGGCCGATGGCATACTCCGATCGAGATCGGCACGCGCATCTACAAGGGCTTCGTGATCGGCCATCTCTCCGGCGCGCCGGTCACGGCCCCCCATGACGGCATCCTGCGCGGCATCGTCCGCGACGGCAGCGACCTGCCGGCCGGCATCGCGCTCGCCGAGATCGATCCACGCGGCCGTCATGCGCAGTGGACCGGGATCGATGCGCAGGGACAGGCACTCGCCCAGGCGACGCTGGCCGCCATGCGGCTGCATGTCGCGCACTGCATCAGGACGAGCGCGAGCCTGCCCGCGGACCTGCCCGCGGATCAGATCGTTTCGAACGATTCTGATTAGCCCGCGCCCTGCGCGCCGGCCTTGGCATCCCGGTTGCTTATCGTTTGCAGGAGCGAGCAACAGCCATGATCATCTGTTCCTGCAACGTCATCAGCGACACGGCCATTCGCGACGTCGTCACGGCGGCCGACATCACCTTCGGCTCGCCGGCGCAAGTGTATGATTGTCTCGGCTGCACGGTCCAATGCGGCCTCTGCTCGCGCTCGGTGAAACGGATTCTCGACGAGCGGCAGGCTGACACGGCCGTCGCGGCGGTGTGGCCGGTGAAGCCCGAGCCGGCGCCGTGCGCGATGATGTCCGCCGCGTAGCTCCGACACGGATTTGTCGGATGTCGGACAAAGGCGACAACGCCGAGCTGCACACGTCTATCCGCATCGCAGTCCGTCACCTCAATGCGTGTTGCTCTCGCTCCACGTCTCCAGGTCCTTGGCCGCCTCCGAGCGCTGCTCCTTCTCCGGCTTCTCGGCCCAGGGCTTGTCGGTCTGCTTCATCGAGCCCCAGTCGCTTTTCTGGCGCGGATCGTCCTTCGGCGTTTCCTTGCTCATCAGCTCGCTCCTTGTCCGCTCGCGCTCCCTGCGTGGCAATCATCGGGACAAGACGAAGTTCCAAGGCATGCTCGCCATAGGCGATCTGCCGCGGAGCTGCCGCCGCGTGCTCCGCGCTGCAAATTGCGAATAGCCGGTCGGATGGTTCGTTGCGGCCGGACTCACGCCGCGTCGGCCGGCACCATCGCCTCGATCGTGACGCCGGCGCCGGTGGAGGCCACCGTCAGGGTGCCCCCCAGCGCCAGCAGCCGCTCGCGCATGCCGGTGAGGCCGAAGCCGAGCTTGTGCTCCGGGCTGAACCCGCGGCCGTCGTCGCGGACGCGCACCCGCGTATAGCTGCGGCGATGGCCGGCCGTCGTCTGCTGCAGCGGCTCGATGGTGACGTCGACCGCGGTGGCCTCGGCGTGGCGGAACACGTTGGTCAGCGCCTCCTGCACCACCCGGTAGATCGTCAGCTCCGCCGTCTCGTTGCTGCGCACGACCGTGTCGGTGAAGCTGGTCTCGATCGCGACCTCCGGGCGCGACTCCCGCCACAGCCGCACCAAAGCGCCGAGCGCCTCGCGTAAGCCAAGCTCGGCGAGGCCGACGGGCCGCAGCCGCTCCAGGATGCGGCGGTTGAACTGCTGCACGGCGTTGACCTGGTCGAGGATCGCCTGGCCGTGCCGACGCATCGCGGCGACGTCGAGCGTCGCAGCCTCCGGCAAGCGCATCAGCGCGCTGGCATGGGCGCGCAGCGCGAACAAATGCGGCCCGAACTCGTCATGCAGCTCGCGCGCGATCTCCTTGCGCTCGTGGTCCTGCAGCGACACCGTGCGCTCGGCCAGGCGGCGCTTCTCCTCCACCGCCTCGCCGAGCGCGCCGGCGAGATGGTTGAGCTTGGCGCAGAGCGCCGCGAGCTCGGGCGCGCCGCCCGGCTTGACGCGGGTATCGTAGGCGCCGGCCTCGATCCGGCTCATCGCGTCCGACAGATCCGAAAGCGGCGCCAGCGCGCGGCCGACCACGAGCATGGTGATCGCGAACAACGCCAGCCCGACCAGCGAGCCGACGACGAGCTGGGTGACGATGCCGTCCCAGATCTCCGCGATCTCGTCGTCGGGATGCGAGGTGATCACCAGCGAGTCACTCTGGCCGGCGACGATGACCGGCATGCTGACCGAGGTCTTGTCGGGATGCACCAGTGCGATGAACCACGCCGGTGCCGCGCGGCCGACGCCGGGAGAGGGCGGAGTCTGCGCCGGCATTCCCTGCCGTCTCACGCTGACGTGACGAAGCTGTCGGAGATCGCCGACGATCCGGTCCAGCCGCGCGTTCGGATCCGGCGCGTCGTTGACCTCGTCCATGATGGTCTCGACGAAGGCCCGCGTCAGGCGGATGACGCTCTGGTCCTCCGCCAGCACGCGCGGCGCCGCCTCCAGCACGAGACGGCCGATGTTGATGGCGAGGCCCAGCGTCAGCAGCAGCGCCAGCAGCACGTTGATGCGGGTCCGCAACGACCAATTCTGCCACATTCTCTCCGCCTCACCGCCACCGGGTTTCATGCGCACTCACATTGACAGACAAATCCGCCGGCGATCTAATTGCAACATCATGCAATACCGCGCAGCATGCATTAATGATGCATCGCAACAATGACGCGAGTTGGAAGTCCGGGACCCCAAGGCCATGCGCGTACTGATCGTCGATGACCATCCCATTGTGGCATCAGGCTGCCGGGCCCTGCTCTCGACCGATCCGGAGCTCGAGCTGATCGAAGCCGCGGACGCCGAGAGCGGCGAAGCCGGCTTCATCGCGCGCCGGCCGGACGTCTGCGTCGTCGACATCAACCTGCCGACCGTCTCCGGCTTCGAGCTCGCGCGGCGCATTCTCGCCCACGACGGCAATGCCCGGCTGATCATGTTCAGCATGAACGACGATCCGGTGTTCGCCGCGCGCGCCATCGACATCGGCGCCAAGGGCTACGTCTCCAAGAGCGGCGATCCGAACGATCTTGCCGAGGCGATCCGCGAGGTCGCGCGCGGCGGCAGCTATTTGCCGCCGGCGATCGCGCGCAGCATTGCCTTCGCGGGCGCGGCGGTCGCGCAGAGTCCGCTGGCGAAACTGACCTCGCGCGAGCTCGAGATCCTCCGCCTGCTCAGCGCCGGCAAGAGCCTGTCGGAGATTGCCTGGCTGATCCACTCGTCCTACAAGACCGTCGCCAACACCTCCTCGATCATCCGCCAGAAGCTCGGCGTGCGAACATCCGGCGAGCTGGTGCGTTTGGCGATCGAGAACGGCGTCGCTTGACTCGTCCCGATTGAACGACGCAGCCTGACACGCGTTGGCGGCACGCGCGCCAGCGGCCTGACATCATTGCCGAACAGGTGATCCCATGACGCTTACGACCGTCTCCCAGAACAAATCCCATGGCGGCGTCCAGGGTGTCTACCGCCACGCCAGCCAGGAGACCAGGACCGAGATGACGTTCTCGGTGTTCGTGCCGCCGCATGCCGACGGCGCGAAGCTGCCGGTCGTCTGGTATCTCTCCGGCCTGACCTGCACCCACGCCAACGTCACCGAGAAGGGCGAGTTTCGCGCCGCCTGCGCCGAGCTCGGCCTCGTCTTTGTGGCGCCCGACACTTCGCCGCGCGGCGACGGCGTGCCCGGCGATCCCAACAACGCCTATGATTTCGGCCTCGGCGCCGGCTTCTATGTCGACGCGACCGAGGCACCGTTCGCCAAGAACTACCGGATGTGGAGCTACGTCACCGAGGAGCTGCCGAGCGTGGTCGCGGCAAACTTCCCGGTCGATCCGCGCCGGCAGTCGGTGATGGGCCACTCGATGGGCGGCCATGGCGCGCTCACGGTGGCGCTGCGCAACCCCGACCGCTATCGCGCCGCCAGCGCGTTCTCGCCGATCGTGGCGCCGTCGCAGGTGCCGTGGGGCGAGAAGGCCCTGGGCGGCTATCTCGGCGCCGACAAGGCGGCGTGGCGCAAGCACGATGCGGTGGCGCTGATCGAGGACGGCGCGCGCGTCTCCGACCTGCTGGTCGATGTCGGCACCGCCGATCAGTTCCTGACCCAGCAGTTGCGCCCGGAGTTGCTCAAGGCCGCTTGCGACAAGGCCCACATCCCGCTGCTTCTGCGCAAGCAGGAGGGCTACGACCACAGCTACTACTTCATCTCGACCTACATGGCCGATCATCTGCGCTGGCACGCCGCGCGGCTCGGCCGCTGACATCAGCCGCAGCCTTGATTTGCCCGACGGGCGCGATCGCGCGCCCGTCGAGGCAATGGCATGATTTTCACCGTCCGATCATCTCCTGCGCGCGCAGGCCGATTTCCGCAGGCCGCGCAAGGCGATCACCGCGTCCAGTGCGTCGGGGAAAAAGATTCTGCTTTCGCTTTTCCAGAAAACATGATTGTATCGCGCCGTCCCGCCTTGTCGAGAGGGCGTATCGCGGTCGTCACGAACGTGGAGGTGGGATGCGGTGGACGCCGGCGGCGCGCAGCATGCTCGCGAGAGCGTGCGGACGAACGCGCCGCGGCGTACGGCCAAGTCGCGTGGTCCTGGCATCCCGATGCCGATGCCCCCGCGGCGGCGCGCGAAAGCGCGTCGTCGCGCACGGTGACCAGAAAGCCCGGCGCACCGGGGAGAACGCGAAGCAACCGTTAAGACCATCCGCGCAGGGAGGGCCGGGATGTCCCAGCCGAACCTGTGGTACCTGCCGCCTGCATTTTCTTCTGCAGGCGGGCCATGGGGGCGGCAGGCTCCCGGCCTTCCCTGCGCCTCTCTACTTTTCGAGGGGCGATCGACATGCACAGCTCGGGCGTCATCCGCCGCGAGAACGCACCGTCATATCTCGTCGGCTACTGCGCCTGCGGCGCACCGTAGTTCGGCGCCAGCAGGCGGTTGCGGATCAGCCAGGCCATGGTGCGCGTCCAGGATTCGTCGGTGTTGCCGCGCATGTCGGCGGTCATTGCCGCGACCGGCTTCCCGGTATGCGCGTCGCGCAGATAGATGTTCATGTTGAGGATGAGATTGGAGACCTTCTGCACCGTCCCGGTGATGGCGAGATCGGCACCGATGTCGCCCGCGAGCTTGACGTCGCAGCCGCCGCAGGCCTGCAGATTGCTGTGGTGCGCCGCATCGTTGACGGGGGCGATGTCAAGGACGCGAAAACGTCCGGAATCCTGCAGCGCCGATCGCAACTGCTCGGCGGCGTGCGCCAGCCTGGTCTGCTCGTCCTGGCGCGGGCCCTGCACCTCGCCCTGCAGGCTGGTGTCGATCAGCTCGAAGTCAAACACCGCCACCTTGGTCGGCTCGGCATGCACTGATGTCGCAGACATCAGGATCAGGAACGCGAAGAGAACGGCAGGTTTCAAGGTCGTGATCCGAAATGACGCGACAGCGGCCAAAAGTGGGGTTGAAAGCTAGGCCAATTCGTTCATCTTGCAAGACGAAACCTCGCCGGAAAAGGACGAGGGAACAGTGGGAGGACATGTGGTCCTGGGAGTTCTGGCCCGATCTCTGATCGGCGCGATCGGCCTCATCGCCGCCGCAACCGCCGCCAGCGCGGCGGAGCCGGTCGACATCGCGATCGGCTATCTCGGCCGTAGCGGCGTGCCGCAGACGTTGTCGCCGCTCGACCAGCCGGCGGCCGATGATGGCGTGGCCGGCGCGAAGCTCGCGATCGAGGACAACAACACCACCGGCAAGTTCCTCAACCAGCGCTTCACTTTGATCGAGCGCCGCATCAAGGACGAAGAGGACGCGGCGCAGGCCGCCAATGAGCTCGCGGGAAAAGCCGGCTTCATTCTCGCCGACCTTCCGGCGGATGCGCTGCTGAAGGTCGCAGACGCCCTGCGCGGACGTGGCACCACCCTGCTCAATGTCGGCGCCACGGACGACCGCCTGCGCGAGCAGGACTGCCGCGCCAACGTCATCCATGTCGCCCCGACACGCTCGATGCTGGCCGATGGGCTTGGGCAGTATCTGGTATGGAAGCAGTGGAAGCGCTGGTTGCTGGTCACCGGCTCGCACGACAACGACAAGCTGTTCGCCGACGCGCTGCGCCGCGCCGCCACCCGTTTCGGCGCTAGAATCGTCGAGGAGCGGACCTTCGAGGACACCGGCGGCGCGCGGCGCACTGACTCTGGCGTGACCCTGATCCAGCGCCAGATGCCGGTGTTCACGCAGAAGGCGCCGGCCTATGACGTGCTGGTCGCCGCCGACGAGAGCGAGGTGTTCGCCAACTACCTGCCCTATCGCACCTGGGATCCGCGCCCCGTCGCGGGCTCCGCCGGCCTGCGTCCGACCAGCTGGGATCCGGCGCAGGACCAGTGGGGCGCGACGCAATTGCAGAACCGCTTCATGAAGCTGGCATCACGCCGCATGGACGCGTTGGACATGCAGGCCTGGATGGCCGTGCGCATGATCGGCGAGGCTGCCTCGCGCACCAACTCCGGCGACGCAAAGACGTTGACCGACTATCTCAAGGGCCCGAACTTCACCATCGCCGCCTTCAAGGGCACGAGGCTCTCGCTGCGCGACTGGAACCTGCAACTGCGCCAGCCGATCCTGCTGGCTGACGGCCGCATGATCGTCTCGGTCTCGCCGCAGGAGGGTTTCCTGCATCAAGTCTCCGAGCTCGACACCCTCGGTGTCGACCGCCCCGAAACCAAGTGCAAGCTGCAATGATGTCGGATTGGAAGATGTTGATGACGATGCGCAGTCCGACAACCAATGTGGCTATCGGTCTGGGGCCTCATGGTTCGAGACGCGCCCAAGACGGCGCTCCTCACCATGAGGGGCGAGATCACGGGGAGGTTCAGCAGCAAGGTCTCGAGCGCGCATGGCTTGGATCTAACCGCGCACACCGGCCTCGTCCTGAGGAGCCCGCCGGAGGCGGGCGTCTCGAAGGACGGCCACGGCTTCGCAGGTATGTCGGCATGGCAGCCAGCCTGCTCACCGCCGCGCTGTGGCTGGCCCACGCGTCGCCCGCCTCCGCCTACGTCGCCTTCGTCTCCAACGAAAAAGGCAACACCGTCTCCGTCATCGATACCGACACATGGACCGTCACCAAGACCATCAAGGTCGGCCAGCGGCCGCGCGGCATCGCGTTCACGCGCGACGGCAAGTTCGTGATGGTCGCCGTCGGCGATGACGACACCATCCAGGTGATCGACGCCAGGAAGATGGAGGTGGTGGACACCCTGCCCTCCGGCCCGGATCCCGAGCTGTTCGCGCAGGACGCCGCCGGCAAGACGCTCTATGTCGCCAACGAGAATGACAACACCGTCACCGTGCTCGACCTCGAAAAGCGCGTGCGCATCGGCGATGTCCAGGTCGGCGTCGAGCCCGAGGGCATGATGCTCAGCCCGGACGGCAAGATCCTGATCTGCACCTCCGAGACCACCAACATGGCGCATTTCATCGACACGTCGACGCGCCAGATCGTCGCCAACGTGCTGGTCGATGCGCGGCCACGCTATGCCGAGTTCAAGAGCGACGGCTCGGAACTGTGGGTGTCGGCGGAGATCGGCGGCACGGTGTCGATCATCGATCCCGCCAAGCGCGAGGTCACCGGCAAGATCAAGTTCGCCGTGCCCGGCCTGCGCAGCGAGGCCATCCAGCCGGTCGGCATCGCCCTGACCAAGGATGGCAAGACCGGCTTCGTCGCACTCGGCCCCGCCAACCGCGTCGCGGTCGTCGACGGCACCACCCACGAGGTGAAGAAATATCTCCTGGTCGGCCAGCGCGTCTGGCACATGGAATTCACGCCGGATGAGAAATATCTTCTGGTCACCAACGGCGTCTCCAACGACGTCTCGGTGATCGACGTCGCGGCGCAGAAGGTGATCAAGACCATCCAGGTCGGCGAGCTGCCCTGGGGCATCACGATCGCACAGCCATGACGATGCAGAACGCACCCGCTCTCGACGCGACAGGCGCCACGCCGCAAACGGCTCCCGACCAGGTGCCGGCACTGTCGGTCGTCGGCGTCAGCCATTCCTACGGCGCACGCAAGGCGCTCAACGACGTCAGCTTCGCCGTGAGGCCTGCGAGCTTCACCGCCCTGCTCGGCCTCAACGGCGCCGGCAAGAGCACCTTGTTCTCGCTGATCACGCGGCTGTTCGCGGTGCAGACCGGCCGGATCGGCATTTTCGGCCATGACATCGGCCGTACGCCCGGCGAGGCGCTGCGGCTGCTCGGCGTCGTGTTCCAGCCGCGCACGCTCGATCTCGATCTGTCGCTGACTCAGAACCTGCTCTATCACGCCGCCCTGCACGGCATCTCGCGCCGCGAGGCCCGCGCCCGCAGCGAGGAGCTGCTGACCCGGATCGGTCTCGCCGACCGCGCCGGCAACAAGGTGCGCGACCTCTCCGGCGGCCAGATGCGCCGCCTGGAAATCGCCCGCGCCCTGCTGCACCGGCCGCGCCTCCTGCTGCTCGACGAAGCCACCGTCGGGCTCGACGTCAAGGCGCGCGCCGACATCGTCGGTCATGTCCGCCAGCTCGTCGCCGAGCAGGGCATCGGCGTGCTCTGGGCCACGCATCTGTTCGACGAGATCGCGCCGACCGACGATCTCGTGGTGCTGCATCAAGGCCGCGTGCTGGCGCGCGGGCCTGTCCCGCAGGTCATTGCCGAAGCCGGCGCATCCGACGTCAACGCGGCGTTCGCGCGGCTGACGACGCAGGCCAGCCCGGCGCGGAGCGAGCCATGACCGTCACGACAGTTCACGCTCCTGCCACACCACGCAGCGGCTTCTCGGCCGGTGAGTACATCACCTGCCTCTCCGGCATCGTCTGGCGCGAGGGGCTGCGCTTCCTGCATCAGCGCGAGCGCTTCATCTCGGCGCTGGTGCGGCCGCTGGTCTGGCTGTTCATCTTCGCTGCCGGCTTCCGCCAGGTGCTCGGCATCTCGATCATCCCGCCCTACGAGACCTACATCCCCTACGAGGTCTATATCGCGCCCGGCCTGATGGCGATGATCCAGCTGTTCAACGGCATGCAGTCGTCGCTATCGATGGTCTACGACCGCGAGATGGGCAACATGCGCACCTTGCTGGTGAGCCCGCTGCCGCGCGGCTATCTCCTGTTCTGCAAGCTGCTCGCCGGCACCGCCGTCTCGGTGCTGCAGGTCTACGCGTTTCTCGCCATCGCCTGGTTCTGGGACATCACCCCGCCGCCGATGGGCTATCTCACCGTGCTGCCGGCGCTGGTCCTGTCCGGGCTGATGCTCGGCGCGCTGGGCATGCTGATCTCCTCCGGCATCAAGCAGCTCGAGAACTTTGCCGGCGTCATGAACTTCGTGATCTTCCCGATGTTCTTCGCCTCGTCGGCGCTCTACCCGCTGTGGCGCGTCGAGGAAGGCAGCCCATGGCTCGCTTATCTCTGCGCGGCCAACCCCTTCACCCACGCGGTCGAGCTCATCCGCTTCGCGCTCTATGGCAAGCTGAACTGGGTTTCGCTCGCGGTGGTCGGCGGCTGTACCGCCGTGTTCATGATCGGCGCGATCCTGGCCTACGATCCGTCGCGGGGTCTTGTCAGGCGTGGTCCCGGAGGCGAGGCATGAGGTTGAGAACGATCCTGGCGGCCGTCGCCATCGCAGCGTCAGCAGGCGCTGCGATGGCCGCCGATCCGCGCTATCCGGATTGGCCCTGCCCGCAGGCCAAGGTGCCGGAAATCTCCATCGCGGCCGTGTGGTCCGGCCCTGCGATCGACGATGTCGGCGCGAGCTGGAAGGACGACGCCAAGATCGCGGAGCTGGTCGCCAGGCTGGCGGCGCGCCGCATCCCGCTGGAGCAGGCGCAGAAGGACGTCGCCGATTTCCTGACCGGTACGCCCGAGGAGAAGACCCGCAAGGGCAAGCTGCTGTTTGCCGGCCTTTTCGATACGCTGAACGCCCAGCGGACGTCGGTCATGAACGGCCTCGAGCGCGTCATGCGCAAGCAGCGCGAAGCGGTCGAGAAGGTGCGCGGCGACACCATCGCGTTGCAGGAGATGCACAGCGGGCCCAACCCGGATCAGGCCAAGGTCGAGGAGATGACCAACCAGTTGAACTGGGAGACGCGCATCTTCGAGGACCGGCGTCGCGTGATGAAGTTCGTCTGCGAGGTCCCGACCGCGATCGACCAGCGCCTGTTCGCCCTGGCCCGCGAGATCCAGCAGGACATGGAGTAGCTGATTTGATGCGCTCTCGCCGCCCTCTCCGCTCACTCCTCAGGCCGCGGCTCGGGCTGCGTCTGCTGCAGCGGCAGGTCGGCGCGGCTCCAGCCGTCGGTCCCGTCGGGGTACCAGGCGATGTTGCGATAGCCGTAAGTCAGCGCGCGCCGCGCGGCATTCCACGACATCCAGCAATCTTCGAGGCAATAGAACACGAGCAGACGACCGAAATCGCCACCCGATGCATGGGCGAGGCCACGCTTCAGATAGTCCTCAGTCTGGGGTGCCAGCACGCCGTAGCCGGTATCGGGCAGCCAGATGCTGCCGGGAATGTCCAGGCGCGGCTGCTCGCGCCACACCGTCCCGGCCGGCAGGTTCTTCGGCTTGGGCGGCCGCGGCAGCACATCGACGAAGGCGGCCGATTTTGCGCGCCAGATCGCCTCGGTCTCCCGCGTCGACAGCACGCGCGCTCCGCTCAGGGTCGTCGGCACCGGCGCGCGATAGTTCTCGGTGCGATAGCTGTCCGGCTCCGGCACGAGATCATCGGCCCGCACCGCCACGGCGATCAGCAGCACGCCTGCCAATGCCGCAGCGGTGAGCCGACCGATCATGGCTTCGCTGCAGCCTCGGCGGTGATCAGATGATTGCTCTCGTCCAGCAGCGGCACCCCGAAGTCCAGCAGGATCTTGTTGATCTCACCCTGGTTCTCCTGGATCAGCTTGTTGAGCTGTCGCCGCCAATTCTGGTCCGCGCCACGGACGCCCATGGCGATGCGATAGATCAGCTTCGGCCCGCTGGTCTCTTTCACAAGCGGCGTGACGTGCAGTTGCGGGCTCGCCTGCTTGGCATAGTAGCCGGCCATCGGCCCCCACAGCACGCCGGCATCGATCTCGCCGGACTTCAGATCATTGATCATCGCCTCCGCCGAGGAATCGACGCGGGTGTCGATCATCAGCGGATAGGGCTTTGCGGTCGGCATCAGGCCGGCCAGCGCCATGTTGGTCGCCGGCGGCGTGCCCGCCACGATGCCGATGTGCTTGCCCTTCAGCTTGGCGTCCTCCAGCGTCGTCACATCGGAGAGATCGGAGCCCGGCTTGGTCACGATCGCGTAGGCCGTCCGGTAATAGGGACTGGTGCTCTGCACCAGGTCGTCCCCTTGCGGAAAGCCCATGATCACGTCGCAACGGTGCGAGCCGAGCGTCATGCGCACGAATCCGGTGGCCTGCGGGAAGAACGTGTAGTCCACCTTCTTCTGCAGCTTGGCGGCAAAGAGCTCGGCCAGCTTGTTCTCGAAGCCGTCGCCCTTCTCGTTCGAGAACGGCAGGTTGCGCGGATCGGCGCAGACCCTGAGCACCTTGGGATCGACCAGCTCGATCGACAGGTCCAGGCCGTCATTGCTCTGCGCGAAAGCGGCGGCCGGTCCGAGCAGAGTGAGCCCCGCGGCAACAGCCAGCGAGCAGGCAAGTTTGTGACGCTTCGTCATCCGTATTTCCATCCCTATCGAACGCATCGCGGTATTTTTGAAAATGCTAGGCCGCCGGCCGCGCGGGTGCAACAGTCGCCGTCATCGCGAAGAGTTGACCCAGTGCTGCGCCGCAGCGTCCATGGCCTGATGAACAGGTCCCACGCGAGCAAGGCAAGCCGATGGTGAGGCATCCGATCATTGCGATCATCGCCTGGTGTGCGCTGGCGCTCGGCGGCGCCGCTCTTGCCATGCCCCCGGAACTCGAGGTGAGCGAGATCGCGCCCGGCGTGTTCGTTCACATCGGCCAGACCGCGCTGATGAACGCGGCGAACGAAGGCGCCATCGCCAATGTCGGTTTCATCGTCGGCGGTGACGCGGTCGCAGTGATCGACACCGGCGGCAGCGTCCGCGAAGGCCGCGCGCTGCTGGCCGCGATCCGCGCCCGTACCGACAAGCCCGTGCGCTACGTCGTCAACACCCATGCTCATCCCGACCATCTGTTCGGCAATGCCGCCTTCGAGGCGGACGACACCCGCTTCGTCGGCGCCAAGAACCTGCCCCGGGCGCTCGCCCTGCGCGGGCCGCACTACATCGAGGCGTTCCGGCGCCTGATGGGCGCCGAACTGATCGACGAGGTCCGCCTCGTCGCTCCGTCGATCCTCGTCGATGACGAGATGGCGCTCGACCTGGGCGGCCGTACCCTCACGCTGAAGGCCTGGAGCACCGCGCATAGCGACTGCGACCTGTCCGTCTATGATGACCGGAGCCGGACCTTGTTCGCCGGCGATCTCGTATTCCTGCGTCACATCCCAGTGATGGATGGTAGCCTGCGCGGCTGGATCGCCGACATGGCCGCGCTCGCGGCCATCCCGGCCGAGCGCGTCGTCCCGGGCCATGGCCCTGTCAGCCCCTGGCCACTGGCGCTCAGTGACGAGCGTCGCTACCTCGACACATTGGCCCACGACGTTCGCGGGCTGATCAAGGCGGGCAGGCCGATCGCCGACGCCGCTGGGGCCGCCGGATCGGAGCGCGGCAAATGGGAGCTGTTCGACGACTACAATGCCCGCAACGCAACTGCAGCATTTTCGGAAATGGAATGGGAATGAGGCGGGTGACGCGCTATGATCGTTAATCCACCAGACTGCCTTGGGAGGACTGCGCCATGATCGGGCTCCGCTTGCCGTCCACATTGCTTCTCGGGGTATGCCTCGCGTTTGCCTTCGCACCTGCGAAAGCCGCTGATGGTTATGATCCATGGCCGGGACTCGTCCAGGACATCTTCAACAATAAGGCGATGCAGGACGGCACCAATGTGCTGTCGATCGAGATGCCGACGCGCGCCGAGGATGCCTCGGTGGTCCCGGTCACCCTGCGTAGCAAGCTGTCGCCCGCCGACGAGCGCCGCATCAAGACCATCACGCTGGTGATCGACCAGAATCCTGCGCCGATGGCCGCCAAGTTCACGCTCGGCGCGGACGCCAATGTGACTGCGATCTCGACGCGGGTGCGCGTCAACAACTACACGGACGTGCATGCCGTGGCCGAGCTGACGGATGGTCAGCTCTATGTGGTCAAGACCTTCGTCAAGGCGTCCGGAGGCTGCTCGGCGCCGGCGGCGAAGAATCCGGACGAGGCCAAGGCGCGCATCGGCCAGATGCGCTACCGGCAGTTCACGCAAAGCAGCGACGGCGCCACGAGCGGCATCCGCGAAGCGCAGGTCATGATCGGGCATCCCAACAATTCCGGGCTCCAGATGGACCAGGTGACGCAGCTCTACATTCCGGCCTTCTTCATCGACCGGCTGACGCTGTCGCAGGATGGCAGCCTGGTGCTGTCGGTCGAAGGCGGCATCTCGATCTCGGAGGATCCCAATATCCGCTTCACCTACGTGTCGAACGGCGCCAAGCAATTCCATGCGGAAGCGAAGGATACGCAGGGCCACGTGTTCGAGCACGATTGGCCGGCCGACGGTTCAGGAACCTGATGCGGCAGAGTAGCAGCGCTTCAGAAGCATCTGACTTCGGCTTCGGCCTGCGCCCGGTGGAGATCGTTCAGCGCGTTGGCGGCCTGCTCGGACGTGCGAAACTGGGTGCCGAGATTGCTGTGCACCTGGGACATGCTGAGGACGGTCTCGGCCGTGACGTAGCGCTCATAGGGGATGATCGAAGCGATCACGTCGATCGAGCAGGAGCACTGCGCGATCGCCTCACGGGTCTCGCCATTCGCCTTCATGCAGCCGAATACATATTCGGCCCGCGCCGTGGTCGGATAGTCGTTGAGATCCTCGCCACGAGCCGGCCCGCCCAGCGCAATCATGGCAATGAGGGTGGCGACAATCGGTCCTACCGGAACAGCACTACGCATCACAGTCCTCCGCGGCATCGCAGCCGAAGCTATGCTAAGGGAATGAGGCTGAAAAGAACACATCTCGAGGAAACGCAGACGGGCTCATGACGCAGATCGGTCGTTTGTTGATGGCGATTGTCGCCTGCGCCCTGCTGCCGGTCACGGCGTGCTGCGCCGCCGAGACCGTCAAGGTTGCGGTGCAGAAGACCGGCACCTTCGCCTGGGAGCTGGCCGTGATCCGTTCCCACCAGCTCGACAAGCAGGCGGATATCGCGATCGATGCGATCGAGCTGGCGAGCCCCGAGGCCGGCAAGATCGCGCTGCGCGCCGGCAATGCCGACATCATGGTGTCGGACTGGCTGTGGGTGTCGCGCGAGCGTGCGCTCGGCGCCAAGCTCACCTTCTATCCCTATTCGAGCGCGCTCGGCGCCGTGATGGTGCCGGCGGCCTCGCCGATCAAGACGCTTGCCGATCTGAAGGGACGCAAGCTGGCGGTGGCCGGCGGCCCGCTCGACAAGAGCTGGCTGCTGCTGCAAGCCACGCTCAAGCGCGACGGCGTCGATCTGAAATCGCAGGCGACCATCACCTACGGCGCGCCGCCGCTGCTGGCCGCCAAGCTGGCCGACGGCGAGATGGATGCGGGCTTGAACTACTGGAATTTCTGCGCGGCGCTGGAGGCAAAGGGCTTCCGCCGGCTCGCAGGGGTCGAGGACCTGCTGCCGCCGTTCGGCGCCAAGGGCCGCACCGCGATGATCGGCTACGTCTTCGACGAGGACTGGGCCGCCAAGCACCGCGATCTCGTGGCACGCTTCCTGTCCGTCACGGCCAAGGCCAAGGAGATCCTGGCGACATCCGACGCCGACTGGCAGACGATCGCCCCGCTGACCGGCGCGCAGGACGACGCTACCTTGCGCGCCTATCGCGACCGCTATCGCGAGGGCATTCCGCGCCGGCCGATCGCCGAGGAAGAGGCCGACGCGCGCATCCTCTACGGCGTGCTCGCTTCGATCGGCGGCCGCGATCTGGTCGGCCCGTCTCCGGAGCTCAGTCCCGGCACCTACTACAGGGCGGATGCGAGGGATTAGTGCTGCGCTTGTTGTCCTTTGCGCTCCTGCTGGCCACCTGGTGGATTGCCGCGGCTGTCGCCGGCAGCGCCAAGCTGCCATTGCCATCGGCCGTGCTTGCGGTTGCGGTGGCGGAAGCGCGGTCCGGCGCGCTGTTTCTGCATCTCGGCGCTACGCTCGCCCGCGTCGCCCTCGCTTTCACGCTGTCGATGGCACTCGGCTCGGCGATCGGCTTTTTGATGGGGCGCAGCCAGCTCGCCAACCGCCTGGGCGATCCCTGGCTGATCCTGCTGCTCAATCTGCCCGCGCTGGTGGTGATCGTGCTCGCCTATATCTGGGCCGGTCTCACCGAGGTCGCAGCGATCGCGGCGATCGCGATCAACAAGCTGCCGACCGCCGTCGTCACCTTGCGCGAAGGCGCCCGCGCGCTCGATCCATCGCTCGACGAGATGGCCAAGGTGTTCGCCTTCCCGCGCGGACGCATCCTCCGCCATGTCCTGCTGCCGCAACTTGCGCCTTATATTGCGGCGGCCGCGCGCTCCGGCCTGTCATTGGTCTGGAAGATCGTGCTGGTCGCCGAGCTGCTCGGGAGGCCCAACGGCATCGGCTTCGAGATCGGCGTCGCCTTCCAGCTGTTCGACATTCCGCTGCTGCTCGCCTACTCGCTCAGCTTTGCCGCCGTGGTGCTGGTGATCGAGGCCGTCATCGTCCAGCCGTTCGAGCTGCGCGCATCGAGGTGGCGGCTCCGTGCGGCTTGAGGTCGATATCAGGTCCAAGAGCTACACCAGCGCCAATGGCAAGCGCCAGGAGGTGATTGCGGGCATTGCCTTTGCGCTGCAGCGGGGCGAGGTCGGCGTCGTCGTCGGTCCCTCGGGCTGCGGCAAGAGCACGATGCTGCGGATCCTCGCCGGTCTGGACAACGACTATGAGGGCCACGTCGCACAACCCGCCGGCGCCCGGCTGGCGATGGTGTTCCAGGAGCCGCGGCTGCTGCCGTGGCGCTCCGTCGAGGACAATGTCCGGCTGGCAGCGCCCGGTGTCGCCGAGGACAGGCTGGCCGCCATCTTCGGCGTGCTCGAGCTCGAGGGACATCGCAGCCATTTTCCCGGCGAGCTGTCGCTCGGCCTCGCCCGCCGCGTCGCGCTGGCGCGGGCGTTTGCAGTGGAGCCGGACTTCCTGATTCTCGACGAGCCGCTGGCTTCGCTCGACGACGCGCTCGCCGCGCGGCTGCGCGAGGAGATCGCGACGCTCGTGGCCTCGCGCCCCATGATCACGCTGCTGGTCACGCACAGCATGGACGACGCGGCACGGCTCGGCGACCGGATCTTCCTGCTGTCCTCGCGCCCCGCCCGTCTGCTTCATTCAGTCCCGATCGACCTGCCGCGCGCGCAGCGCAACAACGACGCGGTCGCGGCAATCAAGGCCGATGTGGCGCGACTGGATTTTTCCGTGTCATAGTCACGGCAAAGGACATCGGACTCCAAGGGAAAACGCCATGAGACGCGCATTCGCCGTGACGGCGATCATTCTGTTCGGCATCCCGCTCGCGACCGCCGCACAAAGCAAGGGCATCCGGCTCTGGAATCTGACCACCGCAACGATGACCGGCTTTCAGCTCTCTCCGGCCGGCCAGAACAACTGGGGACCGAATCAGACGCTGAACGACAAGGACAAGGAGCTCGATCACGACGAACGGCTGAAGCTGACCGGAGTCGAGCCTGGGCGCTACGACGCCAAGGTGAGCTATGCCGGCGAGCGCCAATGCGTCGTTCGCGGCCTCGACATCACGGCCGACGCCGTGGTCTCGGTGGCGGACAAGGACCTCAAGGAATGCACGAAATAGGCGGCTGACGCGCCTGCGGCAAAGCCGGCCTCAGGCCTTGTCGTTGCTGTGCGGATATTCGCAGCGCCATCGCACTGCAGTCCATTTCGGGTGCTCGCCGATCCACTGGGCGATGTAGGGCGGCGCCTTCATCGCGCATTGCTGCAGCGAGGCGCCGCCATCGGCGAAAACGAGATGCTGCTCCTCGCAGGTGGCCGGAGACAGCACTGCGCAGACGGTGATGACGAGATCGATGGAGCTCATGGCTCGTTGTCCTTCGATAAGCCTGAAACAGCTTATCTGAAACTACGACATCCGGCTGCATCAGTTTCTCCGCCCGCAACAAATTATGCAGCGGAACCGAGGCTGGAGCGACGATCCCTGGGCGAAGCCGCCCTGACGCTTGATCCGAACCGGCAGATCGGCTGCAATGGAATCGGTCGATCGACCTCAAAAAGAGCGAATGCGGAGGAAGCAGATGCCCAAGGTTCTCGTACTCTACAAGACCCCCAAGAGCGCCGAGGCGTTCGACAAACACTATATGAACGTCCATGTGCCGCTGGCGAAGAAGATTCCCGGTCTGAAGAGCTACGATATCAGCCGCGGTCCGGTGAATGGGCCGGGGGGGCCTACCAACCTCCACCTCGTCGCCACCCTGGTATTCGATTCGATGTCGGCACTGCAGGCAGGGATGAGCTCTGCCGAAGGCAAGGCGGCGGCGGGCGATCTGCCCAACTTCGCCGATGGCGGCGTCGATCTGTATATCTTCGACACGCAGGACGTCTGACCCTTGGACGGTCCTCAGGCCGTCACCAACGTTCGGCGGCGTGCCCGTCATATCCGATCGGCCGACAGGCCGGTCGCCGGGACGATCTCGCGGATCGTCCATCGAATGGATCCGCCAAGCCAGTCAGAAGCGAATGGCGCACCTCGTGGCTTGGCAGATCGCTACGCGTTACTTGCGCGCCGCACAGGCGTACATGTTGATTTCCATGCCAACCGGCACTTCGACGATCTTTGGTGTCTTCCAGGCCATTTCAAGCTCCCAAGTTCGACTATCATTGACTGGCGCATTGCTCGCGCCAAGGCCGAAGCTAGGATCGCGTTCGGAAGAACGCAAGGCTCGACCGTCGCCGGCGGATCCCTATGCAGATGTCGCGTAGTTGACCCGACAACGTTCCGCCGCAATCGCCGCCCGCCCGTCTCCGGCTGCTCGACGCAGGCATCATCCGCCGAGGACGAGCGCCCGCAGCATCCGCTCACGCACCGCCCGGCTGCACATAGCAGAACACATACCGATTGCGGCTCAGGAAAATGATGCCGTGCCCCGTCGGATTTCCCTTATCCCACTTCAGCTTGTGATCCGGGACCTCGATTTCCGTGCCGACATCGACATGCGGACGGCCACGCGGCTCATCGGGACGGTCGTCGGTGATGATCGCATAGGTCTTGCCGTCGCGAACATGGATCTCATCGGCAAAGTAGGCGTCGGCCTCGCCGCAGCACGATGCCGTCGGCACGTCAGGCTGCATCAGCGCCTCGTACCATTGGCGCAACGCCGGATCGACCGCTCCCCACTGACCGAGATCACGCGCACTCGCACTCACCCAAAGGCAACAAAGCATGCCGAGCCAAAGGATGGTTCGTCTCATCCGCCTACTCCTCTGTTATCCCGGCATGATGCAGTGAAGCAATGTTCGTGCCGCAATGCAGCATGACGGCGGTGCCATTTTGTCGATCCCGATCAGTGAGCGTCGCAACGGCTTGGCGCTATGCCCGAATCGAGCGAGGACGGCTTCCCGATGCGCCGAGGGCGGTTGCCAGCTTTTCGTATTGACGGTTCCTGATTTCGAGCGGAGTGTTGTTCCCGCAGCGTCAGGATAGGCGCGCATAAAAATCTCGGAGGAAATGAATGAAGCGGATCGCGCTGGCCGCAGGCCTCGCCATTTTTGCATCACATGGTGCAAGCGCGCAGAGCGCCGATCAGTTGGTCAAGGGTGCAACTGATACGGCGAACGTTCTCAACTACGGCATGGGCTACAATCTGCAGCGGTTCAGTCCGCTCAACCAGATCAACAAGGACAACGCCAAGAACCTGGTTCCGGTCTGGAACTACAGTTTCGCCGATGACCGCAGCGAGGAGTCGCAGCCGCTGGTTTACCAGGGCGTGCTCTACGTCACGACCCACAATGCGACGATGGCCGTCGACGCCAAGACCGGCAAGCAGATCTGGAAAAGCAAGATCGACTATCCTGCCGAGACGCCGCGCGTGGTCTGCTGCGGCATCATCAATCGCGGCGCCGCGCTGTACGACGGCAAGCTGTTCCGCACGACGCTCGATGCCAACGTCATTGCGCTCGATGCCAAGACCGGCAAGGAGCTGTGGCGCCAGAAGGCTGCCGACATCAAGGAAGGCTACTCGATGACGGTGGCGCCGCTGGTCGCCGACGGCGTCGTGCTGACCGGCATCTCCGGCGCCGAGTTCGGCACGCGCGGCTTCATCGATGGCTGGGACCCGGCGACCGGCAAGCATTTGTGGCGCACGCATACGGTGCCAACCCCGGATGAACCCGGCGGCGACACGTGGAAGGGCGACACCTGGAAGCTCGGCGGCGGCTCGACCTGGATCACAGGATCGTACGATCCCGAGCAGAACACCGTGTTCTGGGGCGTCGGCAATCCCGGACCGTTCAACGCGGCGGTGCGCCCGGGCGACAACCTCTACACCTGCTCGGTGCTCGCGCTCGATCCGAAGACCGGCAAGATGAAGTGGCACTTCCAGTTCTCGCCGAACAATCCGTTCGACTACGACGCGGTCGCGGAGATGGTGCTCGCCGACATGAACGTCGAGGGCAAGCAGACCAAGGTGCTCATGAACGCCAACCGCAATGGCTTCTTCTATGTGCTCGATCGCACCAATGGGAAGCTGCTCGCGGCCAACCCCTATGTGAAGGTGAACTGGGCCTCCAGCATCGACCTGAAGACGGGCAAGCCGGTCGAGACCGATGTCACGCGTGATGCGCGCGAGGGCAAGAAGGTCACGGTCTATCCGTCGATTCTCGGCGGCAAGAACTGGGAGCCGATGTCGTTCAATCCGCAAACCGGATTGGCCTACGCCAACACGCTCGTATTCGGCGGCCACTACAAGACCGAGCCTGCGACCTACAAGGCCGGCGAGTGGTACCTCGGCATGGATCTGACGGATCTGTGGGATTGGCCGGAAGGGCCGCGTGGTCAGCTCAAGGCCATCGATCCGATGACCGGCAAGACCAAGTGGGAGCAGCCGAGCGACATCCCGCGCTTCTCCGGCGTGCTGTCCACGGCAGGCGGCGTGGTGTTTTCGGGCAAGCTGACTGGCGAGTTCGAGGCTTTCGACGCCGACAGCGGCAAGAAGCTGTGGCAGTTCCAGACCGGCTCCGGCATCGAGGGCCAGCCCGTCACTTGGCAGCAGGATGGCGTCCAGTATGTCGCTGTCACCTCCGGCTACGGCGGCGTCTACTCGCTGTTCTCCGGTGACGAGCGCCTCGCCAACGTTCCGGCAGGCGGCTCGTTGTGGGTCTTCGCGGTCAAGAATTGAGTGCGGATCGCCCGTGAGACAGAATACGTTCATGAAAGCGGCGGCGGCCTTCGCCGCCGTCGTGGCGACGTTGGCCGTCCTGTCGACGGCCGCCCTCGCCCAACAACAAGATGACAGCGCGGCACACAGCCAGGTGGACCTCGGCAAGACGACATTCGCCCAGAAATGCTCGCACTGCCACGGGCCCAACATGGTGAACTCCGGGACTATAACGCCGGACCTGCGCCGGTTTCCCGATGATCAGCCTCGTTTCGTCACCACGGTGAAGCAGGGCAAGAACGGCCGTATGCCGCCCTGGGGCGACATTCTCAGCGATGACGAGATCACCGCACTGTGGGCCTACGTCTCGAGCCGGAGAGCGCAGTGATGCGTCATCTCTGCTGTTGGCTGGCTGCCTTGATAATGTCGGCAATGTCGTCCGCGGCCTTAGCCGCTGACGACGTGCTGCGCATCTGTCTCGACGAAAATCTTCCGCCGCTCTCGGTCCATCATCGCGGCAAGCCCGGCGGCGGCTTCGATGTCCTGCTGGGTCAGGCGATCGCCGACCGCCTTGGCAGGAAGCTCGAGATCCAGTGGTACGAAAGCAAATTGGACGAAGATTCCAGTCCGGCGCTGGAGGCGAATGCGCTGCTATCGGACGGACGCTGCTCGCTGCTCGGCAGCTACGCGTTCACCCAGGACGGACTGGTCGCGCCTGGCGTCAAGACGGCCAAGCTGCCGGACTTCGATGGCGCCACGCGCGACGACCGCCGCCGCCGTGTTGCCCTCGGCACGCTGACGCCGAGCAAGCCCTACATGTTTTCGACCCTGACCGTCGTTCTCGGACCTTCCGCGAAACAGCGCCCGATTACCGACATCGGCGATCTGGCCGGGCTGCGGCTGGCAATCGAGAGCGGCACGTTGGCAGATGCAATCCTGATGACGTTCGACAAGGGGCGGCTGATCGACGACATCACGCATTTGATTCCGGCGCGGGATGATCTGCTCGGGGCGCTCGAACAGGGAAAGTTCGACGCGACCCTGCTCGATGGCAGACGTTTCGATGCGTATCGGGCCGCTCATCCCGACACCAAGCTGAGCGCGTCGGGGTACAGCTATCCGATCGGTGCAAATCGAGGTTATGTCGGGCTGGCCAGCTCTGCCGAGCTCATCGCATCGGTCGACAAGGCCTTGACGGAGCTCGAGGCCTCAGGGATTCTTGCGACTCTCGGCCGATCCGCCGGACTGACCTACCTTCCGCCGCGTCAGCCGGTGATTCTGGGCGACGCGTTCCAGAGGATCATCCGGAGCGGCACACGCTAGCGCGGCCGCTGCAGGAGCGCTCAGCGCGCCGCCGTCTTGTGAACCGACGACGGCACGACGCCGAAATATTTGCGGAAGACGCGGCTGAAGTGCGACGAGCTCGAAAAGCCCCACGAGAACGCGACATCGGTGATGGTCTTGCCGCTCTGCGTCTCCAGCTCCTGCCGGCAATGCTGAAGCCGAGCCCGCCAGATGTAGTCGCTGACCGTCATGCCGCGATCGCTGAAGACCATGTGAAGGTAGCGCTTGGTGCACCCGAGCGCCGCCGAAATCTGATCGATGCAAAGATCTGGATCGCGCAGATGCTCGCGGATGAAGGCTTGAGCGCGGATATAGACCGCCTCGGGTCCCGCGCGGTCCAGCATGCGATCGGCCTCACGCAGCGGCAGGAGCAACAGATCGATCAGCGATTCGGCGACGCTGACCGCCGAGTTGGGCGAAAGCCGGGTCGCCTCGTCGAAAGCGGCGTGGGTGACGTCATGCGCAATCCGACCGGTCCCGCTCCGCGCAGACAGCTTGTATGCGGGCATTTTCTCCGACCGGAAGCCGCGCTCCTGCAGTAGCTCCTTCGGCACGATCACGACGTCATGGCGGGTCAGCGCGGGGCTGATGATGGTGTGCGGTGACGAGACGTCATAGGCGAGACAATCGCCCGGGCCGATCTCGATCTGGCGGCCATCCTGCTCGAAATAGGACGTCCCATAGGTCTGGAACAAGATCTTGATGTAGGGATGTGCCGCCTTTTGCGCACGCGCATAGGTATGCGCAATACGGTGCTGGCTGGCCTCGATCTGGCAGAGCTTCAGGCGCGACACCGTCGTGAAATTGATGCGCCCCTCGAATGAGGCCCCCTCCAGCGGATCGACATCGAAACGTCCGCACAGGTCGGTCAGTGCATCTGACCAACGCTGGATCTGGCTCTTCGGTGAGAATCCCGAAGTATTAAGCGAGCGGATCGTGTCGGACATGTTTCATCCACCGATTCATGATCGAAACGCAACGGGTCCGCCGCAGGACGGCGAACGAGACTGCAGCAAGATTGCTCCCATTTTAAGGCCGCGGCTTTCGCGGCGCACTTCGTTCCATAACGCGCCCCGCGTGATCCTCCGCCTTCGTCTCTGTAAGGTCAAGGGAAACGTCAACCTTCGGTGGAACCATGGTGTCGCAAATTGATGCTGCGCAGCAAGAATGGCGCTCATGTTGCGGACCAGCAAAGCAAAATCTCCTTCAAAAACTTCTATTCGCTTCACTCTTGAGCAAGCTCTTTTCTCTTTTGGGCAAGTTTCCCGGTTGAGAAGTGGATATTCAATGATGCCGAAAACGAATACTGGGCCGCGTGCTGCGGAACCTCAGTTGAACCCGGGAGGAAAGACGATGCGAAGAGTGCTACTCGCAACATGTCTGACGTCAGTCGCGGCGCTCGCCGCGGGTGGCGCATGGGCCAGCGATGAGCTGGCCAAGATGTCGGCCAACCCGAAGGACTGGGTGATGCCGGCGGGAGACTACGCCAATACGCGTTACTCCAAGCTCAACCAGATCAACGCCCAGAACGTCGGCAAGCTGCAGGTCGCGTGGACCTTCTCCACCGGCGTGCTGCGCGGCCACGAAGGCGGACCGCTCATCATCGGCAACATGATGTATGTGCACACGCCGTTCCCGAACAAGGTCTATGCGCTCGATCTCGCGCAGGACAACAAGATCGTCTGGAAGTACGAGCCCAAGCAGGATCCGAACGTCATTCCGGTGATGTGCTGCGACACTGTCAACCGCGGCGTCGCCTATGGTGACGGCAAGATCTTCCTGCATCAGGCCGACGACAAGCTGGTGGCGATCGACGCCAAGACCGGCCAGCACGTCTGGACCGCCGTCAATGGCGATCCGACCAAGGGACAGACCGGAACCTCGGCTCCGCTCGTAGTGAAGGATAAGGTGCTGGTCGGCACGTCCGGCGGCGAGTTCGGCGTCCAGTGCAGCATGACCGCTTACGACATCAAGAGCGGCAAGCAGGTCTGGAAGGCATACTCCGAAGGTCCGGATGACCAGATCCTATTCGACGCCAACACCACCGCGCTCGGCAAGCCGGTCGGCAAGGACTCGAGCTTGAAGACCTGGCAAGGCGATCAGTGGAAGACCGGCGGCGGCTGCACCTGGGGCTGGATTTCCTACGACCCGCAGCTCGACATGGTCTATTACGGGTCGGGCAATCCCTCGACCTGGAATCCGAAGCAGCGTCCCGGCGACAACAAGTGGTCGATGACGATCTTCGCCCGCCATGCCGACACCGGCGTCGCGAAGTGGGTCTATCAGATGACGCCCCACGACGAGTGGGACTATGACGGCGTCAACGAGATGATCCTGTCCGACCAGTCCATCAACGGCCAGCCGCGCAAGCTGCTCACGCACTTCGATCGTAACGGCCTCGGCTACACGCTTGATCGTGCCACCGGCGAGCTGCTGGTTGCCGAGAAGTACGACCCGAAGGTGAACTGGACCACCGGCGTCGACATGGACAAGAACTCTGCGACCTACGGCCGTCCGAAGGTTGTCGATCAATACTCGACCGACAAGCAGGGTGAGGACGTCAATACCAAGGGCATCTGCCCGGCGGCGCTGGGCACCAAGGACGAGCAGCCGGCGGCCTACTCGCCGGACACGCAGTTGTTCTACGTGCCCACCAACCATGTCTGCATGGACTACGAGCCCTTCAAGGTGAGCTACACCGCAGGTCAGCCCTATGTCGGCGCGACCCTGTCGATGTACCCGCCGGCGGGTGACACCCATATGGGCAACTTCATCGCCTGGGACGGCAAGACGGGCAAGATCGCCTGGTCGAACAAGGAGCCGTTCTCGGTGTGGTCCGGTGCACTCGCGACAGCGGGCGGCGTGGTGTTCTACGGAACGCTCGAAGGCTACCTCAAGGCGGTCGATGCCAAGACGGGCAAGGAGCTCTACAAGTTCAAGACCCCGTCCGGCATCATCGGCAACGTCACGACCTACGAGTCCAACGGCAAGCAGTACGTCGCCGTGCTCTCGGGTGTCGGTGGCTGGGCCGGCATTGGTCTCGCGGCGGGTCTGACCGATCCGACCGCCGGCCTTGGTGCCGTCGGCGGCTACGCCGCGCTGAGCAACTACACCGCTCTCGGTGGTGCGCTCACCGTGTTCTCACTGCCGCAGTAAGCCAGGTACCTGCCTCCGGCGCATGGATCTCGTCCATGCGCCGGTTCGCCTGTTCCAAAAAATTATGGGAAAACGCCCTTGCGTAGAATCTGGTTTGCGGTCGCCACGGCTCTGAGCCTGGCAACCGGCGGGATGACTGTCGCCGAAAATGCCTGGGCCGAAGGTCCCGGCGATTCCAGGGCCGTCAAATCCGAGGACGGGAAGTACTTCGATAAGGATGGCATTCCGACCTACAAGGTGGCCGCCGACGGAACGGTCGACTGGTACACCTACTCCGGATACCGCCGCTATCATTCCGAATGCCACGTCTGCCATGGCCCCGACGGCATGGGATCGACTTACGCGCCGGCGCTCAAGGACTCGGTCAAGAACATGAGCTACGGCGACTTCATCGGGACCATCGCCAGCGGCCGCAAGAATGTCAGCACGTCCCAGGAGAACGTCATGCCGGCCTTCGGCGACAATCCGAACGTGGCCTGCTACATGGACGATCTCTACGTCTACCTGCGCGCCCGCGGCGATGATGCGGTGGGCCGCGTTCGCCCCGCCAAGCATGAGGACAAGCCGCCAGCCTATACGGAAGCGGAGAACTCCTGCATGGGCAAGAAATGACTGACGACGAGGACCGCGCCTGGACAGTTTCCCTGGACAGGGTCGCGGGCCTGACAGACTGAAACAGGAGTTTGAGACATGAAGACGCGCGCCGCGGTCGCTTTCGAAGCCAAGAAGCCGCTGGAGATCGTCGAGGTTGACCTCGAAGGGCCGAAGGCCGGCGAGGTGCTGGTCGAGATCAAGGCTACCGGCATCTGCCACACCGATGCCTATACGCTCGACGGTCTCGACAGCGAGGGCATCTTCCCCTCGATCCTCGGCCATGAGGGCGCCGGCATCGTGCGCGAAGTCGGCCCTGGCGTGACCTCGGTCAAGCTCGGCGACCACGTCATTCCGCTCTACACACCGGAATGCCGCCAGTGCAAGAGCTGCCTCAGCCGCAAGACCAATCTCTGCACCGCGATCCGCGCCACGCAGGGCAAGGGCCTGATGCCCGACGGCACGTCGCGCTTCAGCTACAAGGGCCAGGCCATCTATCACTACATGGGCTGCTCGACCTTCTCCAACTTCACCGTGCTGCCGGAGATCGCGGTCGCGAAGATTCGCGAGGACGCGCCCTTCGACAAGAGCTGCTATATCGGCTGCGGCGTCACCACCGGCGTCGGCGCGGTCGTCAACACGGCGAAGGTCACGCCCGGCGCGAACGTCGTGGTGTTCGGCCTTGGCGGCATCGGCCTCAACGTCATTCAGGGCGCCAGGATGGCCGGGGCCGACAAGATCATCGGCGTCGACCTCAATGACGGCAAGGAGGAGTGGGGGCGCCGCTTCGGCATGACCCATTTCGTCAACCCGAAGAAGGTGACGGGAGACATCGTCCAGCACCTGGTCGCGCTCACCGACGGCGGTGCCGACTACACCTTCGACTGCACCGGAAATACCACGGTGATGCGCCAGGCGCTGGAAGCCTGCCATCGCGGCTGGGGCGAATCGATCATCATCGGTGTCGCCGAGGCCGGCAAGGAGATCGCGACCCGCCCGTTCCAACTCGTCACCGGACGCGTCTGGAAGGGCACGGCGTTCGGCGGCGCGCGCGGGCGCACCGACGTTCCCAAGATCGTCGACTGGTACATGAACGGGAAGATCGAAATCGACCCGATGATCACCCACACGCTCAAGCTCGAAGACATCAACAAGGGCTTCGACCTGATGCATGAGGGCAAATCGATCCGTTCCGTCGTCGTGTTCTGACCCCAAGCACGCAAAACTGAGGAGGATTGCGCCATGACTGTCCACATCCATCCGTCCGTCGATAACGGCGTCAAACAGGGAAGCGGCCATTTCGCCGGCGGCACGCTGGTCTGCAAATGCCACGACCGGCCGGTCAAGGTCGGCATCAAGGGCGATGTCGCGCATAACCACGCGTGCGGCTGCACCAAATGCTGGAAGCCCTCCGGCGCGACCTTCTCGGTCGTTGCAGTGGTGCCGCGGCAGAACGTCACGGTGCTGGAGAACGGCGACAAGCTCAAGATCGTCGATCCCTCCGCCGTCATCCAGCGTTACGCCTGCACCGGCTGCGGCACGCACATGTATGGCCGCATCGAGAACACGGGTCACCCGTTCTACGGCCTCGACTTCATTCACCCCGAGCTGTTCCAGGAGCAGGGTTCGGCCGCGCCGGGCTTTGCGGCCTTCGTCTCCTCGGTGATCGAGTCGGGCGTGAAGCCGGAACAGATGGGCGAGATTCGGGCGCGATTGAAGGAGCTGGGGCTCGAGCCCTATGACTGCCTGTCGCCGGCCCTGATGGATGCGATTGCCACCCACGTGGCGAAAGCAAAGGCGGCCTGACGGCCGCAACCTACCAAGCGTACAACTGAAGCGTTCCTTCCTGAAGACTTGGTGCCTCGCCTGCCCCACGCTGGCGAGGCATTCTTTTTTGCCGTCGTTTCTTTTTTTCCCGTCGTTTTGATCTGGCGGCCGCCATTGTCGCCGGCGCATCGTCCTTGTTCCGCGTTTGCATTGCAGCGGGCCGCGCACGGCGTGCACCTGCTCTGCCAACACACGCGCCTGTGTAGACCGATGCCTGTCCCGGTCTGCTATCGTGAATCGTTTTCCGACAACTCCCAATTGATCCGGCGCGTGTACTCAGGACATGTGGTCCCGCGCGCGTCCACCAACGATCAGAACCAACGACCATTGGTCCGACAGAACGAGGGCGAGCATGATCAAGGTGAAAATCAACGGACAGGAGCAGAGCTGGGATGGCGATCCGAGCCTGCCGCTGCTGTGGTACCTGCGCGATGAGCTGGGCCTGACCGGCTCGAAATATGGTTGCGGGGCAGCGCTGTGCGGCGCCTGCACCGTGATGATCGACAAGGAAGCCGCGCGCTCCTGCATCACGGCGATTTCGGATGTGGCCGGCCGCGAGGTCACCACCATCGAAGGTCTGCATCCGACCGGGGATCATCCGGTGCAGAAGGCGTGGCGGCAGGTCAACGTGCCGCAATGCGGCTTCTGCCAGGCCGGGCAGATCATGCAGGCGGCGGCGCTGCTCAACCAGAATCCCAAGCCGTCGCATGACCAGATCCGGGACGCGATGTCCGGCAACATCTGCCGCTGCGGCTGCTATCAGCGCATCGAGAATGCGGTCCATCTGGCCTCGACAGGGGTGTGATCATGAGCATCATCGCAAATCCCGACATCGCAAAGTCTGCTTCTCGCGGCGGCTTCGAGCGGCATCTCAAGGTCGAGAACGTCTCGCGCCGCGCCATCCTGCAGACGCTGGGGCTCGCCGGCGGGTTCGTGCTCGCGGCTCCCTTGCTGTCGCGCCCGGCGTTTGCCGCCTATGAGACCGGCGCCGGCAAGATGCCGCACGGCACCGTGGTCGATCCCAAGGTCTTCGTTTCGATCGCCCCCGACGGCATCGTGTCGATCGTCGCCCACCGTTCCGAGATGGGCACGGGCGTGCGGACCAGCCTGCCGCTGATCGTGGCCGAGGAGATGGAAGCCGACTGGTCGCGCGTGCGCGTCGTGCAGGCCCCCGGCGACGAGGTGAAGTTCGGCAACCAGGATACCGACGGCTCGCGCAGCACGCGGCACTATCTGCTGCCGATGCGCCAGATCGGCGCACTGGCGCGGGCGATGCTCGAAGCCGCGGCGGCCAAGCGCCTCGGCGTGCCGCCGAGCGAAGTGAAAGCCGTCAATCATGAGGTCGTGCACAGCGCCAGCGGCCGCCGCCTCGGTTTCGGCGAGCTCGCAGCCGATGCCGCCGGTCTGCCGGTGCCTGCGGTCGACACCATCAAGCTGAAGTCGCCTGGGGATTTCCGCTATCTCGGCAAGGGGCAGGTCAGCATCGTCGATCTGCACGACATCACCGTCGGCAAGGCGCGCTACGGCGCCGACGTCCGCCTGCCCGGCATGAAATACGCGGTCATCGCCCGGCCGCCGGTGACCGGCGGCAAGGTCAAGTCGTTCGATCCGGCCGAGGCACTGAAGGTGCCCGGCGTCGAGCAGGTGATCGAGGTCAAGGGCTGGCCGTGGCCGTCGAAGTTCCAGCCGCTCGGCGGCGTCGCCGTGATCGCACGCAACACCGGTGCCGCGATCAAGGGCCGCGACGTGCTCAAGGTCGAGTGGGACGACGGCGCCAATGCGAGCTACGACTCTGTCGCCTATCGGACCGAGCTCGAGGCCGCCGCGCGCCAGCCGGGCCTCGTCGTGCGACAGGAAGGCGACGTCGAGGCCGCGCTGAAGTCGGCCGACAAGGTCGTCATCGGTGAGTACTACCTGCCGCACGTCGCTCATGCCAGCATGGAGCCGCCGGTCGCGGTCGCCGACGTCAAGGGCGACAAGGCCGAGATCTGGGCGCCGGTGCAGAGCCCCGGCGGCACGCACGAGGATGTCGCCAAGACGCTGCAGATTCCGCCGGAGAACGTGACCGTCAACGTCACCCTGCTCGGCGGCGGGTTCGGGCGGAAGTCCAAATGCGACTTCGCGCTCGAGGCCGCCCTGCTGTCGAAGACGGTGGGCGCGCCGGTCAAGGTGCAGTGGACGCGTGATGACGACATCCATCACGATTTCCTGCACACGGTGTCGGTGGAGCGCATCGAGGCCGGCCTCGACAAGAGCGGCAAGGTGGTGGCGTGGCGTCACCGCAGCGTCGCGCCGACCATCCTGTCGACCTTCGCCGCCGGCGCCGACCATGCCGCGCCGTTCGAGCTCGGCATGGGCCTCGTCGACATGCCGTTCGAGATCGCCAACATCCAATGCGAGAATCCGGCCGCCAAGGCGATGACCCGCATCGGCTGGTTCCGGTCGGTCTCGAACATCCCGCGCGCCTTCGCCGTGCAGTCGATGGTCGGCGAGATCGCGCACGCCACCGGCCGCGACCAGAAGGACACGCTGCTCGATCTGATCGGCAGCCCGCGCGTGCTCAAGCTCACCTCGGTGAAGGACCTCTGGAACTACGGCGAGCCCTACGAGAGCTACCCGATCGATACCGGACGGCTGCGCCGCGTCGTCGAGTTCGTCGCCGAGAAAGGCAATTGGGGCCGGTCGGTGCCCAAGGGCCACGGTCTCGGCATCGCCGCGCATCGCAGCTTCGTCAGCTACATCGCCACCATCGTGGAGGTGTCGGTCGACGACAAGGGCAAGCTGACCGTGCATCAGGTCGACACCGCGATCGACTGCGGCACCTTCGTCAACCCCGAGCGTATCGCCTCGCAGCTCGAAGGTGCCGCGATCATGGGGCTGAGCCTCGCCAAATATGGCGAGGTGAGCTTCAAGAACGGCCGGGTGCAGCAGCGCAACTTCGACGACCATCCGGTGGTCCGGATCGACGAGGCCCCGCTGATCACGAACGTGCACATCGTCCCTGCCGATGCCGACACGCCGCCGAGCGGCGTCGGCGAGCCGGGCGTGCCGCCGTTCGCGCCGGCGCTCGCCAATGCGATCTTCGCCGCCACCGGCAAGCGCCTGCGGGCGCTGCCGATCGGCAATCAGCTCGCGACGTAAGCTTGCAGCAATCAGCAGATCATCGGCCGGAGCGATCCGGCCGATGATCCTACCGGAAGACGCAGGATCAGTCAGCGCCCATAGCGCACCGAGGCATAGCGGCCAATGACGGCGCCACCTCCCTGCCCCGGCGCGCCGGCCACGCCGTGAGGCGTGCTGCCGCAGTCCTGGCGCTGCGGCACCGGCGCAGCCTTGATGGCCGTGTTTGCATTCGGCTGCCCCTCGACGAGCTTCGTCACCAGCGAGCGCAGCCGCTGATTCTCGATCTCCAGCTCTTTCAGATGACGCAGAGCAGGACTGCTGAGACCGCCATAGCGCTGACGCCAACGATAGAAGGTGCGCAGCGACACGCCGGCCGTGCTGCAAATTTCGGCAATCGGAACGCCCGACTCCGCCTCGCCAAGCAGAACCAGAATTTCGTGCTCGGTGTGCAGGGAACGTCGCATGATCAGGTACCCCTACGCGGCCAACGCGGTCAATCTCGCATGAATTCCATGAGCTTGGTAGTGCGGCAACGCATGGGTCTCGCAACCGCGCTCCGCGTGGGCGCACCGCGATCGAGGTCAAGCGCGGCGATGCGGGCTCATCGCGGGCCGCCGGCGCCTCGCCGCCAATTGGCAAAATTGACGCGCGTCGCCAGACACGTCGCCCGCTGCCGGTCGTGTGAGCAAGGCTGAACAGTATTTGGCGTTGCCGACCGCGACATCCTGCCTTGATATCAGCTGCAAAGACCGAGACCCGAGGAGCCCTGCCATGTCCAAACGCCACGAGATTCCCGCGACGCATGAGAGCATGGTCTGGGGCTATCTCGACAGCACGACGCCGCCGGTGCTCGAGGTCGCCTCCGGCGACACCGTGACGCTGCATTCCTTTCCGGCCGGCGGGAAGGAGACCTTGCCCGAGGACCGTAGGATCGTTCCCGCCAACTACCTCACTGCGCTCGACACCATGATCCAGGGGCCCGGACCGCATTTCATCACCGGCCCGGTCTATGTGAAGGGCGCGCAGCCCGGCGACACGCTCCAGGTCGACATCCTCAACGTCAAGGTCAGCCAGGACTGGGGCTTCGTCTCGATCCTGCCGCTGCTCGGCACCCTGCCAGACGAGTTCACGGACTACGAGACCATCCACCCCAAGGTCGACCACGACCGCCAGGTCTGCATCATGCCCTGGGGCACCGAGATCGCGCTCGATCCGTTCTTCGGCATCATCGCCACCGCGCCACCGCCCGCATGGGGGCGGTGCGGCTCGCCGGTGCCGCGCAGTTTTGGCGGCAACATGGACAACAAGGAGCTGCGGCCCGGCACCACGCTGTATCTGCCCGTCTTCAACGAGGGCGCGCTGTTCTTTGCCGGCGACGGCCATGGCGTGCAGGGCGACGGCGAGGTCTGCATCACCGCGCTCGAGACCGGCGTCACCGGCAGCTTCCGCCTCACCGTGCGCAAGGACATGGACATCACCTGGCCGTTCGCCGAGAACGCCACCCACCTGATGTCGATCGGCCTCGACGAGGATCTCGACGATGCCGCCAAGCAGGCGGTGCGCGAGATGGTCAAGCATGTCTGCGCCCGCACCAATTTGTCGCGCAACCAGGCCTACATGCTGTGCTCGCTGGCCGGCAATCTGCGCGTCACCCAGCTGGTCGACGGCAACAAGGGCATCCACATGCTGCTGCCGAAGGCGTATCTCTGAGCCTCCTCTACCGGTTGACGAAGCGATCGTGCGCGGTCAGCACGACCTGCCCGCTCGGATCGACCGCCTCGAAGGTGACGTCGGCATCCTCGGGCTCTGGCATGGTCAGCGTCACCCGCAGCGTTTCCGAGCCGTCGGGCTCGACCTCGATCGCATCCGCCGCCGCATGGCCGACGATGGCGAGCGCCGCGTCGACGCCACTGATCCCGAGCTTGAAGCTCTGCACGGCCGAGGACTTGTTGAGCAGCTTGACGGTGTAGGCGTTGCGCACCGAACCATCCGACAGCCGCACGGCAAGGGGATCACGATCGTGCTGCACCGACAGCACGGCCGTGGTCTTGGTCACGAACGACACCGCGATGACGCCGGCCAGCGCGACGCAGGCCAGCGCGAGTCCGATCGTCTTCGGCCGCACCAGCCGCGACACACGCGGCTCGCCGACGCGGCCGCGCTCGATGTTGCGCCAGCTCTCGTAGTCGATGAGGCCGCGCGGACGATCGAGCTTGGCCATCACCCCGTCGCAGGCGTCGACGCAGAGGCCGCAATTGATGCAGGCGAAGCTCGGACCCTGCCGGATGTCGATGCCGATCGGGCAGACCGCGACGCAGGCGCCGCAATCGACGCAGTCGCCGGCCGGTAGCCCCTGCGACCTCGCCTCGGCGGCCTTCTTGGCGGACATCCGGGTCTCGCCGCGATAGTCACGGTAGTTGACGGTGAAGGCTTCGGGATCCCAGATCGCGCCCTGCAGCCGCGGCCACGGACACATGAAGGTGCAGACCTGCTCGCGCGCGAAGCCGGCGAGGCCGTAGGTCGTGCCCGCGAACACCAGCGTCCAGGTCAGCGCCGTCGCCGACATCTCGCCATGGATGACATCGCGCACCAGCTCCGGCGCGTCGGTGAAGTAGAAGATCAGGGTGCCGCCGGTGCCGAGCGCGATCGCCATCCAAAGTGCGTGCTTGGTCGCGATCTGCGCGATGCGTTTCGCCGTCAGCGGCGCGCCGATGTTCTTCAGCCGCTGCCGCCGGTCGCCCTCGACCAGGCGCTCGACCAGCAGGAACAGGTCGGTCCACACCGTCTGCGGACAGGCGAAGCCGCACCAGAGACGGCCGGCCAGCGCATTGACCAGAACCAGGATCAAGGTCGCCAGCAGCATCGCCGCGGTGATGAGGTAGAGGTCCTGCGGCCAGATCTCGGCCGGGCCGAGATAGAGCTTTCCGTGGGCGAAATCGAGCAGCACGGCCTGGCCCGGCGCATTCGGCCCGCGGTTCCAGCGGATGAACGGCGAGACGTAGTAGACCGACAGGGTGAACACCAGGATCAGCCATTTGAGCCGGCGGATCGGGCCCTTGACGCCCTGCGGAACCACAGGACCACCCGCCTTGCGCGGCGATCGTGCCGGGCTGCGCGCTGGTGCCTGGGACTGGCTTTGTCCCCGTCCCTCCGCCATGCGCCGCGTCCTGGCGTGATCGATCTCGATGGTGATGGCCACGGCTGCCCTCGTTCGCTTGCCTGTTGCAGGCGACGATAGGCGGCGAGGCCGGGACGCTCTTTGTCGGGCCACAAACTTGCGAACGGGTGGCAGCGACTGTTTGCGCGGGAACAACGATAGTTCCCGTTCGGCAGGTGATGGGAGGCGCAGCGCCGCGAGCGCCATGGCGACAGGCGCAGCATCCGGAGGGATGATGGCGGCTGCCGCCCTTTGGGCGGCGGTCCGCAGGAGGACAGCGTATTGCCGCCACATCGGCATTCTTTGCTCGGCCCATCCTTCGAGACGCGCGCCTTCGGCGCGCTCCTCAGGATGAGGGCGGAATGCTCGGTCAAAGGCTTGAGCCTCATGTCACAGTCGTGATCCTCTCCATGAACACGCCAACAGCGTGTTCATAGTCCCGTATGCAGCGGCCGCCCCGCCGCTTGCGCCTCATGGTGAGGAGCGCCGCTCGCGGCGCGTCTCGAACCATGAGCCACAGGCGGGAAGCGAACTGCGGAGAAGTTCGTCTTCGTAAACAAGATCCACGATCCTCAGACGATCTTGATCGACATGTCCGGCAAGCCTTCGAGCTTGCACAAGAGCACGTCGCCCTTCACCACCGGGCCGACATTCTCCGGCGTGCCGGAATAGATGATGTCACCGGCCTTCAGCTCGAACGCCTCGGACAGTTTCGCGATCTGCTCGGCGACGTTCCAGATCATCTTGGTCAGGTCGGAGTTCTGCCGGACCGTGCCGTTGACCGCAAGCGAGATCGCGCCCTTGGTGAAGTGGCCGACCTTCGAGACCGGATGGATCGGGCCGAGCACGGCGGCATGATCAAAGCTCTTGCCGATCTCCCATGGCTTCTTCTCGGCGGCCATGCCGTTCTGCAGGTCACGGCGAGTCATGTCGAGGCCGAGCGCGTAGCCATAGACATGATCGAGCGCGGACTCGGCGGGAATGTTGGTGCCGCCGGATTTCAGCGCCGCCACCAGCTCGACCTCGTGATGATAGTTCTTGGTCAGCGACGGATAGGGATGATCGGCGACCTCGCCGATCGCGACGTTCTGGATCGCGTCGGTCGGTTTCTGGAAGAAGAACGGCGGCTCGCGGTTCGGATCGGAGCCGCGCTCGATCGCATGCGCTGCGTAGTTGCGGCCGATGCAATAGATGCGGCGGACCGGAAACACGCCCTGCTCGCCGGCGATCGGGATCGTGGTCGCCGGCACGGCGAAGATCGGCTTCGGTCCGGCCTGAGCCGCAGCCGGATGAGTATCCGTCATGATCGCGGCCGCTGCAGCGGCGCTGCCGGCAACGAGAAGATTGCGGCGTGAGGTGTCTGCCATTGGGGTCCTCCTGGGGTCAGCCGTCGCGACTGGCGGCCTGTTGTTCTTGAGCGCTATCGGCGCCCCAACTGATAAGCATATCCAGTATGCCAGCGCCACCATGCGCGCACGCGCGGTCGCTCTCGCGACGCAACACGCGCCCGAAGCGATGCTCGAGACCCTCGCCGGAAGCGCGAGGGCGCAGGGAAGGCCGGACCTCGACTGAGGCCCGTGGCCCGCCTGCGAAAAAAATGCAGGCGGCAGGAACCACAGGTTCAGCCGGACAGACCCGGCCTTCCCTGCGCGGTGGGTTGAACGTCTGCTCCGCGCTCTCCCCGGGGACCGGCTTGTTTGCCCCCGTCACCTGCGCAACCCGTCAGGTCGGCATCAGGCTTGGCGCCAGCATCGGGGCGCCAGGACCACACGGCTTGAACGTCCGCGAGTTGCCAATCGTCCAGCGCAACAGCACCTGACAGGCTCGCGGCCACCGCTCCCCGCCTCAACGTATCGTGACGACGCGTACGCCCCTCAGCATGAGGACGGGATAGAGGGAGGAGAGCATGTATTCCGATAAAACGAAAGAAGGAAATTTTTACGTCGAGATCTGGACAGAGGTGATCGTGTTGAACGCGCGGGCGATTTTTCGTTTTGGGCGCACACGCGATCTTCGATCATGAGAGGCGTTGCGGGCAGCGCTCTTGGCGGCGCCCGGGTCCGAGTCGCCCGACGGGCACGCATTGCCGGCAGCACAGGCGCAGCACGGACGAGCGCAGCGTCACCCGGGGCGCTCCCCCACAACGCGTGTGATCCCAGATATCGCTGATCCGGATCCGCAGGCAGGGGTTCGCGAAGGATCGCCCGCAGGCAAGCACCCGGCACGTGATCTGCCGAACCTTTGCTCGCGTCCCCTCGTTACTCAAACCTGACGGCGCAACCGCCATGACCGAAACGACACCACCAAGGAGGCGCCGCATGCTGATTGGGCTCACCAGCCTCCTCGTGCTCGTCCTGGCCGGTGCCGCCATTGCCGCGGGGCCGATCATGAGCCGGGTCGAACATCCCAAGTATGACGTGGTGAAGCGCGACGGCGAGTTCGAGATCCGCGCCTATGCGCCGATGATCATCGCGCAGGCGGAGGTGCAGGGCGCGCGCAGGCCGGCCATCGAGGAAGGCTTTCGCATCATCGCCGGCTACATCTTCGGCGCCAACCGTGCGAAGGCGAAGATCGCGATGACGGCCCCGGTGCAGCAGCAGGCCAGCGGCACACCACCGACGGATGGCGGGAACAGCGACCGGTGGAGCGTCAGCTTCGTGATGCCGTCGAGTTGGTCGCTGGAAACGCTGCCGCCGCCGGCCGACCGCAGGATCAAGCTGACGCCCGTCCCGGCACAGCGCATGGTCGCGTTGACCTTCTCGGGCTCCTATTCCGACGGCATCCTGGCCGAGAAAACCCGCGTGCTGCGCGACTACGCGCAACGGAAGGGACTGGCCGTGTCCGGCGCACCGCTGCTCGCCTTCTACAATCCGCCCTGGACCTTGCCCATGCTGCGGCGGAACGAGGTGATGCTGGCGTGTAGTTGTTAGCTCATTCCTATCGCCTCCAATCTTGGCAGCGTGTCAGGGGACTGATCTCTCCCTGCGTTGCCCCGGGACGCTTCTAATAAGTCGCACCGTCATGCCCGGGCTTGTCCCGGGCATCCACGCCGTCCCCGGAATACCGAACGACATGGATGGCCGGGACAAGCCCACGGCTGTCCGGTTCAGACAGACTGGACATGGTGCATGGCGTGGATTCTTCTGCGGTCTTGAGCATCGCCAAATGTTCGAGACACACCAGGAAGGTCCCGCCATGCCGCATCAGAATACAGTATTCCGAGACATTCTGAAGTTGGTCCCCTGGCATCGCTTCGAGGCGCTTGTGGACGAGCATGGCACGGACGCGCGGATTCGACGGCTTTCCACCAAAGACCAATTTGTGGCGCTGCTGTACGGCCAGCTTTCGGGGGCTTCCAGTCTGCGTGAGATTGTCACCGGGCTGTCGAGCCACACCGCGCGGCTTTATCACCTGGGTGGGGGCCCTGTCCGCCGCTCGACTTTCGCGGACGCCAATATGAATCGGCCTGCGGAGATGTTTGCCGCCCTGTTGGCCATCATGATGAAGCAGGCCCATCGCCGGTTACGCCGCAAGCTTGCCGAGACGACGTATTTGATTGATTCGACCAGCGTACGGCTGACAGAAGCCAGCGCTGGCTGGGCACGGTTCTCTACCGGTGTCTGCGGTGCCAAGGTGCATGTGATCTATGATGCCGACGCCGACCGGCCGATTTATGCGGCAATCAGCGGAGCCAACGTCAACGACAATACTGCAGCGCATCAGATGCCCATCGAGCCGGGAGCAACCTACGTCTTCGATCTCGGCTATTATGAATATGCTTGGTGGGCTCAACTGGACGCCGCCGGTTGTCGAATCGTGACCCGGTTCAAATCCAATACGCCGCTGCGGGTCGTGGAGGAGTTGCCTGTCATCGCGGATGGCAACATCCTCTCCGACCGCATCGGCTTCCTTCCACAACGCCAAGCCTACAGCCGCCGCAATCCAATGCAGACTGCGGTGCGCGAAGTGCGCGTCACCTTGGAAACGGGAAAGATCCTGCGCATCCTGTCGAACGACCTCGATGCCAGCGCTCAAGAGATCGCCGACCTCTATCGTCGCCGCTGGGCCATCGAGTTGTTCTTTCGTTGGGTCAAGCAGACCCTCAAGATCACCAGGTTCCTCGGGACTTCTGAGAACGCCGTTCGTATCCAGATCGCCGTTGCCCTGATCGCCTTCCTCTTGCTTCGCCTCGCGCAAGACCTTCAGAAGGCAATCCAAAGCCCCTTGGTCTTTGCCAGATTGGTCCGCACCAACCTCATGCATCGCCGCCCCATCGATCAATTGCTCACGGGGCCACCCCAACTTGCCAAAAACCCACAACAGTTGAGCCTCGCAATATGCGGAAGCTGAACCGGACAGCCGTGGGTCAAGCCCGGCCATCCACGCCGTGCGGCGCCCTCGGAAAAACGTGGATGCCCGGGACAAGCCCACGGCTGTCCGGTTCAGGCAGGCTGGACAAGGCGCATGGCGTGGATTCTTCTGCGGTCTTGAGCATCGCCAAATGTTCGAGACACACCAGGAAGGTCCCGCCATGCCGCATCAGAATACAGTATTCCGAGACATTCTGAAGTTGGTCCCCTGGCATCGCTTCGAGGCGCTTGTGGACGAGCATGGCACGGACGCGCGGATTCGACGGCTTTCCACCAAAGACCAATTTGTGGCGCTGCTGTACGGCCAGCTTTCGGGGGCTTCCAGTCTGCGTGAGATTGTCACCGGGCTGTCGAGCCACACCGCGCGGCTTTATCACCTGGGTGGGGGCCCTGTCCGCCGCTCGACTTTCGCGGACGCCAATATGAATCGGCCTGCGGAGATGTTTGCCGCCCTGTTGGCCATCATGATGAAGCAGGCCCATCGCCGGTTACGCCGCAAGCTTGCCGAGACGACGTATTTGATTGATTCGACCAGCGTACGGCTGACAGAAGCCAGCGCTGGCTGGGCACGGTTCTCTACCGGTGTCTGCGGTGCCAAGGTGCATGTGATCTATGATGCCGACGCCGACCGGCCGATTTATGCGGCAATCAGCGGAGCCAACGTCAACGACAATACTGCAGCGCATCAGATGCCCATCGAGCCGGGAGCAACCTACGTCTTCGATCTCGGCTATTATGAATATGCTTGGTGGGCTCAACTGGACGCCGCCGGTTGTCGAATCGTGACCCGGTTCAAATCCAATACGCCGCTGCGGGTCGTGGAGGAGTTGCCTGTCATCGCGGATGGCAACATCCTCTCCGACCGCATCGGCTTCCTTCCACAACGCCAAGCCTACAGCCGCCGCAATCCAATGCAGACTGCGGTGCGCGAAGTGCGCGTCACCTTGGAAACGGGAAAGATCCTGCGCATCCTGTCGAACGACCTCGATGCCAGCGCTCAAGAGATCGCCGACCTCTATCGTCGCCGCTGGGCCATCGAGTTGTTCTTTCGTTGGGTCAAGCAGACCCTCAAGATCACCAGGTTCCTCGGGACTTCTGAGAACGCCGTTCGTATCCAGATCGCCGTTGCCCTGATCGCCTTCCTCTTGCTTCGCCTCGCGCAAGACCTTCAGAAGGCAATCCAAAGCCCCTTGGTCTTTGCCAGATTGGTCCGCACCAACCTCATGCATCGCCGCCCCATCGATCAATTGCTCACGGGGCCACCCCAACTTGCCAAAAACCCACAACAGTTGAGCCTCGCAATATGCGGAAGCTGAACCGGACAGCCGTGGGTCAAGCCCGGCCATCCACGCCGTGCGGCGCCCTCGGAAAAACGTGGATGCCCGGGACAAGCCCACGGCTGTCCGGTTCAGGCAGGCTGGACAAGGCGCATGGCGTGGATTCTTCTGCGGTCTTGAGCATCGCCAAATGTTCGAGACACACCAGGAAGGTCCCGCCATGCCGCATCAGAATACAGTATTCCGAGACATTCTGAAGTTGGTCCCCTGGCATCGCTTCGAGGCGCTTGTGGACGAGCATGGCACGGACGCGCGGATTCGACGGCTTTCCACCAAAGACCAATTTGTGGCGCTGCTGTACGGCCAGCTTTCGGGGGCTTCCAGTCTGCGTGAGATTGTCACCGGGCTGTCGAGCCACACCGCGCGGCTTTATCACCTGGGTGGGGGCCCTGTCCGCCGCTCGACTTTCGCGGACGCCAATATGAATCGGCCTGCGGAGATGTTTGCCGCCCTGTTGGCCATCATGATGAAGCAGGCCCATCGCCGGTTACGCCGCAAGCTTGCCGAGACGACGTATTTGATTGATTCGACCAGCGTACGGCTGACAGAAGCCAGCGCTGGCTGGGCACGGTTCTCTACCGGTGTCTGCGGTGCCAAGGTGCATGTGATCTATGATGCCGACGCCGACCGGCCGATTTATGCGGCAATCAGCGGAGCCAACGTCAACGACAATACTGCAGCGCATCAGATGCCCATCGAGCCGGGAGCAACCTACGTCTTCGATCTCGGCTATTATGAATATGCTTGGTGGGCTCAACTGGACGCCGCCGGTTGTCGAATCGTGACCCGGTTCAAATCCAATACGCCGCTGCGGGTCGTGGAGGAGTTGCCTGTCATCGCGGATGGCAACATCCTCTCCGACCGCATCGGCTTCCTTCCACAACGCCAAGCCTACAGCCGCCGCAATCCAATGCAGACTGCGGTGCGCGAAGTGCGCGTCACCTTGGAAACGGGAAAGATCCTGCGCATCCTGTCGAACGACCTCGATGCCAGCGCTCAAGAGATCGCCGACCTCTATCGTCGCCGCTGGGCCATCGAGTTGTTCTTTCGTTGGGTCAAGCAGACCCTCAAGATCACCAGGTTCCTCGGGACTTCTGAGAACGCCGTTCGTATCCAGATCGCCGTTGCCCTGATCGCCTTCCTCTTGCTTCGCCTCGCGCAAGACCTTCAGAAGGCAATCCAAAGCCCCTTGGTCTTTGCCAGATTGGTCCGCACCAACCTCATGCATCGCCGCCCCATCGATCAATTGCTCACGGGGCCACCCCAACTTGCCAAAAACCCACAACAGTTGAGCCTCGCAATATGCGGAAGCTGAACCGGACAGTCGTGGGACAAGCCCGGCCATGACGCCCTGGAAGAGGGGCGCAATTTGACAGTCAGATGCCATCACCTCCTCCCCCCTCGATGATCGCCACCGCCCGCGTCCATCCGGCCGAGGCGCGCTCGATCTTGACCGGGAAGCACGACACGGTGAACCCCGTCGACGGCAGCTGCTCCAGATTGTGCAGCTTCTCCAGGTGGCAATAGCCGATGTGGCGACCGGCCTTGTGGCCTTCCCAGATCAAGGCGGCATCGTGGGTTTCGGCATATTTCTGGGCAGTGAACACGAACGGCGCGTCCCAGCTCCAGCCGTCGGTGCCGGTCAGGCGCACGCCGCGCTCGAGCAGATACATGGTCGCCTCATAGCCCATGCCGCAACCGGAATTGACGTAGTTGGCCTGTCCGAAGCGCGCGCCGGCCGAGGTATTGACGACGATGATCTCCAGCGGCGACAGCGTGTGGCCGATGCGCTTGAGCTCATCCTCGACATCCCTCGCGGTCACTACATAGCCGTCGGGGAAATGACGGAAGTCGAGCTTCACGCCCGGCTGCAGGCACCACTCCAGGGGCACCTCGTCGATGGTCCAGGCGCGCTCGCCGCGATTCATCGTCGGATGAAAATGCCAGGGCGCATCGAGATGCGTGCCGTTGTGGGTCGAAAGATTCACCTGCTCCACCGCCCAGCCCTGCCCATCCGGCAGGTCCTCGGCCTTCAGCCCGTCGAAGAACTGCAGCATGCGCGGCAGCCCCTGCTGATGGTCGATATAGGTGATGGTCGGATGATTGCCGGGCGGATCGGCGGGCACATCGTTCTGCAAGGGCACGGAGATGTCGATCAGCTTGCGGGCCATGGGCGGTCCTCTCTGATTGTCATTATTGGTTGTCGTCGTCGGCAACCGCAGCCATTGCCGACCGTGCCCGAGCCGATGAACTCGCCGGGCATCAGGGTCTCGTCCTTGCTGGTATAGGCGATCAGCTCCTCGAACGAAAACAGCATGCCGGCCGAGCGCGGCCGCGGTGAGCCGCTGCGGAGCCAGCTCAAACTGTTGAACGGCTGGGACGATCTGGACGGAACACCCATGGGGCCGATTGCGGGGCCAGAGCACCCGACCAGCCCCTGAAAGAAAGAGGCCGCCGACACAAGAAGTGCAGGCGGCCCAAGTCCAGGGAGGAAACGCCCCAAGAAGGGCTAGGTTTTACTTACTAGATCAGGAGAGTCGTGGGTATCCGGATGATACCGGAGGTTGTCATCGCGCTGCCGGGTTCCATATCCCGACCGAGATACCGTTAGACTACGCCGCCTGACGCTCCCGCACGCACGAATTCCGTGACCTTCCCGACATTGGAGTGGACCCACTCTGCCATCCGTTGCTCCAGCTGCGGCGACTGCTCGAGCGGCGCGCGGACCTCCTCGACATCGTCGGCGCGGCGCAACGCGAGCAGCGACTTGTAGGTGGCGATCTCAAATAGTGGGCGATCTCAAACTGATCGAATGCGTCGGTGGCGAAGGTGTTCTTCAGGAACTCGTCGCCGAACGGCGCAAGTTCGATCTCCGCCAAGAACGGAACCTTCTCAACGCCACATCGTCGGTGTGACAAGATGCGCGCCATCGGACCGTTTCCGACCGAGAGCGCCAGGGCTTTGTGCAGCCTGATCGACATTGGGCTCAGGTTCGATTGCGGGCGCGTGGTCGAGCTGGATCACAGCAACCGCGGCGGGGTGTTCCGGAGCGCTGCGCTGATCGCGCGCGCATGGCGAAGCGGAACTTGCCGAATCACTCGGCTGGTCAACGGGGTCGTGCATGTGGCAGCTCCGAGCCCTGAAGCGGCGTTTACTAATCCCTTCCGAGACTAGGCGATATCAACTGCGTTAATCCATGCGCGATCTCGCCGCGTGCGGCCGATTCGCCCGCAACGCGACGGACCAGCGTGTGCTTGCCATCCGTTCGTGGCCGCGCGATGACGCCTCCCGCACTGCACGCGGGATCGTGATGGACGTTCCGCCGGCATCAGCGCTCGCGCGCGCCGACGCGGTCGAGCAGTGCCGCACCGGTGCGGATGCCATTGTAGAAGCAGTCGATCGTCATGTTCTCGTTCGGCGCGTGATTGGCCTCGTCGGCATTCGCATAGGGAACGACGAAGGCGGGAACGCCGAGGATCTTGGTGAAGACGTAGTCCGGCAGACTGCCGCCGGTGCACGGAAATTCGAGCGGTGTGACGCCCTGGGCGAGCGCGATGGCATCACGCACGATCGCGCCAAAGGGCGAATCGAGCGGCACGCGCGACGGCAGCATGCCGCCGCGCCGGATGAACTCCACCTCCGGCGCGTGGCGCTTCACATGCGCCTCCACCTTCGCCAGCACGTCGTCCGGCGTCATCGCCTCGACCAGGCGGATGTCGCATTTGACGAATGCCTCGCAGGGCAGCACCGTCTTGCTGCCCGGTCCGCCATAGCCGCCGTGCAAGCCGTTGATGGTCAGCGTCGGATGGAACATCAGGCGTTCGTAGTAGCCGCGATCGGGCGGCGCATCGAGATGGCTGAGACCGAGGCTCGCCTTGGCGGCATCGATATCCAGCGGCAGGCGTTTCACGGCCGCAATGTCCAGCTCGCTCGGCGGCACGATCGCATCATGCAGACCGTCGATGGTGACCTCGCCTGCGGCATTCTTCATCGTCCCGAGCAGGTGGACCAACGTCCAGATCGGATTCGGCACGATGCCGCCGAGATTGCCGGAATGCACGTCGCGGCTGGCGTGCCTGGCGCGCAGCTCGAACGAGCACATGCCGCGCACGCCATAGGTCATGGTCGGCCGCCCCGAAGGGTGCATCGGCCCGTCCGCGGTGACGACGAAGTCGGCTTTCAGCCGGTCCCTGTTGGCGGCGACGAAATCGGCGATGCGCGGGCTGCCGATCTCCTCCTCGCCTTCGAGCAGAAGGATCACATTGCAGGGCAGCTCGCCATGCACTCGGAGATGGGATTCGATCGCCATGAGCTGCGCGAAATGCTGGCCCTTGTTGTCGCCGATGCCGCGCGCATAGATGCGGCCGTCGCGGATGGTCGGCTCGAACGGCGGGCTCAGCCACAGCTCCAGCGGATCCGGCGGCTGCACGTCGTAGTGGCCGTAGAGCAGCACGGTCGGTGCGCCCGGCTTCTTCTGCCAGCGTCCGAGCACCATCGGATGTCCTGCCGTCGGCACCGTCTCGGCATCGAGTCCGATCTCCCGCAGCATCCTCACCAGCAGCGCGGCGACCTCGGAGATGCCGACATTGTGAGCGCTGATCGAGGGATGCCGGACATAGTCCATCACGCGAGCCAGGAAATCCTGCTTTTGATTCTCGATGTGAGCGAACACCGCCTTCAGGCCAGCAGATGGACGCGGCAGGCTACGCTCTTCATTCATGATGTCGGCTTTCGGCGCGTGCAATGGAAGGACAGGCTCATGTTCGATCGAATTGGACCGAAAAGCAAATCACGCGCGGAGCGAGCCCCGCGCGTGATCGATTGACCGCTCGATGCGGCGCGATGCTCAACCCTTGACGGCCGTGACCACGATCTCGATCAGCGCGCCGCCGCCGAGATCGGAGACGCCGACCGTGGCGCGGACCGGCAGGTCGTCACCGAAGAACGCGGTCCAGGCCGCATCCATCTCCTTCTTCTTCGACAGGTCGGTGACGAAGATCTGGCCGGAGACGACGCGCGACCGGTCGGTGCCGGCCTCCTTCAGGAAGCCGTCGATCTTGCCGAGGATGTTGCGGGTCTGCTCGCCCATCGACACCGAGGTGTCGTCGGCGATGGTGCCGCCGATGAAGACGAAGCCATTGGCCTCGACGATGCGGTGATGAATGGCGGAGCGGATCTTGCGGGTGATCGTCATCATGTCCTCATGTCGTTGATGAAAGAGTGGAAGTCTGAAAGCGCGCGACGCTGAGACCGCCGATGCGCGTCTGGGTGCCGCCATGGGCGATCAGCTCGGCCATCACGGCGCCGGCGCCGGGGCCGAGCTGGAAGCCGTGCGCGGAGAAGCCGAACTGGTGATACAGCCCGTCGTGAACGGCGCTCGGCCCGAACACCGGAATGTCGTCGCGCATGCGTGCCTCGATGCCGGCCCAGGCGCGCACGATGGTCGCGCTGCGCATGACAGCGAACAGCTCCGCGACGGTGCGCGCGCTCTCCGACAGCTTGCGCCAGTCGAGCACGGTCTCGTTGCGGTCCTGATCGGGGATGGCGAGGTGTCCACCGCCGATCAGCACCGTGCCGTTGGGGAACTGCTTGAACGACAGCTTGCGGCCGCGCAGGATCACGACGGGATCGATGAAGTGCGCCACCGGCGAGGTGATCATCAGCATCGGCGCGATGGTCTCGACCGGCACCGGCTCGCCGAATTGCGCGGCGATCCGTCCGGCCCAGGCGCCGGCGGCGTTGACCAGCACCGGGGCGGCAAACGTCTCGGAGCCGACGTCGACAAGCCAGAGCTTGCCGTCCTTGCGGATGTTCGCCGCAGCCACGCCCTCGCGAATGAGCGCGCCGAGCTGCTCCGCCTTGCGGCGGAACGCCGTCGTGGTGCGCGCAGGCTGCGCCGCGCCGTCCCGGCGAGATACAACGCCGCCCGGACAGCTCTCCGCCACGGCAGGCACGAGGCGACGCAATTCCGAGCCGTCGATCAGCTCCTCATGGCTGAAGCCGCGTGCGTTGAGATCGGCGACGCGGACGCGGCAGGCGTCGAGCTCCGAATCGTTCTCGGCGACCAGCACCTGGCCAAAACTCTCGAAACCGCAATCATCGTCGACGAGGTCGCTGATGGTCTCCCAGATGCCCATCGAGCGGATCGACAGCGGAATCTCCGCGACGTCGCGCGCGAGCTGCCGCACGCCGCCGGCGTTGACACCGGAGGCGTGGCGGCCGGCATAATCCTTCTCGATCAGCACCGGCTTCAGCCCGGCGAGACACAGATGCAGCGCGGTGGAGCAGCCGTGGATGCCGCCACCCACGATGATGGCATCCGTCTTCACGGTCATCCGCGCACCACGGCCTTGGTCGCCTCTTCGGTCTTCGGTAGGCCTGCCAGCTCGGACAGCATGATCGGCTTCACCGGCGCGCGCAGCCGGTAGTAGCCGATCTCCTGCGGGGTCTTGCCGCGCGCCTGCGCCATCAGCTCGGTGACCGTGAGGCCACACAGCCGGCCCTGGCACGGCCCCATGCCGGTGCGGCGATAGGCCTTGAGCTGGTTCGGTCCGGTGGCGCCGATCGCGACGGAGTCGAGCACATCTCTGGCGGTGATCTCCTCGCAGCGGCACACGATGGTGTCGCCTTGAGGAATACGGAACTGCTTTGCCGGCTGGAATAGAACGTCGAGGAAGGCGCGAGCGCGCTCGGCACGTTTCAACTGCGCTGAATGGTCCAGAACCTGTGCCTGGGGCCGCAGCGCCTTGATGGCGCTTGCTGCCGCGATACGGCCCCGCCACAGCGCCGCCTGCGCGCCGCCGATGCCGGCGCCATCCCCGGCAATGGCGATGCCGGGAATGGAGCTGTTACCAAGGGCATCCAGCACCGGAGTCCAGCACAGTTGCAGCTCGTTCCAGCGATGCTCCACGCCGGCGGCCATCGCGAGATTCACATTGGGGACCACGCCCTGATGCAGCAGCAACAACTCGGCCGCCAGCGTCTCGCGCTTGCCGCCCGCCGTGGCGTAGCTGACCGCCGAGAGCTCGTCATCGCCCTCTGCCACGAGCTCGGTCACACCGCTGGTGATGCGCACCTTGGCGCGCACCTCACGCATCATCGCAAGCCCCTTGCCGAAATAGGGCGAGGTCAGGAACGCGAAGGCATGCGGCAGCGCCGCGATGTAGTTGGCACGCGGCGTGGTGTCGAGAATGCGGTCGATGCGGCCACCGAGGCGCAGGATCTGCGCCGCGAGCAGCCACAGCAGCGGCCCCTGCCCGGCGATCACGGTCGGACCATCCGGCACCAGCCCGGACGATTTCAGCATCGTCTGCGCGGCACCGGCCGTCATCACACCGGGCAGGGTCCAGCCTTGTATCGGGAACGGCCGCTCCTGCGCCCCGGTCGCGATGATGACTCGCCTCGCCTTGATGAAGGCCGAACCGCCGCCGATGGAAACACCGAGTTCGAGATTGCGATCGAGGCTCCACACCGTGGCGCGAGGGATGATCTCGGCGCCGCTGGTCTCCGCGGCTTTCGCGATCTCGGCGCCCGACCAATAGTCGGTGCCGAGCAGCGCCTCGCGCTTCACCGGCGTCGCATGGATCGCGCGCCAGACCTGCCCGCCCGGGCCCGCATTCTCGTCGAGCAGCAAGGTCGACAGGCCGGCGCCGGCGGTCGCGGCCGTCGCGGCCAGCCCGGCAGGACCGGCGCCGATCACCACGACGTCATATTCATCATGCTTCGGCGCCGCGCTCATTTGCCGATCTCCCGCTTGCCCTTCTGGATCTCGATCTGCATGCCCTCGGCGACCGGCACGAGACAGCCTTGCCGGTTGCCGACGCCATCGATGGTGACGAGACAGTCGAAGCACACGCCCATCATGCAATAGGGCAGGCGCCTTGCGCCGCTCACCGCAGTGGCGCGCCGGACGTCGAGGCCGGAGGCGAGCAGCGCCGCCGACACGGAGTCACCCTCGCGCGCGGCAATCGGCTGGCCCTCGACATGGATCGTCACCGATCCCCTCGCATCACCCTCAGTTCGTTTGAACATCATCGTCTCCATGGCGCCCTGCGCCGTCATCTCTCAGTAGTAGCCACTGCCGCCCGCTCCCGCTTCGCTGTCGAAGCGGCGGGCTGTGAACGCGCCGACCAGCTCCGGCTCCAGCGCGCCGTCCTTGACCATGCGCGCGATGTCGAAGGCGTGGTTCGCCGCGAGCGTCACGCCGGAATGGCAGCAGGCGACGAAGGCGCCCGGGTGGGTCTCCGACTGCTCGTAGATCGGAAAGCCGTCCTTCGGCATCACGCGGATGCCGGTCCAGCTTCTGACGACGTTGAGGCGCGCCAGATGCGGGAAGGTGCGCTGGGCGCGATCGGCCATGACCGCGTTGACGGAAAAGTTCTGCACGCGGTCGTCGAGCTCGTCCTCCTTGCTGTCGCCGATCATCACCGTGCCCTCGTCTGTCTGGCGGATCGTGGTCAGCGGATGCGGCAGGAACGGCATCGTGCGCTCGGTCACGACGATCTGGCCGCGCGTCGGCCCCATCGGCGCGGACAGCCCGACCATCGGCGCCAGGGTCTGGTTGGCATTTCCTGCCGCGAGCACGACCTTGGTCGCACGGATCTCGCCTTGCGCCGTCGTCAGCCTGAACTCATTGCCGTCCCGCGCGATCGCACCGACCGCGCGCTCCGGCAGATAGTCGACGCCGAACTGCCTCATGCCGGCGTGCAGGGCGCGGAAGGTGCGCAGCGAATTCACATGACCGTCATAGGGACAGAAGCTGCCGCCGGAGACCTCCGGGCCGATCAGCGGCAGCATCTTCTTCACCTCGGACGCCGGCAGCATCTCCATCTGATAGTCGGCGGCACCGACCTGGTTGTGCATGCGCGCGACGAGCTGGGTGCGCTGCGCGTACTCGGCCTCGCCGAGGGTGAGATGAAAGCCGCCGTTCTGCTGCAGCACCACATCGAGGCCGGTCTGCGCCTTCAGCTCTTCGGCGAGCTTCGGCCACGCCTTGGAGCCGCGCACCGTCCAGCCGGTGTAGGCCGGCATGCCCAGGCCCTTGCTCTGCACCCAGACCAGCGCGAAGTTGGCGCGCGAGGCACGCTTGGCGATATCGCCCTCGTCGAGCACCGCGACGCGCTGGCCGAGCCGGCCCAATCCCCAGGCAATCGCAGAGCCGAGCAGGCCGCCGCCGACGACGGCGACGTCATAGTCTTTCGTCATAAGGTCTCCTATCGTCCGGCGTCGCCGCCTTTGGCGGTCAGCACGCGGTCGAGCCCGTAGAAGCGATCGAGCAGGATCAGGACGGTCATGGTGACGGCGATGACGCTTGCCGACACCGACGTCACCAGCGGATCGATGTTGTCCTGGATGTAGAGGAACATACGCACCGGCAAGGTCTCGGTGCCGGGCGTCGCCAGGAACACGGTCATGGTCAGATCGTCGAACGACTGGATGAAGGCGAGCATCCAGCCGCTCACGATGCCGGGCAGGATCGCGGGCAAGGTGACGCGGCGAAACATGGTCCAGCCGTCGGCGCCGAGCGAGATCGCGGCCATCTCGATCGACCGGTCCATGCCGGTCGCGGCCGCAAGCGTCAGCCGCAGCGCGAACGGAAACACCACGACGACATGGGCGATCACCAGCGCCACGAACGTGCCGCCGATGCCGACGGAGGTGAAGAAGCGCAGGAAGGCGATGCCGAGCACGACGTGCGGGATCATCAAGGGTGACAGGAACAGCGCCGACAGCGCGTCACGGCCGCGGAAGCGATAGCGGCTGATCGCCAGCGCCGCCGGCACCGCGAACAAGAGCGCCACGCACGACGACAGCGCGCCGAGCCACAGGCTCACGCCGAAGGCGTGGACGAATTCCGGATAGTCGGCGAGCGCCCTGAACCAGCGCAGCGAGAAGCTGGTGATCGGGATCGACAGGAAACCTTCCGGTGTGAACGCGACCCAGCACACGACGACGATTGGCGCCACCATGAAGACGACGAAGACGGCATGGAAGATCAGCGCCAGTGGGCCGTTCCTGCTCATCGGAACACCTCCTGGTAGCGGCGCTCGATCAGCGCGTTGGAGCCGACGACGATCAGGACGAGCGCGATCAGCAGCAGCACGGCAACCGCGGCGCCGAGCGGCCAGTTCAGCGTATTGAGGAACTCGTCATAGGCGAGCGTCGCCGCGACCTTGAGCCTGCGGCCGCCGATGATCGCCGGCGTCGCAAACGCGCTTGCGGACAGCGAGAATACGATGATGGCGCCCGACAGCACGCCCGGCATGATCTGCGGCAGCACGATGCGGCGGACCACCGTCAGCGAGCTTGCCCCCAGCGACAGCGCCGCGTTCTCGACCTGCGGATCGAGCCGCTGCAGCGCGGTCCACACCGCGAGCACCATGAACGGCATCATCGCATGCGCCAGCGCGATCACCATGCCGGTCTCGGTGAACATGAACCTGATGGGTGACTCGATCAGGCCGAGCGCCATCAGCAGCTTGTTGGCGAGCCCGTTGTTGCCGCCGAACAGGAGTGCCCAGCCGAGGGTGCGCGCGACGACCGAGATCAGCAGCGGGCCGATGATCACCAGCAGGAAGAGGCCCTTCCACGGCCCCTGCATGCGGTTGAGGATGTAGGCCTCCGGCACGCCGAACACCGCCGTGATCGAGGTCGCCAGCACCGCGACGCGGAAGGTGCGCCAGAACATCTCCGCGTAGTAGGGATCGTCCACGATCTCGCGCCAGTTCTTCAGGATGAACACCGGCTCGATGCCCTTGTACTGGCCCCAATCGTGGAACGACAGCATCACGGTCATCGCCAGCGGGATCACCACGACGCCCAGGAACAGCATCAAGGCCGGCAGCGCCAGGGAAAGCCCGGCCCGCGTCTCCGACGGGTTGGACGCGATGGTCGCGCTCATGCTGCGGCCTTCGCGGCGCGCAGGCTCATGTCCGAGACCTGCCAGACGAGATGCACCGCGGCGCCCTGCTCCGGCTGCGGCAGGCCGTCATTCTGGCGGATCACGATGGCGGGCCCGCATTCGGTGTCGCATTGGAACAGCCAATGATTGCCCTGGAAGATGCGGCTCGTGATGCGCCCCGCAAGACCGGCGTCGCCGAAATTGATGCGCTCGGGCCGGACGCTGACGGCGACGGAGCCGGCGACGCCGGCCGGCGCCGGCGCGCTCCACGATCCCGCGACCAGCCTGGCCTGCCCGGAGGCGCAATCCACCATCGCGGCAAACTCGTTGGTCTTGCCGAGAAACTGCGCAACGAAGGCCGAGGCCGGCTGCTCGTAGACCTGCTGCGGCGTGCCGATCTGCTCGATCCTGCCCTTGCTCATCACCACGATGCGGTCGGACAGCGACATCGCCTCGATCTGATCATGGGTGACGAGGATGGTCGTAGTGCCGAGGTCGCGCTGGATCTGGCGCAGCTCGATCTGCATGTCCTCGCGCAGGCGCGCATCGAGATTGGACAGGGGCTCATCGAGCAGCAGCAGGCTCGGCCGGATCACCAGCGCGCGCGCGAGCGCCACGCGCTGCTGCTGGCCGCCGGACATGCGGCGAGGATGACGGTCCTCATAGCCGGCAAGGCCGACCAGCGCGAGCGCCGATCGTACGCGCTCCTCGCGTTCCTTGCGCGCGACTTTGCGCATCTCCAGACCGAACGCGACGTTCTCGGCGGCGGTCATGTGAGGAAACAGCGCGTAGCTCTGGAACACGATGCCGAGGCCGCGCTTCGCCGGTGGCACCGCGACGAGATCCCTGCCCTCGAGGCGGATCGCACCATGTGAGGGATCGAGGAAGCCCGCGATCATCTGCAACGTGGTGGTCTTGCCGCAGCCGGAGGGGCCGAGGAACGAGATGAACTCGCCCTTGGCGACGCCGAGGCTGAACTCTTCGACGGCCGTGTTGGGGCCGAAGGACTTGCCGACGCGGTCGAGTTCGAGGAGGGACATGCTTTGGATCCAGATGGGCGAGGAATACTGGCGCTCCGCGCACGGTGCACCTCCCTTCCCCTTTAGGGGAAGGGAGAACACCGCCGTCAACGAGAGAGGCTCGCAACAAGCAACCGGTTAGCGCTCGACCTCGCGATTCCAGCGCTTGGTCCATTCCTCGCGCTTCTCGTTGACCACGCTCCAATCGGGCGCATAGACCTTGGCGGCGCGTTCGCCGATCGGCGCCATCGCGCCCACGCCCTCGGGGATCACGACGGATTTCACGACCGGGCCGTAGCCATATTCCTTCAGCATCGTGAGCTGGATCTTCGGATCGAGCAGCAGCTTGATGAAGCTCGAGGCCAGCGGCGAGACCGACGGCTTGGCGATCGGACACGCCGTCGTCAGCAGGCTCACGGCACCTTCTTTCGGATAGACGAAATCGACCGGAAAGCCGGTGTTGGCGAAGCTCTGCACGCGACCGCTGCCCCACACCGCGATGACCGCCTGCCCCGATTGGAACAGCTCGGTCATCTTGCCGGGCGACGGCTCGTAGGCCAATACGTTGGGATTGATGTCATTCTTGAAGATCTTGAAACCGGCATCGACATTGCTCTCGCTGCCGCCGTTCATCTTCGCCAGCATCAGAAGCACGTTGAGGCCGTAGGTGTTGTTGATCGGCGGAATGACGAGCAGTTGCTTGTATTTCGGATCCTTGAGATCGTTCCACGAGGTCGGCGCGGCCCAGCCCTTCTCGGCAAACACCTTCTTGTTGTACATCAGGCCGGTGGCGACCAGGCCGATGGCGACCGCCTTGTCATCCTTGAAGCGCGCGACCTCCAGCAGATCGCCGGGCAGTCCGGTGACCTTGTCGCAGAAGCCGAGCTGGATCGCCTGGTACATCGGGCCGTCATCGACGATCGCGACGTCGATCTGCTGGTTGCCCTTCTGCGCCTGCAGCTTGGCGAGGGTGTCGGTGGAGTTGCCGGCGACGTATTCGACCTTGACGCCGTTGGCCTGCTCGAACGGCGGGATCACCTCCTCGCGGATCGTCTTCTCGAACGAGCCGCCATAGCCGGCGACATAGAGCGTCTTCTGCTGAGCCCAGACCTGCGAGGCTGAGGCCAGGACGGCGACGCTGACCGCCATCAGGAGTTTAGGGTGCTTCATTGGACCGATCTCCATCATCTTGGATAAAAGACGGTATTAAAAAACCGTCCCAGGGAGATCGGCTTGCCCGATGGCATCCGCAGATCCAGGAAAGCCGGAGCTGAAGAGCCTAAAAAACGAGCCTTCCCTCACCCTGCCAAAAAAGATCGCAGCAGAGGCTTTGATCGTCCAATGAATAATGACACCCTATTCATACGCGAATGTTATGGATGAAAACGTATGGCGCGGATCAACTCAAGGCAGGTCGAAGCCTTCCGGGCGATGATGCTGAGCGGCAGCGTGACGGAAGCGGCCAAGCTGATGGCGGTGACGCAGCCGGCGGTCAGCCGGCTGCTGCGCGACCTGCAGGCGCTGCTCAAGATGGAGTTGTTCGAGCGTCGCGGCACCGGCCTGGTGCCGACCGCGGCAGCGACGGCGCTCTACATGGAGGTCGAGCGCTCCTTCGTCGGGCTCGATCGCATCACCGCGGCCGCTGAGGAGATCCGTGGCCGACGCACCGGGACGCTGCGCATTGCCGCGCTCCCCGCGCTTGCCAATGGCTATCTGCCGCGGCTCGCGGGCCACTTCCTGCAGGAGCGCCCGAACCTCAACCTCGCCTTCTTCGGCGTGATCTCGCCGATCGTGATCGACTGGGTGCTGAACGCGCAATGTGACGTCGGCTTTGCCGAGGTGCCGATCGCCCATGCCGGGCTTCCGAGCATCAAGCTGCCGGCGCTGCCGCGCGTCGCCGTTCTCCCAGCAGGCCACCGGCTTTGCGCGAAGACGATCTTGGTGCCGCGCGACTTCGATGGGGAGACCTTCATCTCGCTCTCGTCAGGCTCCACCAGCCGTCATCTGATCGATCAGATCTTCCATCGCGAGGATGTCAGGCGCGTGCTGCGGGTCGAGACGACGCTGTCGGAAATCATGTGCGGGATGGTGTCGTCGGGACTGGGCGTCTCGATTTGCGATCCGTTCACCGCGCGCGAATTCGACGGCCGTGGCGTGGTGATGCGGCCCTTCGCGCCGCGCATCGATTTCGAATTCGCCGCGGTGTTTCCGCCGCAGCGCAGCCCCTCGCCGGTGGCGCTGGATCTTGTCCAGTCGGTGCGACAGGCCCTGGAAGAGCTCGGCCGATCGTCGATCCCTGGAGAAACAGGGGAAGGTCTGGTGGGCGAACTTAGGACTCGCTGATTGTGATCGAGAGTTCTGCCGGTTTGACGGCAGGATTTGATTGCATCGGTATCGTCGTCAGCTCTGTCATGATGCTCCCAGTTGTACGCACCGACGTTGTTCGACGCAGTTCGATCAAGATCATGTGTGCCCAAGAAAAGGGGGAGTCGCCCGTTGATTCTGATCAAGGCTGAGAGCCGTCAGCGCGGTAGCAACGTGCAGGACTGACATTTGCCGACGGATCACCATGGCGCTTCCTTTACAATCAGAAGGCCGGGTCCTTGCGGTCCGCGGCGCCGTGGTCGACGTGGAGTTCGCCGCCGCCGAGCTCCCCAAGCTGGGCGACGCGCTTCTGGTGGACTGGGACCAGCCGGACATCCTGATCGTTGAGGTTCAGGCGCACCTGGACGAGACGACGGTGCGCGGCGTCGCCTTACAAGCAACTGCCGGCCTGAAACGGGGGGCGCGGGTGCAATCGACAGGTGGACCGATCAGCGTTCCCGTCGGCGACGCAGTGCTCGGGCGCCTGCTCGACGTGACCGGGCGCACGCGGGACAACGGCCCCGCATTGCCCGACGATCTGGCGCGCGCGCCGATTCACAATCCCGCGCCGCCACTCGGCGAACGGAGCCCGGCCACGGCAATTTTCGAAACGGGCATCAAGGTCATCGATCTTCTGGCGCCGCTTCCGCAGGGTGGCAAAGCCGCAATGTTTGGCGGAGCCGGCGTCGGCAAGACCGTGGTAGTGATGGAATTGATCCACGCCATGGTCCAGAGTTACCAGGGCATTTCCGTGTTTGCCGGGATCGGCGAGCGCTCCCGCGAAGGGCATGAGCTCCTGTTGGAAATGCGCCGATCCGGGGTGCTCGATCGCAGCGTACTGGTTTACGGCCAGATGAATGAGCCGCCGGGTGCCCGCTGGCGTGTCGGGCTGACGGCGCTGACGATCGCCGAATACTTCCGCGACACGAAGCGTCAGAACGTTCTGCTTCTCATGGACAACGTGTTCCGGTTCGTGCAGGCCGGGAGCGAGGTGTCCGGCCTGCTCGGGCGCTTGCCGTCGCGTGTCGGTTATCAGCCGACCCTTGCCACGGAAGTCGCCGCGTTGCACGAACGCATCGCCTCGGTTTCCGGCGTCTCGGTGACCGCCATCGAAGCGGTCTACGTTCCGGCCGACGACTTCACCGATCCGGCGGTGACCGCGATCTCGAGTCATCTCGACAGCATGATCGTGCTGTCGAGAACGATGGCGGCCGAGGGCATGTATCCCGCCGTCGATCCCTTGAACTCGTCCTCCATCCTGCTTGATCCGACTGTGGTTGGCGACGAGCACTATCGGATCGCCGAAGAGGTGCGCGAGACGATTGCACACTATCGAGAACTTCAGGACATCATCTCGCTGCTCGGAATCGAAGAGCTCAGCGCTCAGGACCGGCTGGCTGTTGCACGTGCCCGACGCCTGCAGCGCTTTCTCACTCAACCGTTTTCCGTGACCGAGGCGTTCACGGGTGTGCCCGGCCGCTCGGTTCCCCTGGCAGAGACGCTCAAGGGCTGTCAGGCGATCCTCGGCGGTGACTGTGATCAGTGGGCCGAGAGCTCGTTCTATATGATCGGCGGCATCGACGACGCGAGGGCCAGGCAGCCTCAGGAAAAGTCCGAGGAGCCGGCGAGATGAGGCTCCTGATCACCACACCGACTGCAATCGTGGTCGACGAAGCAAACGTTTCGAGCGTTCGCGCCGAGGACGACAGCGGCAGCTTTGGAATTCTCGCAGGTCATGCCGACCTTCTTACTGCTCTGAACATCTCGGTGGTCAGTTGGCAAGGCGCCGACAGGCGCCTACGCTACTGTGCGGTGCGGCGGGGCGTGCTTTCCGTGACCGGCGGCGCCGAGATCGCCATCGCCACACGCGAGGCGATTGCCGGCGACGATCTCGATCGCCTTGAAGTGATCGTGCTCGATGAATTTCGCAAACGAAGCGAAACCGAGCGCGCGTCCCGAACGGAGAATCTCCAACTGCAGATGAAGGCCATCCGGCAGATCGTCCACTACCTGCGTCCCGACAAGCGCAGTTTGATGGAGGGCGGCTCGTGATGGTCGGTTCGAAGCCGAACGGCGATCCCACTCCTGATGGATTGACCAAGGCGGTCCGCGACCGACGCGCGCGATGGGAGTCTTGGCGTAGCGATGGCGACTCATCGGTGGTGCGATTTGTCGGCCAGATCGGCGTGCTCGGCTGGATCATCGTCGCACCTACGCTGATTGGCCTGTTCGTCGGCCGCTGGATCGACCGTTGGCTCGGGACAGGCATCTTCTGGAGCGCGCCGCTCCTTTTGCTCGGGGTGGCGGCCGGCTGCTGGTCGGCCTGGCGATGGATGCATCAGCAATGAGCCATGCCGTCATGCACGACTATCTCTTCATTGCTGAGGCAGCTGGCTGGATTGGTGCTGGTGGCCTGCTGGGGCTGCTGCATTTCGCCTCCTTGCGATGGAACGTACGCTTCCTCATCGGTGGCCAGCCATTCTCTTCGCTCGGACTGCAATTGCTTCGTTTCGCTGCGACAGGTGGAGCCATGGTGCTCGTCACCAAATCGTTTGGAGCGATGCCCCTCCTTGCCGGGACCCTCGGCCTCCTGACCGCGCGAAACGGACTTCTTCGGCCGGAGACGCGACGATGATCGGTTCACCCCTGACCGCAAAGGTCGTGTTCACGATTGGGCCAGTCGCAGTCACCGAGCCCGTCGTCGTGACCTGGGGGCTCATGGCCATCCTCGGCGTGGGTGGCTGGCTCGCCACGCGCTCGCTCTCGCTGCGGCCCACCGCTGCCCAGGCGATCGTCGAGACGGTTGTCGACGTCATCGAAAATCAAGTCCACGAGACCATGCGCGTGGCGCCGGCGCCATACGTCCCGATGATCGGTACGCTCTTTCTCTTCATTCTGGCGGCAAATTGGTGCTCGCTGATCCCCGGTGTCGAGCCGCCAACTGCGCACATTGAAACAGATGCGGCGCTGGGGCTCATCGTGTTCGTCGCCATCTTCTACTTCGGTGTTCGGGCACGGGGGCTGGTCGGATATCTCAAGACCTTCGCCGAGCCCACCTTCATCATGGTTCCCCTGAACATCGTCGAAACGTTCACGCGAACGTTTTCGCTGATCGTGCGCCTGTTCGGAAACGTGATGAGCGGTGTTTTTGTCGTCGGCATTGTTCTGTCCCTTGCCGGTCTACTCGTGCCTATTCCGCTCATGGCGCTCGATCTCCTGACCGGCGCGGTTCAGGCATACATTTTCACCGTCCTCGCCATGGTATTCATCGGCAGCGCGTTGAACGAGGGACGCGCTCCCACGAAAGGGAAGTCATCATGAACTGGATCGAGATTGTCAGCATCTTTGCAGCGGCCATGGCGGTCTCTTTTGGAGCGATTGGGCCGGCACTCGGCGAAGGTCGCGCGGTCGCCGCAGCAATGGATGCCATCGCCCGGCAGCCCGAGGCGGCGGGGACGATCTCGCGCACCCTCTTCGTCGGTCTTGCCATGATCGAAACCATGGCAATCTACTGTCTCGTCATCGCGCTGCTCGTGTTGTTCGCCAACCCCTTCATCCATTAGGCCGATATGCATATCGACTGGTGGACGTTGGCGCTCCAGACCGTCAATGTCCTCATCCTCATCTGGATCCTGGGCCGGTTCTTCTTTCGTCCGGTCGCCGATCTCGTAGCGAAACGGCGAGAAGAGGCGGCTAAGCTCCTTGCGGACGCCGACGCGGCTCGAAAGGAGGCCGGGGACCTTCGCGCCGAAGCAACGACACTCCGCGCCGGGATCGACGCGCAGCGCGATCGCTTGCTCGCACAGGCCCGCAAGGACGCGGAGGCGGAGAAAGCGTCCGCGCTCGCCCAACTGTCGAGCGAGCTCGATCAGCACCGAAAGGATGCGGCAGTCGCGATCGAAAAAGAGCGCATCGCCATGCAGCACGCTGTGCTCGATCGAGCGAGCGAGCTCTCGGTGCGGATTGCACGCCGACTACTAGAACGGCTTCCAGCAAGCGCTGCATTCTCCGCTTTTCTCGATGGTCTTGGTGCTGAACTGGGCCGGCTGACGGTGGACTCGCGCAATCGCCTTGCGGGATCGGATCCGGCTCACCCGCTCGACGTCGTCGCAGCGGCGAAACTGGATGACGAGCAGGCGGCCAGCTTGCGGGAGACGATCCACGCAGCGTTCGGCAGTGAGCCACCGATACGTCTCTCGTGCGATTCCAGGCTCATCGCTGGTTTCGAAATCAGAGGCCGGAATATCGTCGTGCGCAACAACTGGCAGGCCGACCTCGAGATCATTCGAAGAGAGCTGGACCGATGACGGCCATCGCCCCTCTCGACAGCTGGCTACGGGAAGCCGAGGCGCGCGTTGATGCTGCGACGCTTGCACCGGTAACCGAGCAGATTGGCTGCGTGGAATCCGTTGCCGATGGGATCGCATTGGTGTCAGGCCTGCCCGATGTGCGTCTTGATGAGCTCGTACGCTTCGAGCACGGACAGGTCGGCTACGCCACCACGCTCGACCGCGATCTGCTGGGATGCGTCCTGCTCGACGACCCCACAGGCCTCAAGGCGGGCCATCAGGTGCACGGCAGCGGCGAAGTGGTCCGCGTCCCCGTCGGACCTTCTCTGCTCGGCCGGACGATCGATCCGCTGGGGCGTCCTCTGGACGGCGGAGCACCGATCGAGTCGGGCGCATATGAGCCGATCGAACGGCCGGCACCGTCGATCATCGATCGCGACCTTGTCAGCGAGCCCCTGCAGACCGGAATTCTTGTGCTGGATTCGATGTTCGCGCTCGGCCGCGGCCAGCGCGAGCTCATTATCGGCGATCGCGCAATCGGCAAGACGGCAATAGCGATCGACTGCATCATCAATCAGAAGTTCAGCGACATCGTTTGTGTCTACGTCGCTATCGGTCAGAAGTCGTCGACCGTGAAGCGGGCGATACAGGCGATACAGGCACACGGCGCTCCCGAGCGATGCATTTTCGTCGTTGCCGGCGCTTCCGCTTCGCCCGGCCTGCAATGGATCGCCCCTTTCGCCGCTTTCACCATCGCCGAATACTTCCGCGACCGTGGCCAGCATGCGCTGGTGGCCATCGACGATCTGACGAAACATGCGGCCACCCATCGGGAAATCGCCTTGCTGACACGCCAACCGCCCGGTCGCGAGGCCTACCCCGGCGACGTCTTCTATGTTCATGCCAGGCTGCTGGAGCGGGCGGCAAAACTTTCCAAGGCGGCCGGGGGAGGTTCGCTGACCGCGCTGCCCATCGCTGAACTCGATGGCGGGAATCTCAGCGCCTACATTCCGACCAACCTGATATCGATTACCGACGGCCAGATCGTTCTCGATGCGCGTCTTTTCCACGAAGGTCACAAGCCGGCCGTCGATGTCGGCACAAGCGTCAGCCGAGTGGGTGGAAAGACTCAGGCTCCAGCCTTGCGCGAAGCCGCGCACGCTCTGCGCCTCGACTACGCGCAATTTCTGGAACTGGAAATGTTCACGCGCTTTGGCGGAGTGACCGACACCCAAGTCAAGGACAAGATCGCTCGCGGGCGACACATCCGGAGCATCCTGGCCCAGCCACAATATTCGCCGGTTCGTTTGGCGGACGAGGTCGCGCTCGTCACGGCGCTGCAGACCGGCATTCTTGACCGCGTGGCGTTGGACGACATCGCAAGGTTTCGCACCGAACTCTCGTCCTGGATCGACAAGGAGGCAAAGGAGGCCGTGGCGGCCATCGAGCGGACAGGCGAACTCGATGACCCGCAGAGAGCAGCCATGACAGCGGCGCTCACGGGGCTTGCCGCCAAGTGTGCCCGACCGCGCGCCGATCGGATCTGAATGATGGTGGAACGGCTCGCTGAGATCTCGGCCCAAATCCAGAACGTCCGTCAACTGGAGGCCGTGGTCACTGCCTTGCGCGGCATCGCCGCGTCGCGCGCGCAGCGAGCACGCTCCCTCCTTGACGGCATCGATTCCTATAGCGCTGTCGTTTCCCGGGCCATCGGACAGGCCCTGACGCTGCTGCCGGCAGATTTTCGACATCTGCCGGAAAGAAGAAGAGCGACAACCGGCGTGATCCTCTTTTGCGCGGAACAGGGCTTCGCCGGCGCATTCAGCGAACGTGTTTTGAACGCTGCAGGGGGCGATCTCGCAAACGCAACGACATTCCTGATTGGAACGCGTGGCCTTGTCATCGCCCGCGAGCGTGGGTTGAACCCGTCCTGGTCGACTCCGATGGCCAGCCACGTGGATGCTGTTCCTTCACTTGCGAACAACATCGCCGACGCCTTGTACGCGCAGATCGCAAGCGGTACGCCATCAACCGTTCAAATGATCGTGCCGCGATCAATCTCCGGCGTCGGCGTCCAGATTGAACGCTACTCGCTGCTTCCACTTGATCTTGCGCGCTTTGCCAGTGACTCCGAGACTCTGCCGCCGTTGACAACACTCGAGCCGCGGGAATTGCTCGAACGACTCACGGCCGAGTATGTCTATGCCCGGCTTTGCGAGGCAGCCATGCATTCCTATGAAGCCGAAAACCAGGCACGCATGATGACGATGACGGCAGCCCGGCACAACATCGGGACCCGCCTCGTCACGCTTGGACAGCGTGAGCAGCAGCTCCGGCAGGAAGAGATAACAAATGAGATCGTCGAGCTCGCCGCCGGAGCCGAGGCGCTGGCGGATCGCTGAAATGAACGACGCATTTTGAAAGGGACAACTGGCCCCGCGATCAAACGGCCCCCTTTGGCATCGTGGAGATGGCGGCCGGCCTGAGCTCTCGCCCGCAATGGCCACCATGCGCACCGGGAGATCCTTGTGGCGGGACATCGGCGCCACCGTCCGGCCGTTTCAGAAAGCCGGCACTCGTTCGTGCCGGCTCATTTCCTGCCGCGCGCCCCGAGGCTCATGGAACAAGGGACCGACAGGAATCTCTGAGAACGTCTCGTTTTGCCGCTGGATCAGCAGCGCATCGAGGCCTTGCTTCAGCGCCAGGGCCTTGCCTCGCTCCGGACCGAGAACCATGAGCGCAGTGGCCCAAGCATCGGCATCCATGCAGCTGGCGGCAACGACTGAAACCGACGCAATTCCATTGTCTACCGGGCCGCCGCGCGATCGGTCCATCGCGTGAGAGAGGCGCTTTCGCCCGATATCGACCCAGCGCCGATAGTCGCCCGAGGTCGCGACCGCCGCATCACGCAATTCGATCACGCCGAGCGGACCGCGCAGTTCGTAGTCAGGCGCTTCCACCGCTACTCGCCACGAGGATCCGTCTGCCTTGGCGCCTCGCGCTTTCAACTCTCCATCGAGACCGAGCAGCGCATTGGAGACGCCGAAGCACTCGACCACGCGCATCATCTCGTCCACGGCGAAACCCTTGGCGATACCCGAAAGATCGAGGGCGAAGTGGCTGTGCTTGCGCGCCCTTCGTTCCGGCACATCCAGTTCAAGAACAGTGTGGGTTGGTGGCAGCCGCTCGCGAAGAGCCGCGCGAAGCGCTTGCGCGTCTGTCGCCGAACAGGGAGGTCCGAAACCCCAGGCATTGACGAGAGTTCCGAGCCCGACGTCAAAGGCTCCGTCCGAGGCGCGTCCGATTGCAACTCCCCGCTCCAAGACCCGCATGAGTTCAATCGGCAAGGATTCCCAGGTGCCCGGCGACGCTGCATTGAAACGCATCAGGTCGCTGTCCGGCTTCCATGTGGACATCTGATGGTCGACGCAATCGACGGCGTGAGCCAATGCGGTTTCCAGCGCGGCAAGATTGGTCGACGGCGGTGCATAGAGCAGCGCCGACCAGCGCGTTCCCATGGTGGCGCCGCTCAATACATGACGGTGCAGGTTAGTAGACATCTTCAACATACCTCCCTTGGGCTTTGAGTGCGACAGGCGTCAGACCCAGGGGCGCCAATACGTCCGCCACCGCCTGCATGACGTCCGCTGCCATGTCGCGCCCGCCACAGACCATGATCTGTGCTCCGTTGGCGATGAGTGCGCGCAGGCGATCCGCGTCACCGCGCAGGCGATCCTGCACATAGCCGCCGCCCTTCACGCGCGAGAAGGCAGTGGTGAGGCTCGTCAATCGTTTCTCACCCAGCCAGCCATCGATTTCGCGCTCATAGAGAAAGTCAGAGGCTGGATCGCGCCCGCCGAAATACAGATGCATCGGCTGGCACCCGCCGTTGGCACGAACAAATCCTGCCAGCGGACCTATGCCGGTGCCAGCGCCGATCAGGATCACCGGCCTTCGTCCATGTGCCGGACGGAAAGCGGGATTTGCCTTCACGAAGGCCTCGACCTTGTCGCCCGGCTGAAGGCCGTGAAGCAGACCAGAGCAAAGTCCGCCCGGATGCTTGCGGACGCAGATCTCGACGAAGCCATCACGGGTCGAACTTGCCAACGAATAGTAGCGCGGCAAGTTGCAGTCTGGCGGCAGAACCGCGATCAGGTCGCCTGCGGCGAAGCGCGGCCAGCCATGCCCCATGAGGCGCGCGAACATGCCGCGTCCTGGCAGCGCGAAGCGCAGCACGCAGGTGGGCGCCTGCACCTCCGCGCCGTAATCGACCCGTTCGATGAGCGTCAGCATATCAGTACGCGGCCGCTCCGGCACATGGATCAGCACAAGGTCCTCACCCATGACATCCGACAGGGCCTTGCCCCACCGCGCAAACTCTTGCGCAGACTGGCGGTCGATCGTGTCCAGCGGCATCAACGATCGCGAGCCTTTACGCGCCAGGGCCGCCTCGACGTCGCGGGCGAATTGACAGAATTGCGGGAACTGCCGATCACCGAAGCCGAGGACTGCGACCGGAAACGGCGGTGGCGCGGTGATCGCGTCGAGGCGTTTGAGGAATGCGCCGGCTGTCGCCGGCGCTGCGCCGTCGCCATAGGTTGCCGTCAGCACGAACATGCGCTGGGTCGACGGATAGGATCGCAACAAGCTGTCCATTGGAGCAGCGTGAACCCTGTGCCCGTTGGCCGTCAGCGCGGCATGCAGCGTGCGGGCGAAGCCCCATGTGCTGCCGCTTTCACTGCCGACCAGGATCACGGTGTCGGCATCTTTGGCAGGAACGTTGTCGCTGATGGGAGCGTGAGCGTGCTTCCTGCTCGACCACACCACGGCTCCGCTCAACCCGAGCACCGGCACACTGAGGGCACTGACGCCGAGCAGCAACCCAAGCCACCAGAGCCCTTGCCCGGTGTGCAGCATGTAGATGAATTCGTAGATCTGCCGGGCGACCGAATTGTCCTGCCAGCCCAGCATCTCTCCGCTGGCCGGGTCGACGTAGCCCTCGCCTGCAGCGGTGACCAGATGGAAGAGATCGTTCGGATTCGCGACGTTGGGAAACGTCAATTCACGCAGTTGGGAAAGATCGATGCCACGCAAAGCCTCGATTTGCTCGACCGGAAGAGCCGGGCCGCGGCTTGTCACGCTCGGGAATGCGGACAGCTGCGCCGTGCCGTCCGGGATCAGTCCGAACGTCGTGAGCGACAGATAAAGCGCCGTCATAGCCGACAGCACGAGCCCGAAAGCCGCCAGCCGACCGAGATCGGTATGCAGGCGTTGCATGCCGCCGCCACGGGAGCAGCCGAGAATATGCCGCCACCCTCCCATGCGCCGGGCCGTCATCTGCAGACCGGACAGCGTCAGGACAAGCATGGCGAATGCGCTCGCGCCTGCGGCCATGCGTCCGCCATCGCTCAGAAAGAACGAGCGGTGCAGGTTTGTCATCCAGCGCTCGAACGGGGAGCGCACGTAGTCCGAAACCGGCTTGCCGCTGGAAGGATCCACCACGCTCGCGGCCGGGCCGGCTGGTCCGGAGTAGAAGGCGATGACTTTGCCGGAGGTCAGTCGCTTGATCTGCTCGACGCCAGGATACCTGTGGGCGATCCGGCCGGCGAGGTCGGCGACGCTCATGCTGTCTGGCGATATCGCCCCAGCTCTTTCCCAAGCCGGGATCACCGACAGCACCGCGCCGCTTAGGACAAGCACCATCAGCGGCAGGACGACGGCAAGGGCCAGGCCCCTATGAATCAAGCGCAGCATCACACCCATCCCAAGGCTATTTGTCGTAAGTGAACGAGCGGATGTAGCTGCGCCCTGCCAGCGGCCGGCCCGCGCCCGCGGATGTCAGCGGAACCACCACCTCGGACGGGCTGTCGCGCATATCCTCGGCGGCGGCGTCGATATGCAGCTTGTAGCCCGCGTCGAAGAGCGCATCCGCAAGATCGAGCGTGATCTTCAGCGTACGGCCGGCTCCGACGCTTGCGCCGGTGATGCCGTTGATATCTGCAAGGTTTCCACGAGAACTGCGCTCCCAGCCGCTGAGATGGCTGTAATATTTGGACTTGGAGCCAGCCATCCACAGCGTGCCTTTGTAAGCTCCGGTCGCGTCGGTCACGTAAAGCGCCAAATACGCGCCGTTCCCGCCGTAGTTATTAAGCGTCGTGGTCAACGTGACAGGTCGCGCCATGGCCAGCCCGGGGGCGGTCAGCGCGGTGGTCACGGCAAGGGCGGCAATCATCGATTTCATTTTTGTCTCCGACAGTGGCGCTTCTATCGCGCCCTAACTGAATGGCGCGGCTGACGTGCTCCTGAAGGTCGATCCGATTCTGCTTCAGGTCGTCGTCAGGTTGCGCTCTCCCCAAAAGAAAACGCCCCGCACGAGGCGGGGCGCGCTTGAACGCGATGTCGCGTTCACTCGATTCAGGCGACGTCCGTCAGTCAGGCCGGCCTTTTGCGTCCCAGGATGCTCGCGGCTTCCGGACCGTTATTGAACCTGGACCTTGGGAGCCGCGCCGCCCTGAATAAGTCCGTTGGTGGGCGGCGCCGTAGGCGCGGCTGCTCGTCCTGGTCCCGACTGATCGCCTCGCCGCTCTCGGTCACCTTGATCATGATCCTTGTCGTGCTCTCCGCGCTTTTGCTTCACGCGGATCACAGCCAGAGATGCAGGATCAATCTTTGCCTCGATGGCGCGACCGGCTTCGTCCTGTCCCCTGATCTCATAGCATCCATCGTCGATCTTGATTCTGCGCACGGTCCAGCCGCGCGCCTTCGCCATCTGCTCGACCGCTTCGCGCGGCTGCCACTGCGCCATGGGCACGTTGCAATCGTCATCATCGGCCAGCGCCATGCCGGGGATCAGCGCCCCCAGCAGAATGGCGGCAATCAACATTGTCCTGTTCACGTTCTCTTGCTCCCGCTTCAAGGCTCCTGCCCGTCTTCTTCTTGAGCCGGTTTCCTGACGTTGGCCTGAAGACGCCGCGACTTTTGCTTCAGGTCAACGTCAGGATCTCCTCTATGATTATCGCTTACAGGTCGACGGGCTGGGCGGAATGACCCGATGCGGATATTGCTGATCGAAGACGACACGATTCTGGGGGCGGCAGTACGCGACCAGATTGTGTCGGATGGCCATTCCGTGGACTGGGTGACCCGCCTGGATGCGGCAAGGGAATATCTTGACACCGCGGCCTATGACCTCTTGCTCCTGGATCTGATGCTGCCGGATGGCCGCGGTATCGGACTGCTGCGGGATCGACGCGCCAAGGGCGACGTGACGCCGGTCATCATCCTGACGGCGCTCGATCAATTGTCCGACCGGATCGAAGGGCTCAACGCCGGCGCAGACGATTACATGATCAAGCCCTTCGATCTTTCGGAGCTTACGGCGCGGCTGAATGCCGTCGCTCGCCGCTATGCCGGCAATCCGAACCCACTGATCCGAATTGGCGATCTTCAGATCGATCTGGCCGCTCGGTCGATTGCGCGTGCAGGAAAGAACATCGCCCTGACGGCGCGGGAATGGGTGCTGCTCGAGACTTTCTTACAGCGTCCGCGACAGGTTTTGTCCAAATCGCTGCTCGAGGAACGGCTCTATTCCTTCGGCGAAGAGATCGAGAGCAACACCATCGAGGTACATGTCAGCCGGCTTCGCAAGAAGCTCGGACACGCCGTCATTGAGACCGTGCGAGGTCTCGGCTATCGGCTGGGAATCGCCTCATGAAAGGCCCGCGTAGTCTGCAGTGGCAGATCTCGCTGTGGCTCGGGCTTGGCGTCGCGCTCCTTTGGATTGTTGCAGCCGTCGTGACCGGCCAAAGGCTGCGTCACGAAATGAACGAGGTATTCGATAGCGCGCTTGAGGAGACGGCTCAGCGGATTCTTCCGCTTGCGGTGCTCGATATCCTCGGCCGTGAGGCAGACGGCACGTCTCAGCGTATCGCCACGCTCAGGCAGCACGACGAGTACTTCACCTATGTGGTCCGCGACGACCGCGGCACCGTCCTGCTGCGCTCGCACGGTGCCGATGACGCGATCTTTCCTCCTTTCTCCAGAATGGGGTTTGTCGACACCCCAACCCATCGAATCTACTTCGACACTGCAGTGCGAGGCACGATGACGATCGCGGTGGCGGAGCTGCTGACACATCGTCGCGAGGTCGCGAACCAGGCGCTCCTCGGGCTTGCCTGGCCGCTGGGATTGCTCATTCCCCTCAGTCTTCTCGCCGTATGGGGCGTCGTGCGCGTTTCGATGACCCCGGTCAGGCGCCTGCGAGGCGACATTGAAGCGCGCGGCACCGGCGATCTGTCTCCGGTTCCAGCCGCGGGACTGCCCTCCGAGATCGGGCCGATCGCCGACGCCGTGAACGGCCTGCTGGAGAAGCTTCGGCGCGCCCTGGAAGCCGAGCGAAGTTTCACGGCCAATTCCGCGCACGAACTACGTACGCCGGTGGCTGCCGCGCTCGCGCAGACGCAACGACTCATCGCCGAGACCAGGGACACCGCGGCCCGAACCCGGGCCCAGCAGATCGAGGTGGCGCTGCGGCGGCTTTCGCAATTGTCTGAAAAGTTGATGCAACTCGCGAAGGCGGAGGGTGGACGGCTTCAGGGCAGGGAGACGACTGACATCGCATCGGTGCTGAAACTGGTCATCGGGGAGATGATGCGCGATCCGGCTGCGGCCGGTCGACTCGCTGTCAACATTCCTGCGACGCCGGTTCTCTTCGATATTGATACGGATGCCTTTGCCATTCTAGCGCGCAATCTCATTGAGAACGGCCTCAAGCACGGAGCGTCCCCCGCACCAGTCGTTGTAACTCTTTCCAACACTGGCGTGCTGACCGTTACAAATGAGGGAACAGCCGTTCCGCCGGAGTTGCTGGAACGCTTGTCTCGTCCGTTCGAGCGCGGCAGCACCGATGCTGACGGCTCGGGGTTGGGCCTCGCCATCGCAAAAGCCATCGCCTCCGGAGTTGGTGCCGAGCTCGTCCTGACGTCGCCTTTGCCTGGAGCGCAGGGCGGCTTCCAGGCGAGGTTTTCCGCGCAGTGAGTTCATCGGCGGCCAGTCGATGATTTTTCGAGAAATTGGGAGCAGATTGGGACGTGGCAATTGCGGCCAATTAGCAGGCCGGGGGGCGAATCATGCGCGCGTGGCGACCAGCTCTTCGAGAAGCGCTACGGTAGCCGCTAGGCTTCGGCTCGGCGGCGTCATCTGATTGGCCACCTCGCGCGCCCGAGTGGGCATCCCGGCTCCAGAACGGTCCGCAGTTCATGGCGAAGGGTCGCTTGCGTCGTTGCCGAAAAACGACGCGAGGTGCCGATACCCAGGCGTCTGATCCGTGTCGCCCATACCGGCTGGTCGGCGCCGATCCAGAGGACAAGAGTTGGGACGCCGGAGCGAACGCTCGCGGCCGTGGTGCCGGAGCCGCCATAGTGAACGATGGCCCGGCAGCGCGGCAGGACAGCGGCGTGATCGGTCGCAGGCACGATCATGACGTCCTGCGTGGGGACCGTGTCTTCAAGCCGCAGGACTCCCGAACAGATCAGCGCACGCTCGCTGAGTTCGCGGCAAACATTTGCGATCATCGCAACGGTCTCCGTCGGTCTGTCGACCGGCATGCTGCCGAACCCGAAGTAGATTGGGGGGCGGCCGGCGCCGATCCAGGAAATCACGGACTCATCGAAGCCGGTGGCTGATTCCAAGGTCATGGTGCCGACCAATGGTCTCTCCCAGCCCCATCGCGCCTCGAGTCCGGGAAAAACACCTTGTCATAGGCTTGAATCTCCAGCGCGCCCGATTCGACGATACGGCGCACGGCGCTAATTCTGGAGTCCGGAAGCCGCAGAACCCGGCGCTGTTCATCATAGGCCGGCCTCAATAGGCGCCAGTGCGACCACTCGGCGACTGACCACAAGGATTCGACCAAACTCGGGGGCAACCGAATCGGCAGGATATGGTTGTTCGCCCTGACGGGGAAGTAATGCAGGGCGGCAAGCGGCACCCCCTGGGCCTCGGCCACGGCGGCGGCCAGCTCCTGATAGGTCGTACCGCTCAGGATCACTCGGCACCGACGGCTCGCAACCATCCGCGTACACCGGCGTGCGCGAGCCGAACGATATCGTCCGACAGGACGCGTTGGGCCATACATGTGACGAAGTGAACGCGAGCGGATCGAACGCCCTCGTGTACGCAGGCCTCCTGGACAACGGCCGTCAGCGCCTCGACCATCCGGCGTGGCGTTGGCCGCTCCGGTCAGCCCGGCGTCCTCCATCTCCATCAAGCGATGGGCAGCAAAGCCGATCACTCGCGCAGAAGATCGGTGTCCGGGGCCTTCTCCGCGAGCACGCGAAGGGGAGCGCGCGGGCGAACGGCTTTGCTCTACCGAGTTACACCACGCCCGGGGACCCGACCGCAATCCACGATCTGACAGACGCCGAGCTGCGTGTCGCGGGCCGCCACTGCTCAAGTCGACAGCTACCGACCTATCCAGAACGGACCCGCAAACAGTTGATCTCAGGGTCGAAGAAGCGGCGGCAGGAGCAAACAGAAGCAGCTGGCGTGTCGGAATAGCCGCTGACCCGCTTGTCGGAATGGCTTTGCAGATTGGCCATACATCTTTGGAAGGCTTGGTGGGCGCACTAGGGCTCGAACCTAGGACCCGCTGATTAAGAGTCAGCTGCTCTACCAACTGAGCTATGCGCCCGGATCTTGCATCCGGAGAAAGCCTTCCGCGAGAGCCGGTCGTTTAGCAAAGCGATTCCGGGATGTCCAGCGATCCATGACGATTTTTCGTCACTTTCGATGCAGAAAAACCGCCGGCGGGCGGCGGTTTTCCCCAAGTGAAATCAGAAGGATCGTTAACCGGCGCTCAGAGCCGTCCGGACTCGCGTTCCTCCTCGGACCAGCCCATGTGGCCCATCGATCCCGGGCCGAAGCGATGCCCGCCGAAGCGCGGACCGTCCTCCATGCCGCCCTCGCCGCGCTCCATCCAGCGGTGATGGCGCGGACCGTCCGTTCCCATCATGCGCCCCATCGGCCGGGTGAGCATCGACAGCCGGCGCTTCTGGCCGTCGTCGAGCGTCTTGTAGAGCGGGTCGGCAGCGTCGGCGACCTTCTTCATCGCATCCGCGGTGACCGCCATCGTATCGGCACGCTCGCGCAGCCGCGCCACGGGATCGATGTCCTTGTCCTGGGCTGCGTCGGTCATCCGCGCATTGGCGCGGTCGAACCGCAGCTTGGCGAGATCGCGCACCGCGCTCTCGACCGGCGGCCACAATTTCTCCTGGTCCGCCGTCAGCTTCAGGCCGGCATGGACGGAAGCGATGCGCGCATCCAGCATGGCGGCGCGATCTTCCGGATTCATGCGCGCATGATGCATGTGATCATGAAACCAGCCGCGCTGGGCGTAGACCGCGGTCGAGCCGGCGATGGCGAGCACGGCGACAGCGGCGATGGTGAACCTTCTCATGCCAACCTCCTTGGAAAGTCGGATCAGCATGAGCCCGCCGTTCCGCACCTTCAACTTACAGTTTGGACAGAGTGTACGACCTTACGAAGATGTAATTGCTTCAAATACCTTTCTGTTTTTGCAATTCGGTGTCATTTCATGTCTGCGCCTCAAAGCATCCCCAGCATGCGCGGCAACCACAGCGAGATTTCCGGCACGTAGGTGACGAGCGCGAGGAAGCCCAGCATCGTCAGCAGCCAGGGCATGACGGCGATGGTCAGCTCGGTGATGCCCATCTTGGCGATGCCCGAGGCGACGTAGAGGTTGAGCCCGACGGGCGGGTGACACATGCCGACCTCCATGTTGACCACCATCAGGATGCCCAGATGCACCGGATGGATGCCGAGCTTGACCGCCACCGGGAACAGGATCGGCGCCATGATCAAGACGATCGAGGTCGCCTCCATCACGTTGCCGGCGAGCAGCAGGAGGATGTTGACGACCAGGAGGAACACGATCCAGTTGACGCCGGCCGCCGCCATCCAGTTGGCGATCTGCTGCGGGATGTTCTCGTTCGCCATCAGGAACGAGAACAGCACGGCGTTGGTGATGATGTAGAGGATCATCGCGCTCATGTTGGCCGAGCCGAGCAAGACCTTCGGCACGTCCTTCAGCGACATATCGCGATACACGAACACCGCGATGACGAAGGCATAGACGGCGCTGACGGCCGCGGCCTCAGTCGGCGTGAACTTGCCGGTGTAGATGCCGCCGAGCACGATCACGATCAGCAGCAGACCCCACACGCACTTGCGGAAGGCCGTGAAGCGCTCGGCCCAGCTTGCCCGTGGCATCCGGGGGTAGTCGTTCTTCCAGGCCCGGTAGAAGGTGGTGAAGCCGAGCAGGCTCGCCAGCATCAGGCCGGGGATCACGCCGGCGATGAACAGCTGGCCGACCGAGGCCGAGGACACGCGGTGGCCGGCCGGATCGAGCGCGATGCTGCCGCCGGTCGCGACCGCATAGACCACCATCACGATCGACGGCGGGATCAGGATACCGAGCGCGCCCGAGGTGGTGATGACGCCGGCGCCGAAGCGCTTGGGAAAGCCCTGCTTGACCATCGCCGGCAGCATGATCGAGCCGATCGCGATCACGGTCGCCGGCGAGGAGCCGGAGACTGCGGCGAACAGCGCACAGGCCACGACGCCGGCTAGGCCGAGGCCGCCATACCAGTGCCCGACCATCGACGTCGCGAAGTTGATCATCCTTCGGGCGACGCCGCCATGGGTCAGGAAATTGCCGGCGAGGATGAAGAACGGGATCGCCATGATCTCGAAATTGTCGATGCCCGTGAACAGCTTCAGCGCGACCGATTCGGTCGGCACGTTGGTCATGAAGAACACGAACGACAGCACGGTGAGGCCGAGCGCGATCGAGATCGGCATGCCCGTCAGCATCAGGAAGATGAGCAGGCTGAAGATGAGGAGGCTGCTCATCGCAGCGCCTCCGTCGCCGTCGGGTCGACGCCTTCGACATAGGCGTGGTCGTGATGCGGCAGCTCGTCATGGCGAAGATAGTGCCAGGCCACCTGCAGGAAGCGGAAGCACATCAGATAGGAGCCGAGCGGGATGCAGAGATAGACCAGCCAGCTCGGCAGCTCCATGTCGGGCGTCACCTGGTCGGTCTGCGACAGGCCGTAGACGAACTTGGCGCCCATGGTGCCGATGATGGAGGTGAACAGCGCGCCGCACAGCAGGCCGAACAGGATCGTCACCTTGCGCAGCGACGGCCGCATCATGTTCACCACAACGTCGACGCCGACATGGATGCCGGTGCGCACGCCATAGGCGGCGCCGAACTTCGCCATCCACACGAACATGTAGATGCAGAGCTCCTGCGCCCAGGACAGGTCGATCGGAAACAGGATGGGATAGAGGAAGGGCACGCCGACCAGATAGCGGTGCAGCACGGCCACGAAGATGATCGAGGTCGCCGCCGCGATCAGAAATGCGATCAGGATCTCCTCGAGCCGATCGAGGATGCGCAATAGAAAGCCCAAGTCCCCTCCCCCACAATCAAACGTCAGCGGCGCTTGGCTGCGCCGTCTGCCTTCTTGCGCGCCGAGTGCGTCGCCCCCTCGGTGCGCGGACCATGGCCCGCGCACCGCTCGCCTCACGCCATCAGTTGGTCGAGCCGCGCGTCTCCTTCAGGAACTCGTCGATCAGCGGCTGGCCGACGCGCCCCGCGACGTCCTTGTACACCGGCATCATCGCCTTGCGCATCGCCTCGTCCTGGGCCGGCGTCAGCTTGACCAGCTCGCTCTTGCCGGACTTGCGGATCTCCTCGAGCGCGTCGTCGTTCTCCTTCGCCGACTGGCTGTTGCCGTAGGCGGTCGCTTCCTTCATCGCCTTCTCGCAGGCGGCACGGATATCCGGCGGCAGGCCGTCCCAGAACTTCTTGTTCACGACCACGACGTAGCCGATGTAGCCGTGATTGGTCAGCGTGATGTACTTCTGCACCTCGTGCATCTTCTGGGTATAAATGTTCGAGGGCGTATTCTCCTGGCCGTCGACGACGCCGGTCTGCAGCGCCTGGTAGACTTCCGAGAACGCCATCACCTGCGGGATCGCGCCGAGCGTGCGGAACTGCGCGTCCAGCACCTTCGAGGACTGGATGCGGAACTTCAGGCCCTTGTAGTCGGCGGGATCGACGAGCTTCTTGTTGGCGCTCATCTGCTTGAAGCCGTTGTCCCAGTAGGCCAGCCCGATCATGCCCTTGGGCTCGAGCAGCTTCAGCAGCCTGGCGCCGAGCGGGCCATCGGTCACCTTCCGCAGGGTGGCGAGGTCGGGCAGGATGTAGGGCAGATCGAACACCTCGAATTCCTTGATGCCGATCGGGCCGAACTTGGAATTCGACGGCGCCAGCATCTGCACCGCGCCGAGCTGCAGCGCCTCGAGCTCTTCCTTGTCCTTGTAGAGCTGCGAGTTCGGGTAGACTTCGACCTTGACCTTGCCGTCGGTGTACTTCTCGGCCAGCTCCTTGAACTTGTCGGCGGCGAGGCCCTTCGGGGTGTTCGAGGCCACCACATGGCTGAACTTGATCACGATCGGATTGTCGGCGGCCAGGGCCGGGCCGGCCAGCGCGAGCACCGCGAGCGAGGCGGCGGTGGCGATCACATGGCGAAACTTGAAGTGCAAGGTGTCCTCCCGACGTTTCGGGGGACATTGCAATGATGCCCCCGCTTTGTATGCCAGGGACATTGTTAGCGGGTCGCCGGCCGGAATGCCATTGACCGTTAGCCGCAGAGCCGGGGATTCCCGTGCTGCAACGCACCATCTTCGCGTCGTCCGGGGCGGCGCGAAGCGCCAACCTCAGATGCGCAATTTGCGCATCGGGGAACCTCGATATGGCCAGAGCAGGATGCAAACCAAGCTCCGGATTCCGGGTTCAGCCGCTCTCGCGGCTGCCCCGGAATGACGTTGTCGATCAGCCCGCTGCCGCCGTCGCGCCCTGCCCCTGCGCCACGTCGCGCTGGCGCTTCATGACCAGCTTGTTGAGCGCCCCCAGATAGGCCTTGGCCGAGGCCACCAGCGTATCCGGATCCGCCGCGCGCGCGGTCATCGAGCGGCCGTCCTGCGACAGCCGCACCGAGACCTCGGCCTGCGCGTCGGTGCCCTCGGTCACGGCATGGACCTGGTACAAGTCCAGCTTGGCCTCGTGCGGCACCAGCGACTTGATGCAGTTGAACACGGCATCGACCGGCCCGTTGCCTTCGCTCTCCTCGATCTTGGTCACGCCGTCGACGTCGAGCTTCATGGTGGCGCGCTGCGGACCGCGGGTGCCGGCGATGACCGACAGCGACAACAGCTTGATGCGGTCATGGGCGCTCACCATGCCCTCGTCGATCAGCGCCTCGATGTCCTCGTCGTAGATCTGCTTCTTGCGGTCGGCCAGCGCCTTGAAGCGGACGAAGGCGTCCTCGACCTGATTGCTCGACAGCTTGTGGCCCATCTCCTCCAGCTTGTGGACGAAGGCGTGGCGGCCGGAATGCTTGCCCATCACCAGCGAGGTCTGCTTCACGCCGACCGTCTCCGGCAGCATGATCTCGTAGGTCTGCGCGTTCTTCAGCATGCCGTCCTGATGGATGCCGCTCTCATGCGCGAACGCGTTGCGGCCGACGATGGCCTTGTTGTACTGCACCGGGAACGAGGTCGCCGCCGACACCACCTTCGAGGCATGCGTCAGCTGAGTGGTGTCGATCTTGTTCCAGAACGGCAGCTTGTCATTGCGCACGCGCATCGCCATCACGACCTCTTCCAGGGCCGCGTTGCCGGCACGCTCGCCGATGCCGTTGATGGTGCACTCGATCTGGCGGGCGCCGGCGCGTACGCCGGCCATCGAGTTGGCGACCGCCATGCCCAGATCGTTGTGGCAGTGGACGGAGAACACCGCCTTGTCGGAGTTCGGCACCGTCTCGCGCACACGCTTGAACAGGTCGTAATACTCTTCCGGCACGGCGTAGCCGACGGTGTCCGGGATGTTGATGGTGGTGGCGCCGGCCTTGATCGCGGCCTCGACGCAGCGGCACAGGAAGTCGAACTCGGTGCGGGTGCCGTCCTCGGATGACCACTCGACATCGTCGGTGTGGTTGCGCGCCCGCGTGACCGAGGAGATCACCAGCTCGAACACCTGCTGCGGGTCCATCTGCAGCTTGTACTTCATGTGCACCGGCGAGGTGGACAGGAAGGTGTGGATGCGGCCGCGCTTGGCCGGGCGGATCGCCTCGGCGCAGCGGTCGATGTCCTTGGCGCCGGCGCGCGACAGGCCGCAGATCACCGCGTTCTTCGAGCGCTTCGCGATCTCGTTGACGGCCTCGAAGTCGCCGTCGGAGGCGATCGGGAAGCCGGCCTCGATGATGTCGACACCCATGTCGTCCAGCATCGCCGCGATGTTGAGCTTCTCCTCGAACGTCATGGTGGCGCCGGGGCACTGCTCGCCGTCGCGCAGGGTGGTGTCGAAAATGACGACGCGGTCCTTGTCGGACTGAACGGGATTGGACATTGGCTTTCCTCGAATTTTGTCGGGTGGTGCGCTTGTCGGTCAGGATCTCTGAACATTGGGCGCTGAAGGGTGTTTCGGTGTCGAAGCAGCCCCCTGAGTGCCCAGGCGCATCCCGCCCAGCCGGCCCTCAGGGGCAGCTAAGAAGCAGAAGCTCGAGCGCGCCGGTCAGGCCGCGAGCCGGCAGCGGGGCGAGCGCGATCGACCGGGCGTCTGCCCCGGCGATGGCCTCGATCTCTGCGCTGCGAATCAGCATTGCCAAACCCTTTTGCGAAGACACGAAAATGGTGCGGCAAAACCATTGATGGATCGTTGCCGGGGTGCCCTCGACGGTGCTTTTACCGGGAATGGGAGGGCGTCGCAACGCCGAATAAGGGTCAGAAGGGGTGACGTATTGCGGCGTCTGCGTCGCGAATCTCCGTGTGGTTATGGATCCATCTGCGCGCGTCTGCCGCACACTCGTCCGGGCCGACCTCGAGGGCATGTTTGGCGGTGTCGGCATCTGCAGGGGTCCCGATCGGCCAGCACCGGCCCACCACACAAACGGTGTCATCCCGGGCAAGGCCGCCAGCGCGAAGCGTTGGTGGCCGCCGACCCGGGATCCATACGCCGTGACTGGTGTGGCTGGATGGGATGAAGCGGCCATCGCGCCTCGCAGATCTCCCCTGGGGTTATGGATCCCGGATCGGCGCGCGCGTGCCGCGCGCTTGTTCGGGATGACAGTGAGGGTGTGGTTGGCGGTGTCGGCATCTGCATCAGCACGCACCTCATCATCCCCGCAGCACGTCCGCGCCCGGGTTGATCCTCGACATCAAACCCTCTGCAATTCGAGGGTGCAGGGAAGGCCGGGCGTCTGCCGACACCCGCGGCCCCCGTGCGGAAAGAAGTGCACGGGGCAGGAACCACAGGCTCGGCCAGGACAACCCGGCCTTCCCTGCGCAACGGCTTTACGGCTTACTTCGCGCTCTCCCCGGGGACCGGCTTGATTGCCCCCGTCACCGGCGCGCTCGTCATGAACGCCGCCGGCTTGACGCCAGCTTCGGGGCGCCAGGACCACACGACTTCGCCGTCCGCAAACCGCCAGTCGTCCACCGGCGCCTCACGGCCATCGCTCCCCGCACTCCACGTATCGTGACGACGCGTACGCCCCTCTCCGATGAGGCGGGATGGCCGGAGATAAGCATGATTTCTGAAAAAAGGAAAGAAAAAATTTCGCGGAATACGAAGATCGCGCCCGTGATACATTGAGGTCATGACCAACCGCATCTTCCTCCACGGCGTCCCTGACACGCCGGTGATTTGGGGGCCGCTGATCGCGGCGCTCGGGGAGACCGTTGCCGTCCCCTGCCTGCCCGGCTTCTGCGGCGAAGCCCCGGCCGGCTTTGCATGTAGCAAGGACGCTTACGCCGACTGGCTGGTCGCGCTGATGGAGGCGCAGCATGCGGCGGTCGGGCCGCTCGACCTGGTCGGGCATGATTGGGGCGCACTGCTGGTGTTGCGTGCGGCGTCGCTGCGGCCTGAGCTGGTGCGCTCGTGGGCCGTCGCCGGCGGCGCCCTCGATGCCGCCTATCGCGGCCATCGTATCGCACGGATCTGGAACACGCCGGTCCTCGGCGAGATCTTCATGACGCTGTCGTCGCAGCGCTTGATGGCGCGGATGTTCCGCCAGAGCGGACTGCCGGCCGACCTCGCCGCACGTGAAGCCGCGGCCTGGCAGTCGCCGATGAAGCGCGCGATCCTCGCGCTGTATCGCTCGGCGAACGGGCTTTGCTTCAGTGGCGACTGGATCGCGCGGCTGGCGCAGCTTCCGCGACGCGGCCTCGTGATCTCAGGCACGCAAGACCCTTACGTGCCGCTCGACACGCTCAGCCGCTTCGCACAACACCACGGCGCGTCCTTGCACGTCGAGCAGGACGCCGGGCACTGGAGCATCGTCGAGCGGCCACAGAGCATCGCGGCGGCGCTGCGGGCGCATTGGGCGTGAGCGCGAAAACGCTCGGACGATCCGACGATCCTTGACGGAGGCCGTTGACCGGACGGTTGGTCTCACACACAACCCGCGCCAACCGAGAGACAAATCCCATGGCTGCCTTCACTGTCCGCGTCTCAGATGCGACGTCTGCAAAGCTCGACGAACTCGCCGAGAGGCTCGGCCGTCCGCGCTCCGAAGTCGCTGCGGGTGCCATTGAGGAATTCGTGCACCGGCAAGCCTGGCAACTTGCCGAGATCGAGGCGGGTCTGGCCGAAGCTGAGCAAGGAGACTTCGCCAGCGACGCCGAAGTGGCGAAGGTCATCGCCAAATACGTGAAGCCAGCCGGACGAGGATGAGCCAACGTCCCATCCGATGGACAAGAAGAACGCTGCGGCGCCTCGATGAGATCGGCTCGTACATTGCCGAAGACAATCCCGCAGCTGCCGCCCGTGTCGTTGCGCGCATCATTTTTGCGGGTCGAATCCCTTGCTGAGAGCCCCCACATCGGACGCCCCGGCCGCGTGGCCGGCACCCGTGAGCTCGTGCTCACAGATATCCCCTACATCGTGCCCTATCGCCCGACGACGGCCGGCATCGAGATTCTGACCGTGATGCACTCGGCTCAGAGATGGCCGGACGGGTTCTGACCCTGTCACCGGCAATACGCCGGTGCTGTCGCGCGCAATATGATTGTCACACAATCTTTGATGGATTGGGGTCTTCTGATACCGTATCATCGCTATGTTCAACAGAGGACGTTCGGCATGGTGCGTCTCAGGATTGACGTCTTGTTGGTCGCGGCGGCCTTGTTTGCTGGTCTCTTCGCCGACACGGCCTCGGCGGAGGACACCAGCCTCTCCCGCTTCCCCCAGCCCGGCTGGGCGACCGCCTCGCCCGAGGAAGAAGGCATGGACTCCGCGGCGCTGACGAAGCTCGTCGCCGCCGGCAAGACCATGAGGTTCGACAGCCTGCTGGTCACACGCCACGGCCGCGTCGTGCTCGATGCGTCCTACGCGCCCTACAAGGACGACGAGCTGCACATCATCAACTCCTCGACCAAGGCGGTCGTCGCCACGTTGATCGCGATGCTGCTCAAGGATGGCGTGCTCGACAGCCTCGACCATCCGGTGCTCGATTTCTTCAAGGATCGCAGGATCGACAATGTCGACGCGCGCAAGCAGGCGCTCACCGTGCAGCATCTGCTCAACATGACCTCCGGCCTGGACTGGGACGAGGGCTACAACGGCGGCGCCGAGACGTCGCTGTACGAGATGGGACGAAGCCCCGACTGGGTGCAGTATGTTCTCGACCGTCCGATGGCGCATGCGCCGGGCGAGACGTTCTACTACAACAGCGGCAACTCGCATCTGCTCTCCGCCATCGTCACCAAGCTCACCGGCAAGAGCGCGGAGGATTTTGCCCGGGAACGACTGTTCGCGCCGCTTGGCATCACCGAGCACGCCTGGTTCAAGGATTCCAAGGGGATTTCCGGCGGCGGATTCGGGCTCGCGCTGAAGCCGCGCGACATGGCGAAGATCGGCTACCTCTATCTGCGCCGTGGCCGCTGGGGCGAGCAGCAATTGCTGCCCCTCGACTGGATCGAAGCCGTCAACCACGCCACCGTCAGCATGAACGCGACGTTCGATCCGGGGCTCCGCTATGCCGATCAGTTCTGGGCCCTGCCGGAGCGGAACGTCTTCATGGCCGTCGGCTATCACTGCCAGGTCATCATGGTGCTGCCGGACCCTGACATCGTGGCCGTGATGACCGCGCGCAATTTCTGTCCGTTCCGCAAGCTCGCGAATGAGATCCTGGCCACGGTGAAATCGAATGAGGCCCTGCCCGCCGCTGATGGAGCCAAGGAGGCTCTGGCGGCCGCCATCAGCGAGGCCGGGACGGAGACGCGAGGCACGGTCGGCAGTGTCCCGGATATCGCGGCGACGATCTCGGGCAAGACCTACACATTTCCGCCCGGCCCGCTCGGCATCAACACAATCACCCTCAGCCTCACCGGACCCGAGCCGCAGGTCACCTGGGACATCCCGTCGCGAGACCGCAACGGGGGAACAGTTCATCTGCAGAGCCCGATCGGCCTCGACGGCCTCTATCGAGCGACTGCGCAACCTCACCCCTGGCAGCCCTACGTCTACCGCGCCATGAAGGGCAACTGGGTCGATCCGACGACCTTCGCGATCGACGTGCAGTTCATCGGCCAGGGCGAGGAGCGCAACTGGCGGCTCACCTTCGATGGCGACAAGGTGATGTTCAGAACCAAAGGCCGCTATGGCAAGGATCTGGCGATCGAAGGTCAGGCGGCGCCATGAGTCCCCGATCGGCTCCGCCAAACTCCTGATAGCAGCGGAGTCCGGATGCCTTGGTGCTGACGGACCGGCAGACCGGGCCGGAAACAGTTTGGAACAGTTCTAATAACCTTCCGCGTGCCGCAGGCCACGGCTGCGATCTCCCGTCGTTTTCGCGAGCAGCTCATCTCGTGTATGTCTGCCCTCCCGCCGCGGCTCGTCCTGCGGTGGGGGATCGTTTTTCGATTGCGATGGCATAATGTTGGGATTGCTGGAGCGGCTGGGGCTGCGTTTCGAGGATGCCGTCGAGGAGCGGCGCTTCGTTGATCAATTTGTTCATGGCAATACCGCCTGGACGCAGATCGCGATGCTGCTCGGTGCGCTCACCTTTGCCGGCTACACCTTGTGGGACTTCGTGCTCTATCCCGAGATCGTGCCAACGACGCTCGCGATCCGCGGCGGCACCGCCGTGCTGGTGCTGCTGCCGCTGACGGCGCTGCTGTCGACGCCGGCGCGCCGATGGGCGGAGCCGATCCATCTGGTCTATTGCGTGATCCCCGGCTGCGTGCTGCCGACGATCTACTGGGTGCTGCCGTCGGGCTTCACCTACTCCGCGGCCGGCATGATCATCGTCATCCTGTTCGTGTCCACCATGCTGCCGCTGCGTACCGGCTCCTACGCGATCTTCTGCGCGACGAGCTGGAGCGCGCTGGCGGTCGCCGAGAGTCTCGCGACGGAGCCGCTGCCGCCGGGCCTGCGCTTCATCGATCATTCGCTGGTCGGCAATGCCTGCCTGCTCTCGCTCTATGCGGTCGGGGCGCGGGAGTACCAGGCGCGCAAGCAGTTCCGCACTGCCGAGGCACTGCAGCGGGAGAAGGAGCGCTCCGAGACCTCGCTGCGCGATCTGCATGCCACGCAGGCCCATCTCGTGCAGGCAGAGAAGCTGGCCTCGCTCGGCCAGCTCGTCGCCGGGGTCGGCCATGAGGTCAGCACGCCGCTTGGGCTGGCGCTGACCACGTCGACGGCGATGGAAGGCGACGTCCAGGCGATCACGCGCATGCTTGGCGGCGGCCCGGTGCGGCGCTCGGATCTGGCGCGGGGCGTCGCGCGGCTGCAGCAGGGTCTGCACCTGACGACGCAGAGCCTGCATCGTGCCTCCGAGATGGTCCACAGCTTCAAGCAGGTCGCCGTCGACCAGGCCAACGAGGCGCTGCAGACCTTCGAGTTGCAAAGCTGGATGACCGATCACGTCGCCAAGCTCCGCCCGCTGCTGGTGCGCCAGGGACTGACGGTCGTGCTGTCCTGCCCGGAGGGCATCGTGCTCACCAGCTATCCCGGCGCACTCGGGCAGGTCATCAGCATCCTCGCCTTCAATGCGGCGACGCATGCCTATCCTGGCGACAGCAGCGGCGTCTTCACCGTGGAGGTCGCACAGCCCAGCGATGAGTCGGTGCGCATCGTCTGCGCCGATCAGGGCGTCGGCATGCGCGACCAGGTGCGCGGCCGGGTGTTCGACCCGTTCTTCACCACGCGCCGCGAGAAGGGCAATGCCGGCCTCGGCCTGCACATCGCCTTCAACCTCGTGGCATCCACGCTCGGCGGCCGCATCGAGCTCGACAGCCGGCCGCAGCAGGGCACGCGCATCACGCTGGACATTCCGCTGATCGGGCCGGGCAAGCCGGCCGAGCTGGAGCTCGCAGCAGCGCAATAATCCCGATGATCGCGCGCATCGAGGCTCGCCGCGGAACTGTCCCCGCGCGATGCATCGCGGCGATCAGGCAAGGAACCGTCGCACCGCTCTGCCGCCGTCACGAACGAGCGATCGCACGAGCAGATGAGAACCTCCCTGTGCCCCGCACGGCCTGCGCTCCAGCATGCGCAGCTGCTCATGCGTCTTGCGGCCGCCGCGCATCAAGGCCAAGGGCGACGGCTCGGGCGCGATGACCGACCTGCAGGAGGACCCGGTCGGCGAGAACATGGTGCTGTCGAACCGCGACAAGACCGAGAACTCGCGCGAGTGCGGCCAGGACGGCCGCTGCGTCGAGACCGAGCAGTATCAGGACCACAACGACAACAAGGGCCGCGGCTGAGAACGTCGTAACGTGGCGTCGTAGGGTGGGCAAAGGTGCGCCGTGATGTCGCGAATCAATCCGCGCTGTGGCGCGCGCGCGGTGGCATCACGGCGCGCCTTTGCCCACCCTACATGTCAGATGCGCTCGGCGCTCTAGGCCTTGGCCAGACCGGCGCCGCGGGCGCGACGGATCGCGTTGGCGGCGATGATGATATGCAGCAGCAGCGACAGGCCGAAGCCAAGGGCATGCTGCGCCGCTGTGGCCGGGATCGTCAGCACGGTGACGAGGCCGAGCGGAATGAACAGGACGATGCCGGTGACGAGGCCAGGATTGTAGCCGCGAAAACGCAGCGCCGGGCCGATATGGCCGAGCGCGTTGACGAGCATCAGATAGGGCGCGACCAGCGCCCAGGCCGGGCCGGCGATCCAGGCGACGTAGAGCGCAATCAGGTCGATGCCCCAGACCGCGCCGCAATTGACCCAAAGCACGTCGCCGGTGGTCAGCGCCTCGCGGCCGCCGAACATCACGGTGTTGACGAAGCTGCGGAAGCGGTCGCCGGTGTGCTCCTCGACCTGGTGGATCATGTAGCCCGGCGAATGCAGGAAGATCAGCAGCAGCGCGAGCGGCCAGTCGGCCGCCAGCAGCGGCACCAACGCCAGCAGCGCCGCGGCCATGAACACGGCGCCGGCAACCCAGTGACGGGTGAGAAGCTCCAGCATCACCTAGTGATGCGCGAGTCGGCCGAACTTGCCAAGCCGGGTTGCCCCGGGGCGACGCCGCCTGCTCCGGGAGGCTGCGGCCTGATGTCCCATCGCAGCCGCCAAACCTTGCGGGGCGCGGCGCGACCTACTTCAGCAGCACCAGGCATTCGCCGGCCGGCGTGGCGTTGGCGCGGGCAGTGTCGCGATCGAACCTGCCGGCCATCACCAGCGGCCTGACACGCTCGACGATGACGTCCTTGACGACGCTGTCCGGGCCGATGGCCGGCGCAGACGCGTCGTAGATCTGCTTCGCCACCGGCGACAGCTTGGCGGCACAGCTGTCGGCGGCGGCGCGGTTGCCGGCCAGCGCGGCCTGCGACAGAAGACATTGGGAGACGGCGATGAATGTGACAAACGGGAATGCGACGCGCAGCATGGCAATCAGTCCTTCGTTCAAATGAGGTTCAGCCCGGCGCAAGCAGGCCCGGTCCGGAGCACATCCACTCATTGTCCGGCCGCCTGCATGCGGGCTCTGATCTAACCCGAGCCGGCAGCAACGCCTACTCGATTTCGCCCGTCCGCCAGCCGAGGTCCAGACCGTGCAGCAAGCTCCTGAAATACTTCGAAAAACCCCGGTGCAGAAGCGCACGCGGCAGACCCTCGACGTGATCTTCGAGGCAACCGCTCAACTTCTGCAGAGCGGCGGCGGCAAGGGCCTGAGCACGAACGCCATCGCCGAGCGCGCGGGCTTCTCGATCGGCACGCTCTACAGCTATTTCAGGGACAAGACCTCACTGTTGCGTGCGCTGGTGCTGCGCGAGTTCGCTCGCCAGGAGGCGGAGTTCGGGGAGGCGCTGGAGGCGCATCGCGGGCTTGGACGCGAGGCGATCGTGCGCGCAGCGGTGCGCCAGGGCTTCGCCCCGTTCGCCGGCCGCCACCGTGTGCGGCGCTATCTGCTCGGCCTGCTGGGCAATGACGCGGAGCTGCAGAAGGCGCTGCACGAGATGGTGGACCGCATGACCGAACGGCTGATCCAGACGGTGGGTTTGCGGAGCGAGGCGATGCCGGCCGCGCGGCGCTTCATCCTGGTCCGCGCTGCGCTGGGCCCGATCCGGGCTGCCCTCATGCGCGAGCATCGCCTCGTCGGCACGCGCGAGCTCGAGGACGAACTGGTGCGGCTGATGCTGTTCCTGCTGGAGCCGGATCCCGCCAGATCGTCATGAGAGCCGTCACGAGGGGCGGTCGGGCTTCGCGGCCGCCAGCCGCTCCGCGAGCTTCCTCAAGGCCTCCTCCGAGGCCGGCCGGCTCTGGAACTCGCGGATCGCGCGCGACAGCTCCTGATCCGACATCGGATGCGCCGGCTGCTTGATGCGGCCGTCGGCGAGGGCAGCTGCGATGGTTTCGATATGCGGCCCCGTGCCACCGAACAATTGGCGGAGCCGGGAGAGGAACGCGATGTGGGGCACGGCTGTTCTCCCGATGCGGCGACCGGCAACTTCGACCGCATCTGCTGAAAGCCACCTTAGTCGGCATCGCCGGCTCCGTCGTCTCATTTGATACAAAACAGCGCCCGGACGGTACGATTTTCATGGATGCGGACCGGATCGTCACCGAGAAGCTCAGGGAGCATTCGAAGCTGACCGGCGAGGACATCGCCGAGATCCGGCATTTCAGCTTCGCTTTGCGCGAGCTTGCCGATCAGGAGGACCTCATCCGCCAGGGCGACGAGCCGGACCGTTCCGTCGTCGTGATCTCCGGATGGGTGGCGCGCTATCACCTGCTGTCCGGCGGCCAGCGGCAGTATCTCTCCTTTCACATGCCGGGTGACTGGCCCGACGCCCAGGCGATCTTCCTCGACCGCATGGATCACGCCGTCTGCGCGATCGGGCCGGCGGTGGTGGCGAGCATTGCGCACAAGGAGCTGACCCGCGCGATCAGCCGGCGGCCGACGCTCGGCTTTGCGATCTGGCGCGAGACGCTGATCGATGCGTCGATCTTCCGCGAGGCCATCACCAACAACAGCGCGCGGAGCAAGCCGGCGCGCATGGCGCACATGTTCTGCGAACTGTTCTATCGCGCCCGCGCGCTCGGACACGTCCGGGACGATCAGTTGCAGTTGCCGGTCAGCCTCGTGCAGCTCGGCGAGGCGCTGGGCATGGCGATCGCGACGGTCAACCGCACGCTGCTCGAGCTGCGCGCCAGCCGCGCGGTCGATTTCCGCAGCGGCATGCTGACGGTGCACGACTGGACGCGGCTATGCGCGATCGGCGAGTTCGATCCCGGCTATCTGCACCTGAAGAAGCAGCCGCGCTGAGGCACAGGTCTCAGCGCGGCGAAGTACGTGGGCTCGTCGAGCCCACCTCTCGCGCCGCCTCAGGTCAGGCGGCGACCTTGGTGATCAGCTTGACCGCGTAGGCGTAGGGCCCGTTCGGGCTCTTCTCGGCGATCCAGGCGCAATGCCAGTCGGAGCCGTAGCGCAAGCCCGTGTCCCATCCCGAGCCGCCGCCGTGCTCGTTGTCCCACGACCAGGCCTTGCGGTCCTTCTGAGGATCGGAAGGGAAGCTGCTGCCGCTGTAGACGGAGATCTGCCCCTGCTGCGCGCGGAACGGCGCGTTCGTGCTCCACTTGAGCCACAGATTGCCCTGCTCCTCGTAGGACGTGAGCGACCATTGGTAGGTCGCCGAGACGGTCTGCGGATTAGTGCTGGTGGTGGCCGATGTCTGCTCAATGACTGCCATGATGGTCTCCGTTCAAAATGAGATGAAAAATCTTCACGATACTGGCTGTCCAAAAGACAACCATTGCTTGCATATCCGATGAAACTCGCCTCGGCAACAAGCCTCCCTCGCACAACGACGTGATCGCGCGGCGGGCGTCGCGTTCAGCAGCGGCCGCAGGCCCTGCGCTCAGATGCAGAGACCGATGACCTTGATGCTGAGGTGGCAGTCCTTGGCGGAGGACGTTGGCGGCTTGGCGCCCCAGCGCGTCGCCGGCCTGGCGTCGCCCTTCCCGGATCGTGTCGCCGTCTGCGCGACCACGGCCTTGCCCTTGCTCTTCGGAGCGCCCTTCGGCTTGTCGGCGTCGTAGTCGCCCGCGATCACCATCGCCCAATAGGTACGCTTGCCGCTCGCATTCCTTGCGCTGGCGATACCGACCTTGGTCGCCTTGGGCAGCAGCAGGTTCTTGCGGTGGCCCGCCGAGTTGATCCACTGCCCCAGCGTCTTGTCGAAATTGTCATAGCCATAGGCGATGTTCTCGGCGGCGCGGCCGGCCTTCGACGGCGCGACACGCCGGGTGAAGGGAGCGAGCACCTCGTGGCTGAGGTCGTCCTTGTCGGCCATCGCGCGCGCCTGCTCCATCGCGATGCGGTCGAGCGTCGCGTCGCGCGTCACGCGGCCTTCGCCATGGGCGAGCCGGAACGCCGAGATCTGGTCGGCCGGCGCGGCGTCGCCGGCCCGCGCCGCGGACGCTGCGGTCGTGGCGAACAGCGCCGCGATCAGGAGAGTGCGGAAGCCGCGCAGCATGAGATGAAGCATCGGCATGCTAGTCCACCCTCTCGAGCGCATAGACGTCGATCGTCGGCTCCTCATAGGGATGCGCACTGCGGATCGCCTGGATCACGGACCTCAGCCTGTCCCCGGCGCACACGGCCTCGATGCGCTCCTCCTCGACCGTCTCGAGCCGGCCGACCGCGCCGATCGCCGGGTTGGCGCCGGCGAGCGGGCGAAACCGGCCGGTGCCCTTCGAGGTAAACGAACAATGATCATAGTTGCCGATGCGGCCGGCGCCCGCCTCGCCCATCGCGTGGCGCACGGCGTCACCCGCCGCTTCCGGGACATGGACGACGATCTTGTAGGTCTTCATGCGGGCCTGGATCCGGACGTCGATCACACGGCCGTTACCATCGCGGCGCCGCCGGCGCAATTTTCAGCGGCTCACGGGCAGTCACAATCACGCCAACGCCGGCACCGGTGAGCAGCCATTCCGAAACACGCCTTGTGCGACGCAGCAAACCCGATATCTATCGGTGCTCTCTCCCGCATTCCCAACACCGTGGAAGGCCCGCGCCTTGGCTGATACCAGTGCCGACACCATCGAGATCGTCCGCCACCGGCCGATGGGCTTCACCGAATTCGTCATCGTGGTCGCGGCGATCATGGCGCTCAATCCGCTGGCGATGGACATGATGCTGCCGGCGCTGCCGAACATCGGCGCCTCGTTCCATATCGACATCGCCAACCGGCTGCAGACGGTGCTGTCGGCCTTCGTCATCGGCTTCGGCCTCGGCCAGTTCGTGATCGGCCCGCTGTCCGACAGCTTCGGCCGGCGCCCGGTGCTGATCGGCGGCATGGTGCTGTATGCGGTCGCCAGCCTGCTCGCGATCGCCGCCCCGTCCTTCGAGATGCTGCTGCTGGCGCGCGCGCTGGAAGGCCTCGGCACCGCGGCGACGCGCGTGATTGCGACCTCGATCGTGCGCGACTGCTATGCCGGCCGCCGCATGGCGAGCGTGGTCTCGCTGGCGATGATGGTGTTCATCGCCATTCCCGTGATCGCACCGTCGTTCGGCCAGGCCGTGATGCTGCTGACGCAGTGGCGCGGCATCTTCGTGGTGCTGACCTTGTACGGCATCGTCACCTTGCTGTGGACCGCGATGCGGCTGCCCGAGACGCTGCCCGAGAGCGAGCGCAAGCCGTTCTCGGTCAAGGAGATCATCGCGGCCTTCCGCAACACCCTCACCAACCGCCAGACACTGGGCTATGCGCTCGCCGCGAGCGGCATCTTCGGCGCCGTGCTCGGCTATGTGCTGTCCTCGCAGCAATTGTTCACCGGCGTCTATCATCTCGGCCGCTACTTCCCGCTCGCCTTCGCGGCGATCGCGGTGACCATCGCGGTCGCCGGCTTCCTCAATGCCCGCCTCGTCGGGCGGCTCGGCATGCGCATGATCTCGCATGGCGCGCTGGTCGGCAGCGTCGTCATCGCGCTGGCCTGTTTCAGCGCGGCGGTTCTCGGCATGCTGCCGCTGTGGCTGTTCATGCTGCTGTCGGCGGGCATGATGTTCACGTTCGGCCTGATGTTCGCGAACTTCACCGCGCTGGCGATGGAGCCGCAGCGCGCCAATGCCGGCACCGCGTCCTCGCTCTACGGCTCGATCACGACCCTGCTCGGCATGGCCGCCGGCGCCGTCGTCGGCCAGGCCTTCGACGGCAGCGCGCTGCCGTTCGCGGCGGGCTTCCTGGCCTGCACGTCGAGCGCGCTGGTCATCGTCCTGATCACCGAGAAGGGCCGGCTGTTCCACGGCCATGGCAAGCCGGTCTAGATCTGAGGCACTTGATCGAGACCCGAGCGCCAACCGCGATCTCCTCTCACCTCCGCTCCGTCGGAAGAGGTCGGCGCGTCGCGCCGACCGAGGGGCCCAGTCCCTCGGCACGGAGGCATCCGTCCTTCGCGCAGGCCGCGCGCGTGGTCGCCAACGTCGGCGATGACATGAGCTACGGCATCAAGGCCGGTGCGCCGCGTGACGCCAGAAGCACGGTGACCTTCGTCGCCTGTCCGTTCCAGGCCGACCATCCGGCGCAGCGCGAGGCGCAGCCGCCGTCCTGCCGAATATCGATCGACAATATCGCGCGCGAGCTGGTGCCGCAGATCCGTGCCGCGCTCGGCGTACGCGCCTATATCGACGTGCTCTATCGCGAATATCTTGGCAGCGATCTGACCAGGCCGGCCCGTGGCCGCGTCCATTTCGAATTGCGCAATGTGCCGATCACCGGGACGACGCTGACGGCATGGTCGTGGATCTCGAAAGACTACACATATCAGCAGTTTCCGAGCCTGTTGCCTTGATCATAAAAACGAGATGGCTCGAAAGAAATAGCCTGCGATGCATCCATAAGCGACAACGAACAGAACGGCTTTCAACAGGAACAGGACGTTCATGGGAAGGTCGAGCAGCGGCGTGTGACCGATATCCTTATCCTCTTTGGTGCCTAAGATTTCCTGCTTCCGATAGTACAAGAACCAGATGATCGCTCCCAGGAAATACTGCAGCAGATCAGCCAGTAGACCGGACGCAATAAGAAGGAGCGGCAGCAGAAGCTCGCTCGGAATAGCGGATTGTCCGGCGACATCCTTTTTGAAGGTCCAAATGATTACAACGCCCGTCAGACCCAGGTGACGACAGATGTCGCTCACCTTGGCGGTATACATCGTGAACGCGTCGCGGTAGCCCTGAAGCTTCATCGCATGTTCGAGGAACGGCTGAAAAGCCTCGCCAGACTAATAAGCTTCGCCTCCTTCGGAGGGGCACTGGGTGCTGCAGCGCCAGTTGAGCTTGTCTTGGCCCTGAGGAATTCTTTCCACCACAATTCCGCGGGGAGCTCGTGTTCCGCCGTTGGCTCTTCCGCTGGGGGCCTCGGTGTGTCGGACTTAGGTTCGTCGGCCATTACACAACCTCCAATTGCACTAGAAAATATGGCAGCGTTGCAGAGAAAGTTCAACTGAGATGGGATGCAACGAGCGGGCGAAGTTTCTCCCCCCCCGATCAGCTGGCAGTCGCGCAACCGCTGGACCTTGCGTGTCATGTCCAGCGCGAGCTGTTCGGCCGCGCGCTGCCAGAGGTGGGCGCGCCCGATGGCTTCTCGCGACGCTGGATGCTGGATGAGTTTGCCGGCTATCCGGAGCGCGCGAGGTCGCGCAGGCGCGCTCGCCCAACGGGAGAGCGGACATCCGCCGCCGCACCGATCCCGCCAGTTCTCAGATGCAGGGGCCCTGCCCGCGCTGCGGGCACAGCTTGAGCACGCTCGACAGCGTCAGAAGCAGGCGCGCGCTGCGCGTCGTGTTGTCGGGGGCACGGTAGCTGAGCGGCGCGGCGACGCCGAGGTCGGCGCGCCAGTCGTTCGGGAAGGTGAAGCGGATCCCGGCTCCCGCCGAGGTCAGCGCCACGCCGTCCGACGGCCGGAAGCCGTCGTTCCAGGCGAGCCCGGCATCGAAGAAGCCGTAGAGCTGGTAGCTCGTGAGATATTGCCAGTTCGGCTTCTGCTCGAAGCGGACCTCGAACGTGCCGGCGACGCCGTTGTCGCCGCTGATCTCGGCGCTGCCATAGCCGCGGCCATAGGCGAGGCCGCCGAGATAGAACTGCTGCGAATTGTACAGCGGACCCGAAGCGAGCTGGCCGGCGGCCGCGAGCTTCAGCGACCACGCCTCGGACAATGTCTGATAGCGCGCGAACCAGCCGCTGAAGACCGAGAAGCTCGGCGAGGCGCCCGCGCGCGACGCAAGGGGATCGTCGAGCGGCGTCGCCCCGAACGCGTTCAGGCCCTGCCGGTACGCCGCCGTCAGGTAGCTGTCGCCGCCGAGATCATCCTTCCAGCGGTAGTCGGCGGTGAAGGTCAGCGTCCGCACGCGATCGCGATACCAGATGCCGAACAGGTCGCGCTCGGTCACGTCGCTGAAGGCCGCCGCGAAATTGAGCTTCAGCGAGGCGCGTTGCGACTGGATCGGCATGAGGCCGCCGCGCAGCTCGAGCGTCTCGGTCACCGTGTTGTCGTTGAACAGCCGTCTCCGGTCGCCCGGCCGCACCTCGCTGTACAGCGCGGAGGCGCCGACATAGGCGCCGTCGGTGCCGACCGGCACCTCATAGGACAGCCGGCCGAAAGCGAGCTGGCGCGGATCTCCCGGCGTCGTCGACAGGTTGGCGGTGAGCGTGTCGCCCGGCAGCAGATAAGAGTTGAAGGCGGCCGTGGCGTAGTTCTGCCAGGGACCGACGGTCGACGAGCCCAGATTGTCGACGCCGGCGAAGCCGTAGACGTGCCAGGTCTGCAGCTCGATCACCAGGCGGAACCGACCGGTGGTGCCGCCGATCTCCTCCAGCGCGGAATCGACCAGACGGACGCCGCCGCGGCCGTTGATCAGCAGCAACTGCCGCTCCAGCGTCTCCAGCCGTGACGGCTGCTCGGCCAGCACGGGGGCGAGCATCGGCCGGATGCCGAACTCTTCCGCGCCGGCACCCTTCAAGGTCACCTCGGTGATGCTGCCTTCGAGGATCTGGATCCGCACCCGGCCATCGCGGATGTCCTGCGGCGGTACGATCGCACGGCTGAGATGATAGCCGGCGGCGCGGTACTGATCGCTGATCGCGGTCGTGATCGCGGCGAGGTCGGCCTGCGACACCGGCTTGCCGAGATAGGGCTGATAGCTCGCGGCGAGCTGCTCGGCGGGCAGCGCGGACGCCCCCGTCAGCGTGACGCCGCGCATGGTGAACAAGGGCTTGCGATCGCCGCCGCCCTGAGGCGCGAATTGCGGCGCACGCGGCCGCGGCGGCGGCTGCGTCAACCGCGACTGCTGCTCGTCGAAATATCGCTCGGTCTGCCGCGGGTCGAAGCTCGGCTGGCTGACCTGCTGCGCCTGGGCCGTCGCTGCAAACAGCGACGCGGACAGGGAAATGCCGGCGGCGATCGCGGTTCGATGCAGCCGTCGCGAGCCGTGCGGTCCGGCCGCGACGTCGCGCCAACCCGCAGTCCTCCCAGTTCCGTCGACACAACCAGCGCGCATGCCTCGTTTCTAGTTTGTTAAGGTCAACGAAGCGTAAATGCGTGAGGGAAACGCGGCTGCAACTCCTAAGGGTCTCTTGAAACATTTCGATTAGTTTCAAAAGCTGCCAACGACGCGAGTTCGTGCCATGTCATCCAAGCGCTTCCTGATCCCGGGACTGATCGCCGCGTGCCTTTTCGGGGCAACGCCGGCCGCATTCGCGGCCGACGGTGAGCCGTGGCTGGTGAGCAAATCGTCCGGTGAGGTCTGGGTCACCACCCAGGGCGCAGCGCAGGTGTCGCTCGGTCGCGAGGACCCGCTGAAGCCAGGCGATACGATCCGGACCGGGCCGACCGGCCGCGTCCGACTGACCCGCGGCGCCGAGACGATCGTGATCGCGCCGAACTCCGAAGTCGGCCTGCCCACCGCGGCCAGGGACGGCATGGCGACGACCATCCTGCAGCGCGCCGGCTCGATCCTGCTCGACGTCGAGAAGCGCAACGTCCAGCATTTCGAGGTCGAGACGCCCTATCTCGCCGCCGTCGTCAAGGGCACGCAGTTCAGCGTCACGATCTCCGGCCGCAGCACCAAGGTCGAGGTCAGCCGCGGCCAGGTGCAGGTGTCGGATTTCAAGACCGGCCAGATCGCCCAGGTGATGCCCGGCCAGGCCGCCACCGCCTTTGCGACCGGCCGCTCCGGCCTCAGCCTGTCCGGCGCCGGCAGCTTCAGCCCGATCGAGCAGGGCCGCCCGCGCGCCTCCACGATCGATCGTGTTCCGGTGCCGCGCGACGGCCTGCAGGCGCCGCGCGAGGCCAAGGGCAGCGTGATCCACGCGCTGAACGTCAACGGCCCGCCCGCGCGTCCGGGCACAACGGTCGCCGCTCAGCGGCATTCCGCGACCGGATTCGGCGGCGCGAAGCCCGGCGTGGTGCGGATCTCGTCATCGATCGGCGAGGTCAACCTGAACATCCAGAAGGCGACACGCGGCCTCGCCCATGGCGCCCACGCGCCGGCCGCCGGTGGAGGACGAAACGCCGCCTGGAATGACGCGCGCGGCAACAGCGGCAATGCGACGAGCAATTCGGCCACCGCGAGCGGCACGTCGGGAGATTCCTCGATCGCAGCTGCCGTCACCGCGGCGGTCGGCTCGCCAAGCGGATCCGCCAGCGCCAATGCAGCCGGCAATGGCGACGCCGGCAACGGCAATGCCAATGGTGGCAGCCGCGGCAGCAACAATGGCGGTAACGGCAACAACGGCCAGGGCAACGATAGCCAAGGCAACAACGGCAATGGCAACGGTAACAGCGGTAACGGAAATAGCGGCAACGGCAACAGCGGCAACCATGGCAACGGCAACCATGGCAACGGCAATGCCTACGCCTACGGCCACAGCAAGAACTAGGGAGTCCCGATCGAGCGTCACGCCTGCGTCATGCGCCGTCATGGGGGAGCGCGGGCTCGCAGGGTTCCATGGCTCTGCGGTCGGAGCGGGATGAGGTCGGGATCGGGAACGCGGGCGTCGACGTGGCACGCAGATATTCGGGAGAGGGCATGTTCAGGCGGTTCATGCCGCATATTCTGGTCGTCGTTGCGCTGCTGACGGTCGGCCTGTCGGGCGGCCACGAGCTGGTGAGCAACGCCCTCGTCGATCTGCGCTTTCGCCTCGACAACCGCCCCGCCAGCGGCGAGATCGCGGTGGTCGCGATCGACCCGCGCTCGATCGAAGCCATCGGCGTCTGGCCGTGGCCACGGACCCAGCATGCGCGCCTGCTCGAGCAGTTGCAGCGCGCCGGCGTCCGCGACGTCGCCTTCGACGTGGATTTCAGCACACCGTCCGACGCGGCCGGCGATCAGGCGTTCCTGACCGCGCTGCAGAATGCCAAGAGCTCGGTCGTGTTGCCGGCCTTCAGGCAGCTCGATGCGGCCGGGAAGGACACCGCCGTTCACCTCAACCGGCCGCTGCCGCAATTCGAGCAGCTCGCATGGTCGGCCTTCGTGAATATCGAGGTGGCGCGCGATGGCCGCGTCAGAAGCTATGCTTTCGGCGAATATTGCGAGACCGGCGGGGGCAAAACCTTCCTGCAATCCATGGGCGCGTTCCTCGCCGGCAGCGACGCGGTCAAGAACAGCTCTTTCCTGGTCGACTACGGCATCGATCTGTCGTCGCTGCCGCGGGTGTCGTATGTCGATGTCGTCCGCGGCGACGCGGCGGCACTGGCCAGGCTCAAGGACAAGCGGGTGATCGTCGGCGCGACTGCGATCGAGCTCGGCGACTATTACAGCGTGCCGAACGGCCGCGTCCTGCCCGGCGTCATGCTGCAGGCGCTGGCGGCCGAGTCCATCATTCAGCATCGCACCCTGCTCTCGACGTCGACGGCGGCCACGATGGCGGGCGTGCTGCTGATCGTCATCATCATGCTGGCGAGCTGGCGGCACCTCTCGGCGGCGCGGCGCGCGCTGCTGATCGCCATGATCAGCGTCCTGATCGAGGCCGTGGCGCTGCTGCTGCACGACCGCTACGCCGTGGTGCTCGACACCTCGCTGCTGCAGATCGCGCTGGTCGCCTATCTCGCGGCCACCGCCCTCGACGAGATCGACTTCCGCGGCCTGCTGCGGCACGTCGCCGAGAGCCGTTTCGAGCGGATCGCGATGTCGATCGGGGACGGGCTGGTCTGTACCGACCGCAACCGGCGGATCACGGTGTGGAATCCGGGCGCGGTCGCGATCTTCGGCTATGGCGCCGACGAGATCATCGGCCAGCCCTTTGCGCATCTGCGCTCCGACGGCAGCGACGCGCATGACCTGTTTCCGCAGCAGGAGGCGGCGCTGCCGGCGACGTTGATGCCCGACGGCTCCACGATCGAGTTCGACGGCCGGCGCAAGGACGGCGAGGTATTTCCGGTCGAGGCGAGCTTCTCCGCCTGGCAGGGCGCCGACGGCCTGCAATATGGCGTGATCCTGCGCGACATCTCGGCGCGCAAGCGCGAGGCCGAGCGCATCCGCTACCTCGCCGAGCACGACACGCTGACCGCGCTGATCAACCGCAACACGCTGCAGAGCGAGCTCGCCGCCATGATCGCGACCGCGGATGCCGCGTCCGACCGCGTGGCGCTGCTGGTGGTCGGGCTCGATGCCTTCCAGCGCATCAACGACATGCTCGGCCACGCCTTCGGCGACGGCGTCTTGCGCGCGGCGGCCGAGCGGCTGCGCACCGAGATCGGCAGCATGGGCCGCGTCGCCCGGCTCAGCGGCGACGAGTTCGCCGTCGCCATTCCCTGCTCCGCCATCGGCGGCACGGTGGCCGAGCTCGCCGATCACCTGTCGCATTTGTTCGAGGCGCCGCTGGACGCGGGCACGCGCCAGCAGCGCGTCAAGGTCACCCTCGGCGTCGCGGTGCATCCCGAGGGCGGGCACTCGGCAGACGAGCTGCTCAGCAATGCCCACCTTGCCCTCTGTCGCGCCAAGACGGACCGGCGGGGCGGCCATGTGCTGTTCGAGAGCGCCATCCGCCACGAGCTCGAGCAGAGATTGACGCTGGAGGCGGAGCTTGCGCTCGCCGTCGAGCGGAACGAATTCGAGCTGTTCTACCAGCCGCAGGTGGAGCTGTTGGACGGCCGCGTGATCGGCGCCGAGGCGCTGATCCGTTGGCGTCACCCGACCCGCGGCCTCGTGCCTCCCGGTGATTTCATTCCGGTCGTCAACACCTCGCATCTTTCCGAGGCGGTTGCGACCTGGGTCATGGCCACCGCCTGCCGGCAGGCGCGGGACTGGCAGCTCGCCGGCCACGACATTCGCGTCGGCGTCAACCTCTCGCCGTCCCAGTTCCAGTCCGGCGACCTCGCGGCCTTCGTCAGCAAGCTGCTCACCTCGACCGGCCTGTCGCCGCGCCTGCTCGAGCTCGAAGTCACCGAGGACATCCTGCTGCACGACGAACCCGGCGTGCTGCAGACGTTCAACCGGCTGCAGGCACTCGGCGTCAGCCTGGTGTTCGACGATTTCGGCACCGGCTATGCAAGCCTGAGCTATCTGAAGAAATTCCCGCTCGACGGGCTCAAGATCGACCGCTCCTTCGTGCGCGACGTGCTGACCCAGGCCGACGACGCGGCCATCGTCGGCTCGACGGTCAGCCTGAGCAAGCAGCTCGGCCTGTCGGTGATCGCCGAGGGCATCGAGAACGCGGCGACGGCCGAGTTCCTGCTGCGGCTCGGCTGCGAGCAGGGACAAGGCTATCACTTCGGCAAGCCGATGCCGGCAGCGGATTTCACGCAGCGGTTCCTGCAGGTGCACGAGGACACACGCCAAGCCGGCGCGGCGTGAGGTGAGATGGCGGGATTGATGCGAGCGGATGGGCCATGCGTGTTCACGCTCGCATCTCTCGCGTGTCGAGCACTAATCCACCGTTATGTCCGGGCGCCCAGTTCAAGGTTGGGCCCATGCGAGCGCCTGACTCACTGATCCGTCATGGCCGGGCTTGACCCACGGCTGTCCGGTTCAGCTTCCGCATATTGCGAGGCTCAACTGTTGTGGGTTTTTGGCAA
>NZ_JAUHHY010000011.1:0-211857 GCF_032377435.1 Bradyrhizobium sp. SZCCHNS3002
CCCAAAAGTGTCAACCATGTCCCCGAACAGGTGTAAGCTATGTCTCCGGGCTAAACACTGCGCTCGCAATGACGTGGACGGAGCGGGGGTACAAATACGGCGACTGAGCTTGTAGACACAGCATCTCATCCTCGCGCCCGCTCTCGCGTCCGAGTGTTGATCCTCATGCCGCCCTCTCCAATCAGAGGGCGCAGGGAAGGCCGGGCCCCGACTGAGGCCCGTGGCCCGCCTGCGAAAAAAATGCAGGCGGCAGGAACCACAGGTTCAGCCGGACAAGACCCGGCCCTCCCTGCGCAATGGTTTTAACGGCTGCTTCGCACTCTCCCCGGGGACCGGGCTTTCTTGCCCCCGTCACCAGCGGATCATCACCGCCAGCTTGGCATCAGCATCGGGATGTCAGGACCATGCGACTTGACCGTCCGCGCCATGACGTTCGTCCGCAAGCACCGAGCTCACTGCGCCACGTCGCGTCCACCGCATCCCGCCTCCACGTTCGTGACGACCGCGAAGCGCCCCTCGTGAGCGAGGCGGGACGGGCGGAAACATCGATCTGATTTGCCCGACGGCACAAGGCCTGACAGCTGCGACATGGTAACGCGACGGGCAAAATTTTAGATTCGTAAGTGCTGGCGGCTTGCCGCGCGAGGAACGGCCGGTATGACCGATAGCCGACCACATCCTCCGCTGTCGTCCCGGCCTTGAGCCGGGACCCATAATCACAGGGCAGGGTGATAGCGAAGAAAGCAGCGGCAGCCTGCTCGACAACTGAGGTCGGTGGTATAGGTCTCGGCTCAAGGCTGGGACGACACTGTTGGCGCGGTAAGATCTCGCCAACAAACTTGCTCTTGTCTCACGTGGTCCGATCCGCCGCCCATCGCCGGTTCTCACCGCGCTCAACGTGGCAGCCTCTCTCACCGCTCGATCATCCAGCGCGTCACCGCCTGGTGGTAGTTCATCGGGCCAGGCACGGTCTTGTAGGTCTTCAAGTAGCGGAAACCCGCCTTCTGCAGCGCGCGGTTGGGGGCGGTGTTGTAGGCGTGCGGCTCGCAGAACAACTGCTTGAGCTGCAGCTTCTCGAAATACAGGTCGACGCTGCGGCTGACGCATGCGGCGCCGAGGCCGCGGCCGCGCAGCTCCGGCTCGGTGACGTGCAGATGCATGTGGGCGCGATTGCCGTAGACGATGCGGTCGCAGCTGGAGAAGCCGATCGGCCGGCCGTCGAGCCGCCAGATCACCAGCAGCGCCGCGCGCTCGGCGAGCGGCGTCGCGTAGAGCGTCTTGAACAGGCTGCTCCAGACCGCCCTGGTCGGCATCCGGGTCGGATCGATGCCCATCAGGTCGAGCTGCTCGATGCTCGACGCATAGAAGTAGTCGATGACCAGCGAGGTCTCGGCGAGCTCCATTTCACGGATATCGAGAGTCATCGAGGCGTCCCTTTTTCAGCAGGCCTCAAGGTGCTGATCATGCGGGCAGCAGTGGGGCGTGGCCGGCGGATCGTGCCGGTCACGGCAGCGGCGCGTAGCGGCTGATCCACGGATGAAAATTCCAGACTGAGGCGCGCGGCACAAGCAGCTGACGGTTGCAGGGCTGGCCGCTCTCAAGGTTGCACTTTGAAGAGGAGGTCGCTTTGCCGGCTCTTCCTCATGCTTTCGGCGCCCTGCGCCACGGCGAACGCGTATGCCGCGACCTGAATGATGCGCACGCTTGCTTCCCCATCGTCATGGCCGGGCTTGTCCCGGCCATCCACGTCGTTCGGCATCCTGGGAAAGACGTGGATGCCCGGGACAAGCCCGGGCATGACGGAGAAACTAATAAGCAGATGCTCGGGCAGCGATATGAAGCACAGCGCAATCATCCCAGAGACGCAGGAGGCGCCGCCGATTCAGATCCGGGCGCCCCTACTCCGCCGCGGTCACGCTTTCCGCAGCCTTGGCTCCGCTGCCGTAGCGCTGGTCGATGTAGTCGATCACCAGCGCCTTGAAGTCGGCGGCGATGGTCGGACCGCGCAGGGTGCGAAACTTCTTGCCGTCGACGAAGACGGGCGCGGCCGGGGCCTCGCCGGTGCCGGGCAGCGAGATGCCGATATTGGCGTGCTTGGATTCGCCGGGGCCGTTGACGATGCAACCCATGACGGCGACGTTGAGCGCTTCCACGCCCGGATATTGCGTCTTCCAGGCCGGCATCTCCTCGCGGATGAAGTCCTGGATCGAGCGCGCCAGCTCCTGGAACGTGGTCGATGTGGTGCGGCCGCAGCCCGGGCAGGCCGCGACCAGCGGCACGAAGGTGCGGAAGCCCATGGTCTGCAGCAGCTCCTGCGCGACCTGGACCTCGAGCGTGCGGTCGCCGCCGGGCTCCGGGGTCAGCGAGATGCGGATGGTGTCGCCGATGCCCTGCTGCAGCAGGATGCCGAGCGCGGCCGAGGAGGCGACGATGCCCTTCGAGCCCATGCCGGCCTCGGTGAGTCCGAGATGGATGGCGTAGTCGGAGCGCGCAGCGAGGTCCTGATACACCGCGATCAGGTCCTGCACGGCCGAGACCTTGGCCGAGAGGATGATGCGGTCCTTCGGCATGCCGAGCTCCTGCGCGCGCTCCGCCGAGTGCAGCGCCGACTGCACCATCGCCTCGCGCATCACCGCGCGCGCATCGCGCGGGTTTGCGGAGGCCGCGTTCTCGTCCATCAGCTTGCTGAGCAGCTCCTGATCGAGCGAACCCCAATTGGCGCCGATGCGCACCGGCTTGCCGTATTTGTTGGCGAGCTCGATGATGGTCGAGAACTGGGTGTCGCGCTTGTCCTTGAAGCCGACATTGCCGGGATTGATGCGGTATTTCGCCAGCGCCTCGGCGCAGGCGGGATAGTCGGTCAGCAGCTTGTGGCCGATGTAGTGGAAGTCGCCGATCAGGGGCGTGGTGATGCCGCGCTTGTCGAGCTGCTCGCGGATGTGCGGGACCGCGGCGGCGGCCTCGTCGCGATCCACGGTGATGCGGACCATCTCCGACCCGGCGCGCGCCAGCGCTGCGACCTGGGCCACCGTCTGCTCGACATCGGCGGTGTCGGTGTTGGTCATGGACTGGACCACGATCGGCGCCCCGCCGCCGACGGCGACGTTGCCGACCATGACTTTGGTGGTCTGATGCCGGGGAGCGGGTCCGGCGACATCGGTCTGGGTCAGTGTCTCGGGCTTGTTCATGGGCGCTCGGATATCAGGTTTTGGTGACATTCAGCAATGGATCAGTCGCGGCCAGGACCACGCGGTTCGGGCGGTTTACGAGAAAAAGCCCAATGATCACAAGCACGGCGGCGAGGCCGAAGGCCAGCGTCAGGGCGTCATGCAGGATGAAATAGCTCGCCACGACCCCGAATAAAGGGGTGATGAAGGTAAATGCCGACAATTTGCTGGCCGAATAGGCCTTCACCAGCGCGAACCACAGGGTAAAGGTGGTCCCGACCACCCAGATCGACTGGTAGGCCATCAGGCCGATCACGAACGGGCTGGGAACCTGATGGAGCCGTTCCCCGGCCAGCAGGGCTGCCGCCCCCAGGATCGGAATCGACATGGCAACCTGGTAGGACAGGGCCTTCTCCGGGGGGGCGAAGCGGAGCCGGGTGCCTTTTGCGACGACCGTGGTCGCGCCCCACAGCAACCCGCCCCCGACCACCATGAGGTCGCCGAGCAGCACGGTTCGATCGACATTGGCCTGGGGAACGCCGATCGCCAGCGCCACGCCCGCGAAACTGAGCGCCAAGCCCGACCATTGCATGGCGCCGAGCCGCTCGCCCAGGAAGCGGTAGGAGCCAAGCGCGACGAAGAACGGCGCGGTGTACAGGAACACGACCGCGCGAGAGGCGGACGTCAGCAGCAATCCGCCATAGATCAGCACGAACTCGACGCCGAACATCGTGCCGGCGATCAGGCCGGGGACGAGCGTGCCGTCGCGCTCGAACATCCTCACGCCGCGCACCCGGGCGATGAGCAGGAGGACGGGCAGCGCCCCGGCCGAGCGCAAGGTCGCCTGCAGCATCGGCGGAATCTCCGGTAGCGCCAGCTTGACCGCGATCTGGTTGAAGGCCCAGGAGATGCAGAGGACGAGAATGACGGCGATGGCGCCGGGGCCAAGGGGCCGGCTCGCGGCTGACGAGGTGGACGTTGCGGACACGAGGACGTGGACTCCCGAAAGCGTTTCCTTGTTGGACCGCAATTGAACCTGCGGTCAGCGTAGCCGCCAACCACCCGAGACGAGGCTGACGTGGCTGCTGCAACGGCACTGGTCACCTCGCCCCGCTGGCGGGGAAAAGGGGACGCACCACCCTCGCGGCAAGGTCATCGCATACGACGGTCGGTCACATGTGTACAGCTGTGCGACTTGAGCTCCAGTGACCGACCTCACGCCGCCTTCTGGCAATGGGCGCACAGCCCGGTGATCTCGACGACCGACAGTTTCGGTGTGAAGCCCGAAGCAGCGGCGGCGCTCTTGAGGCTTTCCGCGATCGGCGCGGCCGGAACCTCGCCCACGGCGCCGCAGCTCTCGCAGATCAGGAATGCCACCAGCGCGGTCTGTTCGTGGTCGTGAGCGCAGGCGAGGAAGGCGTTACGGCTTTCGATGCGGTGCACCAGACCGTTGGCCATCAGGAACTCGAGTGCGCGGTAGACCGTGATCGGCGCCGGCCGCGCGGCCACCTTGGCGAGTTCCTCGATGATCTCGTAGGCGCCGAGCGGCCGGTGGCTCGACAGCAGCGCCTCCAGCACCTGGCGGCGCTGCGGCGTGAACTTCTGGCCACGCTGGGCGCAGATGCGCTCGGCATGGTCCAAGGCATCGGCCGCGCAGCGGCCATGATCGTGGTCCGGCGCCGGGAAGGTGGGTTTTGCGAGGGTCATTGGCGACAATCTAGCATCTCGGGCCGCTCTCGCCAAAGGCCGCGGCCGAGCCATGCATCCTGAGCGGAGCGGGTGCGCTCGGCGGGGCCATGAAATATTCATAAGCTTGCTTATTATATCCGTGGCTCATTACAGCCAAAGCTTAGTTCCCTCCGATCCCGAATCGAGACCGCCATGAGCCGCACCTCCGCGGACGCCAACTTCCTGTTTACGCTCGGCGAGCTGCAGCGCCTGATGCGCGCCTATGCCGACAAGGAGGCCGCGCGCTTCGGCATGACCCGCGCGCAATGGGCCGTGCTGGCCAAGGTCGAGCGCAATGAGGGGATGAAGCAGTCGGAGCTGGCCGAGCAACTGGAGATGCAGCCGATCACGCTGACCCGGCTGATCGACAAGCTCGCCGAAGCCGGGCTGATCGAGCGCCGCGGCGACGACACCGACCGCCGCGTCAACAGGCTCTATCTGAAGAAGGCCGCCCGCCCGCTGCTCGCCAAGCTCGGCGTGCTCAAGGCCGAGCTGACCGACACCGCCCTTCAGGGCATCAGCGCCGGTGATGCCGAGCGGCTGATGACCCATCTCGAAGCCATCAAGGAAAACGTGAGAAACGCCCTGCAGTCGCTGTGCGACGAGCAGCGAAAGGAACAGCGCTATGGCTGAGCCCGCCCTGAAACTCGCCCCCGAACAGAAGGCCAGCCCGGATGCGGCGGCGCCCGCGGCCGCGGCCGCGAAGCCGGCGCGCCCCGGATTCCTGCGCCGCTACCGCCGCATCTTGCTGCTGGTCGTGCTGCCGCTCGTCGCCGCCATCGGCGGCCTCGTGCTGTATCTCAATGGCGGCCGCTACGTGACGACCGACGACGCCTATGTCGGCGCCCAGAAGGTGCTCATCACGCCCGATATCTCCGGCAAGATCGTCAAGGTCGTCGTCAAGGAAGGCCAGCAGGTGCAGAAGGGCGACGAGCTGTTCGAGATCGACCCCATGCCCTATCGCCTGGCGGTCGACCAGGCCAAGGCGGCGCTGGAGCAGGCGCGGACGAGCTATGAGAATCTCACCGCCAACATCAAGATCTACGGTCAGATGCTCGACCTCGCCCAGCAGGGCATCGAGCTCAAGCAGAAGGACGTCGAGCGCAAGCAGACGCTCGCCAAGAACAATTTCGGCTCGCAGCTCGACCTCGACAACGCCGCGAACGCACTGGTGACGGCGAGCGCGCAGGCGCAGTTCATCAAGCAGCAGCTGTCGAATGCCAGGACGCAACTGCTCGGCAATCCCGAGCTGCCGCTGGAGCAGTTTCCGCCGTACGTCCAGGCCAAGGCCAAGCTCGACGATACCCAGCGCGACCTCGACCACACCACCTTGCGCGCGCCGATGCCGGGCATCGCCACCCAGGTCGACCAGATCCAGCTCGGCCGCTTCGTCACCGCGGGCACGCCGGTCTTCTCGGTGATCGACATCGCCAATCCCTGGGTCGACGCCAATCCGAAGGAGAGCGACTTCACCTATGTCGCGGTCGGACAGCCGGTCGAGCTCGACGTCGACGCCTTCCCGAACCACCGCTTCAAGGGCACGGTCGGCTCGCTGTCGCCGGGCACCGGCGCGCAGTTCGCAATCCTGCCGCCGCAGAATGCGACCGGCAATTTCGTCAAGGTCGTGCAGCGCGTGCCCGTCAGAATCCATTTCGACAAGTCCGACAAGTTCGTCGCGAAGCTGAAGGCCGGCATGAGCGTCAACGTCTCGATCGACACCGGGCACGAGCGTTCGCTGGCCGGGCTGTTCGGATCGGCGCACGCGGCGGACAAGGACGAGTAGCGTCATGACCGCGCCAGCAGCCTCATCGGCGGTTCCGGGCCTGCGCCGGAACATGGTGACGATCTGCGCAATGACGGCGACGATCATGCAGGCGCTCGACACCACCATCGCCAACGTCGCGCTGCCGTACATGCAGGGCACCTTGTCGGCGTCGCAGGACCAGATCAACTGGGTGCTGACGTCCTACATCGTCGCCGCCGCGATCATGACCGCGCCGGTGGGATGGATCGCCAACCGCTTCGGCCGCAAGCGCACCTTCATCGTCTGCTCGGCCGGCTTCACCATCGCGTCCGTGATGTGCGGGCTGGCTCAGGACATCACGCAGATGGTGCTGTTCCGCCTGCTGCAGGGCGTGTTCGGTGCCTCGCTGGTGCCGCTGTCGCAGGCGGTGATGCTCGACTCCTACGCGCTGCATGAGCGCGCCAAGGCGATGGCCATCTGGGGCATGGGCGTGATGCTCGGCCCGATCATGGGGCCGTCGCTCGGCGCCTGGCTGACCGAGACCTATTCCTGGCACTGGGTGTTCTTCGTCAACCTGCCGTTCGGCGCCGTGACCGTGCTCGGCCTGATGGCGTTCATGGAGGAAACCAAGCCGAACGCGGAGCTGACCTTCGACTGGTTCGGCTTCGCCGCGCTCGCCATCGGCATCGGCTCGCTGCAGATCGCGCTCGACCGCGGCGAGGATCAGGGCTGGCTGGAGAGCAACGAGATCATCATCGAGTTCATCGTCGCCGGCGTCGGCTTCTATTATTTCCTGGCGCATTCGCTGACGACGAAGCGGCCGTTCATCCAGTTCGCGCTGTTCAAGGACCGCAACTTCGTCGGCGGCTGCGTGTTCATGACGGTGATGGGCTTGGTGCTGTTCTCGACCATGGCGCTGTCCTCGCCCTATCTGCAGAACGTCATCGGCTATCCCATCATCACCGCCGGCGTCCTGCTCGCGACCCGCGGCTGCGGCACCTTCGTCGCGATGATGCTGGTCGGCCGCCTGCTGCGCTACATCGAGGCGCGGACCTTGATCGTGGTCGGGCTGGCGCTGACGGCGCTGTCATTGTTCCAGATGACGGCGTGGACCGACCAGACCGGCGTGCCCGAGATCATCACCATCAGCATCATGCAGGGGTTCGGCTTCGGCCTCGTCTTTGTGCCGCTGTCGACCGTGGCGTTCCTGACGCTGCCGGGCGAGTTGCGCACGGATGGAACCTCGATGCTGACCCTGGTGCGAAATGTCGCAAGCTCGATCGGCATCTCCATCGCGATCGCGCAGCTCACCGAGGGAACGCGGCGCAACCACGCGATCCTGGTCGAGCACATCAATCCGTTCAATCACGCCCTGCAGATGCCCAATGTCGCCGGCCTGTTGAACCTGTCCACCGATGCCGGGCGCGCAATGGCCGACGCGATGGTCATGGTGCAGGCGCAGATCCTGGCCTTCTCGCACGACTACCAGCTGGTCATGACGTTCATCCTGGTGTCGATCCCGCTCGCGGTCATGATCGGCTCGACGCGCAGCGCGCTGCGCGCCCAGTCTGCCCCGGCCGACCACGCCGTGATGGAGTGACGCTTCCCCGTGACGGAAAATTCGCGTGCTGTTGAGACGCAGCGGGACCGGGATAGCAAAAAGGTGACCACGACGTGATGGATTTGTAACTTCAATCCGGCGCGTTTCCGGCTATCTTCTGTTCACCCCACTCGGTTCTCTGCGTATGAGTTGCGCGCAGAGACTGCACCTCATGAGCGCCCCACTCGTGATGTGCCGGGCGGGGGCGGTGGCTCCTCCAGCGCCGCCCCCAGCCCCGGGGCTTCCCTTTTCATGTGTCTTGCTTACGGCTTCTGCAGTGGCTCGATCTTCGGCCCGGCAGCGGTATTCGTCTCCGTGGCCGGCACGATCACACCCGCCAGCGCCTGCACCGGATCGTCGCCGGGCTTGAATCCGGACTGCACCAGGATCTCGTCGATCAAGGGCTTCAGCGCGTGCACGCGCAGCAGCTCGCCGGCGAGGCCTTCGCCGAAGCCGACATTGCCGCCAGCGCCGACATTGCCGTTGCCGCCGAAGGCGCCACCGGTGTGCAGGATGCGGACGTCCTTCAGGTTGGCGATCGGCTTGACCATCTCGCCGAGCGCGGCGGGCATGGTCGCGATGCGCTGCTTGGCGAGCTCGAAATCGATCACGTTGCTGCCGAGCTTGTTCTGCGCCTCGTTCTTCATCAGGATCACCGCGGCTTCCGCCTCGCCGATCTGGCGCACGCCGACGGCCTTGATCTTGTTGGCCTCGGCCTCCGCTTCGGCCAGGGTCTTCGCCGCCGCGCCGCGATCGACCGCGGCGCGCTTCTCGGCCTCGGCTGCAACGGTGATGCCGGTCGAGCGCTGCTCGGCCTCTTTCCGCGCCGCCATGACCGCGGTCTGACGCTCGCGATCGGCGATCTCGATGGCGCGCGCCGTCGTCACCTTTTCCTCCGCGGAGACCGCGAGCGCCTCGGCCGCCTTGGCGACCGCGCGGGCCTCCGAGGTTTCCTTGCTCTTGGTCGCGATCTGGATGTCGTTGTCCTGGGTGGCGATCTGGATCTCGCGGTCGGCGTCGGTCTTGCGGCGGTTGATCGCGAGATTGCTTTCGATCGCCGCGGTCTCGCGCACCTTCAATGCCTCGGCTTCGCGCTGGGCGATCTTCTGCTGCGCCTCGATGCGGGCATTCTCCTCGGTCTGCCACGCGGTCTGGGTGGCGCTCGCAACCTCGGCGCGGGTGCTCGCGGTCTTGTTGGCGATGTCGCGCTCCTGGCTGAGCTCGGCCTCCTTCTTGGTGCGCTCGATCGTCAGGGTGAGCTGGCGCGCCTCGAGGTCCTTCTGCGCAATCGCGACCTCGTTGTCGCGCACGATCGCGTTGCGGTCGCGGCGGCGGGTCTCGGTGACCGTTTTCAAGAGAGTGAGGCCTTCGGCGTCGAAGAAGTTCTCGGCGTTGAAGAACGAGATGTCGGTCTGGTCGAGCTTGGTCAGCGACACCGATTCCAGCTCCAGGCCGTTGGACTGCACGTCGGCCTCGACCGCGGCCTGGACGTGCTTGACGAAATCCGAGCGCTTCTCCTGCAGGTCCAACAGCTCCATCGTCGCCGCGACCGAGCGCAGTCCGTCGACGAACTTGGCCTCGACCTGGTCGCGCAGCAATTCGGCATTGTTGGTGACGGCGCCGAGCGTCTGCGCGGCCAGCGCGATCGAATCGACGTCGGGTTTCACGCGCACGTAGAATTCGGCGTCGATGTCCACGCGCATGCGGTCCTTGGTGATCAGCGAATCCTTCTTCGAGCGCTCGACGCGCAGCCGCAGCGTCTTCAGATTCACGCGCGCGATGGAGTGGAAGATCGGCAGCACCACGGCGCCGCCGTCGAGCACCACCTTCTTGCCGCCGAGGCCGGTGCGCACGAACGCCTCGTCGCGGGTGGAACGATGGTAGAGAACGGCAAAGACAGTGCCGAGAACGACCAGCAGCACAACGCCGATCGACGCAGGCAGAACCAGATCAAACATGGGATTTACTTTCGGGTTGAGGAAAGTGTCTTGGGGCTAAAGTGTCTTGGAGCTCGTGAGCTCGTCGGCTGCGGCGATCGCGATGAAGCGGCCGTCCTTGCGGTCGACGAGGAGAACCGACGCGCCCACCGGCAAGGCCGGTGAGTCCGGCGCGGCCGAGGCCGTCACCATGTGCCAATTGCCGTGGACGTCCTTGACGCGGACGCGGCCGGGCAGCCCGCCGTCGAGCGGGCCGACCGCGACCTCACCGGTGCGGCCGACGAGATCGGACAGGCCGACCGCATAGCTCTCATCCTGCGGGACCAGCCGCGCCGCATAGCGCGTCGAGCTGCGCAGCAGCGGCACGGTGACGACGGCGGCGAGCATGCCCGCGGCCGTTGGCGGCAGCGCCACCGCTACCAGCCGCGCGGCATCCTGGATGAGAAAACCCGTGATCGAGAAGATGCCGAGCGCGAGCAGGATGCAGATCATCAGCGGCACACCGCCGACATTGATCCAGGACAGCACGTGACCGACGCTGGTGCTGTCGCCGTCGTGACCGAGATCGACGGTCTGGCCGAGCAGCTCGCTGATCGACAGGCCGATCAGCATCGAGCCGATCTCGACGCCGCCGACCAGCACGATCATCACGGCGGCGATCGCGAACGGCCGCACCTCGGGTTGCATGAAATGGTCGACGATGGTCATGGGACGACGCGCCCCCTGCCCGTTCAATTCTGCGATTTCAGCCGTGCCAGCCGCTCGGCAATGTCCTTGTCGCGCTTCAGCTTCGACAATTCGTCGATGTCGGGCGACGGCGCGATGCCTTCCGGCACGCCGGTCGCGCGGGCGATGACGCGGGAGGCGCGCGCGGCCCTGGCGAGGCCGGTATCGCCCGACTTGCGCGATGTGGCCTTCGGCTGCTCGGCGAGCGCCTCGCTGCGCTCGAGCTCGACGAGACGCGCCTGCGCGTCCTGCAGGCTCGACAGGATCGCACGCAGCGTCGTGAGCACCGCATCGACGCGCTCGGCATTCTCGTCGATCGCCTTCGACAGCACCTCGAACTGGGCTTCGAGATCCATCTGCCGGGCGATGCCGGCGCGGGCGAGATCGTCGCGGTGCTCGGCGATGGCGACGCGGATCTGCTCAGCCAGCACGGTCGTCTCGCGCTCGATCTCGGCGCGGCGGGCGTTGAGCCGATATTCCTCGGCGCGCGCATGCGACAGGCTCTCGCGCGATTCGCGCTCGGCCTGCTCGATCTCGCGGATCGCCTGGCTGACCAGCGCGACCCGGTTCTTGTCCTCGGCCTTTTCGATCGCTCCATAGGCGATGCCGGCGATGAGGCGCCCGGCGCGTGACAGGAGCGTGTCGGGAGCCGGCGCGTGTTCGGCGAGCATGACGTGGTCCTTTCGTGGGCTGAGTGTTGAGGCGATATGAGCTTGCGACGTTGCGGTGACACCGAAATGGACTTCGAAGTCGTCTTGGGCGGTACGCACGAGCTGCGCCGGCGTCGCATGCGGCCAGCCCGCGGAATAGCCGGTCACTTCGAACGGGATCGTGAAGCGGCCGAGCGCAGTGCCGAGCGACAAGGTCCCCGCAGTCCTGACATTCACCAGGCGGTCGTCGAGCGGCAGCCGCAGGTTCGAAGCGGCGCGATAGGCCGCACGGTCGCGCAGGCCGAGCGTGACGAGGCGCGACGGCAGCCGGGTGGCCTTGCGGATCGGGTCGTAGGCATGGCCGTGCAGCGCGACGAGATTGGCGCCGACGCCTTTGCCAGCAGCGATCTCGTCGAGCATGTCCATCATCCGGGCATAGTCGGCGAAGGTCGCCTCGATCGCGTCCCGCGCCTCGGCGGAGAGGAGCAGACGGTAGCGAACAGCCTGATCGTACAAGCTTCCGAGCATGAAGAACATCAAAGCACGATTTATGTGCTTTAGCAAGCCGCCCTCCGGGCCGGGGACGCCGCATCTCTCCGTGACCATGCCAAACGCCATGCCCATGCCGATATGTCGCGCCGATGCCGGCCGGCGGTTTAAGGCCGGCGAACAATCTCTGGTGATCGTTAAGGAGACTGGTAGCTGCAACGGCAAGTGCACCGCGGTGACGTGTAGCGACAGGGACCTCGCCGCCTGCGTGCGGCCCTGTCATGGGGAAAGCGTCGTCAGTCCAGCAATTCGCGGCAGCCGAGATCGTCGAACGCAAGGAAGATCCGCTCGAGATTGTTCCACCAGATCACCGGCGGGAGCTGGATCGCCCATTGCCGGACCGGCTGGGCGATGTGCCAGAGCACAGCGAGACGATAGTCCTGATCGAGCGCCGCCCTGTCGTAACCGGTCACACCGCCTGCGACCAACGTCTGATGATAGCGGTCGAGCAACGGTCGCTCCATCCGCGCCCGCCGGTCGGGATAGATCTGCAGCGCGATCATGTAGGCGAGATCGTTCGCGGGCACGCCGATCCGCCACTGGTCGAAATCAAACGCGCGCACGTCGTCGCTGTCGGCGGCCTTCGGCACCAGGAAATTCCAGACATGCGCGTCGCCATGCAGAATGCTGAGGTTTCGCCGCGACAGATAGCGTTCCGAGAGCCGCGGCGTCGCCGCCATCAGGCGTTCGTAGACCGCGCGCCGGTCCGCGCTCAGGCGGTCTCCCAACTGATCGGCGAAGCGCTGATAGTGGCCGGCAAAGGTCCTGCCGCGCTCGTCGCGCTCGTCCGCGGTCGCGAAGCTGCCGATGGACACGCCAAGCCGCGGATCGTCCCACCACGCCGCATGCAGCCGCGCCAGCGCCCGCACGATCCCCTCGGCCTGGGGCAGAGAAGGCGGCAGCGGCCATGGCGTCGCGGTCTGGTGCGTGTCGGTGAGATCCTCGAGCAGCAAGTGCCAGGTGAGCGCGGCTTCGTCCCACGCGCCGCCGTAGGAGCCCGGCACCAGGCCCGTCGGCATGAGCCGCGCCAGATCGCGATAGAAGTTGACCTCGTGGCGACCGCCCCGCCACAGCGTCTTGGCGAAGGCCGGCATCGGGATTTTCAGGATCAGCGCCTTCGGCGCATCCGGGGCCGCGCCGCGATAGGACAAACCAAGGCGGATGATGCGCGACAGCAGCATCGGCCGGTCGCTGATCACGGCGACGTCCGAGACCGCACCGGACTGGAGCACACCCGCCTCGCGCATCGTCGCCGTCAACGCGGCAGGCTCGGCGACGGACGGCAAGTCGGTGGAGGACATGTGGGCGCCGTCCCTTCAGGATTGCAGCTTAGCCCACACTAGCATGGATGTGCCGAAGCGCTACTTGATCGGCGCGCGCGGCAGCACGGTATCGCCGGCTTCCATGCGATAGACATGATCGAGCGAATACCATGGCGCAGTGACGTCGGGCTCGGTCGGATGCGGTCCATCGTGGCGAATGAAGTTGCCGAGCAGCGCCTTGGTGACGCCGAACTGCACGTCGCTGTCGATGTGCGGGTCGTTGGGGTCGTAGACCTGCGAGATCAGGACCTTGAAGCCGGGCTTGACGATCAGCGCATGCAGATGCGCCGGGCGATAGGGATGGCGGCCCTGCGCCTTCAGGAGACGGCCGACGACGCCGTCGGTCGGGATGGGGTAGCCGACCATCATCACCGAGCGAAACCAGAAGCGGCCGTCGGCGTCGGTCACGAGCTTGCCGCGCAGGTTCATGTCGGCCTGCTCCGGATCCTGGTTCTCGTAATAGCCGACCGGCGAGGCGTGCCAGACGTCGATCTCGGCGCCGGCAATCGGCGCGCCCCTCGGATCGACCACGCGCCCGTGCACGAACAACGCCGGACCCGGCGTCGCCGAACGCACGATCGAGCCGCCGTTCTCGGTAACAGGCGAATTCAGCCGCCAGAACGGGCCAAGCAGCGACTGCGCCGTCTCTGTGTTGCCGCCATCGCCATTGTTGAGCAGGCAGACCAGCGGCGAGACGCCGAGCGAGCCGGCCATCAGCACGACTTCGTTATGCGTGTCGTTGGTGCGCTGTCCGAGCTCGGCAATGATGGCGGCGGCTTCGCGAAATTCCGCCTCGGTCAGCCTGACATCGCGGACGAAGCCGTGCAGGTGCTTGATCAGCGACACCATGATCTCGCGCAGCCGCGGATTCTCGGTGCGCTCCATCACCGCCAATACGGCCGGCGTGACGTCCTGTTCGCGGGAGATGGTCATGGCGGCGCTCTCCGCTGTTTCCCCTCATGGTGAGGAGGCGCGAAGCGCCGTCTCGAACCATGAGGCCAGTGCCGGGCCTCATCCTTCGAGACGCCCGCCAAGAGGCGGGCTCCTCAGGATGAGGGTTTGGGATCAGTTGATCATCTCGACCGCCAGCGCGACGCCCTGACCGACGCCGACGCACATCGTGGCCAGCGCACGCTTGCCGCCGCGCACCTCAAGGCCGTGCACCGCGGTCATCGCGATGCGCGCGCCGCTCATGCCGAGCGGGTGTCCCAGCGCGATGGCGCCGCCATGCGGGTTGACGAAATCGGCGTCCTCGGCGACGCCGAGCTGGCGCAGGCAGGCGATGCCCTGGGAGGCGAACGCCTCGTTGAGCTCGATCAGGTCGAAATCGCTGATCTTCAGGCCGAGCCGCTCCATCAGCTTGCGCACCGCCGGCACCGGGCCGATGCCCATGATGCGCGGCGGCACGCCGGCGGAGGCCAGACCGAGCACGCGCGCGCGGGGCGTGAGGCCGTGCTTCTTCACCGCCGCTTCCGAGGCGAGAATCATGGCGGCGGCGCCGTCATTGACGCCGGAGGCGTTGCCGGCCGTGACCGTGCCGGGATTGCGCACGATCGGCTTCAGCTTGGCGAGGCCTTCGAGCGTGGTCTCGGGGCGCGGATGCTCATCCTTGTCCACCGTCACAGGGCCGGCCTTGCCGCCGGGCACCATGACCGGCGTGATCTCGGCGGCGAAATAGCCCGACGCGATCGCCTTTCCGGCGCGCTGCTGGGAGCGGATCGCGAACGCGTCCTGGTCGGCGCGCGAGACCTGGAATTCCTCGGCGACGTTCTCGCCGGTCTCCGGCATGGAGTCGACGCCATACTGCTGCTTCATCAAGGGATTGATGAAGCGCCAGCCGATCGTGGTGTCGAAGATCTCGGCCGAGCGCGAGAACGCTTCCGTCGCCTTGCCCTGCACGAACGGCGCGCGCGTCATGGATTCGACGCCGCCGGCGATCGCCAGATCGACCTCCCCGGCGCGGATCGCACGTCCCGCCGCGCCGACCGCGTCGAGGCCGGAGGCGCAGAGACGGTTCAAGGTCTGGCCGGGAATGGAATCCGGCAGGCCCGCGAGCAGCAGCGCCATGCGCGCGACGTTGCGGTTGTCCTCGCCGGCCTGGTTGGCGCAGCCGAAGAACACCTCGTCGACCGCGGCCCAGTCGAGATTCGGATGCTTGGCCTTGAGCGCCTTGAGCGGGGTGGCCGCGAGATCGTCGGTGCGCACCTTGGCCAGCGCGCCGCCGAAGCGGCCGATCGGAGTCCGCACCGCATCACAAATGAACACGTCTCGCATCGCTCTCTCCCGAACTTTCGTGTTTCTGGTCAGAATTGACGGCGGTTTTAGGAGTGCCCTGGAGGCAGGTCAAATGACGGGGACGCGGGGTGCTATGCGCCGACATGCGCACGGCCCGGAATGACGAGAGGAGAGAGCGGCGCCCCTCACAAGCGGTCGATCAGGGCAAGAATCGCCATCGTGGAAAACCGGGACATCGCCTGCAAAGCGGTAGGACCGTCCGGGCAAATTGGCTAGTTTCCGCGCCATGACGATCCAGCAGCCCATCTCCGCCCCGGTTCCGCAAGAGTCGACACTCGGCGCCGCGCCCGCCGAGGCGCCGGCCAAGCTCACGCCGATGATGGAGCAGTATCTCGACATCAAGGCAGCGCATCCGGGGCTGATGCTGTTCTACCGGATGGGCGACTTCTACGAGCTGTTCTTCGAGGATGCGGAGGTCGCCTCGAAAGCGCTCGGCATCGTGCTGACCAAGCGCGGCAAGCACCTGGGCCAGGATATCCCGATGTGCGGCGTGCCGGTGGAGCGCTCCGAGGACTATCTGCATCGCTTGATCGCGCAAGGCATCCGCGTCGCCGTGTGCGAGCAGATGGAGGATCCGGCGGCGGCGCGGGCGCGCGGCAACAAGAGCGTGGTCAAGCGCGGCGTGGTGCGCGTGGTGACGCCGGGCACCTTGACGGAAGACAATCTGCTCGACGCGCGCGCCAACAACTATCTGCTGGCGATCGCGCGCAGCCGTGGCTCGTCCGGCGGCGACCGGCTCGGGCTCGCCTGGATCGACATCTCGACTTCGGACTTCATCGTCACCGAATGTGCCTTTGTCGAGCTCACGGCGACGCTGGCCCGTATCAACCCGAACGAGGTCATCGTCTCCGACGCGCTGTATTCGGACGCGGCGTTCGAGCCTGTGCTGCGCGAGCTTACCGCCGTGACGCCGCTGACCCGCGACGTGTTCGACGGCGCCACCGCAGAGCGGCGGCTGTGCGACTATTTCGCGGTCGCGACCATGGACGGGCTCGCGGTGCTGTCGCGGCTGGAGGCGACCGCCGCCGCTGCCTGCGTCACCTATGTCGAGCGCACGCAAGTGGGCCAGCGCCCGCCGCTGGCGCCGCCCACGCGCGAGGCGACCGGCAGCACCATGGCGATCGATCCCGCGACCCGCGCCAATCTCGAGCTGACGCGCACGCTCGCCGGCGAGCGGCGCGGCTCGCTGCTCGACGCGATCGACTGCACGGTGACCTCGGCCGGCTCGCGCCTCCTCGCGCAACGCCTCGCTGCGCCGCTGACCGAGCCCGCGCAGATCGGGCGAAGGCTCGACGCGGTCAACGTTTTCGTTGCCGATAGCGCCGCGCGCGAGGACATCCGCTCGATCCTGCGCGGCGCGCCCGACATGACCCGCGCGATGGCGCGGCTCTCGGTCGGCCGCGGCGGCCCGCGCGATCTCGCCGCTCTACGCGATGGCATCCTCGCCGCCGACCAGGCGCTGGAGCGGCTGTCGGCGCTCGACCAGCCGCCGCAGGAGATCGCCTCGGTGATGGCCGCGCTGGTGCGGCCGGCGCGCGCGCTGGCCGACGAATTCGCCCGCGCGCTCGACGAGCAGCTGCCGCTGATCAAGCGCGACGGCGGCTTCGTTCGATCAGGCTATGATGCGACCTTGGACGAGACGCGCAATCTGCGCGACGCCTCGCGGCTCGTCGTCGCCTCGATGCAGGCGCGCTACGCCGACCAGACCGGCGTCAAGGCGCTCAAGATCCGGCACAACAACGTGCTCGGCTATTTCGTCGAGGTCACCGCGCAGCACGGCGACAAGCTGATGACGGCACCGTTGAACGCGACCTTCATCCATCGCCAGACGCTGGCCGGCCAGGTGCGTTTCACCACGTCGGAGCTCGGCGAGATCGAGGCCAAGATCGCCAATGCCGGCGAGCGCGCGCTCAATCTCGAGCTCGAGATCTTCGACCGGCTGTGTGCGGCCGCGCTCGCGATCGGCGACGATCTGCGCGCCGCCGCGCATGGCTTTGCGATGCTGGATGTCGCCACCGCCCTCGCCAAGCTCGCGGTCGACGACAACTACGTCAGGCCCGAGGTCGATGGCTCGCTCGGCTTTGCCATCGAAGGTGGCCGCCATCCGGTGGTCGAGCAGGCCCTGAAGCGCGAGGGTCAGCCGTTCATCGCCAATTCCTGCGACCTGTCGCCGACGCCGGGACACAAGAGCGGCCAGCTGTGGCTGCTCACCGGTCCGAACATGGCGGGTAAATCGACCTTCCTGCGTCAGAACGCGCTGATCGCCTTGCTGGCGCAGATCGGCAGCTTCGTGCCGGCGAGCCGCGCCCGCATCGGCATCGTCGACCGGCTGTTCTCGCGCGTCGGCGCCGCCGATGATCTCGCGCGCGGACGTTCGACCTTCATGGTCGAGATGGTCGAGACCGCCGCGATCCTCAACCAGGCCGGCGAGCGCGCGCTGGTGATCCTCGACGAGATCGGACGCGGCACCGCGACCTTCGACGGCCTGTCGATCGCCTGGGCGGCGATCGAGCATCTGCACGAGAGCAACCGCTGCCGCACGCTGTTCGCCACGCATTATCACGAACTCACCGCGCTGGCCGCCAAGCTGCCCCGGCTGTTCAACGCCACGGTGCGGGTCAAGGAATGGCAGGGCGACGTGGTGTTCCTGCACGAGGTGCTGCCCGGCTCCGCCGACCGCTCCTACGGCATCCAGGTGGCGAAGCTCGCCGGTCTCCCCCCGGCGGTGATCAGCCGCGCCAAATCGGTGCTGGCGAAGCTGGAGGCTCAGGACCGCGGCCAGAGCGCGCGTGCGCTGGTCGACGACCTGCCGCTGTTCGCGGTGCCGTCGCGCGCGGCCGTGGAGCCTGCGATGTCGAAGGAAGCGGAAGAGCTGATCGCCGCGGTCAAGGCGCTGCATCCCGACGAGATGACGCCGCGCGAGGCGATGGACGCGCTGTATCGGCTGAAGGCGAAGCTGCCGCGCAACTGATTTGTTTCTCCGTCATTCCGGGGCGCGCATCAGCGCGAACCCGGAATCCATCTCTCGTCAGCGCACGCGGCCCAATGGATTCCGGGCTCGCGCTTCGCGCGCCCCGGAATGACGGCGGTGGGCTGGGAGGCGGCTGCTCCAGACTGTCCGTCATTGCGAGGCGCCCCCGCGCCGAAGCAATCCAGAGTCCCACCTGAGCCCTGGATTGCTTCGCTTCGCTTGCAATGACGGCGGAGAGAGCCGTAGGATGGGCAAAGACGCGCAGCGTCGTGCCCACCATGTCGAGCACGTGGCGCAGAGTGGTGGGCACGCTGCGCTTTGCCCACCCTACGCGACCCGCCTCGCCGCCTTCCGCCGACCCAGCCACCACAGGCCGAGATTCCAGCCGACGCAGGTTGCGAGCGCGCCGCTCAATCCCACTGTAGCGCCCAAATGCAGGCTGCCGAGATGCAGCACGACGACGGCGAGCGAGAAGCCGATCAGGCCCCAGGCACCGTTGGCCAGCACGGCCGCGGTCGCGGGTCCGCCGATGCGCGGCTGCAGGATCAGCATCATCGAGGTGAAGACGATCGGAAACAGCGCCAGGATGCCGGAGACGCTCGGGCCGGCCCAGCCCGACACCGAGGTCACGGTCGCAACCAGCGTCGCGACCAGCGAGGCGCGTAAGGGAACGTCGTACCAGCGCCGTGTGATCAGCGGCATCTTTGCATGACGGTAGCGCGCGAGCTGCGGCAGGCAGATCGCAAAGGTCACGACGTTGGCAGCGATGCCCATCGACAGTGTCCACTCGACGCTCTTGATTAGGGCGGCGAGACCAAGCCACACCGCGACGGCGGTGGCGCTCGCCACCCCCACGCTGTGGCGCTGCGCCAGCACGGCATAGGCGAGACTGAGGAAGATCGTCGCGGCATTGATCGGCAGGCTGGTCAGCGCGCCCTGCGCGATGAAGGCGGCGTCGTGGTCGAGCGCGAGGAACACGTAGGTCGGCCCCGCCGAGATCGGCAGGGTCGCGACCAGCGCGCCAATGACGGGTCCCGTGCGCTCGGCGATCATCGACGCCGAGACCACGAATGACGCGGCGATCGCCATGCGCAGGGCCAGCAGCAGCAGGAAGGAAGGATCGAGGGACATCAGCTCATGCCGCAGCGGCGGTGGGCTCCCTCTCCCGCTTGCGGGGGAGGGCCGGGGTGGGGGCGCGGCTCGGGTGGTGCACGTCGTGTGGAGAGAATTCCCCCACCCGCCTCGCATCTGCGATGCGACCTCCCCCGCGCGCGGGGGAGGCGCAGACCGAGCGCGCCTCGCCGGCTCGCGCTCACCAACGGCGGGACACAGAATGAACGAAGGGCTACGCCGCCACCCGCTTCAGACTGACCGACACCTTCGGGCCGTTCTTGATGGTCTGATAGACCACGCAATAGCGCTCGGTGAGCTTGAGCAGCAGGTCGAGCTTGTCCTGCGGGGCGTCGGTGTCGACCTCGAAGCGCAGGCGGATCTCCTGGAAGCCGACCGGGGCCTCCTTGTCGACGCCGAGCGTGCCGCGGAAATCGAGATCGCCTTCGGCCAGCACATGGCCGCTCTTGAGCGGCACCTCGACCGCGGTCGCGACCGATTTCAAGGTGACGCCGGCGCAGGCGACCAGCGCCTCCAGCAGCATGTCGCCGGAGCACAGCTCGAGCCCGGAGCCGCCGGTTCCCGGATGCAGACCAGCCACGGCAAGCGCGCGCCCGGTCTCGAGCTTGCAGGTCAGCCCCTCCTGCCCGACCTCACCCTTGGCCTTCAAGGTGATCACGGCGGCGGACGGGTCGGCCTTGTAGCGTTCCTTGATCGGCGCCTGCATGGCGCGCAGCTCGGCAGCATCCATTTGTCGTTCTCTCCCGGATTTATTTCAGACGAGATGTACCGGGACCGGCTGCCGCTGTCACCACCACAGGCCGCCGCCGGGCTCACCCCTGCCCTGCGCGTCCGGCATCGTCCGGTCGAGCGAGCGGTCCAGCGCGGTTAGCACGTGGCGCTTGAAGTGGTCGAACAAGGGCGCGTTGCGGTCCCGCGGCCGCGACAGATTGATGGTGATCTCCTCGAACAGCCGGCCGGGATGCGGCCGCATCACCAGCACGCGGTCGGCCAGCACGAGTCCAGAGATCGAGAAGATGATCCTGCAGGTCCTTGCGGGTGAGGGCGTCGAGCGCCGAGAACGGCTCGTCGCGGCAGAGCGCACGCGCGCCGCAGACCTCATTCACCGGCTCGGCCGCGCGTAAAGCGTCGCCCCCCAGTAGAACCACGGCCGCAACCGCAGCAAATCCGCGGCCCCGACAATCACCCGTCGCAGCTCCCTTGGAGCCTCGGAAATCTCTCTTTTATTACAATAGTTTATTCCGGAAGCGCGCGAGAATTGCTTTTCCTTTCGACGGCGCGGTTCAGAACGATCATCATCCCGTGACCACCGATGACAGCATGGATCGATTGTTGCATTGGAAGTTTCGTGACAGCACAGGCCTTGTTCGATATCCGGTTGCAGCCATGGACAGCGTCGCCCCCCATTCCCACCCTGATAGCATTTCCGATTTCGACAGCGCCGGCATCGCGGCTGCGGTCGACGCGCTGGCCGCGCAGCATTCGGGACGCGAGGACATGTTCCGCGCGGCCGTGGTGCAATTCCTCAAGGCCGAGCTGGTCAAGGCGCGCGCGGCGGCCCAGGCGCAACTGCTGAAGGACCGCCACGGCCGGCGCTGCGCCGAGCAGCTCTGCTTCGTGCAGGACGAGATCATTCGCATCCTCTACGCCGCGGCCACCCAGCACCTTTATCGCTCGCAGGTGCCGAGCGGCGCCGAGCGCATGGCGGTGGTCGCCACCGGCGGCTATGGCCGCGGCCTGATGGCGCCGGAATCCGACATCGATCTGCTGTTCATCCTGCCCTACAAGCAGACCGCCTGGGGCGAGCAGGTGGCCGAAGCCATCCTGTATTCGCTGTGGGACATGGGGCTGAAGGTCGGCCACGCGACCCGGTCGGTCGACGAGTCGATCCGCCAGGCGCGCGGCGACATGACCATCCGCACCGCCATCCTGGAGACGCGTTATCTCGCGGGCGACCGGCCGCTCTATGACGAGCTGGTCGCGCGGTTCGACAGCGAGGTGGTGCAGGGCACCGCCGCCGAATTCGTCGCCGCCAAGCTCGCCGAGCGCGAGGAGCGGCATCGCCGCGGCGGCCAGTCGCGCTACCTGGTCGAGCCCAACGTCAAGGACGGCAAGGGCGGCCTGCGCGACCTGCACACGCTGTTCTGGATCGCCAAATACGTCTACCGCGTGCGCGAGACCGCCGAGCTGGTCGAGCGCGGCGTGTTCGACGCGCATGAATACCGCACCTTCCGGCGCTGCGCGGACTTCCTGTGGTCGGTGCGCTGCAACCTGCATTTCGTCAGCGGGCGTCCGGAAGAACGGCTGTCGTTCGACCTGCAGCGCGAGATCGCGGTGCGGCTGGGCTACACCAGCCATCCCGGCATGCAGGATGTCGAGCGCTTCATGAAGCACTACTTCCTGGTCGCCAAGGAGGTCGGCAATCTCACCGCGATCCTGTGCGCCAAGCTCGAGGACCAGCAGGCCAAGCCGGCGCCGGTGCTGAGCCGGATGATCTCGCGCCTGACCACCGGCTCGACCTGGCGGCGCGTGCCGGAGAGCGACGACTTCATCGTCGACAACAACCGCATCAACCTCGCCGCGCCCGACGTCTTCAAGCACGATCCGGTCAATCTGATCCGCATCTTCCGGCTGGCGCAGAAGAACAACCTCGCCTTCCATCCCGACGCGATGCGTGCGGTCACGCGCTCGTTGAACCTGATCAACACCGAGCTGCGCGACGATCCCGAGGCCAACCGGCTGTTCATGGAGATCCTGACCTCCAACGATGCCGAGGTCGTGCTGCGGCGGATGAACGAGACCGGCGTGCTCGGCCACTTCATTCGCGCCTTCGGCCGCATCGTCTCGATGATGCAGTTCAACATGTATCATCACTACACGGTCGACGAGCACCTGATCCGCTGCATCGGTTTCCTGCAGGAGATCGAGCGCGGCGGCATCGACGAGTTCACCCTGGCCTCCGACCTGATGCGCAAGATCCGGCCGGAGCACCGCGCCGTCATCTACATCACCGTGCTGCTGCACGACGTCGCCAAGGGCCGCCCCGAGGATCATTCCATCGCCGGCGCCAAGATCGCGCGCCGGCTGTGCCCGCGGCTCGGCTTCAACAATGCCGACACCGAGCTGGTCGCCTGGCTGATCGAGGAGCACCTGACGATGTCGACGGTGGCGCAGTCGCGCGACCTGTCGGACCGCAAGACGATCGAGAATTTCGCCGCGGTGGTGCAGTCCGTCGAGCAGATGAAGCTGCTGACCATCCTGACCACCGCCGACATCCGCGGCGTCGGCCCCGGCGTCTGGAACGGCTGGAAGGCGCAACTGCTGCGCACGCTCTATTACGAGACCGAACCGGTGCTGACCGGCGGCTTCTCCGAGGTCAACCGCGCCAAGCGCATTACCGCGGCGCAGGCCGAATTCCGCAACGCCTTCACCGACTGGCCCGACGACGAGCTCAACACCTATATCGGCCGGCATTATCCGGCCTACTGGCTCAAGGTCGAGCTGCCGCGCAAGATCCGCCATGCCCGCTTCGTGCGATCGAGCGAGGATGCGGGACACAAGCTCGCGATCAATGTCGGCTTCGATCCGGCCCGCGCCGTCACCGAACTGACGATTTTCGCGATGGACCACCCCTGGCTGCTATCGATCATCGCAGGCGCCTGCGCCTCGGCCGGCGCCAACATCGTCGACGCCCAGATCTACACCACGACCGACGGGCGCGCGCTCGATACCATCGCGATCTCCCGCGAGTATGAGCGCGACGAGGACGAGGGCCGGCGCGCGACCCGGATCGGCGAGACCATCGAGCAGGTGCTGGAAGGCAAGCTGCGGCTGCCCGACGCGGTGGCGCGGCGCACCACGCGCGGCAAGCAGCACAAGGCGTTCTCGGTCGAGCCGGAAGTGACCATCAACAATCAGTGGTCGGAGCTCTACACGGTGATCGAGGTCTCCGGCCTCGACCGCCCCGGCCTGCTCTACGAGTTGACGACGGCGATCTCGAAGCTGAACCTCAACATCGCCTCCGCCCATGTCGCCACCTTCGGCGAGCGCGCCCGCGACGTGTTCTACGTCACCGACCTCCTGGGCGCGCAGATCAACGCGCCGACCCGGCAGGCCGCGATCAAGAGCGCGCTGCTGCATCTGCTGGCGAACGACGACGCGGCCGCTCAACCGGCGGCATGAAGGACCATCGCGCGGCCCTGAGCCGCTCGGAGCCGATTTGAAGAAGGGGACCGGCACCAGCGCCGGCCCACGCAGGCTTGGGGGAGCCGAACCATGGCATTGATTGCAGACATCGTCGTCGGGCTGATCGGCCTGCTGCACGTCTACATTCTCGTGCTGGAGATGTTTCTCTGGACCAAGCCGGCCGGCTTGAGGGCGTTCAACAACACGCCGGAGCGCGCGGAGCAGACCAAGGTGCTCGGCGCCAATCAGGGCCTCTACAACGGCTTCCTCGCCGCCGGCCTGTTCTGGGGCCTGGCCCACCCGACGCCGGCCTTCGCGTTCCAGATCAAGATCTTCCTCCTGCTCTGCGTGCTGGTCGCCGGGCTTTACGGCGCGGCCACCGCGAGCCGCAAGATCCTGTTCATCCAGAGCGTGCCGGCCGCGATCGGCCTCGTGCTGGTCTGGCTCGCGGGCTGACCATCGAGTCTGCGGCCGTCCTTCGAGACGCCGGCCTCCGGCGGGCTCCTCAGGACGAGGGCGGAATTCGCGGCGCAATCTCCACCCTCATGGTGAGGAGCGCCGCCTTTGCGGCGCGTCTCGAACCATCAGGCCAATGCTCTCGCCTAAAGGCGACGAAATCAGCACACGCCCCCGCCCCGCGGAACCGCCCCACCCGCGCTCCCCTCGCCTTGCGTCCGCCAAGCCGTTCCTCCACACTGCCTTCCAGCGATGGCGCCCATTGGGCAGACCAGCCGCACAACAAATCAGGAGGAACGATAGACCCCATGCGACAGGGATATTTCCGTCTTGCAGGGGCGGCCGCTCTGGCCGTCACCCTCTCCGTCACGTCAGCCTCGGCCCAGAAGAAGTACGATCCCGGCGCTTCGGATACCGAGATCAAGATCGGCCAGACCGTGCCGTTCTCGGGTCCCGCCTCGGCCTATGCCTCGATCGGCAAGACCCAGGCCGCCTATTTCAACATGATCAACGAGCAGGGCGGCATCAACGGCCGCAAGATCAAGCTGATCCAGTATGACGACGCCTACTCGCCGCCGAAGGCCGTGGAGCAGGTGCGCAAGCTGGTCGAGGACGACGAGGTGCTGCTGACGTTCCAGATCATCGGCACGCCGTCCAACGCCGCGGTCCAGAAATACCTGAACGCCAAGAAGGTGCCGCAGCTGTTCGCGGCCACCGGCGCCACCAAGTTCACCGATCCGAAGAACTTCCCCTGGACCATGGGATACAATCCCAACTACTTCACCGAGGGCCGCATCTACGGCCAGTACATTCTGAAGGAGCACCCCAATGCCAAGGTCGGCGTGCTCTATCAGAACGACGATCTCGGCAAGGACTACCTCAACGGCATCAAGGCCGGCCTCGGCGACAAGGCGGCGACGATGATCGTGTCCGAGGCCTCCTACGAGGTCTCCGACCCCACCATCGACTCCCAGCTCCTCAAGCTCAAGGCGGCCGGCGCCGACCTCTTGTTCTCGGCCGCGACGCCGAAGCAGGCGGCGCAGGCGATCAAGAAGCTGCACGAGCTCGACTGGCATCCGGTGCACATCGTCGACATCAATGCGACGTCGGTCGGTGCGGTGCTTCAGCCGGCCGGTCTCGAGGCGTCCAAGGGCGTGATCTCGGTCAATTACGGCAAGGACCCGCTCGATCCGCAGTGGAAAGACGATCCGGGCATGAAGCGCTATTTCGAGTTCATGGCCAAGTATTATCCTGAAGGCGACAAGAACTCGAACTTCAACACCTATGGCTACGGCAACGCCGAGCTGCTGGTGACCATCCTGCGCATGTGCGGCGACAATCTCACCCGCGAGAACGTCATGAAGCAGGCGACGTCGCTGAAGGATGTCGTCGGCGACCTGTCGCTGCCGGGCATGAAGATCAACACCTCGCCGACCGACTACCGCGTCAACAAGCAGTTGCAGATGATGAAGTTCAACGGTGAGCGCTGGGAGCTGTTCGGCCCGATCCTGGAGGACAAGGGCGCGGCAGGTTAGCACTGCTCAACGTCGTTCCGGGCGGCGCGCAGCGACGAACCCGGAACCTCGAGATTCCGGGTTCGCGCTCCGCGCGCCCCGGCACGACGTGATCGACATCGAAGGTGCGGGGCTGCGCGAGGGCGCGGCCCCGTTTTGCGTCGCGGCACGGATTGCGCCGGTTGGTCGCTCCCTGAAACGTTGCCTTGTCGACTTGCTTCCTCCACACTCGCGTGCAGCGATGGCGACATAACAACCAGGAAGAACCATCGACAACATCACCGGAGGGAGGACCCGCATGAGAACGTCACTGTTCGGTCTCGGCGCAATTGCAATTGCTGCGTCGCTGGCCGTCGCGCTGCCTGCATCATCCAGCTACGCGCAGAAGAAATACGACACCGGCGCGACCGACACCGAGATCAAGATCGGCCAGACCGTGCCGTTCTCCGGCCCGGCCTCCGCCTATGCCGGCATCGGCAAGACGCAGGCCGCCTATCTAAAGATGATCAACGACAAGGGCGGCATCAACGGCCGCAAGCTCAACCTGATCCAGTATGACGATGCCTATTCTCCGCCTAAGGCGGTCGAGCAGGTGCGCAAGCTGGTCGAAGGCGACGAAGTGCTGTTCACCTTCCAGATCATCGGCACGCCCTCGAACGCCGCCGTGCAGAAATATCTCAACGGCAAAAAGGTGCCGCAGCTCCTGGCATCGACCGGCGCCTCGCGCTTCACCGATCCGCAGAATTTCCCGTGGACCATCGCCTACAATCCGAACTACCAGTCGGAGGGACGGATCTACGCCAAATACATTCTCGCCAACCACCCCAATGCCAAGATCGGCATCCTCTACCAGAACGACGATCTCGGCCGCGACTACATCGCCGGCCTCAGAAGCGGCCTCGGCGCCAAGGCCGATACGATGATCGTGTCGGAAGCATCCTATGAGCTGTCCGATCCGACGGTCGACTCGCAAATCGTCAAGCTGAAGTCGTCGGGCGCGGACCTGCTCTACGACGCCTCGACGCCGAAATTCGCGGCGCAGGCGATCAAGAAGCTCGCCGATCTCGGCTGGAAGCCGGTGCACATCCTCGACATCAATGCGAGCCCGGTGTCGGCGACCTTGAAGCCGGCCGGCCTCGACATCTCCAAGGACATCATCAGCACCAACTACGGCAAGGACCCGGCCGACCCGCAATGGAAGGACGATCCGGGCGTGAAGGCCTATTTCGAGTTCATGGACAAGTATTATCCGGAGGGCGACAAGCTCAACACCGTCAACACTTACGGCTATTCGACCGCGGAGCTGCTGGTGCAGATCCTGCGCCAGTGCGGTGACGACCTGACACGCGAGAACGTGATGCGCCAGGCCGCCAGCATCAAGGGCTTCGTGCCCAGCCTCGCGCTGCCCGGCCTCTCGATCACGACGTCGCCGACCGACTTCCGCATCAACAAGCAGATGCAGATGATGAAGTTCAATGGCGAGCGCTGGGAGCTGTTCGGCCCGATCATCGAGGACACGGGAGCCGCGGGGTAAGCCCCGGCGACTAAGCGCAAGAGGCAACAAATCGTGCCAAAACCTCAACTCCGCTCCCTCCCCCCTTGTGGAGGAGGGTTGGGGAGGGGGTAGCCACGAAGACGGTCGCCCGGAGCTACCCCCCTCCCTAGCCCTCCCCCCACAAGGGGGGAGGGAACGGACGATTTTCGTGGCAAAGCATAATGGCCCACGCGACGCTAACGAGCCTACGCTGCCCTCACCGGCCGCGGCCGCTCGGGTCATCACGGCGGCCTCTGGAATACCAGGTCACCCGCCTTCGGCGGATGACGACACTCGTCGCGACAGCAACCACCGTCGCCTCACAGGCGCATCAATCGCTGCTGACGCTAGCCAGGTCGCGCTGCTTCACGACCCGGTCGATCAAGCCCCACTGCTGGGCTTCGTCCGCGGTCATGAAATGATCCCGATCCAAGGTGCGCTCGACATCCTCGTAGCTGCGTCCGCAATGTTCGGCATAAAGCCGGATCATGCGGCGCTTGGTCTGCTCCATCTCCCTGGCGTGGATCAGGATGTCGGACGCCTGGCCCTGGAAGCCGCCGAGCGGCTGATGCACGTGAAGGCTCGCATTGGGCAGCGCGGTGCGCTCGCCAGGCTCCCCCGCCATCAGCAGGAACGACCCCATCGAGCGCGCCGTTCCCATGCACAGCGTATGCACCGGCGCCTTGACGAATTGCATCGTGTCGTACATCGCGAGCCCGCTGGTGATCACGCCGCCGGGCGAATTGATGTAGAGATGGATCGGCCGCTTCGGGTTTTCCGCCTCGAGAAACAGCAGCTGCGCGCAGACCAGGGCGGAGACCGTGTCGTTGACCTCGCCGTTGAGGAAGACGATCCGCTCGCGCAGCAGCCGCGAATAGATGTCGAAGGATCGCTCTCCCCGGCTCGACTGCTCGATGACCATGGGGACGAGTTGCATCGTGTCGCGCATGCGCGAGCTCCCGTTCAGTGAGTTGCTGATGAGTTGAAGCGTCAGGCCGCGCGCATCAAACTGCGCGTGTTGCCGTTCGCCGCCGGCGGCGTTCGCCGCATCAGCGTCGCCGCGGCCAGCCCGTGGATGATCCTGAGCCGCGTGCCGCCATCGGCGTTGGGCATGACCTGGAACGTCACGATGCTTTCGAGGTAGGGCGGCTCGTCGTCGCGCATGCGGTAGCGCACTTCCTCGCCTGGCGTCGACGAGATCGGCGCGGCATCGGCGAGGTCGCCGGGCGGCAGCCAGGTGTCGCGCAGCGCCGGACTGCTGATGGCACGCCAGACTTTCTCCGGCGGCGCATCAAGCTGGTAGTCGAGCACCAGTTCATCGCCCTGCGCGTCAGCCTCGAGATCGGTCATTGGTCCATGTCCTTCAGCAGGGTTTTCAATGCATCGACCCGTGACGGCCAGTAGGCGCGGTACTTCGCCAGCCAGCGCGCGATGTGCGCCAGGCCATTCGGATCGACCTCGTAGTTGACGAAGCGGCCCTGCCGCTCTTCCCGCACCAGCCCCGCGTTCCGCAGCACCGCGAGATGCTGCGACATCGCCGGCTGGCTGATCGTCAAACCTTCGCGAAGGGCGCTGGCATTCATGCCGCCGGCCGCGAGCTTCTCGAAGATCGCGTAGCGCGTCGGATCGGCCAGCGCCTTGAAGATGTCACTCTCGATCATGACGACACATAAGCATAAACTTATGCGTTGTGCAAGCCCGCAGCCCAAGCATTGGCGAGCCTATCGAGCGATCCGACGCTCGCGGACTGCATTCCACTGTAGAAAACACTCTCGCAAAGTCCCCCGCTGCGCTCCCTCCCCCCTTGTGGGGGAGGGTTGGGGAGGGGGGCCTCCGGGCGACCGTCCTCGTAGCTACCCCCCCTCCCTAACCCTCCCCCACAAGGGGGGAGGGAACCTACCGCCGATGGGGCGTCGACTTCGACCAACACTGCTGAGAAAAAACTACGCCGGCACCTCGCCAAAGTTCTTCCCCACCGGCAGTACCGCATGCCGGATGAGCCGCGAGTCTTCCACCGCCGCCTGCCTGTGCTTCACCGCTTCGCGGTAGACGGGATCCCGGATCATCTCGACGAACGCCTGCACGGACGGATATTCCGCGATGAAGCAGTGATCCCAGCGCTCCTCCTGCGGGCCGATCAGCATCAGCTCGAAGCGGCCCTGCCAGATGATGCGGCCGCCGAGGCGCTCGAACACCGGGCCGCTCTCGCGGCCATAGGCGGCATAGGCTTCCGCGCCGCTGACCTTGCGTCCGTCGGGATAGGCCGCCTCCTTGCGCAGTCGCACCAGGTTCAGCATGTGGATCGGACCCGGGCGGTCGTTCTCCCGGAACTGCGCGAACACCTCCTTGGTGGGATCGATATGGCCCATGAACTCCCTCGTCTGTTGTTGTTTACCTTGGCTTAACCATAACGCGGCGTTACGAGCGCGAAACTCCTAATCGCGCGTTAAGCTCTTCCTAACTGCCCCTTAAACTCCGGACATTACCGTGGTCGGACGGCGGGATCGCGGGCTCGGGTTGCGTATGGCGCGGGGACGGAAACAGGGCGGCGGACGCAAGGAGCCGCGATTCGGTCTTGCGGCCGCGATGGCCGATCTGCGCCTCGACCCCAAGGATCGCATTCCCTCCGACAACGCGCCCAAGAAGTCCGCTGCAAAGAAAAAGCCGGTCGAGCCGGACGACGAGGACGATGTGCCGGCGCGCGCGCCGAAAGCCACCCCACCGAAACCGAAGCCTGCCCGAGCCAAGTCACGCTGGGGGATGTCGGTCGGCCGCATGTTCTACTGGGCACTGGTTTGCGGCCTGTGGGGCGTGATCGCGCTGGTCGGCGTCGTGATCTGGGCCGGCGCGCATCTGCCGCCGATCCAGTCGCTGGAGATCCCGAAGCGGCCGCCGACGATCGAGATCGTGGGCTATGACGGCAGCATGCTGGCGCAGCGCGGCGAGATGGCGGGCGCCAATGTCGCGCTGAAGGATCTGCCGCCCTATCTGCCGAAGGCCTTCATCGCCATCGAGGACCGCCGCTTCTATCAGCATTTCGGCATCGATCCGATCGGCATCGCCCGCGCCGTGGTCGCCAACGTCCTGCATCGCGGCGTGTCGCAGGGCGGCTCGACCCTGACGCAGCAGCTCGCCAAGAACCTGTTCCTGACCCAGGAGCGTACGCTGGCGCGCAAGCTGCAGGAGGCCGAGCTGGCGCTGTGGCTGGAGCGCAAATATTCCAAGCGCGAGATCCTGGAGCTGTATCTCAACCGGGTCTATTTCGGCTCCGGCGCCTATGGCGTCGAGGCGGCGGCGCAGCGCTATTTCGGCAAGTCGGCGCGGCAGGTGACGATCGGCGAGGCCGCGATGCTCGCGGGTCTCGTCAAGTCTCCGTCGCGGCTGGCGCCGAACCGCAACCCGGAGGGCGCCGCCAAGCGCGCGCAGACCGTGCTCGCGGCGATGGCCGACGCCAAGTTCATCACCGACGCCCAGGCGCAGGCCCAGATCGCTCACCCTTCCGTCGCGGTGAAGCCGGCCGGCGCCGGCACCATCAACTACGTCGCCGACTGGATCGGCGAGGTGCTCGACGATCTCGTCGGCCAGGTCGAGGAATCGATCGTGGTGGAGACCACGATCGATCCGAAGCTGCAGAGCGTCGCCGAGGCCGCGATCATCGACGAGCTCGCGGCCAAGAGCGTCAAGTTCAACGTCAGCCAGGGCGCGCTGGTGGCGATGACGCCGGACGGCGCCGTGCGCGCCATGGTCGGCGGCCGCAACTACGCCGACAGCCAGTTCAACCGCGCCGTCACCGCCAAACGCCAGCCCGGCTCGGCGTTCAAGCCGTTCGTCTATCTCACCGCGATCGAGCAGGGCCTGACGCCGGACACGGTCCGCCAGGACGCGCCGCTCGATCTGAAGGGCTGGAAGCCGGAGAACTACACCCGCGAATATTTCGGCCCGGTGACCTTGACCCAGGCGCTGGCGATGTCGCTCAACACGGTCGCGGTGCGCGTCGGCCTCGAGGTCGGGCCGAAGAACGTGGTGCGGACCGCGCACCGGCTCGGCATCGCCTCCAGGCTCGATCCCAACCCGTCGATCGCGCTCGGCACCTCCGAGGTGTCGATGATCGAGCTGGTCGGCGCCTATGCGCCGTTCTCGAATGGCGGCCTCGCCGTCTCGCCGCATGTGGTGACGCGGATCAGGACGCTCGACGGCAAGCTGCTCTACATGCGCCAGACCGAGCAGCCGGTGCAGGTGATCGAGCCGCGCAACGCGGCGATGATGAATCAGATGATGCAGGAGACGCTGATCTCCGGCACCGCGAAGAAGGCCGAGATCCCGGGCTGGACCGCTGCCGGCAAGACCGGCACCAGCCAGGATTTCCGCGACGCGTGGTTCATCGGCTACACCGCGCATCTCGTCACCGGCGTCTGGCTCGGCAATGACGACAACTCGCCGACCAAGAAGGCGACCGGCGGCGGCCTGCCGGTCGAGGTCTGGACGCGCTTCATGCGATCAGCGCATCAGGGCGTGCCGGTGGCGGCGCTGCCGAATGCACAGAGCCCCGGCGTGGTCCCGACACTGGCGCAGATCGCCTCACAGATCACGGCGCCGACGGCCCCTGCCCCCAATGCCGCCTACTCCGCGCGCTCGGCGCCGCCGCCAAGCCGCAACAATGTGCGGCCGGAGCCCGCCGCCGGCCTCGATGGCTGGCTGGTCGACCGGCTGTTCGGTGGTCGGCGCTGAGCTGAGCTCATCGCGTGACGACTTGCGCCACGCCCACCGTCATTCCGGGGCACCGCAGGCCTTGAACCCGGAATATCGACATTGCCTGGTGTTCTTTTCCAACAAGCTCGGAATTCCGGGTTCAATCGTCAACGCGCATGCGCGCGTTCACGATTGCCCCGGAATGACGATGGCTCGGCTGAGGATGGATGCAACCCGGCTGGCTCAGCCAGCCGCCTTGGCGATCGGAAGCGGAGCCGGATCAACCGCCCCAGAACCAGCCGTCTGCGCCAAAACGCGTCCGATCTGCCGCAGCATCAGGCTCGCGCGGTGGGCGCTGTAGTCCAGCAGCCAGCGGCTGAAGGCACTGGCGGCCATCGGCCGCGCGAACAGGAAGCCCTGCATCGCATCGCAGCCGAGCTCGGCCAGCAGCCTGCGCTGCGGCTCGGTCTCGACCCCTTCGGCGACCACGGCCACGTCGAGGCTCTGGCCGACGCGCACGACCGCGGTCACGATCGCCCGCGTGCCGCTGTCGTTCTCGAAATCGCGCATGAAGCTGCGATCGATCTTCAGCTCGTCGATCGGCAGCTGGGCCAGCCGGCTCAGGCTGGAATAGCCGGTGCCGAAATCGTCCAGCGACAGGCCGACGCCCATGTTGCGCAGCTCGTTCATGGTCGCGATCACGGTGGCGCGCTCGTTGAGGATCACCCCTTCGGTGATCTCCAGCATCAGCATCTTCGCCGGCAGGTCGTTGGCGGCCAGGATCTGCGCCACCATCGCCGCCAAGTTGACGTTCTGGAAGTTGATCGGCGACAGGTTCACCGAGATGCAGGGGATATCGAGACCGGCACGCCGCCACGATGCCATCTGCTGACAGGCCAGCTTGATCGACCACACACCGATCTGCTCGATCAGACCACATTCCTCGGCAAGCGGAATGAACTTGGCAGGCGAGACCTCGCCGAGCACCGGATCGTGCCAGCGCGCCAGCGCTTCGACGCCGTGGATCGCGCCGTCGCGGGTGCGGATCTGCGGCTGATAGTGCAGGGTCAGGGCCTCGCTGGCGATCGCCTCGCGCAGCGCGGTCGAATGCATCAGCCGCTCTTCGGCGAGCTTGTCGATGTCGGCGCTGAAGAAGCGGTAGGTCGCCCGTCCCCCGCGCTTGGCCTTGTACATCGCCGCATCGGCCTGCTTGATCAGGGTCTCGATGTCCTTGGCATTATCGGGATAGAGGCTGAGCCCCATGCTCGCCGACATCGGCACCTGCCGCTTGCCGATCGTCAGCGGCATGGCGAGCGCCGCGGTGATCCGCGCCGCCGCCAGCGAGGCCTCGAGCGGATCGCGGTTCTGCAGCACGATCACGAACTCGTCGCCGCCGAGCCGGCCCAGCATGTCGCCGGCGCGAATCTGCGCCCGCAGGCGGTTGGCGAAGCCGACCAGGAACTCGTCGCCGGCGGCATGGCCCAGCGTGTCGTTGACGTCCTTGAAATTGTCGGCGTCGAGGAAGGCGACGGCGACGTGTCCGCCTTCCGGACAGGCCTTGATGGCCTCGGCGATCAGCGACGGGATGCGGGCACGGTTGGGCAGGCCCGTCAGCATGTCGTGATAGGCGACCTGCGAGATCGTCGAGCGGACCTCCTGGCGCTCGATGGCGAGCGCACCGAGCTGGACGCAGGCGGCGACGATCTGCTCGTGCCAGGGGCTGGGGCCGCGGCATTCACGGAAGTAGAAGGCAAAGGTGCCGATGACGCGGCCGTCCTTGCCCTTGATGGGCGACGACCAGCAGGCGCGCAGGCCGGCGGCGAGCGGGCCGGCCTTGTAGGGCTGCCAGCGCGGATCATTGTCGATGTCGCGCGACAGCACCGGCTCGCAGAGATAGGCGGCGGTGCCGCAGGAGCCGACGTCCGGCCCGATCGGGATCCCGTCGAGGCTGGCGGAAAAATCGGCCGGCAGGCTCGGGCCGCCGAGCGGATGCACGTGCCCATCGGAATCGACGTGCAGGATCGAGCAGACGACGTCAGGGGCGAGCTCTTCGACCCGGCGGCACAGTTGATCGGCGATGGTCGTGATCGAAACGTCGGACGCCAGCGACGCCATGATCAGCTGCTGCAGCGAGCGCAGCTGCTTGGTCTCCCGGATGTCCGTGAGCAGCCCGAACAGATATCTGACCTTGCCCCGCCTGGTCCGGTGCGCCTTGACATAGGCGGTCGTCCAGATCTCGCGGCCGTCCTTGTCGTAGACCAGCACGTCCTCCTCGATGCCGCGGTCGTCCTCGAGGCATTGCCTCAGCCGGTTGACGATGGCGGGATCGGTGCAGGGGCCGGTCAGCAGTTCCTCGGCGCGGCGCCCGATCGCCTGTTCAGGCGTGTAGCCGAACAGGCTGGCAAAGGCGGCGTTGGTGTACAGGACGTTGAGATGGCGATCGGTGACGATGACGGCCCGGTTGGTCCGATCGGCGACCGATGTCAGCAGCGCATTGCGCTCGCGCATGTCGACTTCGGTGGTCACGTCACGAATGAACAGCAACGAACGGACCGGCTCATCCTCCCGGCCCGGCGGGAGCGCGCACAACGACAGGCGGAGGCGGGTCCGCCCGCCGTCGGCATGGCGCATCGTCATTTCGCGGGCGTCGGACTGGTCCGGCTCCTGCTGCGCGTCGGTCGCCTCGGCGCACGGGGTCGCTGCGATCAGATCCGCGGGCAGACCCAGGCTTTCGAGGTCGGCGCCGACCAGAGCGGCCGGCTCACGCCGCAGCAGCACCGACGCCGCCTGATTGGCGTGCTGGACGTGGCCCTGCGCGTCGAGAAAGAGAATCGCCTCGGAGGCACCGTCGAGCGCGGCAGAGAGCAATTGTGTGGATGCGGCCGGTTGAAACTCGCTTGCAAACATCGTTCGATTCGAGGCGCGCTGCACGTTTCGAGAGAAACGATCGGCGCTTTGGTTGCAGCGAACGGCCCGGCAGCTCGCTGGGACGTCACCTTGGGTTGATTGCGGTAAATCTGGCGAGCGCAGCGTTACAGCCACGTTAAGGCGCCGCCGATTTGGGCAATATCCTGCGACTGCAGGCGAGAAGGCTTAAGAATTCGATAGTCCGCAGGCGGGTTCTGAGTTCATCGATGCAGATTGGAACCCGACGAAGAAATGGCCCGGACCAGAAGGCCGGGCCATTGGGACTCACATCGTCGAGAGGTCTGTCGTCGAGACCTCAGTCGTCGATGCCATAGCGATGCAGATCGTTGCCGCAGGTGTCGAGCCACTTCTTGGCGCGCTCGACCGAGGCGCAGATTCTACCGCACACCTTCCAGAACCGCGGCGAGTGGTTCATCTCGATCAGATGCGCGACCTCGTGCGCGGCGAGATAGTCGAGCACGAAGGGCGGCGCCAGGATGAGACGCCACGAGAACGACAGCGAGCCGGCCGAGGTGCACGAGCCCCAGCGGCTCGACTGGTCGCGGATCGACAGCCGCTTGACCTTGACGCCGAGCTGCTCGGCATAGCCGTCGGCGGCCTTCTGAAGGTCACGGCGCGCCTCGCGCTTGAGGAAGTCAAGCACGCGGCGTTCGGTGTGCTCGATCCCGCCGGCCACGCACAGGATCTTCTCGCCGCTGTCGCGCGTCTCGGTCCACACCGTGCCGCGCTCGCCGGCGCGATGCACGATCTTGTGCGGCACGCCGCGCAGCGGCACCAACGTGCCCGGCAGGAATGGCGCCGCCTTCGGCAGACGGCCGAGACGCGCCGCGATCCACGCGCCGTGACGCTGCGCGAAGTCTTTCGCTTCGATGATGGTGCCGCGCGGAGGCATCGTCAGGATCGCTTCGCGATCCGACGGATGAATTCTCAGGGTATAACGTCGCGCACGACGGTGACGCCGCAATCTAATCGAGTAGATTTGCGAGCCGTGCTTGACGAGAAGACGCGAGGGTTCGGCGGGCCGCCGATAAAGTAGCGCGCGAGTGGCCATTTCTGTCAGTCCGGGGGGTAAGAACTCGCCCGGATTTTGCCATATCCACCGCCAGGGAAAGCGCTCGGCGCAAAAACAAATCATTTGCCCAACATACAGGGGTTCCGAAGGTTCCGCACCCCAGCAGTTGGGCCTCTCAGGCTCCCGAAGATATGAATTCAGATTCAAAAGCATCGCTCAAGGAGCGACGCCACATTCACTGCTTGAGTCACTCCTGAATTCCGGTTTCTACCGTCCCTTCAAAGAGTTACCGCGCAGCCGGATTCGGATGCGCGGTGAATGTGATTGTCGCTCATTCAGCCGCAATGGCGAGCAGCGACTTGGGATCGGCCGCCGACAACATGAAATCGTTGATGCGCGGCACGATCTCCGACTTGAATCGCGAGCCGTTGAACACGCCGTAATGACCGACACCTGGTTGCACGTAGTGAACCCGGCGATGATCCGGGATCGACGAGCAGAGTCCATGCGTCGCTTCGGTCTGACCGAGACCGGAGATGTCGTCCTTCTCGCCTTCGACGGTCATCAACGCCACACGCGTGACCTTCGACGGGTCGACCAGCGTGCCGCGGTGGGTCATCTCGCCCTTCGGCAGCGCGTGTCGGATGAACACCGTCTCAACCGTCTGCAAATAATATTCCGCAGCCAAGTCCATGACGGCGAGATACTCGTCGTAGAAGTCGCGGTGCTTGTCGACCTGGTCGCCGTCACCCTTCACGAGGTTGGCGAACAGCGCCTTGTGGGCGTCGACATGGCGGTCGAGGTTCATGCTGATGAAGCCGTTCAGCTGCAGGAAGCCCGGATAGACGTCGCGCATCACGCCGGGATGCGGGAACGGCACCTTGGTGATGACGTGGTTGCGGAACCAGTCGATGCCGCGCTCCTGGGCGAGATTGTTCACGCCGGTCGGATTGCGCCTGGTGTCGATCGGACCGCCCATCAGGGTCATCGAGATCGGTGCGAACGGATCGCGCTCGGCCTCCATGACCGACACCGCGGCCAGCACCGGCACCGCCGGCTGGCACACCGCCATGACGTGCATGTTGGTGCCGAGGAAGCGCAGCATCTCGATGACGTAGTCGATGTAGTCGTCGAGGTCGAAACGGCCCTCGGCCAGCGGAACCATCCGCGCGTCGGACCAGTCGGTGATGTAGACCTCGTGGGTCGGCAGGAACGCCTCGACGGTACCGCGCAACAGCGTCGCGTAATGGCCGGACATCGGCGCCACGATCAAGAGCCGGGGCTGGGGCGCGCGCAGAGGGCGGGTGAGCTTGCGGTCGAAATAGAGCAGCCGGCAGAACGGCTTTTCCCAGATCGCACGGACCTCGACCGGGGTCCGGATGCCGTTGACCTCGGTCTCGTCGAGACCCCATTCGGGCTTGCCGTAGCGGCGCGTGGTGCGCTCGAACAGCTCGCAGGCCGCTGCGACCGACTTGCCCATCTCGGTATGCGCCCAGGGATTAAGCGGGTTCTGAAACAGGATCTTGGTGGCATCGGTGACAGCGCGCGCCGGATTGAGCGAGGCATGCGCCATTTCGTACATCCAGTACATCGGCGTCGTCAGGACCGGACTGCCTTCCGACGCCAGGGGCGGTGCACCGCCAAACTCACCTATCGGCATTCTCGTTCAACCTCTCTGCAACGCAGCATACTGCCGAATGCGTAATTAAGCGTCAATGCGGTGTTGTACGTGTCAACGCCGCAAAGCGACGAAATGAGCCCGGAAATCCACGGGAAAAGCGCAATTATTCCCCTGCCGCCAGCAGCGAGCCGGCGCGGCGCGCGCTGCGCAAAAGAGCAATGAATGCCGCAAACGACGCCAGCAGCAGGGCGGCATTGAGCCCGAGCGCGGTCAGCATCAGGTCGGACCGGAAGACGTGATCGGCCAGCAGCGCGCGCATGCCTTCGAACACGTAGGTCGGCGGCAGCGACCAGGCGACGAGCTGCAGCCAATGCGGCAGCACCTGGACGGGATAGTACACGCAGGCCAGCGGCATCAGCGCGAACATCAGCGTCCAGACGATGCTCTCGGCGCCGAGCCCGTTGCGCAGCACCAGACCCGACACGAAGATTCCGACCGCCCAGGAGGTGAAGATCAGGTTGCAGAAGAACGCGATCAGCGGCAGCCCGAGGCTGTAGAAGTTGAAGTCGAAGAACCAGACCGCGATCAGGGTCATCGGGATGATGCCGATGGCCAGCCGGACCAGGCTCATCGTCATCAGCGCCAGCAGGAATTCGATCGGCGTCAGCGGGCTCATCATCAGGTTGCCGATGTTGCGCGCCCACATCTCCTCCAGGAAGGAGATCGAGAAGCCGAGCTGCCCGCGGAACAGGATGTCCCACAGGATGACCGCGCCGATCAGCGTGCCGCCGGCACGGGCGAAGAACCCGGCATTCGAAGCGATGTAGGTCTGCAGGAAGCCCCAGGTGATGATCTGCAGGGTCGGCCAATACATCAGCTCCAGGAGCCGAGGCCAGGACGACAGCAGGAGATACCAGTAGCGCAGGACCATCGCGCCGATGCGGTGCGGGGCGATCGTCAAGGAGAGATCGTTCATTGTGCGGCCTCCCGGTCGCGGCCGCGGGCGACGTCGAGAAAGACGTCCTCGAGCGTGGTGCGGTTGTAGCGCGCCATGATCTGGGCGGGGCTGTCATCGTCCTCGATCCGCCCGCGCTTCATGATGATGACGCGGTCGCACAGGCGCTCCACTTCCAGCATGTTGTGCGACGCGAGCAGGATCGTGGCCCCGCGGCGCTTGCGATAGCGGTCGAGGTGGCCGCGCACCCAGTCGGCCGTGTCGGGATCGAGCGAGGCGGTGGGCTCGTCCAGCAGCAGCAGCTCGGGATCGTTGATCAGCGCCTTCGCCAGCGCGACGCGCGTCTTCTGCCCGGCCGAGAGCTTGCCATTGGCGCGATCGATGAAGTCGGTCAGGTCGAGCTGCGACGCGAGTTCGGCGATCCGCTCCTTGAGGTGGTCCACCGCATAGAGCCGGCCGAAGATGGTGAGGTTCTGCCGCACCGTGAGACGCATCGGCATGTCGACATAGGGGCTCTCGAAGTTCATCCGCCCCAGCACGGCCGCAGCCTCGTCCGGCATGCTGTGGCCGAGCACGGCGACCTCGCCCGAGGTCGGCTGCACCAGCCCCATGATCATGGCAATCGTCGTGGTCTTGCCGGCGCCGTTGCCGCCGAGCAGCCCGGTGATGCTGCCCCGCCGGATCGCGAAGGAGATGCCGTCGACGGCCGTCGTCGTCTTGTAGACCTTGGTCAGCCGCGACACGGCAATCGCGGGCGAAACCGAGCCGGAATCGGATGAGAGGGTCGGCACTGCGTCATCTTGCGTCATGGGAGGGGTTCATTGAGGCATTGTGCCGCAAACCGCAACAGGCCACCAACGGCCGCCCAGATTTGTCGCCGCGCCTGCGCGGCATTAGGTTCCCGTCATGACCGACGACGCCCTGATCATCGACACGCCCGACACCGACTATCGCCATCCGCGCCAGCGCGTCCGGCTCGACACCATCCTGCGACTGCGCTGGCTGGCGGCGCTCGGTCAGTTGAGCGCGATCTTTATCGTGGTGCAGGGGCTGGAGTTCGACCTGCCGGTGGTGCCCTGTCTGGCGGTGATCAGCATCTCGGCGCTGCTCAATCTCGGCCTGCAGATCGCCTTCAACCCGATGCAGTTGCTGGAGCCGGCCCACGCCGGTGGCCTGCTCGCGCTCAACATCATCGAGCTGACGGTGCTGCTCTATCTCACGGGCGGGCTGGAGAATCCGTTTTCCTACATGTTCCTGGCGCCGGTGCTGATCTCGGCGACCGCGCTGCCGGTCCGCCTGACGATCATGCTCGGCCTGCTCGCCGTCGCCTGCGCCACCGCCTTGTTCTTCATGCACCTGCCGCTGCCGTGGGAAGGCGAAGAGCCGCTGATCTTCCCGCCGATCTATCTGTTCGGCGTCTGGCTCTCGATCGCGCTCGCGATCGGCGTCACCAGCCTCTATGCGTTCCAGGTGACCGAGGAGGCACGGAAGCTGTCGGACGCGCTGGCGGCCACCGAGCTGGTGCTGGCGCGCGAGCAGCACCTCACCCAGCTCGACGGTCTCGCGGCGGCCGCCGCGCACGAGCTCGGCACCCCGCTCGCGACCATCGTGCTGATCTCGCGCGAGTTGGAGCGCGCCCTGCAGGACAACAGCCAGGTCACGTCCGACATCAAGACATTGCGCGAGCAGGCCCAGCGCTGCCGCGACATTCTCGGCAAGATCACCCAGCTGTCCTCGATCGGGTCGATGTACGACCGGATGAAGCTGTCGACCTTGATCGAGGAGACGGTCGCACCGCATCGCGACTTTGGCGTCGACATCAAGGTCCGCGTCGCGGTGGCCGCGGCCAAGGAGCCGGTCGGCTCGCGCAACCCGGCGATCCTCTATGGCGTCGGCAACATCCTGGAAAATGCCGTCGATTTCGCGCACAACGCCGTCGAGGTGAACGCCTGGTGGAACAACGAGACGGTCGAGATCGTGGTGTCCGACGACGGCCCCGGCTTCGCGCCTGACATCCTGAAGCGGATCGGCGAGCCCTATCTGTCGCGGCGGCCCAGCGCCGAGGACGGCCCGGGAGGTAACCAGGGCGGCGGACTCGGGCTCGGCGTGTTCATCGCCCGCACCCTGCTGGAGCGGACCGGGGCCAAGGTCTCGTTCAGCAATCGCACCTTCCCCGACCATGGCGCCGTGGTCCAGATCGTCTGGCCGCGGCGGCGCTTCGAGGCCAGCGAGGATGACGATGGCGAGGCGGAGCCGGAATGAAACCTGCGGGGCAGCCGCCGCTGGCGCGGTCCTGGCATACGGCACACCGGCCCCGCGCGGCGTCACGCCGCAGACTGCGGCAACCCGCGATCTTGGCAGCGGCGACTCGGCAGACCATATGAGGATGGACCAGATCGTCTCGCAACCATCGAGCCATCTTCTCAAGGATATATGACCGTGGGCGCCATCGCCGAACTGACGAACCACCCGGACCGCTCTCTCCTCATCGTGGAGGACGACAAGCCGTTCCTGGAGCGCCTGTCGCGCGCCATGGAGACTCGCGGCTTCACCGTCACCTCCTGCGAAAGCGTCGCCGAAGGTATTTCACAGATCGGCAAGGCGGCGCCGGCCTTTGCCGTGGTCGACCTCCGGCTCGGCGACGGCAACGGCCTCGACGTGGTGTCGGCGCTGAAGCGCAAGCGCCCCGAGGCGCGCGCCATCGTGCTGACCGGCTACGGTAACATCGCGACCGCGGTGACGGCCGTGAAGATGGGCGCCGTCGACTATCTCGCCAAGCCGGCGGATGCCGATGACGTGGTCGCCGCGCTGCTGTCGACCACCAGCGAAAAGTCCGAGCTGCCGCAGAATCCGATGTCGGCCGACCGCGTGCGCTGGGAGCACATCCAGCGCATTTACGAGATGTGCAATCGCAACGTCTCGGAAACGGCGCGCAGGCTCAACATGCACCGCCGCACCCTGCAGCGCATCCTCGCCAAGCGCGCACCGAAGTAAGCGAGCGCTTGCTCGCTCCGGCATCAGTGCGATTTCACGAACGCCTGCAGCGCGTGGAAGACGGTGCGCCGCGGGTTGCGGCTGCACCAGTTGCGCATCCAGCTGTCGACCTCGGTCAGGTCGAGCTTGATCTGCCGGCCCTCGTCGCCGCGGTCCGCATTGATCGCGGAGACGTAGCCCATCATCCACTGCTGATATTTTGATATGGCGTTGACGTAGGGTTCGTCGCCATTGCTGATCGCCTTGTAGGTGCCGGGCGGCTGCTCCTCGGCGGCGGCGATGAAGCGCTCGCAGGAATCGGCGCCCACGCCGAGGACGTAGAACGCCTTTTCCTCCGCGCGGACTCCAGTCGCGAAGAGCAGTGCCAACGCCAAGACCACCCGTCGCATCTGTCGTCCCTGTCCGCACCCCTGGGCTGGATACTGCTCGAACCTTAAAATTGTTCCGGCATGTTGCGCCCTATGCGGGGCAATTATCAGGCAAAGCCGGGGAAATTGCCGGGAGGCCAGACGGGTCGATGCTGTCGCCCTTGGCAACAGTCCTGAATCGGGCGCGGGTGCACGATAGGCTGATAGGCGCCACGATTCGCCGGCTCGCGTCAGCTCTCCCCGGCCAGCCGGGAGAAATCGGCCAGCACGGCGGCGATCAGCTCTCGGTGCCTGGTATCCTGTTCCGCAAGACTCGCGGCGTAGAGGTTTAGCAGATAGCGCGCCTTCGCGGCAGCTTCCGGCCACGACGCAGCCGCGTGGGCGAGCAGGTGCTGCTCGAGAACCGCCTGGCGCTCGCGCAGGTCCCGTGCGTGAGTTTCGGCCTCCGCCAACGCGCGACGCAGGTCCACGGCCTTCTGCGCGCTCATCCCGCGGTGGCTGTCGAGATCGAGCGGTTCGTCAGTCATCCGATGCACTCGCGTCGATACGCTGCGCGTCTGCAAGATCGGCCGAGCTGATGGATACCATCTCGACGGCACCAGAGTGCGGACGGTCGGCGGGCAGCATCATCATCGTCGCAACCCGGCGGTAGGCAGCAAAGGACAGCCCCTCGATCATCTCTTCGTCCGTGACCACCTCATAGGTGCCTTGCGGCAGGAGACGCTCGATGCTTCTGATCCGGAACGGATGTCTGAAGGTGACGAATTCGCGCCGCGAGCGAATGCTCATCTGCGCCTACCTTTCGCAACAGGCCCGCTGTCGCTGTCGCAGCCTCAAGGCTTCTACGAAGCATGCGCCTTGCGGCCGGCAATAGCCACCGCTTTCTCGTCAGCACGACGGATGAGCGGCTGGGCCGTCATCGCACCGTGTCGCTGCGCTTTGGTGCTCGCTATTACAGGAGCCAGGGTGTATCAATGGTGATCACCGCCATTCCGACGGCATTCACCGGTGACTGAGGGTCACGAGCGCTCCCGCCGCAAACCACGCGAGGGATAGCCAATGCCGCAGTTTCGTCTGAGCGAGTGGATCGTTCCACCCATCATCGTGCCGCTGCTGCTGATCCTTCTCGCGCTCGCAACTGCCGCGCTGCATTCGTAGATCACACCGCCGTGCGCCCCGTCGGCGTCGGTGGACGATGGCCACCCGCCGACGAGGCGGTGACGCCGCGCACGCAGGATCGACACGGCGCCTTCGTTCGATGCGCTGAACCAGCTCCAACCCGAGTCGAGGAGACCGACATGGCCAAAGGTCAGCAAAAAAGCAATCGGGAAGCCAAGAAGCCCAAGAGGGAGAAGCCCAAGAGCATTGCCGCAGCGCCGAGCCAGAAGGCCGGAGCATGGCAGCCGGATTTTTCCAGCGACAAAAAGAAGCGCTAGGGGCTTTCCGGTCTCATCAGTCTGGATGGTTCTCCCGCACGCAAGGCCGCGCGCAATGCGGTGACGATGCGGCCGACCGTACTGGCAGCGCAAAGGACAGAGCATGGCGCGCGAAACGATCTATTTCGTCCAGGCGTTCAGCACCGGCCGGGGCGGACGCCCGAAAGCCGAGACGCCGATCGCCTGCAAGACGGAATCGAGCGCGCTCCGAACTGCGGAACGACTGGTGTCGAGCAAGGCAGGCGTCGTCGCCTTCTCGTCATCGGGCGATCCCGACATGGGCGACTATGACGATGAGCCGACGGTTTTCTTCCGCCACGGCGAGTTGCCGTCGGCTTTCGATTGAGATGCGCACCCGCTTTGCCGCCGGCAACCACCGCCGAGCGCCCCCTTGGATGACGTCCGCCCATCTGCGGCGCCCTCCGAACCTGATCGGACACACACATGATTGAGTTTCCAAATCACAGCCGCTCCTATGATCGCACGCGACGTGCCGTACGGTTCTGGGGCTACGACAGCGCGATCGAAGCGTCGTTCTTCGTCGACGAGGGCGCGTTGAGACGCCTTCAACCCGACACCTGTCCGGACGAGTCGGGCTTTCTGACTGCGTTCGATTCCAACCGTGAGCGCATCTGCGCCGCCGCCGCCAAGGTCTATGTCCGAGGAAGCCGGGGATCCTACGATCTCGTCGCTGCAAATTTTTGACGGCGCTGCCTGCGGATCGGCTCTCAGCGATGCGATGTCTCTCATCTCGAGAGTCGTGACCTGACGGAGCCTGCGTCACCTACCTAGGCAGGGAACCCCGTCCAGTGGAGCGCACTTAAGGATTCTCTAGAGGTCCGCGTGGCCCTGCGGGTCGATCAGCCGGTTGATCCGCCGCGCCGCCGCGAGCCCGAAGCGCACCGTCATCAGCTTGCGCGTCGGCGCCGGCAATCTGTGCTCAGGCGCCTCGCAATGCAGGTGGGCGCCGTAGGCATCGGCCACGATCAGGCCGGTGTCCCGCGGAAAGATCTCGCACGGCAGGTCCTGCGTGAAGGCGAAGAACAGCCGGTCGCAATGGGCACGGTAGTCCTCCCATTTGTGATCGGCGCGGAGGTCCTCGACCGACGACTTGATCTCGACGATCCAGATCTCGCCGCGCTCGTTCAGCGCCACCAGGTCGGCACGACGGCCCGACGGCAGCGGCAGCTCGCTGATGGTGGCAAAGCCGAGCGAGCGCAGCAGGCGCGAGGTGCCGCGTGCGATCGCCAGCGCCGTCTCCGACTGGCGGCGGTCGACGGGAACGAGGCTGATCCTGGCGGCGGACGATTCCATCGGTGCAGCATAGCCGATTCCAGGCGTCTCCCAAGCCCGGTTGACGCCCCGATGCGGGCCGCTGCAGCGCGGAGCTCTGCACCCGACAGCCGCCTTTTCACTTGGCGCACTGCGAAAAATCGGCATGCTGGCGCCCATGACCGAGCAGAACCAGACCAGGGCGAAGGCCGGCGCGATGATCGTGCCCGTGACGCCGTTCGAGCAGAACTGCACCATCCTGTGGTGCGAGGCGACCAAGAAGGCGATCGTGATCGATCCCGGCGGCGACGTGCCGAACATCCAGGCGGCGATCGCGCAGGCCAAAGTCACCGTCGAGAAGATCTGGCTGACGCATGGCCATATCGATCACGTCGGCGGCGCGGCCGATCTGCGCGACCAGCTGAAGGTGCCGATCGAGGGACCGCATGTCGCCGACAAATTCCTGCTCGACAACGTCGTCGCCAGCGGTGCGCGCTTCGGCATCACAGGCGTGCGCGACGTGACGCCCGACCGCTGGCTCGAGGAAGGCGATACGGTCGAGATCGGCGAGCTCGTCTTCGACATCCTGCACTGCCCCGGCCATTCGCCGGGCAGCATCGTGTTCTTCAACAAGGACATGCGCTTCGCCCATGTCGGCGACGTCCTGTTCAACGGCTCGGTCGGCCGCACCGACCTGCCCGGCGGCAGCCACGACACGCTGATCCGCTCGATCAAGGACAAGCTGCTGCCGCTCGGCGACGACGTCGGCTTCATCTGCGGCCACGGCGCCGGCTCGAGCTTCGGCCAGGAGCGGATGACGAACCCGTTCCTGACGGGGATGGCCTGAGACGAACTACTTCAGGCCGGCCGCCTGCAGCGCGCGCTCGATCACCGCGGCCACGTCGATCACACGGCGCCGCTTCTGCGGCGGCGCCTGCGTCGGGACGGCGGTCGCGGGCTTGAGAACCGGCGGCGCGTCGGCCGGCGTCATGTCGACCGCCTTCGCGCCTGACGGCCTTGGAGCTGAAGGCTTGATTTCGACCGGCGTAACGGCCGGCTTCGCGGCCACCGCTTGCGCGACCACCGGCGCCGATGGCCTGGATCCCGGCAACTCGGTTTTCGGCTTCGCGGCCTTGCCGGAAGCAGACCGCGTCCCCTTCGCCCGCGCCGGCGGACGCGCCGGTGTCGGCTTGACCGGCGCCGCCTTGACCGGTGTCTCCGGCACGGGCTTGGCCTCGGTCGGCTCGACCGCAGCCGGCGCATCCGGCCGCCGCAGCATTTTCGTCAGGGCCGGCAGCGCCGAGATCGGCGACACCTCGGGAATGAGCTTCGTGCTCGGCGAGGCCGCGGCCGGCTTCGGCTGACGGATCCAGTCGGTCACGCCGAAGAACTTCGCGATCAGATACGACGAGGAGATGCCGGCTTCGAGCAGGAACGGCCCGGCCTTGCCATAGCGCTTGTCGTTGGCCGCGACGCCGATTGGCGTGCCATGCGCCATGTTGGAGATGGTGAAGGATTCGACCACGGTCTCGCCATCGGCATTCCACCACTGCTCATGCGGATAGCCGTTGACCTCGCCTGCGGCCATCGGCGCCAGCGGCAGGTGATGCAGGTCGAGCCATTGCTTGACGATCTCGCCGGCATTGTCCGGATGCACCGTGTAGTCGGCGGTGCCGTGCCACACCGACAGCTTCGGCCATTTGCCGCGATGGCTGGAGGCGCGGCGCACGAGATCGCCGAGCTCGCCGGCCGGCCGCGCCGGCGGCATCCGCATCTGCAGGATGGCATCGCGCATGTTGCGCGCGGTGCCGAACGGCAACCCGGCGATCACGGCGCCGGCCGCGAACACCTCCGGATGCGCCGCCAGCATCGCCATGGTCATGGCGCCGCCCGCCGACAGGCCGGTGACGAAGATGCGGTTCGCATCGATGGCGTAGTCGGCCACCATGCGGGCGATCATCTCGCGGATCGAGGCGACCTCGCCCTGGCCGCGCGTGATGTCCTCGGACTGAAACCAGTTGAAGCAGCGCTGCGGATTGTTGATGCGCTGCTGCTCCGGCATCAGCAGCGCGAAGCCAAAATGCTTTGCGAGCGTCGACCAGCCAGCGCCGAGATCGTAGTCGGCCGCGCCCTGCCCGCAGCCATGCAGCACGACGACGAGCGGCAGCAGCGGCTGGCGCTGCGCCGGCACATGGGCGAACATCTTCAGACGGCCGGGATTGCTGCCGAAGCTTTCGACCTCGACCAGCGGACATTCGGGAGCGGGACGGGACTGGCGGTGGAAATCTGCGAATCCGGTGATGCCATTCAACTCGCGCAGCCGTCGCAAATACTCAACATTTTCAGCGAGGGACAACGGCAGCTCCTTGGCAGTCACGGATCAAACCCACCATCACCCAGATGGTTGCTGCAGCGCAAAAGAAAAAGCCCGCGAGATTGCGGAGCTCGGCAATTTGATTGCGAATTTCGCTCTTGCTGCGATCTAAATGCCACGCCGACGCGGCTCTTCACGCAGCAATCACCGAAAAGCGAACCGACGAGGCGTTCGATCGCCGCGAGCGTGAAAGCGACACGCGACGCAACCCGGAAAGGCAGTGACCGCGTTCGGCAGGTCGCCATTGCAGCCACAGGTCAACGAATCGACAACCCCGCGCCGAGTGTGAGCACCGATCGGCGATCAGTAAACAAACAAATGGCAGCCATGCACCGGTCGTCCCGCGCGGCAAGATGATTGCCTCGCACCGAGGCGCCAATTAGCCTGATCGGTAAGCAACAACGAATTCCGCTTGGGAGAAAACACATGGCGCGGCTCAAATTCGGCGCGTTCCTCGCTCCGCATCATCCGATCGGCGAGCATCCGATGCTGCAATTCCGCCGCGACCTCGATCTGGTCTCGCAGCTCGACGAGCTCGGCTATGACGAGTTCTGGTGCGGCGAGCATCATTCCAGCGGATGGGAGACAATCGCCTCGCCCGAGATGTTTCTCGCTGCTGCCGGCGAGCGCACCAAGCGCATCAGGCTCGGCACCGGCGTCATCTCGCTCCCCTACCATCATCCCTACAACGTCGCGCAGCGCATGGTGCAGCTCGATCACATGACCGGCGGCCGCGCCATCTTCGGCTCGGGGCCGGGCGCGCTCGCCTCCGATGCCCACACGCTCGGCATCGATCCGATGACGCAGCGTGACCGTCAGGACGAGGCGATCGCGGTCATCCGCCGCCTGTTCAACGGCGAGCGCGTCACCGCCAAGAGCGACTGGTTCACGATGAACGACGCGGCCTTGCAGATCCTGCCCTTGCAGGAGGAAATGCCGTTCGTCGTGGCGTCGCAGATCTCGCCGTCCGGCATGACGCTCGCAGGCAAATACGGCATCGGCATCATCTCGCTCGGCTCGATGTCGACCCAGGGCCTGATGGCGCTGCCGCAGCAATGGGAGTTCGCCGAGGACGCGGCGAAGAAGCACGGCACCACCGTGAGCCGCGCCAATTGGCGCGTGCTGCTGTCGTGGCACATCGCCGAGACGCGCGAGCAGGCGCGCCGCGAGGCCGGCCCCGGGCTGATGCGCTGGCACAACGAATATACGGTCGGCACCCTGATGCGGCCGGGTTTGAAACCATTCGCCTCGCCGGACGAGGCTGTCGACAAGACCGCCTTCGTCGAGGGCGCGGCGTCGACGATCGGCACGCCCGACGATCTCGTCAAGACGATCAAGAACCTGATGCAGGTGTCGGGCGGTGTCGGCCACATCATCGGCTTCGTGCACGACTGGGCCAATCCGGAGAACACGCGCCGCAGCTGGGACATGGTCGCGCGCTATGTCGTGCCGGAGATCAACGGCTACATCGACGGCCTGCGCCGCTCGCAGAAATTTGTCATCGAGAACCGCGACATCTTCGAGCGCGCGGGACAGGCCGTGATGGCCAAGATCATGGACAACGACAAGGCCGCCGCGGCGCTGTCGCAGACCGGACCCGGCCGCATCGCGATTCCCGCGGTGAATGCGCCGGATCTGCAGGAAGCGGCGAAGCGGAGGGGATGAGAGTGTAGGGCGGATTAGCGCAGCGTAATCCGCCACATCCGGCGTAGTCGGATCCATGAAGCCGCTGAGACGCACAAATCGAGAAGGCCCGTAATTGTCGGCGGATTACGCTGCGCTAATCCGCCCTACGCACGGCTACCTCACCGCCGCGACCAGCCTCTCGCACTCAGCGAGCGTCGCGATCTGCTTCAGCGTCTCGCGCAGCGCCGGCAGGTCGACGGGCTTCTGGAATTGCGGATAGACCACGAGCCCGAGCACGGTCGCAAGGCGAACGTGCTCGTCGCGCGTGGCGTCCTCGGCGCCGCTGATGAAGATCACCGGCGTGCGCGATTTCAGCTCGTTGAGCAGCAGCAGGATGTCGGCGCCGCAGCGATCGCCGAGCGACAGATCCAGCGTGATGCAGTCGAAGGTCCGCCGGCGCAGCAGATCGGCCGCCGCCTCGACCGACGTCACGCAGGTCGCCTCGTAGCCGCACTGCGCGGCGATCTTGCGCAGAATCGAGAGATGCACCTCGGCATCCTCGATCACCAGCAACTGATTGCTCATGCCCTTGCCCTCGTCGCACGTTGACCCGACGTCAAGTCAGGCCGTTGCTAGATGCCGCCGATGGCCGCGAGGTAAACATTCGGCTCCGTGGATTTACGGGTGAAGGGGACGCGGGGGCCGCCTGGGGCGAGGCGGACCTGATGACGTGCGGGCCAGCCGGAGCAGGCTCGCAGCGAGTGTGGTCATCGATGCCGACTCGGCGCCATCTCGTCGAGCGCCGCCTCAACCCGGTCGACGTATCCCGCCAGCAACACCGCGAACTTTTTGATCCAGCCAATCGCGATGCAATTGCCGCGTTCGATGCAACCGGCGATGGTGCCGCAACCATGTCGAAACGACGTCGCGCGCTGGGGCAAAGCATGACGAAATCTGGAGTGGCCGGGATTGCGGCCGCGTTGGCGAGCATCGTCCTCGCGGGATCAGCGCTGGCGGCCGACCTGCCGGTGAAGGCATCGCCGGTTGTGGCCGCGCCGTCGTGGACCGGCGTCTATGCCGGCGTGTCGGTCGGCGCCCGCTGGGCCGACAATGATTGGCGGACCAGCGACATCTCGCCGAACTTCGGGGCCGGCGTGTTCGTGCCGACGGCCGGCACCGGCGGCGCCATGGACAGCGTGGCGGCCAGGATCGGAGGCTATCTCGGCGTCAACTGGCAGTTCGCCCCGTCATGGGTCGCAGGCCTCGAGGGCGACCTTGGATGGGCCGACAACAAGACGACCGCGAATCCCCTGCCGGGAACCACCGGGCTGTTCTTCGGCGCGCCGCTGGTCGGCCTTCCCACCGGCTCCGTGAAGGAGACGTGGGACGGCAGCGTGCGCGCCCGGCTCGGCTATCTGGTTACGCCGGACACGCTGGTCTATGGCAGCGGCGGCGTGGCGTGGCAGCGCCTCGAGCTGAACGCCAACTGTACCGTTGTTCCAGGCAATGCTTTCTGCTTCGGCAATCCGCACAACGAGACCCAGGCATCGACCAGGGTCGGCTGGACCGTCGGCGGCGGCGTCGAGCACATGATCGGCGGCCACTGGATCGTGCGCGCTGACTACCGCTACGCCGATTTCGGCACCTGGACTCAGACCTTCTTCATCCCCGGCGGCGTCGGCCCCGGATTCGACGACCGCTTCACCGCGCACGTCACGACGCGCACCCACACCGCGACAGTGGGACTCGCCTACAAGTTCTGAGGCGCGGTCGGGGGTGAAGAATGCAAGGTGGGCAAAGCAGCCGCCGCAGGCGGCAGCGTGCCCATTCTTGATCTCGGAGCTCCTCAGAAGATGGTGGGCACGGCGCCACCACAAGCGAGCCCGTGGAGCGATCAACGGATCGCCTTTGCCCGCCCTACGGCCGCGTGATCCGCGGCGACATCAACCTATGACTTGCCAGCTTTTGGTCACAGTCTGATCTCCGGAGATGGAGGCGCCAGCAACCGCGTGGCGGACACCGGCGCAGCGAGCGTCACGAAAATTTTCTTAACCCGGACCTGCTACCTCTCGCGCGTAGGATGCGTCAGGCAGCCCGCCGCCCCGACCGGCGGGCTCTTCCGCGGGAAAGCTCGCCAATGTCACTCTCGTCAGCCAGGAACTACGCGCTGCGCGCCGAACGGTCGCAGGATCCCAAGGAGGCCGCCGATCTCCTGGCAAAGGCGATCCTGGAGCTGGCGGCCTCGATCGAGGCCACCGACGCCAAGGTGAAGAAGATCAACAAATCGGGCGGCTGACGGTCTCGACGTCCAGATCGGAACGCGTGGCGGCTTCTGCTTGCTCGCCTCGAAAGATGATCCGCTGATCCTGCGTCGATAGACCGCCGATATCGCGGCATCACTCGCGAGCGACAGCAGGAAATAATGGCGCCCGTCCGGGCCGACGGGCAAATCGCTTCCAGCAAAGCGCCTTTGAGAACGCGAAGCCGCACCGCGACGGCCTGCCGGTCGCAGGCTCATCACCATAAGGCGATGCGCGCCGAAAAACTCATTTCACGAACCAGCTCAATCACATCACCCCTGTCCAGTCCCGCGCGCAAAAATATTCTGCTTTCGTTTTTCCGAATCTCGCATATCGTCACGTCGTCCCGTCTCGATCAGAGGGGCGCTTCGCGGTCGTCACGAACGTTGAGGCGGGATGCGGTGGGCGCGTCGATGTTGCAGCGTGGGGTGATCCCGCGCCGACGAACAGCAGAGATGCGCACGGTCAAGTCGCGTGGTCCTGGCACCCCGATGCTGGTGTCCCGCGTAACGCGCGCAAGCGCGTTGCGCGCACGGTGGCCAACAAGCCCGGCGCACCGGGGAGATCGCGAAGCAGCCGTCAAAACCATCGCGCGGGGAATGCCGGGATGCCTCGGCTGAACCTGTGGTACCTGCCGCCTGCATTTTTTTCTGCAGGCGGGCCATGGGTGCGGCCAGCGCCCGGCATTCCCCGTGCCCTCTTCCCAAGGAGGGCAGCAAGTCCAGCAGGACTCGGACGCATGAAGCGCGTCGCGAGATCGCGAACGCGTGCGATGCAGCACAACTACACCGAGACGAAATAACGCAGCGTATTGCATGATGGCTGCAACCGCCCTTCAATGATGTGCCGGCGCATCGCCGCGCCCCGCCGATCCGAAAACGGAGCCTCCTTGATGTCGATGCAAAGTGTGGCCACGCCATCGTTCCGCCTGACCTCGCCGCGGCGCAACTCGCTGACCCATATTCCGGGCGACGAAGGCTGGCCGATCATCGGCAAGACGTTCGAGACCCTCGCCGACCCCAAGGGCCACGTCGAGCGCAACGCCAGGAAGTATGGCCCCGTCTACCGCACCCACATGTTCGGCGACGTCAACGTCGTGCTGCTCGGCCCCGAAGCCAACGAGCTGGTGCTGTTCGACCAGGCCAAGCTGTTCTCCTCGGCGCATGGCTGGGGCCACATCCTCAATTTGCTGTTTCCGCGCGGCCTGATGCTGCTCGATTTTGACGAGCACCGCATGCATCGCAAGGCGCTGTCGGTCGCCTTCAAGGCCGGGCCGATGAAGTCTTATCTCGCCGGCCTCGACCGCGGCATCGCCGCGCGCATCGCGCAGTGGAAGGCAAATCCGGGCGAGATGCTGTTCTATCCGGCGATCAAGCAGCTCACGCTCGACCTCGCCGCGACGTCTTTCCTCGGCACCGAGATCGGGCCGGAGGTCGACGCGATCAACCGCGCCTTCGTCGACATGGTCGCAGCCTCGGTGGCGCCGATCCGGCGGCCGCTGCCGGGCACGCAGATGGCGCGCGGCGTCAAGGGCCGCCAGCGCATCGTCGCCTATTTCTCCGAGCAGATCCCGCTGCGCCGCGCGAAAGGCGATGGCGACGACCTGTTCTCGCATCTGTGCCGCGCCACCGACGACCACGGCGCCCTGCTGTCGACACAGGACATCGTCGACCACATGAGCTTCCTGATGATGGCGGCGCACGACACGCTGACCTCGTCGCTGACCTCCTTCATCGCCCAGCTCGCCGCGCATCCGCAGTGGCAGCAGAGGCTGCGCGAGGAGGTCGCCAGCCTCGGCCTCGCCAAGGACGAACCGATGACCTCGGAGCATCTGGAAAAGATGAAGCTGACCGAGATGGCGTTCCAGGAGACCCTGCGGCTGATGCCGCCGGTGCCGTCGCTGCCGCGCCGGCCGATCCGGGATTTCACCTTCAAGGGCTACGCGATTCCCGCCGGCACCGGCGTCGGCATCAACCCGATGTACACCCATCACATGCCGGAGATCTGGCCGGAGCCGGAGCGGTTCGACCCGATGCGCTTCACCGACGAGGCCCAGCGCGGCCGCCACCGCTTCGCCTGGGTGCCGTTCGGCGGCGGCGCGCACATGTGCCTCGGCCTGCACTTCGCCTACATGCAGGTGAAGTGCTTCGCGCGGCACTTCCTCGCCAACCTCGAGGTCTCGTTCGCCCCCGGCTATCAGCCGAACTGGCAGGTCTGGCCGATCCCGAAACCGCGCGACGGTCTGAAGGTGATGTTGAAGGCGGTGTGATCGGTCCGCATAGATGCAGCAAACGCGCCAAGGATCTCGGTTTGTTGCGGACTCTTTCCTCCTCGTCATGGCCGGGCTTGTCCCGGCCATCCATCCTGCTGCAATCCGCGGACGGAGAGACGTGGATGCCCGGGCCTTCGCCGCGCCGAAGCGGCTTCGGCCGCGCAGGCGGGTCAAGCCCGGCCATGACGAAGTGTATACTTCACCGCCCCCTACTCCACCGCATCCCCCAGCAGCTTGCGCATCGCCTGATAGGCCTGCTGCTGCTGGCTCCAGTTGCGGCCGCCGGTGATGGCGCCGTCGATGACGAGGTCATGGCCGTTGATGAAGCTGGATTCGTCGCTGGCGAGAAACACCGCGGCATGCGCGATGTCGTCGGGCAGGCCAGCGCGCGGGATCGGCTGCGCCGTGGCATAGGCGTTGCGGATCGTCTCCGGCGTCTTCTCGGCCGCCTCGGTCGACAGTCCGAGCGCCTTGCCGAAGATGCCGGTCGCGATCAGTCCGGGCGAGATCGAGTTGACGCGCACGCCGGATTCGCCAAGCTCCATCGCCACGCATTTCGTCAGATGGATCACCGCCGCCTTCGCCGTGCTGTAGACCACCGAGGTGGAGAAGCCGGCGAGCCGGCCGGCGATCGAGCCGTTGTTGATGATGCTGCCGGCACCCTGCCGCTTCATGTGGGGCGCGGCGTATTTCATGCCCAGCATGACGCTGCGCACCAGTACCGCCATGGCCTGGTCGAAGCGATCGGCGTCGAGGCCTTCGATGCCGCCGGTCTGCGCCGGACCGCCGGCATTGTTGAACACGCAATCGAGCCGGCCGAAGCGCTCGACCGCGCCATCGATCAATGCCCGCATCTGCGCGTCGACCGTGACGTCGGTCTGCCGGAACACACAGCTCGCTCCGAGCCGGCTCGCCAGCGCCTCGCCCTCCGCGCTGCGCCGGCCAGCGACGACGACCTTCGCACCCTCGGCCACGAAGATTTCCGCCGTGCGCAGGCCGATGCCGCTGGTCGCGCCCGTGATCACGGCGACCTTGCCCTCCAACCGTCCCATTCCCTACTCCTTGCGTTGCTGCTACGTGCTCGTTCTTGGCGGCGGAATAATAAGCGCCCGAGTTCCGCCGCGGAACCGTCATCGTGCGCGCCAAACGGCAACACACGCAAGACGGCTTCCATCAACCGGACAAATTACCGCCACGTCGGCCTTAATTTGGTTGCGCAGTTGAGGCTCATGGATGTCCATGACGCGACTCATCGACGACATCAAGCGGATCTGGCGCGGCGAGCAGCAGCCTTCCCTGACATGGAGCTGCATGTTTGCCGCGATGTGCCTGCTCGCAGCCACGGCGATCCGCTACGGCATGGCGCATCTGCGGCCCGACGTGTTCTTCACGCCCTACATGCCGGCCGTCTTCTTCGCCACCGCGATGGGCGGATCGGGCGTCGGCCTGGCGACGGCGATCGCAGGCGCAGCGCTCGGCCTGACGCTCGATTTTGGCGGCGGTCCGGCGGATGGCGCCCGGCTCGCGCTGATGGCGATGTATATGGTCGTGGCGCTGCTGGTGATCTGGGGCGTCGATCACTACCGGCGGCTGGCCGGCAAGCAGCGCGAGATCGCCCGGCGGCTCACCGAGGAGGAGCAGTATCGCAGGCTCCTGGTCGACGAGCTGCATCACCGCCTCAAGAACAAGACCTCGACCATTCACGCCGTGCTGCATCAGGTGCTGTACGACCAACCGCAGGTGTGGAGCCGCATCGACCAGCGCATCCGCGCGCTCGCGACCGCCGACGATTTGGTCGCGCGCGCCGAAGGACAGGGCTGCGACCTCAAGGACCTGCTGGTGTCGGAGCTCGGGCCTTATGGCCAAGTCCGCTTCGAGCTCCACGGCCCGCCGCTGTTCCTGCCCGCCAAGCTGGCCGTCAGCCTCGCTTTGATCTTCCACGAGTTGGCGACCAATGCCGGCAAATACGGCGCCTTCGCCTCGCCGCGCGGCTTCCTTCAGGTGTCATGGACGATGCAGGAGGACCGTCTCCATCTGACCTGGGACGAGGCCGCGGGTCCGCCGATCGGTCCGGTCGGCATGCCCGGTTTCGGGAGCAAATTGCTCAAGGCCGCGTTGTCGTCGTTCGACGGCAGGACCGAGACCAGCTTTCTCGAATCCGGCCTTCACTGCACCTTGCAGTGTCGCGTGCCACCGAATTGAATTGGCCGCCGGGCGGCCATTCCTGCCTGCGACTTTCGCCGCATGGGTCCGGTCGCGTCGTTCTTCCGATTCAGGAACGGTTAATGACGCCGCGGCACAAAGCTCCGTTCTTTCCAAGACTTGGCGCGCGCGTTCCGGGTTTCTACGTAGCGCTTAACTAAAATGAAGCGGGAACTTTGCACAATCGGCGCATGTACAGCAGCGACCGATTCAACTTTTCTCCCGGACCGAACGAGGGGCTGGGCTCGACCGAGGCCGAGTTGCGCTTCCTGCGCACCGTCCTCAGCCAGCTTCCCTCGGGCGTCACGGTCCAGGACGAGCACGGTCGCTTTCTGCTGGTCAACGATACGGCCGCCGTCCAGCTCGGCGCCGCCGCCAACAGCATCGACGGCCTCTCGGCGCCGCATCTCCACAACAGGCGCACGGCCTGCCGCGAGATCCTTGGCCGGGGACGAACGGTGATCGGCGAGGAAAAGGTGGCAGGCGAGCGCGGCGGGCAGACCCTGCTGACAGCGCATCGGCCGGTTCGCATCGGCGACCAGAGCGTCCTCATCTCCAGCTCGGCCGACATCAGCGAGCAGAAGGAGTTCGAGGACCAGCTGTTTCGCGCCGCCTATTATGACGAGTTGACCGGCCTGCCGATGCGCCGCGTGGTCGAGCATCGCGCCGACCTCCTGGTCCGGCGCGGCCGCGTCGACGGACGCTTCGCGCTCGCCTTTCTCGACCTCGATAATTTCAAGTACATCAACGACTATTACGGCCACGCCACCGGCGATGCGCTGCTGGTCGAGCTCGCCAAGCGCATCAGCCGCGACCTGCGCGAGTCGGACCTGCTGTCGCGCATCAGCGGTGACGAGTTCCTGCTGCTGCTGCATCCGATCGAGCGTGCCGAGGAGGTCGCCGAATTCCTGCACGACATGCTGGACCGCCTGAACGCGCCCTTCTTCATCGACGGCGCGGAGGTGTTCGCCTCCGCGTCCGTCGGAGTCAGCCTGTTTCCCGAGCATGGCGCAAGCTACGACGTGCTGCGCCAGAACGCGGATCTGGCGATGTACCGCGTCAAGAACAGCGGCAAGGGCACGCTTGCCTTCTTCTCCAGCGCGATGGAGCACGAGGCGCTGGCGCGCATGAAGGTCGAGCAGTCGCTGCGGCTCGCGATCCTGGAAAAGCGCTTCTGCTGCGCGTTCCAGGCCAAGGTCGACATCCGCACCGAGGAGATCAAGGGCATCGAGGCGCTGGTACGGCTGCGCGACAATGAAGGCGTGATCCAGGCGCCAGGCTCCTTCATCAATCTCGCTGTCGAGCTTGGCCTGATCGACGAGCTCGCCCATCTCGTGCTGGACGAGATCGTCAAATCGATCGATCTGATCAACGACGCGTTTGGACCGGACGCGACGATCAGCATCAACGTCGCGGCGAAACAGGCGTCGAATCCGGAATTCATGCAGCCCTTCGCGCTGGCGATCGCGGCGACCGGCTTTCCCAAGCGGTTCATGATCGAGGTCACCGAGGACGCGTTCGTGACCCGCAGCCATTTCCAGGATGAGATCGTGCCGCTGCTGCGCGGGATCGGCGTCGGCATCTCGATCGACGATTTCGGCATCGGCTATTCGTCGCTATCGGCGCTCGCCGACATCACGGCGGACGAGATCAAGATCGACCGCTCCTTCATCACCGACATTCATAAGCGGCCGCGCAGCCAGGGCATCCTGCGCGCGATCGAATCCCTGAGCGAGGCGCTGGGCATGACGGTGATCGCGGAGGGCATCGAGTCGTTCGAGGAGCTCGCCTATCTGCAGGCCGCGACCAAGATCCGCTATGCGCAGGGCTACTACTTCTCGCGTCCGATCTTCCTGGAAGAGCTGAAGCCGGCGGCCCCGCTTGCAAGCGAAGCGCGCATCAGTCTCGCCAGTCGCCCTGTGCAGGAAAATCGCCAGGCCTATGCGCGCAGCAGCCGCTATCGGCGTTGACCTCTCGGAGGACGGAGCCCTTCAGCACAAAATATGAGCGTCACCGGCTGCCGCTGAAAGCGCCTTGACCCAGGCTGAGCCTGCACACTATCAGTTGCAGGCAACAGCCGCCGGTAGCTGGGAGGAAGGCTCGTGAAGACGTCACATATTCTCAAAGGTATTGTTTCATCATTGACTGCCGCCCTGCTGGCCACCGCCGCCCAGGCCGACGATCTGAAAATCGCTCTCATCTACGGCAAGACCGGCCCGCTCGAGGCCTACGCCAAGCAGACCGAAGCGGGTCTCCGCCTCGGCTTCGAATATGCCACCAAGGGCACCAACATGATCGACGGTCGCAAGATCGTCATCATCACCAAGGACGACCAGGGCAAGCCCGATTTGTCGAAGGCCGCACTGTCCGAAGCCTATCAGGATGACGGCGCCGACATCGCGATCGGCACGACCTCCTCCGCCGCGGCGCTCGCGGACTTGCCGGTCGCCGAGGAGAACAAGAAGATCCTGATCGTCGAGCCGGCGGTCGCCGACCAGATCACGGGCGAGAAGTGGAACCGCTACATCTTCCGCACCGGCCGCAACTCGTCGCAGGATGCGATCTCCAACGCGGTCGCGATCGGCAAACCGGGCGTCACGGTCGCCACGCTGGCGCAGGACTATGCCTTCGGACGCGACGGCGTCGCTGCCTTCAAGGAGGCGCTGGCCAAGACCGGCGCGACGCTGGGGGCCGAGGAATATGTGCCGACCAGCACCACCGACTTCACCGCCGTCGGGCAGCGCCTGTTCGATGCGCTGAAGGACAAGCCCGGCAAGAAGATCATCTGGGTGATCTGGGCCGGTGCTGGCGATCCACTGACAAAGCTGCAGGACATGGATCCGAAGCGCTACGGCATCGAGCTGTCGACCGGCGGCAACATCCTGCCGGCGCTTGCCGCCTACAAGCGGCTGCCGGGCATGGAAGGCGCCACCTATTACTATTATGACATTCCCAAGAACCCCGTGAACGACTGGCTGGTGGCCGAGCACCAGAAGCGCTTCAACGCGCCGCCGGACTTCTTCACCGCCGGCGGCTTCTCGGCCGCGATGGCCGTCGTCACCGCCGTCACCAAGGCCAAGTCGACCGACACCGAGAAGCTGATCGCGGCGATGGAGGGCATGGAGTTCGATACGCCGAAGGGCAAGATGATCTTCCGGAAAGAAGATCACCAGGCGCTGCAAAGCATGTATCACTTCCGCGTCAAGGTCGATCCGAACCTCGCCTGGGCCGTCAACGAGCCGGTGCGAGAGATCAAGATCGACGAGATGGCGGTGCCAATCCGCAACAAGCGGTGAGATGATGAATTGCGTGCCCGGCCCTCGCGCCGGGCACGTTCTTACTGGCACTGACAAGCTGGCGACATGGCCCTTACCCTCGAAACCCGCGACCTCACCATCCGTTTCGGCGGTCATGTCGCGGTCAACAGCGTCAGCTGCAGCTTCAGGCCGGGTGAGCTGACCGCCATCGTCGGCCCCAACGGGGCCGGCAAGACCACCTATTTCAACCTGATCTCCGGCCAGCTGACGGCCTCCTCGGGCTCCATCCTGTTCGACGGCCGCGACATCACCAGTCTCTCGGCACCCCTGCGCACCCGCGCCGGCTTGGGACGCGCGTTCCAGCTCACCAACCTCTTTCCCAATCTCAGCGTCGAGGAGAACGTGCGGCTCGCTGTGCAGGCACAGAGCGGTGTGCACTATGACCTGCTCCGCCCCTGGATGGCGCGACGCGACCTGATTGCGCGAGCGGACGCGATCCTCGACCAGGTCGCGCTCGGCGGCCGCCGCAGCGTCACCGCAACGACGCTGTCGCATGGCGACCAGCGCAAGCTCGAAGTCGCGCTGATGATGGCGCTGGAGCCGAAGGTTTTCATGTTCGACGAGCCGACGGCGGGCATGAGCATCGACGAGGTGCCGGTCGTGCTCGGCCTGATCGGCAGGCTCAAGCAGGACAAGAGCAAGATCATCCTGCTCGTCGAGCACAAGATGGACGTCGTGCGCTCGCTCGCCGACCGCATCATCGTGCTGCATAACGGCCAGCTGGTGGCCGACGGAAAGCCCGCGGAGGTGATCGCCTCGCCGATCGTGCAGGAAGCCTATCTGGGCGTCGCCCCGCGGAGCGCGGCATGAGCGCGCTACTGACGCTGTCTGCCGTCGAGACCTATATCGGGCGTTATCACATCCTGCAGGGCGTGGATTTCGAAGTGCCGGAGGGGCAGACCACGATGCTGCTCGGCCGCAATGGCGCGGGCAAGACCACGACGCTACGCACCATCATGGGGCTGTGGCAGGCCAGGAATGGAACGATCGCGCTGGCCGGCGAACCGATCGAAAAACTGGCGACGCCCGACATCGCCCAGCGCGGCGTGGGCTACGTACCCGAGAGCATGGCGGTGTTCTCGGACCTCACCGTCAAGGAGAACCTGGTGCTCGCGGCGCGCAACGGCCCGCTCGACGATGCCCAGCTCGCCTGGATCTTCGGCTTCTTCCCTGCCCTGAAGAAGTTCTGGCTGTCTCGTGCAGGCAGCCTGTCCGGCGGCCAGAAGCAAATGCTGTCGATTGCGCGCGCGATCGTCGAGCCGCGCAAGCTGCTGCTGATCGACGAGCCGACCAAGGGCCTGGCGCCGGCGATCGTGGTGTCGCTGATCGAATGCCTCAAGGAGATCAAGCGCCGTGGCGCCACGATCCTGCTGGTCGAGCAGAATTTCCACGCCGCGCGCGAGCTCGGCGACCAAGTACTGGTGATGGACAACGGCACCATCGTCCATCGCGGCGAGATGGCCGCGCTCGCGGCCGACGTGCCGCTGCAGGAGCGCCTGCTCGGCCTCAGCCTGGAGGCGCATCAATGAGCGAGATCGCTGCGACCGAGGCACTGCCGAAACCGAAGCGCGACATTGCGCCCCTGCTGCTGCCGGTGGTGCTGGCGCTGCTGATGATCCCGCTGGTGGGATCGACGAGCTCCTGGGTGACCCTGACGGTCGCCAGCCTGGCGATGGGCATGATGATCTTCATCATGGCGTCCGGCCTGACGCTCGTCTTCGGGCTGATGGACGTGCTCAATTTCGGCCATGGCGCCTTCATCGCCGTCGGCGCCTATGTCGCGACGCTGGTGCTGCTGCCGCTGGCGAGCTGGGCCCAGTCCGACTCACTGCTGACCAACCTCGCCGTCCTCGTCCCCGCAGCGCTGCTGTCGATGGGCGTCACCGGCGCGCTCGGCCTCGTCGTCGAGCGCGTGCTGGTGCTGCCGGTCTACGGCCAGCACCTCAAGCAGATCCTGATGACCACCGGCGGGCTCATCGTCGCCGAGCAGACGCTGTATGCGCTGTTCGGTCCGCAGATCATTCCGCTGCCGCTACCCAACGCATTCCGTGGCTCCTTCATCATCGGCGACGTCGCGATCTCGAAATACCGGCTGCTGGCCATGCTGGTCGGCCTGGCGATCTTCGTCGCCATCGAGCTGGTGCTGAACCGCACCAAGCTCGGTCTCCTGATCCGCGCCGGCGTCGAGAACCGCGAGATGGTCGAGGCGCTCGGCTATCGCATCCGTCGCCTGTTCCTCGGCGTCTTCATGACGGGATCGGCGCTGGCCGGACTCGGCGGCGTGATGTGGGGGCTGTATCGCGAGCAGGTGCACGCCTCGCTCGGCGACGAGCTCACCGTGCTGGTGTTCATCGTCGTGATCATCGGCGGGCTCGGCTCGATCACCGGCTGCTTCATCGGCGCGATCCTGGTTGCGATGGTCGCCAACTATGGCGGCTTCCTGGTGCCCAAGCTCGCCCTCGTCTCCAACATCCTGCTGATGGTCGCTGTGCTGATGTGGCGGCCGCGCGGTCTCTATGCGGTGACCAGCCGATGATGATCCTGTCCGGCGATCCGCCCCGCAGCCGTGCGCTGTCGATCCTGCTCGTCGTCATCATTCTGGCGCTGCTGGCGACGCCCTTCATCTTCCCCGGCGCCAAGGCGCTCAACGTCGCCGCCAAGATCTGCATCTTCGCGGCGCTGGTCGCGTCCTACGATCTCCTGCTCGGCTATACAGGCTCGGTCTCGTTCGCGCATACGATGTTCTACGGCATCGGCTCCTACGCGATCGCCATCGCGCTCTACGGCCTCGGCCCAAACTGGACCTCGGTGGCGGTCGCCGTCGCCGCCGGGCTGCCGCTCGCTTTGCTGCTCGCGCTCGCGATCGGGCTGTTCTCGCTGCGCGTCGAGGCGATCTTCTTTGCGATGATCACGCTCGCCATCGCTTCCGCGTTCCTGGTGCTGGCGTCGCAATTGTCGTGGCTGACGGGCGGAGAGGACGGCCGCAGCTTCCAGCTGCCCGAGCTGTTGCGCCCGAGCACCGTGTTCATCGGCAAGGACTGGTTCGGCTTTCCGATCAACGGCCGCATCCTGACCTATTACCTGGTGCTGTCGGCCTGCGCGCTGATGATCCTGGCGCTGCTGCGCGTCGTCAACTCGCCATTCGGCCGCGTGCTGCAGGCGATCCGCGAGAACCGTTTCCGCGCCGAGGCGCTCGGCTATCGTACCGTCTTCCATCTCACCTACGCCAACTGCATCGCCGCGGTGATCGCCGCCTGCGCCGGCATGTTGAACGCGCTGTGGCTGCGCTATGCCGGGCCCGACACGTCGCTGGCGTTCTCGATCATGCTCGACATCCTGCTGATGGTCGTGATCGGCGGCATGGGCACCATCTACGGCGCCATCATCGGAGCTGCGATCTTCATCCTGGCGCAGAATTACCTGCAGGCCCTGATGGGGATCGCTTCGACCGCGGCTGCTGACGCCGGATTGCCGCTGCTGCCCGGCCTGCTGCACCCCGACCGCTGGCTGCTGTGGCTCGGCCTCTTGTTCATCGCCAGCGTCTATTTCTTTCCGACCGGCGTCGTCGGCCGCCTTCGCAACAAACCGCGTGCGGCGCGCTGAGCTGCAAGTACCCTTAAAATTCTGCGCAACGGCGCCGCCGCAGCCTCTGCCGCACGGTATTCGCATGCAGAAATTATCGTTTGCCGCGAAGTTTCGGCGCGCGCCTTAAGCGACGGCTAACCGCATTTCCTAACCGGTCCGGCACCAGTGCCTTGTTATCAAGCTGGCTTGCAACAAGTCATTTCCTCCCGGGTCGATCAAGGCATGCAAGGCGCAGCAGATACGTCAGGGACCGGTAGCGAGCCGGAACGGATTGGCACGTCCCTCTGGCGCGGTCCGGTGCCATGGCTGATTGCGTGCGGAGCGCTTCTCATCGCAGCCATCGTCATCGGGACGATCGTCATGGCCAGCGGCTTTCGGGCGCGTGCGATCGCCAACAACGAGCGCGAACTCGAGAACACCGTGCTGCTGTTGAGCCGGCATTTCGCGCAGCAGTTCGAAGATGCGGAGACCGCGGTATCGCACGCGATCGGCCGCATGCAGCTCGCGTCGATCGCTTCGCCGGAGGCATTCCGGGCCGAGATGGCAAAGCCCGAGATCAGCGAGATGCTGCGCTCTCAGGTCAATGGCCTGTCCTATATGGGAGACCTCACGATCGTCGACGTCGACGGCAATTTCGTGAACTGGTCGTCCAACGACCCGCTGCCGGCCATCAACGTCGCGGACCGCTCCTACTTCAAGGACCTGCAATCGACATCGCGGCCGGACAGCTTCGTGATCCTGCCGGTCATGAGCCGCGTCACCGGCGGCTGGGCGACCATCGTCGCGCATCGCCTGAACGGCGCGAACGGGGAATTCCTCGGCTTGCTGACCCGCCGGGTGGATCCGCACACTTACGAGACGTTCCTGGAATCGATGGCCCTCGGGAAGGGCTCTTCGATCATGCTGGTCCATTCCGACGGCGCCGTGCTGGCGCACTACCCGCACGCCGAATCCCTGATGGGCGCCAGGATCGGGAACGACGAGTTGCTGAAGGGCGTCGCCGAGAGTGGCCTGCGCACGACCCTGCTCACGAGCTCCGTCGACAACCTGGAGACGATCGCGTCGGCTTCCAGGATCGGACGCTTCCCGCTCGTCATCTCGGCCAACAGGCCGGTCGACGCTGCGCTCGCGGACTGGCGATCGCAGATGGTGCTGCTCGTGGGCGCGGCGGTGCTTGCGATCGCGGTCATCGCCCTGACGTTCAGCCTGATGATCCGGCAGATCGTGCGGCAGGGGCGTGCGGCAACGCGTCAACTGGAGACGGAGAAGCAAAGGGTCGAGACTGCGCTGGACAACATGACGCAGGGGCTGATCTCGTTCGACGCGAACGCATGCGTCGTGATGTTCAATCAGCGCTTCATCGACCTGCTCGGCCTGTCCACGGACGTGATCAGGCCCGGCGCCCATCTCAGCGAAGTCATCGCGCACTGCAAGGCGCGCGGATCCTTCAACGGCGACGTGACCGACTTCTGCGCCGACATCATCGACAGAGCCGCGGCAGGCGGCACGTCGCAGATGATCGCGGAGGGCGGAGCTGGCCGCTTCTTCAACATCATCGACAAGCCGCTGGCCTCGGGCGGATGGGTCACGACGATCGAGGACATCAGCGAACATCGCAGGCTCGAGCAGGAGCGCGACCGCAACTACGCATTCCTGCGCGAGATCATCGACCACATCCCGTCGCACATCATGGTCAAGGACGTCCGCGACCGCCGCTATGTCCTGGTCAACCAGTCGACCGAGCAACGCTTCGGTGTGCCGCGCGAGGAGATCGTCGGCAAGACGGCGTTCGACCTGCTGCCGCGATCGGTCGCGGAAAAGGTGACCGCGGACGACGACCGGGCTCTGGAGCAGTCGGACGGGCTGTTTCTCGCCGAACATCCCTGGCAGAGTCCCGGCCTGGGATTGCGTTACATCACGTCGCGGCGCATCGCCATCGCGGATGATGCGCAGCGGCCGCGCTATCTGATCAACGTGATCGAGGACACCACGGAGCGGCGGCTGGCCGACGAGAAGATCGCCCATCTCGCCCATTTCGACGCGCTGACCGAGCTGCCGAACCGCGTGCTGTTCCAGGAGCGCATCGACGAGGAGCTGGAGCGCGCGCGTCACGGCACCTTCTTCGCGCTGCTCTACATCGATGTCGACGAATTCAAGGGCATCAACGATTCGCTCGGCCATCATGTCGGGGACGAGCTGTTGAAGACGATCGCGCGCCGCATCGAGGGCTGCCTCGCGCCGGAGGATATGGTCGCCCGGCTCGGCGGCGACGAATTCGCGGTGCTGCTGACCACCGTTGCGGACCGGGACGCGGTCATCGTGGCCGTGAAGGAGATCCTCGAGGCCATCCGCAAGCCCTATCGCTGCCTGGGCCACCAATTGTCGACCGATGCCAGCATCGGCATCGCGCTGGCGCCGCAGGACGGCGTCGAGCGCGACCAGCTGACCAAGAATGCCGATCTCGCCATGTATGCCGCCAAGGCCGGCGGCCGCCGCACCTTCCGGTTCTTCGAGCCGTCGATGGACGAAAACGCGCGCGCGCGGCTGCAGTTGCAGCAGGACCTGCGCCGGGCGATCACGGAAGGCCAGTTCGAGCTGCACTACCAGCCGCTGCTCGGCTTCAGCGAGAACGTCATGACCGGCTGCGAGGCGCTGCTGCGCTGGCGTCATCCGGAGCGAGGGATGGTGCCACCGCTCGACTTCATTCCGCTCGCCGAGGACACCGGGCTCATCAACGAGATCGGCGACTGGGTGTTGCGCACCGCCTGCGCCGAGGCCGCGCATTGGCCCGCCGGCATCCGCATCGCCGTGAACGTCTCGCCCGTGCAGCTCAAATCGCCAACCCTGGCGCTGCGGATCGCAGGCGCGCTGTCGGCGGCCGGCCTTGCGCCCGAACGACTCGAGGTCGAGATCACCGAGGCGGTGCTGATCAGCGACGACGACGTCGCGCTCGGCATCCTGCACCAGCTGCACGACATGGGCGTGCGCATCGCGCTCGACGATTTCGGCACCGGCTATTCGTCGCTAAGTTACCTGAAGCGGTTTCCGTTCGACAAGATCAAGATCGACCGCTGCTTCGTCAGCGACATCGGCGCCGGCAGCTCGTCGGCGATCGTCCAGGCGGTGGTGAGCATCGCCGCCGCCAGCAACATGACGACCACGGCCGAAGGCGTCGAGACCGGCGCGCAGCAGACGGCGCTGCGGCAGCTTGGCTGCACCGAGATGCAGGGCTATCTGTTCAGCGCGCCGAAGCCGGCCGCCGAGCTGCGCAAGCTGTTCGCTCCAACGGCGGCAGGGAGCCTGCAGGCCGCCGGCTGAGCCGGCTTTCCGGCGTCCTCAACGCCTGGCCGCCCCGGCCGCGGCTGCGGCGGGAGGCCACGCAGATTTCGACGACCGCCCGCTACCGGCCTTGGCGTCGCGTTCCTATATCCGGAGCGGCAACAACGGAGTTGGCAGGTCGTCATGCAGCCGGTTTCCATGCTTCTGAACATCCTCTGGATCCTGTGCGGCGGCGCCTACATGGCGTTCGGCTGGCTGGTCGCCGCGGTCGTGATGGCGATCACGATCGTCGGCCTGCCCTGGTCCCGCGCCGCCTTCAACATCGCCGCCTACACGCTGCTGCCGTTCGGCTCGCGCGCGGTTCGCCGTGACGAGGTGACGGGCATGGAGGACGTCGGAACCGGCGTTCTCGGCCTACTCGGCAACATCATCTGGTTCGTGCTGGCCGGCTGGTGGCTGGCGCTCGGCCACCTCCTGACCGCAATCGTGCTCGCGGTGAGCATCATCGGCCTGCCCTTCGCCTGGGCCCATCTGAAGCTCGCCGGGCTGGCACTGTGGCCGATCGGCAAGACCATCGTGCCGGCGTAAGGCGGGGCGGCAGGAGCGGCCGAGCCGCGCAACCCAGCGGAATTGACCCTCGTGCCTCGCGGCGCGAGCGGCCGTCCGCCCGGTCCGGGAGCATCCAAGGCCGTTGCCGTCGCCCAGGCAATCGGCTAAACGATTGGCCGTACGCACCCGTAGCTCAGCTGGATAGAGCGTTGCCCTCCGAAGGCAAAGGTCACACGTTCGAATCGTGTCGGGTGCGCCAGTTCCGGGCTTGATCCTGTCATGCGGTTGGGACGCCTTGTGGCTTTTCTCCTCGCCTGCGTATCGGTACACGGCACATTCTCTCCAATGCATGTTCGACATCCCCCGCGAGCATCCCGATAGTCGCTTGCCGCTGTCGCAGCGGCCAGAAGGCGGCATGAAGATGTGCCGAATCCATCCAGTTCGCCCTTCACGGCCTGGAGCAGTGGCGATCGAGCCACGTTGCGCTCAGACCCGTCGCGCTGGCCCCTCACGCACGAGGAGGGGCCGACCGGCCCGCCACAATCCTGCAAAGAGGGGACAAGATGACGAGCACGCCGCTGGTCCTGTCGGACGCTGCCAAGGGACGCTCGTTCCTGGTCGTGGTCGGTCGTCTCGACGGAACGTCGCTTCTCCCCGAAGGACTCTTTTTCCAACCCATTCGCGGCGGAATTGATGACATCGGCTTTTGCCACGGCCGCGACCAGAATCTATCGGATCGCCCACCCCGGCCAGAGAAGGTCCCCTACGACAGCTGGTGTCGGGAAAGGTTCTTCTTGATTCAACCTGCCGAGCACAGCAGCTCGCTCGGCAGCGTGGATGTGAAAGAGACCTTGGTCTACGATGATCGAATGCGTGGGGACATCGACTTTACCGGGATCATGGTGACCCTCTCTCTGCAACAACACGCATACGATGCGTATCTGGACCATGTCGGCCTGGTCCGACAGCCCGAGCTGCTTGATCACGAATCGTGGGATGGCCGCATTCTCCTCCGCATCCCCGCGCGCCCTTTCGCGTTTCCGATGCCGCGCGGAAGCGCTAAGCCGTGGCAAACGAGAACGTTCGTCGGCGAATTGCAGCCGATTGTCCGCTTCACGTTCGACGAGATCGAAATCCAACCGCTTCGTGACAACCAAGGCCGCCGCGTAACGTTGGGCGAGGCCGCGTGCGACGGAGATCCCGGCTGGCAGGCGCCCTTGCGTCTGCGGGCCTGACGCGCAGCACGCCTCAGCCGCGCACCACGCCGGCCCGCGCCTTCAGGAATTCGCGCGCGACGATCAGCTTCTGCACTTCGGTCGCGCCTTCGTAGATGCGCAACGCGCGGATCTCGCGGTAGAGGCTCTCCACGATCTCGCCTTTGCGCACGCCGCGGCCGCCGAACATCTGCAGGGCGCGGTCGATGACGTGTTGCGCGGTCTCGGTGGCGGTGAGCTTGGCCATCGCGGCCTCGCGGGTGGTCGGCAGGTTCTGGACGTCGCGGCGCCAGGCCGCGCGATAGGTCAGCAGCGCCGCGGCGTCGGTATCGGTCGCCATCTCGCCGAACGCGGCCTGCGTCATCTGCAGGTCGGCCAGCGCGCCGCCGAACATCTGCCGGCTCGAGGCGTGCGCCTGCGCCTCGTCGAGCGCGCGGCGGCCGAAGCCGAGGGCGGCAGCCGCCACCGAGGCGCGGAAGATGTCGAGCGTCTGCATCGCCAGCTTGAAGCCGCCGCCAGGCGCGCCGAGCCGGCGGCTGGCCTGGATGCGGCAATTCTGCAGGCGGAGCGTCGCCAGCGGGTGCGGTGCGATCACCTCGATGCGCTCGGCGACGGAGAAACCGGGATCATCGGGAAACACGACGAAGGCGGAGATGCCGCGCGCGCCGGGCGCCTCGCCGGTGCGGGCGAACAGCGTGTAGACGTCGGCGATGCCGCCGTTGGAGATCCAGGTCTTCTCGCCATCGAGCACGTAGGTATCGCCGTCCAGCCGCGCCGCGCAGGCCATCGCGGCGACGTCGGAGCCCGCCTCCTTCTCGGACAACGCGAAAGCGGCGAGCCATTCGCCGGCGCGCACCTTCGGCAAGACACTGGCGCGCAGCTCCGGCGAGCCGCCGAGCGCGATGGCGCCGGAGCCGAGGCCCTGCATGGCGAAGGCGAAATCGGCCAGACCGTCGGCATAAGCGAGCGTCTCGCGCGACAGGCAGATCGCGCGCGAGTCGATCGCGCCGGCATCCGCATCGGGCGCCACGACGGCGCTGTCGAGCAAGCCTGCGGCACCAAGCGCACGCACGATCTTGCGGCAGGCGGTGTCGACGTCGCCGTGATCGACCTCGTCGAGAACGCCCGAGCCGACGAAGCGGTCGAGCTGGTCGCACAGGGCGCGGTGACGCGGCTCGAAGAACGGCCAGTCGAGCCAGTCGCGGGGGATCACCTTCGCCGATGCACTCATGACAAAACCTGTCCGCCAATTATTTTAAGTATAAAATAATTCGCGGACGATCGATCTGTCAAGCTTGCGGCGGCCGCACGCGCCGCCGCATTCGCTCACTCCGCCGCCTTGCCGAGCCTGCCGAAAGCGCGCGTCGGCGCCGGGAAGCCGCAGGAGGTGCCGTCGGTGATCTTGACCTGATCCTCCCAGGGCAAGCGATAGGTGCCGGCGACCATGTCATGCATGAAGGTGTAGGGACAATCCATCGCGCCGCCCTTCACCGCGACATAGCCGCGGTGCCAGAGCTGATAGATGTTGTTCTCGACGCCCCAGTTGATGCGCGCCTCGCGCACGAGATCGGGGCGCACCTCGGCGGTGATGATCTCGTCGGCGCGCCCCGTCGTGCCGTGCGCGATGATGCTGCCGTCGAAATTGACGATCATGCCCTCGCCCATCGAATCGAACGAACCGTCGGAGCCGCACATGCAGACATTGGCCGTCACCATCAGGTTCTGGAACGCGTTGGCCTGGTTGGTGAAGCGCCAGCTGTCGCGGATCGGCGCGGTGTAGCCGGCGGTGCGGATCATGATCTCGGCGCCCTTGTAGGCGCATTCCCGCGCCATCTCCGGGAACATGCCGTCATGGCAGATGATGAGTGCGATCTTGGCGCCGCGCGGTCCCTCGATCACGGGGATGCCGAGATCGCCGGGCTCCCACGGCTCGACCGGAATCCATGGATGCAGCTTGCGGTAATACAGCTTGATGTCGCCGTGGTCGTCGATGATCAGACCCGAATTGTAGGGATTGCCGTCGGGGTTGTGTTCCATGATCGAGAAGCAGCCCCAGATCTTGTTGTCGATGCAGGCCTGCTTGAACGCGGCGACCTCCGGCCCGTCGAGCCGGCACATGATCTCGGGATTGGTGTCCATCGACAGCCCGTGCAGCGAATATTCCGGGAACACCACGAGATCCATGGTGCCGAGATTCCGCCGGGCCTTGCCGACCATCCAGACGATCTTCTCGGTCTGCCGCGCAAGGTCGTCCTTGGTCACGACGACCGGGAGCTGCAGCTGCACCAGGCCGATGACCACGCCGTTATCGGATTTATTGAGACCGCCTAACCCGTTCATGCCGGACCTCCCTGGTGTCGCCGCTGCTCGAGACGTTGCCCAAGACAACCACGATTTCACGAGAGCCGCGCGCCGATATTTCAGCCCGCCATTTGCCGCTTGCGGAGGCAGCGGCCGCCGGCGTTTCGAGAGTCAGACGACGGATGATCGTTGCAGACGCGCTTGGAACCGCATCAGCGCGCGGCCGAAAACGGCCGCCTCACCGGTTGCCCGCGCCAGCACCAGTGCACCCTGGATGCCGAGCACCACCTCCTCGGCGCCGTCGGCGGCCTGTGCCGCCGGCCAGCCGTCGCGGATCAGCGCATCGCGCAAGGCCTCGATCCAGCGCGTGAAGTAGCTGGCGATGGCGGCGGCGAAGCGATCCCGCGTCTCGTCGAGCGCGAACGCCCCGACCAGGCAGACGCGGCGGCCGGAACGGAAGTAGTCGTCGACGCCGCGCCACATCCGCGCGATCGACTGCTCCGGCGGATCATCGCGCAGCGGCGCATAGATCTCGCGCTCGAACCAGGCGTCGACATGCGCCAGCACCGCGCGCGCCATCTCGTCCTTTCCGCCTGGAAAGAAGTGATAGAGGCTGCCTTTGCCCAGTCCCGTCGTCTCGGTGATCCGGCTGAGCGAGGTGCCCTCGAAGCCGAATTCGCGGAACACCTCGGCAATCAGCGGGACGACGTCGGCGCGCTCGTTGAGCGTCCGCATGGCTCTCCTTGCTTCAAAGTCCCAATTCGGTCAGGCCGGGATGATCGTCCGGCCGGCGCCCGAGAGGCCAGTGGAATTTGCGATCGGCCGCCTTGATCGGCAGGTCATTGATGCAGGCGTAGCGACGCTGCATCAGCCCCTGCGCGTCGAACTCCCAGTTCTCGTTGCCGTAGGAGCGAAACCAGTTGCCGCTGTCGTCGTGCCACTCATAGGCGAAGCGCACCGCGATCCGGTCGTCGCTGTGGGCCCAGATCTCCTTGATCAGGCGGTAGTCGAGCTCCTTGGCCCATTTGCGGGTGAGGAAGGCGACGATCTCGGCGCGGCCGGTGATGAACTCTGCGCGATTCCGCCACCGGCTGTCGGGCGTGTAGACCAGCGACACCCGCTCGGGGTCGCGGCTGTTCCAGCCATCCTCGGCCATGCGCACCTTCTGGGTGGCGGTCTGCAGCGTAAACGGCGGGGCGAGAGTGCTCACGGGACATCTCCTTGTATACCATTCGGAATACTATGTACCGATCGGTACAAGTCGTCAAGCCGCGCATGTTAAAGAGAGCTCCCGGCACAAGCTCAGCCGTAAGCAATCGGATCGACGCGGAGCCCACCATGCTTGCGGTGCCCGTTTACCGAATGTGTGTGTCGCGACAGTGAGAACCCTTGTGTGCTCAACGGAAATTCGATGATCTGCTAAGGGAACCGGCCGAGCCGCGGGGGCGACACGGTCCGTCGGCTACATGTTTTGGGGAAATCGGACATGTCGATGCTCACGCCGCATGGCGAGTGCCTGCTGTGGACACCTGAGCTGATATGGGTGAATACGGTGTCCGACATCCTCACCTCGTTCGCCTTCTTCACCATTGCGTTCGTGCTTGCCTTCATCGTCTATCGCCGCCGCGACTTTCAGTTCAGCTACATCTTCTGGGCCTTCGCGTTGTGGGTGTCCTTCTGTGGGATGACGCGGCTGATCGAGGTGCTCACGATCTGGGTTCCAGCCTACAGCCTGGAGGCGGCCACCAAGGGCTTCCTGGCCTTCATGTCGGTCGGCATCGCCGCGGCGCTGCTGTTGATGCTGCCGCGGGTCCTGACCATGCCGTCCCGCGCCGAACTCCGGAACGCTTATGCACAGCTCGAGGAGGAGACGCGGCAGCGCCGCACCGCGGAAGCCATGGTCAAGCGCTTCCAGGAGATCGAGGCCACCGAGGCGCAGGTGCGGCAGGCGCAGAAGATGGAGGCGATCGGCCAGCTCACCGGTGGCGTCGCGCACGACTTCAACAACATCCTCACCGTGATCACGGGCACCATCGAGATCCTGGCCGAGGCGGTGAAGGACAGTCCGCAGCTGGTGCAGATCACCAGCCTGATCAACTCGGCCGCAGCGCGCGGTGCCGACCTGACCAAACACCTGCTGGCCTTCGCCCGCCGCCAGCCGCTGCAGCCGCGCAGCGTCGACATCAACGGCATGGTCGTCGACACCGCGCGCCTGCTGCGCCGGACGCTCGGCGAGCAGATCGAGATCGAATCCATGCTGGCGCACGATTCGGCGCCGGCCATGATCGACCCGAGCCAGCTGTCGACCGCGATCCTGAACCTCGCGCTCAACGCGCGCGATGCCATGCCGAACGGCGGCAAGCTGACCCTGGAAACCAAGAACGTCCTGCTCGACGCCGCCTATGCGCGCATGAACCCTGAGGTGATCCCCGGCAACTACGTGATGATCGCGGTCAGCGACACCGGCGAAGGCATTCCCGCCAATCTGCTCGACAAGGTTTTCGAGCCGTTCTTCACCACCAAGGACGTCGGCAAGGGCGTCGGCCTCGGCCTCAGCATGGTCTACGGCTTCGTCAAGCAATCCAACGGGCACATCAAGATCTACAGCGAGCCGGGGCACGGCACCTCGGTCAAGCTGTACCTGCCGCAGGCCAATGCCGACGCCGACGCGGCACTGTCGACCATCAGCGCCGAGGGCATGGAGCGCGGCGACGAGACGATCCTGATCGTGGAAGACGATTCGCTGGTGCGCGAATATGTCATCGCCCAGATCAAGCGGCTCGGCTACACGACGCTCGCCGCCAGCAAGGCCGACGAGGCGCTGGCGCTGATCGACCGTCACCCCCGCATCGACCTGCTGTTCACCGACATCATCATGCCCGGCGGCATGAATGGTCGCCAGCTCGCGATCGAGGCGCTGAAGCGGCGCCCGAACCTCAAGGTGCTCTACACGTCGGGCTATACGGAGAACGCCATCGTCCATCACGGCCGCCTCGATGCCGGCGTGCTGCTGCTCACCAAGCCCTATCAGAGCGCCGACCTTGCCCGCATGATCCGCACCGCGTTGAACGCGTGACCAGCCTCCATTCCCGAGGCGAATGATCCGCCTCGAACGTGGGCGCGTTTGAAGGCCGAGGCGCGCGCGACGGCCTGCAGAATTGAGGGACTTGAATGGGCAAGACGTTCGGACGCTGGCTGGCCGCCGTGCAGGCCTATGCATCGGCCGATGATGCGCGCTCCGACATTGCCGCCAAAGTGGCGCTCGTCATCGTCTCCAACCAGCCGTTCTACCCGCTGTATCTCCACGCCATTGTAGGCCGGGCAGCCTGGCCGGCCTGGCTGACGCTGCTCACGACGCCGTTGTTCGCGACCGTGCCCGTGCTCGCGAAGCGCCAGCCGTTCACCGGCCGAGCCCTGATGGTGCTCGCCGGAACTGCCAACACCGTGTTCTGCGTCAAGCTGTTCGGCGCCCAGAGCGGCGTCGAGCTGTTTCTCATTCCCTGCGTGTTGCTGGCCGCGCTGCTGTTCGCACCCACGGAGCGCCTGCGGTCCTTGCCGCTGCTCGCGTTGCCGTTCGTTTGCTATCTGCTGATCGATTCCCGGCTCGGCGAGCCGGTGATGAGCGTCGTGGATCTCAACTACGCCTCGCTGATCGCAATCAACGCGATGAGCGTGGGCGCGCTGCCCGCCCTGATCGGCCTGCTCGCTGCAGCGCGCATGGCACCGGAGTGAGATGCAGCATAAGGCGCCATCCGGATGAGCGCAGCGAAAAAACGGTGCCGTGATCTGGCGCTACGCCGCAGCCATCTGCTGGTGCGACGACCTGTAGGAGGCCCCATGATGGCTGATATTGAAGTTCAAGTTCGCCGGCGGTTGTGACGGTGCATGGCGGGCGAGGAAGTAATCCTCGAGTTCGGCGACCGCGCGGCTTTCCCATTCGGCAGCCTGCGCCAGCAGTGAGTCGCGCTGATGCGGACGGAACGCCGCGGTCTGGCGGTACAAGGAGGCGATGGTACGATAGCGCCGCACGTTCTCGAGAACCGCTTCCCCATTCATCATCATGATGCTCTCCCCTCTCCGTCCCCCAGGACGTGCCGAAGGTGCACGCATGCACTTTGCGAAATCGTTAGCGGGCGCGATGGAGCGTGCGGATGGTTGGCGAATCGTTGACTAACGCGGTGCGTCGAATTGTCCGGATCGTCGATCGACGACGGTATCGATCGACCGCCTCCCCGCCGCACGCTCGAATTTACAATGACTTAAGGTTAAGGACGCACTCGCATAAAGTGATGTCGTCACAGATACTTACGCTCACGAGTGTTGTAGTTGAACTACAGCCTAATAGGCCGAATTGTGAGAAATCCTTGTCTCAATGTTGCTGATATTCATTGAGGATTGTGACCGATGAAAACCCTTGCCTCCGCCGTCTCTTTGCTCCTCGCCAGCTCGCTCGGCGCATTCGCCGCGGATCTGCCGGCCCGCTACACCAAGGCGCCTCCCCCGGCCGTGATCTACAATTGGACCGGCTTCTACTTCGGCGGCAGCGTCGGCTATGGCTGGGGCCGGTCGAACTTGAACACGACGCTGGACCAGACCAGCAGCTGGGCGGTCGAGGGCGCCGCCTTCCAGAATCAGTTCGTCAACATCAGCAACAACCGGCTCAATCCGGCTGGCGTGCTCGGCGGTCTGCAGGCCGGCTACAACTGGCAGAGCGGCGCCGGCGTCTTCGGCATCGAGGCCGACATCAACGGATCTGACCTCAACAAGCGGACGGTCTACACGGCGGCCAACCCGCCCACGACCCGCACCTTCAACGAGAGCATCCGGAACGACTGGTTCATGACCCTGCGCGGCCGCGCCGGTTACGCGGTCGATACGACGCTGTTCTACGTCACTGGCGGTCTCGCCGTCGGCAATGTCAAGGGCAGCTGGGATCTGACCTCGGCGAATGGCTACACAAAGACCGCCTCTGCCAACGAGACGCGGGTCGGCTGGACGGTCGGCGCCGGCGTCGAGCATGCGTTCGCGCCGAACTGGACGGTCAAGGCGGAATATCTCTACACCGACCTCGGCAGCATCAACTACACCTCGGCCTACGTCCCGGGCAGCACATTCGCCCCGCCCGGCTCGAACTACGTCGAGCGCCTGTCGCAGGACTTCTCATTCCACACGGTCCGGGTCGGCGTGAACTACAAGTTTGGTGGCCCGGCGGCCGCGCGCTACTGATCGCCGTCATCCCTACCGACACCATTCAAGGGAAAGCCTCGGCCGCAGTGCCGAGGCTTTTTTGTTAGGGTCGAGGGCGGGCTCAGGCCGCCGCGATCGCCGCCCGGAAGCGGCGCAAGGTCAACGCCAGGACCACCGCGCCGATGGCCGCCACCGCGACGAATTGCGGCCACACCACATCGAGGCCGGCACCGCGGTAGAGGATCGACTGGGCGAACGACACGAAATGGGTCGACGGCGACGCCTTCATGATGGTGGCAAGCCAAACCGGCTGGCTTTCCACCGGCGTCATCCCGCCCGACAACAGGTTCATCGGCACGGCGACGAGGATATAGAGCAGGCCAAGCTGCGGCATCGACCGCGCGATGGTGCCGAGAAACAATCCGACGGCGGTCGCGAAGAACAGATAGAGCACGGTGCCCACCATGAACAGCGGGATCGAGCCCATGATCGGCACGCGCAGATACCAGCGCACGACGGCGTAGAGCGCGATGGCGACGGCGACGGCGATCACCAGCGCATTGGCCCAGATCTTCGACATCGCGATCTCCAATGGCGACAGCGGCATGACCAGAAGATGGTCCATGGTGCCATGCTCGCGCTCGCGCACCAGCGCCGCGCCGGCCAGGATGATCGCGAGCATGGTGACGCTGTTGATGATGCCCATCACGCCTTCGAACCAGGCGGTGGTGACGTTGGGATTGAACGCGATCCGCGTCACCAGGTTGACCGGCGAGGACGAGGACGTCTCCGAGCGGGCCACGAACCAGGCAACCTCGGTGTTGATGATCTGCAGCGCATAGCCGGAGCCGATCCCCGCCTGGATCATCGCGGTCGCATCGACGTTCACCTGCACCGATGGCTTGCGCCCCGCCAGGACGTCGCGCTGGAAATTCGGCGGGATGTCGAGCACGAACGTGAAGCGGCCGTTGTTCATCAGCCGCTCCACCTCGTTCTGCACGATATAGACCGGCGGCTGGAAATAAGGCAGCTGGAATGCGCTCGCGATCCGGCGCGACAGCTCGGAGTGGTCCTCGTCGACGACGGCGATCGAGGCGCGATGCAGCTCCTGTGAGCTGCTCTGCGCCTGGCTGATCACCGCCACCGTGAACGAATAGATCACGAGCCCGATCAGCACGACGTCGCCGAACAGACTGCGCAGCTCCTTTGTGCCCAGCCAGAACACGTTGGAGAGCGAGCGCATCATGGCTCACGCCTCCTGCTTCGGCAGCATCGCCAGGCTGAACCCTGTCAGGACGGGAATGAAGATCAGGAGGATCAGGATATCGGCGCCGACATCGGCGAAGCCAAGTCCCTTGGTGAAGGTGCCGACCGCGATCGGGCGGTAGTAGGTCATCGGGAACACCATGCCGATCAGCTTGGCCACGCCGGACAGCGACGACACCGGGACCAGCATGCCCGAGAACTGCGTCGCCGGCAGCACGGTGAGGATCGCGGTGCCGAACAGCGCCGCGATCTGGGTCCGGCAAAAGGTCGAGATCAGCATGCCGAAGCCGGTCGTGGTGATGACATAGACCAAGGTGCCGACCATCAGCGGCAGAAACGCGCCCTTGAGCGGGACGCGGAACAAGACCATCGCCATCACATACATCAGCACGAAGTTCACCAGCGCGACGGCGATGTAAGGCAGCTGCTTGCCGAGCAGGAATTCAAGCCGCGTCACCGGCGTGACATAGAGATTGGTGATCGACCCCAGTTCCTTCTCGCGGACCACCGCGAGTGCCATCAGGATCGCCGGAAACAGCGCGAGCAGCAGCGCGATCGTGCTCGGAGCCATGGCGTAGATGCTGTCGAACGCCTGGTTGTACTTGAACCTGATCTCGACATTGACCGGCGAGGCCGGCAATGGCTGCGTCGTCTTGACGGCGGGATCGGAGAGATAGAGCTGATGCGTGCCTTCGAGATAGCCCCGGATGGTCTCGGCGCGGAACGGCATCGCGCCGTCGATCCAGGCCGACACGAACGCCGGCCGGCCGCGCTTGATGTCGACGCCGAAGTTCGGCGGGATCTCGATCGAGGCCTTGATGTCGCCGCTCTTCATCCGCCGCTCGAGCTCGACATAATCTGCAAGCGGCGGCCGCTCGACGAAGTAGCGGGAACCTCTGAGCTCCGCGAGATAGGCGCGGCTCTCGGGCGACTGGTCGCGGTCGAGCGCGGCGAAGGTCAGGTTGTTGACGTCCGTGGAGATGCCGAAGCCGATCACGATCATCAGGAACGCCGTTCCGAACAGCGCGAACATCAGACGGATCGGGTCACGGATCAGCTCGAGACCTTCGCGGATCGTATAGGCCAACAGCCGCCGCAGGCTGACGGCGCCCCGCCGTCGCTCCTCGCGCGGCCGGTCGGCGGGCTTTGGATCGGGCCTCGCCTGGGTCAGTGTGACCGGCGGATCGGCGACACCAGCGTCCTGCTCGAGGAAGGCGATGAAGGCCTGCTCCAGCGTCTGCGCGCCCTTGGCGCGGATCAGGCCGTCCGGCGTGTCGGTCGCCAGCACCCGCCCCTCATGCATCAGCGACAGCCGGTCGCAGCGCGCCGCCTCGTTCATGAAATGCGTCGAGACGAAGATCGTCATCTCGTCCCGGCGGGACAGCTCGATCAGCAGGCGCCAGAACTGATTGCGCGCCACCGGATCGACGCCCGACGTCGGCTCGTCGAGGATCAGAAGATCCGGCCTGTGGACGATCGCCACCGCGAGCGACAAGCGCTGGCGGATGCCGAGCGGAAGATCGGCCGCGAGGCCGTCGATGTGATCGGTCAGGTCGCAGCGCTCGACCAGTTCGGCAATGCGCTTCTCGGCGGCGTCGCGCGGCAGATGGAACAGCCGCGCATGCAGCACCAGGTTCTGCCGCACCGTGAGCTCGCCATACAGCGAGAACGCCTGCGACATGTAGCCGACCCGGCTGCGTGATTCATGATTGCCGGCCTCCATGGAGCGGCCGAAGATCAGCGCCTCGCCTTCGGTCGGCGGCAGCAGCCCGGTCAGCATCTTCATCGTCGTGGTCTTGCCGCAGCCGTTGGAGCCGACGAAGCCGAAGATCTCGCCCTTGCGGATCTGGAAGTTGACGCCGTCGACCGCGGTGAAATCGCCGAAGCGGCAGGTCAGGTCGCGCGCGACGATCACGGTCTCGTGGCTGCCGTCGAGCTCGGTCTTGGCCGGCATCTCGGCGCGGTCGCGCGCCGAGCGGTCGGGCAGCAGCGCGACGAACGCATCCTCGATCGAGGCGGCCTGCGTCTGCGCCTTGAGCTCGGCCGGCGTACCGGTCGCGAGGATGCGCCCGTCGTTCATCGCGATCAGCCAGTCGAAACGCTCGGCCTCCTCCATATAGGCGGTGGCGACGATCACGCTCATGCCCGCCGCGCTGCGCGCGCGCAGGCGGTCGATCAGGTCCCAGAACTGCCGCCGCGACAGCGGATCGACGCCGGTGGTCGGCTCGTCGAGGATGAGAAGATCGGGATCATGGATCAGCGAGCAGCACAGGCCGAGCTTCTGCTTCATGCCGCCGGACAGCTTTTTCGCCGGCCGGTCGGCGAAATCGGACAGCGCCGTCGCCTCCATCAGCTCGGCGATGCGCCAGTCGCGCTCGGACCGCGACTGGCCGAACAGCCGGGCGAAGAACGCGATGTTCTCGCGCACGCTGAGATCGGGATAGAGATTCTTGCCGAGGCCCTGCGGCATGTAGGCGATCCGCGGACACACTTGCGTGCGGGCGCGCCGGTCGGCCATGTCGGCGCCGAGCACGCGCGCCTGCCCGTCCTGGATCGCGCGCGCGCCGGCCAGGATCGACAGCAGCGACGACTTGCCGACACCGTCCGGGCCGATGAGGCCGACCACGCGGCCGGCGGGAATGTCGATCGAGACGTTGTCGAGCGCGATCACGTCGCGATAGCGCTGCGAGACGTCCCTGACCATCGCGACCGGAGACGCATCGCCGATCATGTCGGCCATCATGGCGCTGCTTGCAGACGCGCCGGCCATGCGACGTCGGGATTCCACCGGACATACGCCACGCCGGGCAATCCGCTCCTCACGGCATCGGCATGTGCGGCCAGCCTGTCCGGATCGACGCGCACGCGGATGCGAAACATCAGCTTGTCGCGCTCGCTGCGGGTCTCGACGGTCTTCGGCGTGAACTGCGCCTGGCTCGCCACGAACGACACTTTCGCCGGGATCGGACGATCCGGATAGGCATCGAGCACGATCCGCGCGTCGGTGCCGATCTTGACCTTGCCGACCTCCTCGGTCGGCAGGAACACGTCCATGTAGACATAACCGATGTCGAGCATGGTGAAGATCTTGCCGCCCGCGGCGAGGACTTCGCCGACATTGGCGAGACGATATTGAATGCGGCCGGGCTTTGGCGCGATCAGTGAGTTGTCGGCGATCTGAACGGTGTAGAGCGCGACGTCGTGACGGACCGCTTCGAGCCCGCGTTCGGCTTCGAAAATCCGCGCCTGCGCGCCGGCAAGGCCGGCGGTCGCAGTGTCGAGCGCCTGCTGGCGCTGATCGGCCAGCTCCCGTGTGGTCCAGCCGCTCTGCAGCAGGCTGCGGGTGCGCTCCATCTCCTGCTCGGCGAGCGTCTTCTGCGCCTGCAGTTGCGCGAGATTGGCACGGGCCTGATCGACCACGTGCTGCGCCTGCTCGGCCTGGGCCTGCGCCTTCGACAGCGACTGCTGCAGCTCCTTCGTGTCCATCCGCGCCACGATCTGCCCGGCCTCGACGCGATCGCCGATATCGGCGCGCAGCTCGGCGACACGGCCGGCATATTTGGTCGCGATGTCGATCTCGTCAGCCTCGATGCGGCCATTGCTGACGCTGATGCCGAGGGGCAGCGGCGGATGCAGCCGCTGCCACCAGACGTAGCCGCCACCACCGGCCGCCCCGACGGCAAGGAGGAGCACGAGAAGCGGCCACACTGCCCACCTGCGCCGCGGCTGATGGGACACAGGAACCGGCATCGCCGGCGTGGGAACGACGGCTGCGGTTTCAGCACGGACGCGCTGAACGGGCCGTTCGTCGCCGGCGAGTTGCGTGTCCTGTGGATCCATTCCGAAAAACCTTCTCCGCTGAAGCATGGCGCTCGTTTGCCATAGGCGCGGGAGAATCCGTTGACACAGCTCAACCAGCCCCGCGCATGCCGCCGAAGCCTGCGATCACGTTTGGGTTACGGCGCGGAATCCGACGTCGCGATCGCATGGATCAGCAGCAGACTGCTGAAGATGACGAACAAGGCGAACGCCTGGAATTCGCGTGGCGACATATCGAGCAGGACGAGCATCCACTCGATCGGCAGACCGGCGAGCATGAGCAGGAGAAGGCCGGTTGCCGCGAAGAAGATACCATCGAGGATCCTCAACACGATCGTCTTGGACGTCATGGCGTGCTCCCCGTTCAGGACACGCGCGCGGTCGGCTGCCCGCGGCTGCCTCCGCAATCGCCCCGGACCTCCCGCGGGGTCAGCCCGTACTGGCGTCGGAACGAGCGATTGAAGTGCGAGAGATCGCCGAAGCCGACATCATAGGCGATGCTGGCAATCGCAAGCTGGCCATGGGCCGGGTCGCAGAGCATGCGATGCGCGTTCGCAAGCCGCACGCCGGACAGGAACGCGGAGAAGGTGGTGCCGTCGATCTCGAACAGGCGCTGCACGTAGCGTGGCGTGACGTTCAATTTCGCCGCGATCGTCGCCACCGACATGTCGCGGCGCCGGCTGTTGGCGATGAGGAACGATTTTGCGAGCTTCAGCCGCGCCGCGCGCAATCCTCTCGCGCGCATCGTCTCGGCCAGGTCGGCGGCCGGCCCGATCGACAGCGCGAGCAGGTCCTGGACGTGGCGTACCGACAGATTGAGCAGTTGCGCATCGATCGCGCCGCTGCTGGCCATGAGCCAGCCCGCATAGTGGTCGAGCAGCTGCAATGCGCCGCGATCGACCGGCATCGGCCGCATCAAGGCATCCGCGATGCTGACATCCGCGGCTTCGACCATCACGCGCGGCATCAGCAGCGTGAACGATCGACCATTGCTGGTGCGATGGAACGCGCTCGCATCGGCGCCGCTGAGGATCGCCGCCTCGCCTTCGCGCAGCTCGCGGATCTGCCCGGCGGACTCGACGAACGCGGTTCCCTGGCGATTGATCGCGAGGATCACATTGTCCGCACCGTCGGCAAGATAGCGGCCGGACCGCGAGATGCGCGCCGGCGTGGCCCAGGCATCGAGCAGTTGCAGCCCCGGCAGGGTCAGGGCCCGATTGCGCGCCTTGAACGCGAGATCCGGCGCGGGCTCGAAATCGACACGCAGCATGACCTGGCCGTAGTGCTCGCGCCAGAACGCCGCGCGCTCCGGTTCCGGAATGTTGTCGGTCGAGAATTCGACGATGCGCGAATTGAAACCTGACATGCGATCACCCGAGACAATCCGAAACTGAAACCTGGAGCCGCGCGCTCCATCCAAGGCGGAATCGATAGCGTCATCGCCGCAAACGCGGCGTCCTCCGATCAGAGGATGTCGCCTGTCGGAGGATGGCCGAATGTGAACTGGGTCACGCGCGGTCGTGCCAGCCCTGCCGATCGTCGCCGCGCGCCAAGACACAGGGCTTCGGGAGTGATGCCGTCTGCGGCCTTACAACCAACGAGGACGAGGATGACACTCACTGGACGATGTTTTTGCGGAGCGGTCGAAGTCGAGGTGTCCGGGGCGCCAGAGGCGATGGGCTATTGTCACTGCCGGTCGTGCCGCTCGTGGTCGGGCGGCCCTGTCAACGCCTTCAGCCTGTGGAAGCCGGACGCGGTCAGGATCGCAGCCGGCACCGAGCACGTGGCGATGTTCCAGAAGACGCCGTTGAGCCAGCGGCAGTACTGCGCCAAATGCGGTGGACATCTGATGACCACTCATCCGCCGCTCGGGCTGGTCGACGTGTTCGCGGCAACGCTTCCGGATCTCGATTTCAAGCCGGCCGTGCACGTGAACTATGCCGAGACCGTGCTGCCGATGCGCGACGGCCTGCCGAAGCTGAAGGACTTTCCGCGCGAGTTCGGCGGCTCGGGCGACGCCGTCGCTGAGTAGCCTGGCGATGCCGAGCCCCGGAGCATGACAGGCTCCGGGGCTCGGCCGGCGTCCTTCTCATATCTCATCAGTCGAGCAGATGCCGATGATCGTGGATCGATCGGCGCGCGGTGCGCAACCGCGACTCCTGAAGCGCGGCGAGCACGGCCCGCGCCATCCGGCGCATCCGACGTCGAATTCTGTGCGACTGTCGCCGCACGCGCGGCACAGGGATCCTCATCACTCATCTCCGGCCAAGTGAAGCTCCGATCGTGCGCCACTCCTCAGCCGACGGCCTGGGCAGGCCTGCCAATCTCGCGGCTTCGCGCGACCGTTGCGCGATGAACCTCACGCGCCGCATGCCGACCCATGAAGGGGAATATCGTCCACGCGCCCGGGTTGATTATTCAGACCGGCGCACCCTTTCCCGGTCATGGCAGCGAGGTCACCGTGCAGAGCGAGTTCTATTCGCGGGCGTTGGACGCCATCTATCAGGGCTTTGCGGAACCGGATGGCATCACGGACGCACTGGATTGCGTCCGGGAACTGACGAGGTCCGAGGGTGCCACCTTCGAGGTCATCGACCCGATCGTCCGGCAGCCCCTGACCTTTCACAGCAGCGGTGTTGCTGCGGCCGAGGGCGACGACTACCTCGCCTACTTCGCGCCCCGCAATCCGCGCCTGCGCATGGCGCTGAACCAACAGCGCGGCGAACTGGCCTGGGACTATCAGGTCATGGACGAGAGCGCCATGAACCGCGATCCGTTCTATGCAGAGTTCCTGCCGCGCGCCGGGCTTCGCTATTTCCTCTCAGCGGTGCTGGAGCGGTCGCCGCAGCGGATGGTCGCCTTGACCCTGCAGCGAACGCCGCGGCAGGGCCATGTCGGCAAGGCCGACATCGCCCTGATGCACCGCCTCACGCCCCATCTGCAGCGCGCACTTAGAATGCGAAACAGCCTCGTCACAGCCTATGGCAACGATATCGGCACGACCGCACTCGATGTGCTGAAGGACGGCGTCGCACTGCTCGATCCGAGAGGCGAGATCGTCTACCTCAATCCGAGCCTGCAAGCCATCTCGGCAGACGGCGCCATGTTCCGGATCGAGAGGCGCGGCATCGTCTTCGCCTCGGCCGATCTGCGCAATCGCTATGCGCGCGCGCTCAGCGCGGCGACGCGTACCGACGGCCTGATCGGCACGGATGCCGCGCTCGATTTCCTGGCGCCGCGTCCAGGCGGCTTGCCGCCTTGCACGATATCGCTGCGCTCCCTGCACAAACGACACCCTCGTTCGGATTGGCCCGCTGCGATGGTGGTGATGCTGGTGCGTGATCCGATGCGGGACAGCCCGGCGTCGCATCTGCTTCAGGACCTTCATGGTCTGACCAGGGCGGAGGCGCAACTGGCCTGTGCGCTGAGTACCGGCATGACTGCGGTCGAATATGCCGCGCATCGCGGCATCAAGGTCACGACGGTCTACACGCATCTCAAGCGCACCCGGGAGAAGACGGGATGGCGCAGCGTCGCCGAGCTGACGCGGCGCATCCACGAGATATCGATCGGTCTGCTGAATGCCGATCCTTAAGTCGCGGAAAACGCCGCGACCTGCTGCGCCAGCGCATCGCGCACGCGCACGACGACGTCGGCATAGTCACGTCGCGCGTCCTGGCGGAACAGCCGCACGCTCGGATACCAGGGACTGTCGTCACGGCCGAGCAGCCAGCGATAGTCCGGCGTGAAGGGCAGCATGATCCAGGTCGGCTTGCCCAGCGCGCCGGCCAGATGCGCCACGCTGGTATCGACGGTGATGACGAGGTCGAGACTGTCGATCAGCGCCGCCGTGTCGACGAAGTCACGGATGTCGGCGGTGAGATCGAGAACGTCGTTGCCCATGGCGAGCGCGGCCTTGTCCGACGGACGCGGCTCCTTCTGCAGACTGACGAACCGCGCGCCAAGCTCGAGCAGCGGCGCGAGCGCCGGCAGCGGGATCGAACGGTTGTGATCGTTGAGATGCGCGGGGTTGCCGGACCAGACGAGCCCGACCCGCAAGCGCTCATGCGGACCTAATCGCTGCTCCCAGATCGCGCGGCGCGCCTCGGGAGGGCATGGCAGATAGCGCGGCGCGGCAGGGATGGTGTCGAGCCGGGTGGCGAAGGCGAGCGGCAGGCTCGACAGCGGGCAGTGATAGTCGATGGAAGGCAGCGCATCGATGCCGCGGGCAAGACACTGCGCCACGCCGTCCAGGCCGGACAGAAGCGGCTGCAGCGGCGTGTCGACCTCGATCACGACGCGCGCGCCCTGCGCCGCCACCAGGGTGGCGTAGCGCGAAAACTGGATGGTGTCGCCGAGCCCCTCGTCGCTGTGCAGCAGGATCGTTTTGCCGGCCAGCGGCGCATCGGCAAGCCACAGCGGCGCCTCGAAGCTGCGCTCGACGAAGCCGACGGCGCGACATTTGCGTCCCCATTCGCGCGCCGCCCAGCCACGGGCGAAGTCGCCGGTCAGCAGCCGGAACAGCGCCGCGTTCCAATGCGCATCGGCGAGGTCCGGCTTCAGCGCGACGGCGCGATCGAAGCTGTCGAACGCCTCGGCGAAACGATGCAATTCGGCCAGCGACGTGCCGCGATGATTATGGAAATCCGCGGTCTGCGGCCGGAGCGCGATCGCCTTGTCGAACATGGCGACGGCGTCATCGTGACGGCCGAGGTTCTGCAGGATGCAGCCATAGCCATTGGCGACGTCGGGATCGTCAGGCGCCAGCGCCTGCGCACGGCGGCCGAACGTCTCGGCTTCCTGGTAGCGGCGCAGCCGCCGCAGCGCGATTCCCTTCAGATACAGCACGCCCGCCTGATCGGGCATCAGCCCCAGCGACTGCCCAAAGCGCGTGATGGCCTGCTCATAGTGACCGGCATCGAAATGCAGCGCGCCGGCCTTGTTGGCCGCCTCGAGGTGGTCAGGCCTGAGCTGCGCCACCTGATCGAAGGCCAGGGCCGCCTCGTCGCGCCGCCCCTGCGCTTCCAGCACCTCGCCGAGACGAAACCACGTCGCGGCGCGATCGGGCGCGAGCTGCAGCAGCCGATCGCAGGCCAGCGCCGCCTCGGCGTGCCGTTGCTTCGCCTGCAGCAGTTCGCCAAGCGCATCCCAGCTCTCGATCGCATCCGGCTGGAGCTGCAGCGCGCGATCGTAAGCCTTGATCGCTTCATCGGTGCGGCCGGCGAGCCGCAGCGCCTGCGCCAGGCCGACGAAGGATTCCGCGGCCGACATGTCCTGCCGAACGGCGCGGGCGAACCACTCAATCGCATCATCGGCGCGCTTGAGCGCCAGGCAGACCTGTCCCATCGCACGCAGCGCGTCGAGCGAGGCTGCGTCCAGCGTCAGCGCGCGGCGGCACGCATCCTCGGCCTGCGCGAGCTGTCCGGCGCGCAGCAGCCGCAAGGCCGCGGCACACAGCGCATCAGGCGTATCGTTGTGGCCCATCGATCCGGATTTGGCCGGGGGCTTGCCGGCGGGCCGGCGCGGCTTGTGCTTCATCTGGGGATCTCTGCGCTCGTGCTGCAAGCGGTAGATGATTCCCCGATGCGCGGAAAGATTGCGCCGTCGTCAGGCGACCGGCGCCGGTGCCAGCGGCGCCGCCTCGAGGCCGCCGAAGCGGCGCTCGCGGCCGCGGAAGGAGGCGAGCGCCTGGGCCAGATCGGCGGCGTCGAAATCGGGCCACATGCGCTGGGTGAAATGCAGCTCGGCATAGGCGCCTTCCCAGAGCAGGAAGTCGGACAGGCGCTGCTCGCCGGAGGTGCGGATGATCAAGTCGACGTCGCGCAAGCCGGTTTCGCCGGTCACGAGATCGGAGAAGGCCGCACGCGTCAGGCCATCGAGCTCGCGGGCCTTCGCCGCCGCCGCGAGGATGGCGTCGCGCGCCGAATAGTCGACGGCGATGCGCAGGTGCAGGGTGTTGCCGTCACGGGTGGCCGCTTCGGCCCGGCCGATCGCGTCGGCGATGCCGCCGGGCAGCCGGTCGCGGCGGCCGATCACGGTGAGGCGGACGCCGTTGCGCACCAGCGCCTCCACCTCGCTGGCGAGATAGACCCGCAGCAGCGCCATCAGGGCTGCGACCTCGGCCCGCGGGCGTCGCCAATTGTCGCTGGAGAACGCATACAGCGTCAGCGTGCCGATGCCCTGGTCGGGCGCGGCTTCGACGACGCGCCGAATCGCCTCGACGCCCGCCTCGTGCCCGCGCAGCCGCGACAGGCCCTTGCGCGTCGCCCAGCGGCCATTGCCATCCATGATGATGCCAACATGCAGGCCATCCACCACAGCAGGCGATTGAGGTTGCAGACTACTTTGCATTGCAAAGCTCCAGGTCAAAAATAAACGCGATGCGAGAGTCAGACGCGGCCCGGGATCAGGCCGGCCGACGATGGCGTGTGCTCCTTGCCGGCAGCGGCCGCGGCGTCGCGGACGAGGCGCTCGAGCACGGCGAGATAGTCGAGGAAGCGGCGGCGTCCCGCCTTCGTCAGCCGGCAGGTGGTATGCGGGCGATTGCCCTCATAGCCCTTGGTGACCTCGACGAGACCGGCCTCCTGCAGCACCTGCAGATGCCGCGACAGATTGCCGTCGGTCAGCCCGCAGAGCTGCTTGAGGTCGGCAAAGGCGAGACCCTTCGGGTGCGCCATCAGCGAGGTGAGCAGGCCGAGCCTTGCCTTCTCGTGGATGACGCGATCGAGGCCGTCATAGGAGAACGGCGCGCTGCCATCAGTCTTCGACATCGGACTCTCCGGTCGCAAAATACAGAATGCCCGCCATCAGCCCCTGTCCGATCGCGAACGGAAGCCCCATCGTCCACGGCGACAGCGCATGCGTGGCGCTGCCGACCAGCAACACGGCGAAGCCGGCCATGAAATAGAACGCCCCGGCAAGCGCCACCGTGCGCGGCAGCGAGCGCACCGACGCGAACACGCCGAGCGACATCAGGATCTGCCACAGGCCCGGCAGCATCCACAGCGCCTCCGGCGCGAACTTCCACAACAGCACCGCGAGCAGCACGCCGGCGATGCCCGCTGGCAGGAACTGCTCGACCGCCTGATGGATCATCGCATCTGCGAGGCCGGAATGATGCCGGCGCGATCGCGCCCGCATCTCGAACCAGATCATGGTCAGCGACACGCAGGCTGCCGCCGCCCATCCGAGCAGGAACGTCCACGCGTCGGCCGTCGGGTCGCGCAGAAACAGCTGCTGAAGCAGCGCAGTGACCAGCGCGACGGCCGAGGTCGCGGCCATCGTCGCCGGCCCGTAGCCGCGAAATGCCGTGCCCGCCGCAAGCTGGCTGCGGATCGCGATGATGTCCGCCAGCGCCTTATCGAGATCGCGCATGTCTCACCTGAAGCCGGTGACCGGCTCGTTTAACTTTGCGGTACAAAGTATATACGAACGCAAAGTCGATGCAAGCCCGCGCGATCCCGGAAGTGCGCCTGCGTCAGCCGATCGGTCGCGCACGCCGACCCACTCGGTCGAGGGTGTCAGTAATACTGATAGCGGTGCACGCGGCGCGGCGGCGGCATATCGACATAGACCGAGGGGCGGCGGCGGGCAGGATCGAACGCGACGCGCGGATTGATGCCGCAGCCTGCATTGCGCCCGGAGGCACTCGCCCGGCATTGCTCGAAGGTCTGGTAGGAGCAGTCACCGGGGTAACCGACGCCTCGGCCCTGCACACACCAGGGATAGTCGTAACCGCCTGCGGAGGCCGGCGCGATACCGCCACCAAGTGCAACGCCGACGAGGCCGGCTGCCATCATCATAACCTTGCGCATGATCTGTTCCTCTTCTGGCCGGAGGGTTGCACCACACCGGCATGGTCAAAAAACGACAAATCGGCGGAACGGATCACCAACCAAGGCAGTGACGTGTCGCCTGCGCGGCACGTCACCTTCAGCCCTCGACACCCGTCTGGCGGGCTGGCGCCTCATCGAAGACCTGCCGCGGCGCGCGGCCCGGCGATCGCGGCGTCGCCTGCCGTCTCATTCGACCTTCAGGCCGGCGAACTCGACGACCTTCTTCCACTTCTCGGTCTCGGCGACGATCTGGGCGCCGAACTGCTCCGGCGACTGGATCAGCGGCTCGCCGCCGAGATCGACGAGACGGGTCTTGATCTCGGGCTCGGCCAGGATGGTGTTGACCTGCTTGTTGAGCTTCTCGATGATCTCCTTCGGCGTGTTCTTCGGCGCGCCGATACCGAACAGCGCGCTCGCCTCGTAACCGGGTACGGTCTCGGCGACGGTCTGGACGTCCGGCAATTGCGGCGAACGCTGCTGCGTGGTGACACCGAGCGCCCGCAACGAGCCGGAGCGGATATGCTGGATGATGGAGGGCATGTTGTCGAAGATGACCTGCACCTGGCCGCCGAGCATGTCGGTGATCGCCGGCGCCGCGCCGCGATAGGGCACGTGCTGCATCTTGGTTCCGGTCATCGCCATGAACATCTCGCCCGACAGATGCACCGAGGTGCCGTTGCCGGACGAGGCCATGTTCACCTTGCCGGGGTTTGCCTTGAGATAGGCGATGAACTCGGCGACGTTCTTGGCCTCGATGTCCTTGTTGACGGTCATCACGTTGGGGACGCGGTTGAACGAGGCCACCGGCGCGATATCGCGGACGAAGTTGAATTTGAGATTGGTGTAGAGGCTGGCATTGATGTAGTTGGCCGGATTGACCAGCAACACGGTGTAGCCGTCCGCCGCCGCGTTCACCACGGCATCGGTGCCGATATTGTTGCCGGCTCCCGGCTTGTTCTCGACGATGAACTGCTGACCGAGCGTCTCGGACAGCCGCTGGCCGATCAGCCGCGCCAGGATGTCGGTCGCGCCGCCCGGAGGATAACCCACCACGAAGCGGACGGGACGGGTGGGATACTCGGCCGCGGAGGCGTTGCGAACGGCAGCGATGGACGGGACGGCGGAAGCGATCAGACCAAGCGCGGTACGACGTGAAATCATGCGTTTCCTCAGGCATTATCGTTGGGCGGCGGTCAACGAACCGCCGGGATCTATTGTAACATCGATTGTAACAGAGTGCCGCGATGGCGGCGAGATCGATGCCCCATCAGGAGGGAAGGGCCCATGCCAGTCAAGGTCGATGCGCTCGATCATCTGGTCATCAATGTCGCCGACGTCGAGCGCACGACGGCGTGGTATCAAGCAGTGCTGGGCATGACGGTCCAGGTGTTTGATCCCGGACAAGGCAAGGCGAGGCGCACGTCGCTGCTGTTCGGGAACCAGAAGATCAACGTGCGACCGAAGGACGCGGACAAGGTCGACTGGTTCACGGCCGACCACGTCGTGGCCGGCAGCGACGACCTCTGCTTCCTCACCACCAGCACCCCCGACGAGGTTGTGGCGCATCTCAGGGCGCTCGGCGTCGCCATCGAGGAAGGCCCGGTCGCCAAGCAGGGCGCGCGCGGCACCCTGCGCTCGGTGTATTGCCGCGACCCCGACGGCAGCCTGATCGAGATCTCGTCGTATCAGGATTGAGCCGGGGCCACGCCGAGGTCATTGCCTCGCGGTCTCGCCGCTCTTCTCCATTTTGGCGGCGATCTCGCTGCGCGACCATCCGGTCAGTTGCGCGAGATCCGTCGCCTCCCTGGCGAAGCGTGCGGCGAGATTGTCCTGGTAGGTCTTCGCCGCTGGACAGGACGCCTCGCCCCGCCAGGGGTGGTGCTGGACATAGCGGCCCTGGAAATTGCTGCGGTCCTTGGTCTCGATGAACACGATGTCCTCGGGGAACGTCTTGGCATCGTAGCGCACGTGCAGCCGGGTCGCGTAGGCATCGGAGCCGCCACGGCGCGTGGTGCGGAACGAGGCGTCGTCGTCGCTGCCGATCCAGCGCGCGCCGAGCTCGACCAGTTCCCTGTTGCTCATCGGATCGGCGGCGCAGGGGTCGCACCATCCCATGTCCCAGGCATATTCGACGAACACCGCCTGCATGTTCTCACGCGCGACGGCGCGCTCGAACAGCGCCTTGTAGAACGGCCCGAACTCGTCCTTCACATAGAGCGGGACATCGATATCGGATGGGATCTTCACCGTGCGATAATTGGCCGCCTCGATGCGGCCGCTCCTCGTCAGGGCATAGATGATGAGGTCCTGCGGTCCCCTGGCATTGACCGTGCCGAGCCGCAGCGGCACCATGAACTTGGCGCTCCGGTAGCGTACCTGCAGGGGCCGGAGCTGACCGTTCCCCAGTCCCTTCATCCGCTCGACATTGACCTTGGCGACGAAGAACCGCATGCCCTGCCTGATGTAGCTGCCGAGCACGGACTCCGCGCCCGCCGGGATGCGATAGTCGTTGTCGGTCAGCCAGCGGGTCAGGCCGTCGCTCTCCTGCGCCGACAGGATCAGCACGTCGTATTCGGCGACGTCGTAGCTGGCCTCGATCGTGACGCCGTAGCTTCGCCGGGCCATCTCGTAGACGGGGCCTCCCATCATCGGCGCCGCGGGCATCGCCCGCGCCGCGACGACGACCGGCGCGCAAGGATCGGCATCATGATATTCGACCAGCCGCGGCGCGGTGTATTTGTCGAGATGATCGATCGTCTTCGGCTCGACCACGCCGATCTGCTTGCGCTCGATGAAGGTCGGCACGGGAACGACGACCGCGAACTCCTTCACGTCGCCCTCGAAGTCGCTGGCCATCGTGATCGCGGTCTGCTCGCCGTCGCGGGCCAGCACGACCTTCGACGACTGGTTGAACAGTTTTGCATCCGCCTGGGCGACATAGAAGCCGCAGAAGGCATTCGCCGGCGCCATCGCCGCGTTGGCCAGGATCGCGGTGGCCGCGACGCCGGTGCGGAAGAGCTTGTTGTCACGCGGGGTCATGTCGACACTCCTTCGGGAACGGATGAACGCCAGGAAAAGCGGGTCTCAGGGACGAGCCGATCGAGCAGCAGCGTGAGCGGCGACAGCGCGATCAGCGCCACATAGAGCGCCGGCCGCATCTGCAGGGCGAAGGTGAGGTAGTGCGCCGCGACCGCAACGCTCAGCGCGAACAGCAGCCGGCCGACGCGCGAGTCCGGCGAGGTGCGCGGGTCGGAGATCATGAAGAAGGTGAAGATCAGCAGCGAGCCGCTCTGCAGCTGATGCAGCGGAATCGCCAGGGGATCGCCGAGCCAGGCGGCGCGCAGCAGCAGGAGCGCGGCGTGACTTGCGAAGAAATACAGCGCGATATCCACCCGGCGGGACGCGCTGAGCACGAGGATCGCGAAGAAGCCGGCGAGGCTCGCGAACCAGATCTCCGTACCCCATTGGCCCGGCGAGATCCACACGCTCTTGGAGCCGAGCAGCAGCCCCACGATCGCGAGCCCGGCCGGGTTGAACATGTGCTTGCCGTCGATGCGCAGCACGAATTTGGAGCCGATCGCGATCATGGCCGCCGCCGCATGCAGCCACAGCGCATCGGCGCGCAACAGCAGGCTGAGCGAGAGGCCGGTGATCAGCGGCGATTTGAGATCGAGCGGCACGCCGGCGATGCGGCAGCAGACCACCTGCGTGAGCAGCGCCATGGTGACCGCGATCACGCTCGCTGCGGGACGCGCGCCGAAATCGATCGCGGCGAAATTGATCGCCAGCAGCGTCGCCAATGCCGCGATCTGGAAATAGCGCGCATCGGGCAGCCGCCACGGTCGTGGCTCGGCCTGCATGCAAACCTCCGGGCGTGTCTTGCCGCGCCATTGGTCGCCCGCAGACGGAGACGGGTTCAATCCCGATTTGATCGCGGCGGCGCGAGGTGGCAAAAGATGACGACAAGAACGAAGCGGCCGGAGACAGGCCGTACTCAAGAATGGCGGGAGCGAAGATGAACGGAACGACGATGGCAGCGGGCACGGTGACGCCGTTCGACGGCATGGACGTGCCCTGGCTGTTGAAGCTGCGCAGCGAGACCCGGCGCGACCATCCGTTCCTGATCTCCGCGCCGTTCGATGCGCCGGCGCGCCGCTGGACCTATGGCGCCTTTCACGACCGTGTCGGCGCCTTGGCCGCAGGGCTGGTCAAGCGCGGCGTCCGGCCTGGCGATGCCGTGCTGATCCATCTCGACAATTGCGTCGAGGCGATGCTCGCCTGGTTCGCCTGTGTCGAACTCGGCGCACTCGCCGTCACGACCAACACGCGCTCGGCAGCCGCCGAAATGAGCTACTTCGCCGAGCACTGTCGCGCGGTGGCGGCGATCACCCAGCCGGCCTATGCCGAGATGATCGCGGCGCATTGCCGCGGTCTCAAGTGGATGGCCGTGATCTCGCGCGATCCCGGTCAGGCGGAGGCGCCGGCCGTCGGACGCGGCGAGCGCTTCGAAGCGCTGTTTGCCGACAGTGCCGACCGGCCGCGGCGGCCGGCCGACCCGCTGGCGCCTTGCAGCGTGCAATACACCTCGGGCACGACGTCGCGGCCGAAGGCGGTGCTGTGGACGCATGCCAACGCGCTATGGGGCGCCAAGGTCAATGCCGTGCACGAGGACCTGCATCAAGGCGACGTGCACCAGACCTATCTGCCGCTGTTCCACACCAACGCGCTGGCCTATTCGATGCTGGCCACGCTCTGGGTCGGCGCGACCTGCGTGATCCAGCCGCGCTTCTCCGCGAGCCGCTTCTGGAGCGTCGCGCTCGAGCATGGCTGCACCTGGACCTCGACCATCCCGTTCTGCATGAAGGCGCTGCTCGACCAGGAGGTGCCGAAGCATCACAAGTTCCGGCTGTGGGGCACGGCGGTATCCGAGCCGCCTGCGTTTGCCAGGTTCGGCATCAAGATCATCGGCTGGTGGGGCATGACCGAGACCATCACCCACGGCATCGTCGGCGAGATCGACCAGCCCAACGCGCCGATGTCGATCGGCCGGGCCGCACCGGAATACACCATCCGCATCACCGACGATGACGGCCGGCCGACCGAGGTCGGCGCCACCGGCAACCTCGCCATCAAGGGCGTGCCCGGCCTGTCGCTGTTCGCCGAATATCTCTACAACGCCGAAGCGACGCGCACGAGCTATGATGCCGACGGCTTCTTCCTCACCGGCGACCGCGTCACGCGCCTGGCCGACGGCTTCATCAAGTTCGGCGATCGCACCAAGGACATGCTCAAGGTCGGCGGCGAGAACGTCGCGGCGTCCGAGATCGAGCAGGTGATCATCACCGTGCCCGGCGTGCGCGAGACCGCCGTCGTCGCCAGGAAGCATCCGATGCTGGACGAGGTGCCGGTCGCGTTCGTGATCCCGCAGCCCGGGATCGCACGCGACGATCTTCCCGGGAAGGTGCTGGCCGCCTGCCGCTCCGGGCTCGCCGACTTCAAGGTGCCGCGCGAGGTGAAGCTGGTCGACGAGATGCCGCGCTCGACCCTGGAGAAGGTCGCAAAGGCCGAGCTGCGCAAGCTGCTGGATTGAGGAGGATCGAGCGGCCCGACCTCAAGACATCTCCACGCGGATCGGCAGCCTCTTCGGCCCGTTGACGAAGGTCGCCTGCGTCATCTTCACCGGCCCCGCCGGCGCCAGCGACGCGAGGCGCGGCAGCAACTCCTCGAACAGGATGCGCATCTCGAGCCTGGCGAGATGCTGGCCGAGGCAAAGATGCGCGCCATAGCCGAAGGCGACGTGCCGGTTCGGCTTGCGGTTGCAACGAAACGTGTCGGGCTCGTCGAACACGGCTTCGTCGCGATTGCCTGACGCGTAGCACAGCATGAGCCAGTCGCCCTTCGCGATATGGCGGCCGCCGAGCTCGGTGTCGGCGGTGGCGCTGCGCATGAAGTGCTTGACCGGTGTCATCCAGCGGATCGCCTCGTCGACGAGTCCGGGGATCAGCGCGGGATCGGCCTTGACGCGCGCGAATTGTTCGGGGTCTTCCGCCAGCGCCCAGATCGCGCCGGCGGTCGACGACGACGTCGTGTCGTGGCCTGCGGTCGCAACGATCATGTAGTAGCTGGTGCGGTCATGCAGCGGCATGTCCTCGCCGTTGATCCTGGCATTGGCGATGACGGTGGCGAGATCGTCGCGCGGATTGGCCCTGCGGTCGTCGGTGATGCGCTGGAAGTAGGCGGCGAAATCCGCGACCACGGCCTGCAGCATGGCCGCGAACACCTCCGCCGACAGCGCCTCGCGCACCCGCGCGGTGTCCGGATCCTGCGGGCCGAACAGCTCCTGCGTCAGCTTGAGCATGCGCGGCTCATCTTCTTCCGGCACGCCGAGGATCTCCATGATCACATGCAGCGGATAGCCGAGCGCGACGTCCGCGACGAAATCGCAGACGCCGCCATTGGCCGCGGCCTTCGCCGCCATGCGGTCGACGGTCGCACGCGCGATCTGGCGAATGCGCGGCTCGAATTTGGCGATGTTGGCCGGCATGAACCAGCCCTGCGTCAGCGCGCGATATTTCGGATGGTCCGGCGCATCCATCTGCACCAGCGAACGCACGAGATTGGGCTGGCCGGTGATCTTGTGAACGCGCTCCAGCACCGCCTTGTTGGTCAGGGTGGTCGCACGGTCGGCATTGTGGAACAGATCGTTCTGACGGCTGATGGCGAGAATGTCAGCGTGCCGCGTCACCACCCAGAACGGATCGAACGCATCGAGCTCGGCCCGCCCGAGCGGGTTGTTGGCGCGCAGCCAGCGATAGGCATCATGGATGCGGTGGTCGGCGTAGCAGGCCGGATCGACCAGCGCGGCGGCGATGGGCCCGGGAATGACCTCGCCGGCCTGTTCGGCTGCGCCCATGCTGCTCCTCCCGCCTTTCATCGATTGGCGGGTAGGATAGTGCGCCTCCGCCGAGATGCACTTGCGTCGAGCAGCTACCGCCGGGCGATGGATGCGCTCTCAGGCGATCGCGTCAATGCGCGCCCATCGCGACCGGGCGAAACGCCTGCAGCAGTTGCTGGTCGAGCTTCGGGCCCATGTTCTCCATGATCTGGAACGCACGGGCATGGGTGAAGGCCGGCCGATAGGCGCGGTGCTCGATCAGCGCGGCGTAGATGTCGACGATCGTGGTGAGACGCACGATGTCGCTGATCTGCTCGTTGTGCAGCCCGTCAGGGTAGCCGGAGCCGTCGAGGAACTCGTGGTGATGCAGGATGACGTCGAGCATCTCCGGCGGGAAGCCGCCCTGCCGCCACAGCGCCTCGTAGCCGCGTCGCGGATGCTGGCGCAGCAGCGCGATCTCCTCCGCCGTCAGCTTGCCCTGCTTGTCGAGGATCGCGACCGGAATGAACGCCTTGCCGACGTCGTGCAGCAGCGCCGCGCGGACCAGCCGGCGCTGATCGTCGTCGCGCATGCCCAGATGAATCGAGAAGCCGACCGCAAGCCCGGTCACGAACAGGCAATGCCGGTAGGTGTCGTTGTGGTGACAGCCGACCACGGTCATCCATTCGCGCAAGGACGAGTGCTTGATCGCCTTCAGGATCTTGTTCTCGGCCGCGACGATGTCCTCCATCGTCAGATGCGCGCCGGTGGGCAGCTTCTCGAAGATCTTGACCATGATGGCCTGCGCGGCCTCGACGCCGCGATTGAGCAGCTTGCCGCGATCGGTCTCGTCATAGCCGTCGTCGGCGGGGAGCGCCGAGCGGATGCGCTGCAGCACATCGGCGGGGCTGAACGGCCGCGCGATGGTGTCGGTGGCGCCGAGCGCCCACGCCTGCATGGTGGCGTGGTGCAGCGCCTCGGCCAGCACGAACAGCCGGGGCACCTCGCTATAGGCGCGCGACGACAGCTTCTTGCGCACCCGCTGCACGCTCTCCGGCGAGCGCAGGTTGATGTCGACGATCACGCCGGAGAAGCGGTTGCCGGGGTTCTCGGGGATTTCGGTGGTCGGCATCATGTCGACGTCGCCGACCGAGCGCAGGATGCGCGCCAGCTCGCTGCTCTGGTCACCGCGATCCGACGCGAGCAGGAGATGGCGCCTGTTCGCGGTCTGGGTCACGGTCTGCTTGGCTGTCGCGCTCATACGTGCTCGCCCCCTGCGGTTTGCTGCTCATGCAAGTTACCGGGATACGGGTTCGTCGCGGCTTAAGCCGATCATTCAAGCTGTATCGTTTCAGGTGAGCGAGAGGTTAAGGGAATTGGTCAAATCGTCCGGCGCGGAGACCTGACCGCAGCGCAAAAAGCAACCGCCGGAGACTGGCTCCGGCGGTTCCCAGATACGGCGCTGGCCGCGCGACGACGCTAGGCCTTCATCGCCGCCTTGACCGCCGCCGACGTGATCGGCAGCGAGCGCAGCCGCGCACCGCAGGCGTTGTAGATGGCGTTGCCGAGCGCCGGCGCGACCACGGTCACCGCGGGCTCGCCGACGCCGGTTGCCTTCTCGCCATTGGCGATGACGGCGATCGCGACCTCCGGCACCTGGCTCATGCGCAGCGGCGTGTAGCTGTCGAAGTTGGTCTGCTCGATGCCGCCGTCCTTCAACGTCGCCTTCTCGTACATCGCCAGCGACAGCCCCCACAGCGCCGCGCCCTCGACCTGGGCGCGGATGTTGTCGGGATGCACCTGGGTGCCGACGTCGGTCGCCACGGTGAGCTTCTTCACCGTGACCGCGCCGTCGTCAGCCACCGCGACATGGGCGACGCACGCCGTCCAGCTCGCGGTCGCCCGCTCCTGCGACGACACGCAGGACACGCCCATGCCCTCGCCCTTCGGCAGCTTCTTCGCGCCGTAGCCGGACAGGCCCATCGCCGCCAGCAGCGTGTTACGCAGCCGCTGTGCGCCGCCGTCGTTCTTGCCCTTGCCGTCGAGCAGCGCGATGCGGAACTGCGCCGGGTCCTGTCCGGAGGCCACCGCGATCTCGTCGATCATGCTCTCGACCGCCCAGAACGTCCAACCCGGCGCCACCGAGCGCAATTGCCCGGACGGCGTCGCATTGTGCGCGAGCTCGTTCTTGATCGCGCGCACATGGTGGTTGGGCACGGTGTAGAAGAAGTCGGCGCCGTTGACCGTGAACGAGTCGAGCGGGCCCTTCTTGTCGACCGAGGGCGACAGGAAGTCCGGGATGCCCCAGCGCGCCGTCGGCCAGGCCGAGACGACGTCGTGGCTGAGCGCGATCAGCTTGCCGTTGCTGTCGAGCCCGGCCTTGACCTTCTGGTAGGTGAGCGGCCGCGAGTAGTCCATCGTCATGTCGTTCTCGCGGGAGTAGATCACCTTGACCGGCTTGCCCACGGCCTTGGCCGCCTGCACCGCCGGCACCATCATGTCGGCGTCGAGCCTGCGGCCGAAGCCGCCGCCGAGCCAGGCCTGGTGCATCACGACATATTTCGGATCGATCCCGGCAGCACCCGCCGCGATCGCGCCGGAGCGGGTCGCGAACTGATTGCCGGAGTAGATGTGCAGGATGTCGCCCTTGAACTCGGCGGTCGCGTTCATCGGCTCCAGCGGCGCATGGATGTTGATGCTGGTGGTGTACTCCGCCTCCAGCACCTTGGCCGCGCCCGACAGCGCTGCAATGGGATCGCCGTCCTTGACGAAGAACTGCCCGGCATCGTCCTGCGCCTGCAGCCGCATCGCCTCGGTGATGATGGTGTCGGTGCTGACATTGGCGTAGGGGCCTTTGTCGTAGCTGATCTTGAGCGCGTCCGCCGCCTTCCTGGCATTGGCATAGGTGTTGGCGACCGCCACCACCCAGCCCGAGGTCGAGCCGGTCTTGTCGTCGAGCGTCACCGCCTTGATGAAGCCCGGCACCTTCTTCGCCTCGGAATCGTCGACCGCCGTGACGGTGGCGCCGAAGCGCACCGGCGGCGTGACGACCTTGCCGTAGACCATGCCCGGCAGCATCGTATCGATGCCATATTTGGCCGTGCCGTTGGTCTTGGAGGGAATGTCGAGCTGCGGCACCGAGACGCCGATCATGGTGTACTGATCGGGCGTCTTGAGCGTCAGCGCCTTCAATTCGTCAGGCGTGAAGCTCTTGGTGATCTTGCCGCTCTTGACGATCTCGGCATAGGTCATCTGCTTCTTCGACTTCGGATGCATGACGACGGAGTCGCGCACCACGAGCTCCTTCGCCGGCACGCCCATCGCGGTCGCAGCCGCCTCGGTGAGCGCGATGCGGCCGGCTGCGCCGGCGCGGCTCATGGCATCGAAGTTCATCATCGTGCTCCAGCTGCCGCCAGTGATCTGGGCGCCGAGCACGGGATCGTTGAACTTCGGATCGTTGGAGGCGAGCTGGACCCGCATGTCCTTCCAGGCGGCGCCGAGCTCCTCGCAAACGATCTGCGCCATGGTGGACGCAATGTGCTGGCCCATGTCGGCCTTGCCGCAGGTCACGGTCACGATGCCGTCCGGCGCAATCGCGTACCACACGCTGGGCTCGAAGTTTGCAGGCGCCGCGGCGGCGAGTGCGCTGTCGGCGAGGCCGGCGTAACCGAGCACGAGGCCGGTCGCGGCGGTGCCGACCAGGAACGAGCGGCGGCTGAGATCGGGGGCCATCGAAGGCGCTGCTTTCACGTGCTGGTTCATGTCGCCCTCCGGTCGCTGGTGTTCGACGCGGTGCGCATCTCGGACGCGGCGCGCTGGATCGCCTTCTGGATCCGCGAATAGGTCATGCAGCGGCAGAGATTGCCGTCCATATGTGCGACGATCTCCTCCTTGGTCGGGCTCGTGGTCTTGGCGAGCAGCGAGGCCGCCTGCATGATCTGGCCGGACTGGCAGTAGCCGCATTGCGGCACCTGCTCGGCGATCCACGCCTTCTGCAGGGGATGATCGCCCTTCTGCGACAGCCCCTCGATGGTGGTGATCTTCTTGTTCGCGACGTCGCCGACCATGGTCTGGCACGAGCGCACGGCCTCGCCGTTGACATGCACGGTGCAGGCGCCGCACAGCCCGGCGCCGCAGCCGAACTTGGTGCCGGTCATCTGCAACTGCTCGCGGATGACCCATAGCAGCGGCGTATCGTGCGCCGCGTCGACGGACATGGTCCGCCCGTTGATGGTGAGATTGGGCATGTGGTTTCTTCCCCGCCCGGCGTGCGACTTCGCTTACGGCGAAGTTCGGTTTTATCGATTCGCTGGAACCCACCGGATAGATGCCAGCCATCATAAGAATGATCGCGTTGCCACGGCGACGCAACGGGATTTGAGCGCCGGCTTGCGAAATGAAACGGCATTTGCGTTGTGCAGCGCGAACGATGCTGGGCTCGTGACGCCGCGCACGCTAAGAAGAGATGCAGCCAACGCCGACAGCGAGAAGAGATTTCAGCCCATGAGACCATCCATACGCATGACGCGGTGCCTGGCTGCGGCCATGCTGCCGAGCCTGTCGGCCGTAACCCCTGCTGCGGCAGGGCAGACGCCCGGCGTCGCTGACGCGCCTTTCACAGCGACGTTATTCAATGTCACGCCGCTTGCCTTCGGCATGGATGTCGGTGAGACATCGCGCGTGCTGGAGCAGCCGTTGATCTATCTGAACGGCACGCCCGGCAACGAGACCTTTTTGGCACTGCGCAATCTCGGCGGCAGCGGACTGGTCCCGCACCATCACCGCCTCTACCTGAAATTCCGCAGGGGACGGCTGACAGGCTGGAAAGAGGACTACGGCACCAACTGGATGTGGCGCTGACAGGCGCCTGACGACCGCAAAGAGGACATAACGTGGGACAGGACATCAAGCTGACAGCATCGGACGGGTTCCAGCTCGGCGCCTATCGCGTCGATCCGACGGGAACTGCAAAGGGCGCGCTGGTCGTCATCCAGGAGATCTTCGGTGTCAACCATCACATCCGTAACGTCTGCGACCGCCTCGCCGCCGAAGGTTACGTTGCCATCGCGCCGGCGATCTTCGACCGCGTCGAGCCCGGCTTCACCTCGGGCTATTCGCCTGACGAGATCGCGGTCGCGCGCAAGTTCGTCGCCAATCCGGATTGGGCGGCCTTTTTGCGCGACACCCAGGCCGCAATCGACGGCGTGAGGAATGTCGGGCCGGTCGGCATCATCGGTTTCTGCCTCGGCGGCAGCATCGCCTATGCGGCTGCGACCAAGCTCACCGGGCTGAAGGCCGCGGTCGGCTACTACGGCGGCGCCATCGTCCGCTTCGCCGACGACAAGCCGACGGTGCCGACCCAGCTCCATTTCGGCGAGAAGGACGCGGGCATCCCCCTGACCGACGTCGAGACCATCAAGGCCAAGCGGCCGGACGTCGAGATCTTCGTCTATCCCGGCGCACAGCACGGCTTCGGCTGCGACGAGCGTGCGAGCTACGACAAGCCGAGCGCGGATCTGGCGTGGACCCGTAGCCTCGCGTTCCTCGGAACGCATTTGCGCTGAACCTCACCACCGTCGTTGCGAGGAGCGAAGCGACGAAGCAATCCAGAGTCGCGCGTGTCGCTCTGGATTGCTTCGCGGAGCCTGTCATCGGGCCGCGCATGTGCGCGGACCCGTTGGCTCGCAATGACGGCGGATGGAGCAGCGCGCCACTCGGCGGCAATGTATCCCTGTAGCCGGGCGAGACGTGCTGATATCAGAACCAGCGCTCGCCGACCTGGATCGTATCTCCCGGCTTGAGCGAGGTCCCGAGCGGAACCTCGTAGCGCGCGACTCCGGACGCATCGGTATGCGTCAGGGTGACGATGTCGCGCCGCGCCCGCGGCGAGAAGCCGCCGGCGATCGCGATTGCGCTCTCCACCGTCATGTTGGGCACGTAGGGGTATTGGCCGGGCGCCTGCACCTCGCCGAGGATGAAGAACGGGCGATAGGCCTCGATCTCGACCGCCACCGATGGCTCGCGGATGTAGCCGTTGCGCAGCTTGGCGGTGATCTCGGCGGCGAGGCCGGCGGTGGTGCGGCCACGCGCCGGCACGCTGCCGATCAGCGGCATCGTGATCGATCCGGACGCGTCGATCGCATAGGTGTTGGTCAGGCCCTCCTGGCCGTAGACGACGACGCGCAGCTTGTCGCCGGCGTCGAGATGATAGGCGGAGTCGCGCCGCGCCGGCACGTAGCCGGCGGGAACGACATAGGCGCCCGCGCGGGTGGCGGCAGCGAACGAGTTGCGCAGCGCCGGGATCGCCCCGCCCTGCCCGGTGGCGGCAACCGGGCCGGAGGAAGGCGTTCCATAGGCCATCGCGTCGAGATCGCTCTGCGGCTGGACGGCAGCGACGGGGGAGATCGTCTGCATGCAGCCCGACAACAGGATCGCGGACAGGACGGCAATGACCGGAACAAACAACGCGCGCACTCGAACAATCCTTGAATGAGGATGTGCGTTAGTCATGCGCGGTTAAGGTTAACAAACCGTTGGCGCGTGCAGTCCGTGCATCCGCAAGCGCGCCGCGGTGAAGGCGGTTCGAAAAAAATCCCCCTCCCACCGCGTGGGAGAGGGACCCGAGAATATTCGGCGCGATCCAGCGCGCGGCTGGCCTAGGCGCTCACGCCGACACCGATCGGGCACGCGACCCCGGTGCCGCCGAGGCCGCAATAGCCGGCCGGATTCTTCGCGAGGTACTGCTGATGATAATCCTCGGCGAAATAGAATGGCCCCGCCGGAGCAATCTCGGTCGTGATCGCGCCGAGCCCCTTGGCACGCAGCGCCGACTCATAGGCCGTCTTCGACGCCTCGGCGGCCTCGCGCTGCGCATCGCTGAACGTGTAGATCGCCGAGCGATATTGCGTGCCGACGTCGTTGCCCTGGCGCATGCCCTGGGTCGGGTCATGGCTCTCCCAGAACGTCTTCAGGAGCCGCTCGTAGGACATGACCTTGGGATCGAACACCACCAGCACGACCTCCGTGTGCGCCGTCTGCCCCGAGCACACCTCCTCGTAGGTCGGGTTCGGCGTATGGCCGCCGGCATAGCCGACGGCGGTGACGTGGATGCCGTCGCCGAGCTGCCAGAACTTGCGCTCCGCGCCCCAGAAGCAGCCGAGCCCGAACACGGCCTGCGCGAGGCCGTCGGGATAGGGCGGCAACAGGCGGCGACCGTTGACGAAATGCGTGGCGGCGGTCGGGATCGGCTGAGTGCGGCCGGGCAGCGCCTCGGCGGCAGACGGCATGACAGGGGCTTTGCGCATGAAGAACATGGGATGTCTCCGCTCATGGCCAGCGCCCGCGGGACGGCCCACGGCGCGATGACCTCTCCTCAGGGGGAATATATAGGGCTCTACGGGTCCAGCAGTAGCGCTGTTACGCCGCGCCAGCGGTTCCCGCGGCATGCTGCCAGCATACAGCTGCCGGCGCAGCGAGACGAACCGCCGCGCTCAGTCGCGTCCATAGCCGATCAGCGGCTTGCGCGGCCGGAACAGCAGCATCAGCAGGATTCCAAGCAATCCAAGCACCGCAAACACCGGCTGGTCCAAAAACACCTTGACGATCCACTCCCACAAGAACGGGGCCTTGGCCTCGATCCAGGCCTTGAAGGCGGCCTGGCTCGCCTGGTGGACGTCGTTCCAGAGCTGGCCGAAACGGGTGAACTGCAGGGTCTGGTCGGCCACCCAGCGCGCGCCGTCATAGACCAGGAAGATGAAGCTTCCGGCCAGCAGCAACAGCCCTACCAGACGGAAAAAACCGCGGATCATGCCTCACCTGCCCTCTCTCGCACGCCCTTGCGGGCAGCAAGGCCATAGCGGGGCCCCCGCAGAAATTCAACCTCGTCAGGGGCTTAGAACCGGGTTTTGGTCGATTCCGGCCGCCGCGGGCGCTCCGAGACCGTTGACGCTCGGCAGGCCTGCCCCTATAAGGTCGCCATTGGCGGTGGGCGCAATCCCGCCGCCGCTGTTCTTTGAGCAGCGCCGATCCGCCGAGCATCCGCTCCGGTCATGGCATTCTCAGAGAGGCGTCCGAACAACCCACCGCGTCGATGGGGCCGCGTCAAGCGGGCCGCGCGCGTACCCGCAAGAGCGGCGACTGCTCGCCGCCGAAGGATATTTGAGAGCATGGCCAACACGACCTCCGCGAAGAAAGCGACGCGCAAGATTGCCCGCCGCACCATCATCAACAAGTCGCGCCGCACCCAGATGCGCGGCGCCGTTCGCTCCGTAGAGGACGCCATCAAGAAGGGCGACCGCGAGGCTGCGCTGAAGGCGATGGCCAACGCCGAGCCGCAGCTGATGCGCGCCGCGCAGCGCAACATCATTCACAAGAACAACGCGAGCCGCAAAGTGTCGCGCCTCACGCATCAGATCGCCAAGCTCGCGAAGTAACGCGACCGCGCCACTGGCGAACTATCAAGATGCAAACAGCCCGGCTCGCGCCGGGCTTTTCTTTTTGCGCATTGCGCCGGAGCACATTCGTTCCTCGCCGCGCCTTCTATTTGATGGCGATATCGCGTCGCGAATGCGATCTGCGCGTGTTGGAGGATGCGCGACGTCATACGCGCCTGACATTGTTCCGTAGTCCTACGTGACGTTCCGTAGTTTTACGCGGTGACAATATTGTCTCACCTGAAACAGCGAAGACTCTGCGCGTCGCGCTTGCGCAGCGATGTCAAGTGAGCGCGGCGCGTCGTTCACGTCACGCACCGCGCATCGCGGGAGTTACCCGCGTCCGGCAATCGCGAAAAACATCGTCTCGAAAATGACTTAAGCGCATAGCGCGACCAAGTGATTGGAAAAGCGGGTGAGGCCGGTCGAAACATAAAAAAATTATGAAGAAATTTTGGGCAGACGATGTTGTTTGTCACATCCGAGATTCCTCGCGATGATTCAAAACGTTGCTTTCTTAACGCGCAACACCGCGTCGCAACCGCTGCGAAGACTCGTCACGCGTGCTCCGATCTTATGGATTGCGAGTCCCGACGCATCGTGTATTTCTTTAATCACTCGCGGCGCCCACGATCTTGAGACCAGCGCGGTTTTAGAAACGGGGCGGACGTGCAAATCGGCGGCGGTGTGCGCGTTGGCGACGCTTTCCAAAGCGATGGCCGGATCTGTACCCATAGCAATATGGGGAACGACCGAACTTTGTCGAAATTTCTCGGGCGCAGCATCATCGTTGCGCCGCTTTGAACAAGAGAAATACGACATCGGTCGACCCGGCCGGAGCTCGTGGCGGCTTCGCTCACCGAGTGGACAAGTTGGACGGGATGTACGGCGGTGCGGCTGAATCTTGGGGTTCGGACGCGGCGGCATTGGGATGACAACTTGCCGTGAGCAATCACGGCAGGGCGGGGAGGTTGCATGCTTTACGGACAAATTGCGGGCACACACCATAAGCTGGTTCCGGATCACGCACCCTTGGCGGTCGGCACTTTGGCGGTCGGCACTGAAGTGACCGGTACGACCAGCACGGCCATCGCCAGCACGGCCATCGGCCCTCCCGCTCGTCCGAGTATGCGCTGACCTCGCGGAGTAGTTTTCTTCACCAGCATTGATCAGCCCAACGGCGCTCGCGCCGAACGGTAAGCCATGTCTGGAGTTGAGCCTCCGCTCGAGGTCTCGCTGCGGGAGACGCGTCCTTCCACGGGACGCCTGCCCGGCGATCACACGACACCACCACTCAATTCGAAAAGTTGCGACTGCCATGACAAATTCGGAACAGGAACGCTGGTCTCGCGTGAAGGGTCGGCTGCGCTCGACCGTCGGCGAGGATGTCTATACGAGCTGGTTTGCGCGGATGGACCTCGAAGCCGTCCAGGACGAAAGCGTTCATCTGTCGGTGCCGACGCGTTTCCTGAAGAGCTGGATCCAGGCGCACTACGCCGAGCGCGTGCTGTCGTGCTGGCAGGCCGAGATGCCGGAGGTGCACCGTATCGATCTGTCCGTTCGCACCGCGATGCGCTGCGCGACGCCGGTCAAGGAAGCCCCCGTCGCCGTCGAAGCCCGCCGCGCCGAGCGCAGCGACGCCAAGCCGGCGACCAGCGCCGACACGCGAACGGCGTCGGCTGCGGCTTCGCTCGCCACGAGCCATGATGCGCTCGGCGGCTCGCCGCTCGATCCGCGGCTGACCTTCGCCAGCTTCGTCGTCGGCCGCGCCAACACGCTGGCCCATGCGGCGGCGCGCCAGGTCGCCGACGGTCGCCGCGGCGATCCCGTGATGTTCAACCCGCTCTACATCCATGCCGGTGTCGGGCTGGGCAAGACGCACCTGCTCCAGGCCGTCACCTGGGCCGGCAACGCCGGCGGCGAGCGCAAGGTGCTGTACCTCACCGCCGAGAAGTTCATGTACGGCTTCGTCGCGGCGCTGAAATCGCAGACCGCGCTGGCGTTCAAGGAAGCACTGCGCGGCATCGACGTGCTGGTGATCGACGACCTGCAGTTCCTGCAGGGCAAATCCACCCAGGCGGAGTTCTGCCATACGCTGAATGCGCTGATCGACGCGGGGCGCCAGGTGGTGATCGCAGCCGACCGGCCGCCGTCCGACCTCGAAAGCCTCGATGATCGCGTCCGCTCGCGGCTTGCCGGCGGCCTCGTCGTCGAGATGGCAACTTTGGGCGAGGATCTCCGCCTCGGCATTCTCAAGTCGCGCGTCGCGGCGGCCCGCGCCCATCATGCGAGCTTCGACGTGCCGGAGCCGGTGCTCGACTATCTCGCCCGCTCCATCACCCATAACGGCCGTGATCTCGAAGGCGCGATCAACCGCCTGCTGGCGCATTCCAAGCTCAACAATCAGCCGGTCACACTCGACATGGCCGAGCGCGAGGTGCGCGACCTGGTCCGCCCGCAGGAGCCGAAGCGGATCAAGATCGAGGACATCCAGCGCGTCGTGGCGCGGCAGTACAACGTCAGCCGCTCCGACCTGTTGTCGTCGCGCCGCACCGCCAACGTGGTGCGCCCGCGCCAGGTCGCGATGTATCTCGCCAAGACGCTGACCCTGCGCTCGCTGCCCGAGATCGGCCGCCGCTTCGGCGGGCGCGACCACACCACCGTGCTGCACGCCGTGCGCAAGATCGAGGCGCTGGTCGGCAAGGACGTCACGCTGAACGACGAAGTCGAGTCGCTGAAGCGCCAGCTGCAGGATTAGAGGGCACGCACGGCCAGGGGAGCGGACAGAAGGTTCGCCCCCAGCCGGGCCATTGTCCCGGCGGCTCGACGCTGCCCTCGGGCGTCATGCTCGGCCCCTGCCTCCGGGTCCCGGAAGAGCCTGCCGAAACATGGGAAATCGGCTCCGCATCCCTTGCGCTTGAGCCTCATCCGCGCCACTTTACGCCTCCCCCTCACGCTCCTGGACGCTGGCCAAGCGCCGTTCGGGCGCGAGGTGCCATCGGCCGCGGCGCTGCTCTAGCCCGCCGGCATTCCAGGACGAGATCAGTTGGGAACGGGCGGGTAAGTGCAATGAAGGTGACCGTCGAACGCGCGCAGCTCCTGAAGTCGCTGGGCCACGTCCATCGTGTGGTCGAGCGGCGCAACACCATCCCGATCCTGGGTAACGTGCTGGTCCGCGCCGAGAACGCCCGGCTGTCGCTGCGCGCAACCGACCTCGATCTCGAAGTGACGGAAACCCTGGCCGCCGAGACCGCCACCGCGGGCTCGACCACAGTTCCGGCGCACATGTTCTACGACATCGTCCGCAAGCTGCCGGACGGCTCGCAGATCGTGCTGGAGAGCGACGGCGAGCGCGCGGTGCTCGCGATCCGCGCCGGCCGCTCCAAGTTCACCCTGCAGACGCTGCCGGAGAGCGATTTCCCGGATCTCGCCGCGGGCGAAATGACGCACGCCTTCGGGGTTCCGGCCAAGGACATCAAGAGCCTGATCGACCGCACGCAGTTCGCGATCTCGACCGAGGAGACGCGCTACTACCTCAACGGCATCTATCTGCATGCCGGCGGCACCGCCAAGCAGCCGACGCTGCGCGCCGTCGCCACCGACGGCCACCGCCTCGCCCAGGTCGACCTGCCGCAGCCGGCCGGCGCCGCCGAGATGCCGGGCGTGATCGTGCCGCGCAAGACCGTCGGCGAGGTGCAGCGGCTGATCGAGGACAATGACAGCGAGATCAGGATCGAGCTGTCGCAGGGCAAGATCCGCTTCACCCTGGGACAGGTGGTGCTGACCTCGAAGCTGATCGACGGCACCTTCCCGGATTACGGCCGCGTCATTCCGCAGAACAACGACAAGGAGCTGGTCGTCGACAAGGCCGATTTCGCCGCCGCCGTCGATCGCGTCTCCACCATCTCCTCCGAGCGCGGCCGCGCCGTGAAGCTGGCGCTGGCGCCCGGCAAGCTGGTGCTGTCGGTGACCAATCCGGATTCCGGCAGCGCGACCGAAGAGCTCGAGGTCGAGTACGCCGCGGATGCCCTCGATATCGGCTTCAACTCGCGCTATCTGCTCGACATCGCCGCCCAGATCGAGGGCGAGGTCGCCGTGCTCCGGCTTGCCGATCCCGGCTCGCCGACCCTGATCCAGGACCGCGACAACAGGAATGCGTTGTACGTGCTGATGCCCATGCGGGTGTGACAAGTGATCCGCTGCGAGCTTTTAAGTTGACTCGTCATGGCCGGGCTTGACCCGGCCATCCATCTCGACAAATGGCCTACTGGGTGTACATCCTCGCCAGCAAGCCCGGCGGCACGCTTTATGTCGGCGTGACCAACGATCTTGTTCGTCGCGTCTATGAGCATCGCGAAGGACTCGCCGAGAGCTTCACCAGACGCTACGGCATCAAGCGCTTGGTGTATTTCGAAGCGCATGAGACGATCGCCGCAGCATTGCAGCGTGAGAAGAACATCAAGCACTGGTCACGCGAATGGAAGGTCGACTTGATCGTCGCAAACAATCCGGACTGGCGCGATCTCTATGATGAAATCGTCCGCTGACGCGGACGATGGATTGCCGGGTCAAGCCCGGCAATGACAGAACTGGACCTGCAACTCCACCCCATGACCCCCTCCCGCATCCACCGCCTCGCGCTGACGCATTTTCGCAGCTATCGCGCTGCCAGCGTCAGCGTGCAGGCGGACATGGTTGCGCTGGTCGGCGCCAATGGCGCCGGCAAGACCAATTGCCTGGAGGCGATCTCGTTCTTCGCGCCGGGACGCGGCCTGCGCCGCGCGACACTCGAGGATGTCGCCGACAACCAGGGCGACGGCTCCTGGGCGGTCTCGGCGGAGGTCGAGGGGGCGCTGGGGCTGACGACCTTCGGCACCGGCATCGAGCCGCCGCGCAGCGATGCGAACACCACGCGCCGCTGCCGCATCGATCGCGAACCGGTCGGCTCGGCAGCCGCCTTCGGCGACCACATCCGCATGGTGTGGCTGACGCCTGCGATGGACGGCTTGTTCATGGGCGCGGCCTCGGAGCGGCGGCGCTTCTTCGACCGCCTGGTGCTCGCGATCGACAGCGAGCATTCGAGCCGCGTGTCGGCGCTGGAGCGCTCGTTGCGCTCGCGCAACCGGCTGCTCGAGGTGCGCAATTTCGACGACCACTGGTGTGGCGCGATCGAGCGCGAGACTGCGGAGCTCGCGGTCGCCGTCGCCGCGAGCCGCGGCCAGACCGCGGTGAAGCTCGCTGCGATGCTGCGCCAGCGCGGACAAGCCTCGGCGTTCCCATCCGCCGAGATCGCGCTCGACGGCTGGATGGAGAATGCGCTGCTGAGCGAGCCGGCGCTTGCCGTCGAGGACCGCTACCGCGCGATGCTGCGCGACAATCGCGCGCGCGATGCCGCGGCTGGCCGCACGCTCGACGGGCCGCATCTCACTGATCTCCATGTCGTCTACGCGCCGAAGAACATGCCGGCGCGCGACGCGTCGACCGGCGAGCAGAAGGCGCTGCTGATCGGCCTCATCCTCGCGCATGCGACGCTGGTCGCCGAGACCACCGGCATCGTGCCGATGCTGCTGCTCGACGAGATCGTCGCCCATCTCGATCCCGGCCGCCGCACCGCTTTGTTCGCCGAGCTCGGCACGCTCGGTGCCCAGGTATGGCTGACCGGCGCCGATCCCGCGGCGTTTGCCGAACTACGCGAGCTCGGCGAGATCTTCGACGTCGAGGCCGGACGGATCAGCGCGCGGCGGTAACGCCTTCGGCCGTTGGTCGGGATCCCCCCGGGGTCATACCGGACTCGTGCCCTGAATCGCACGCGAAAGCGCCCCGCCGCACGCCTCAAAACCAGCCGCGGGAATGGCCTGAATCCGGCTTTCGGAGGGGACGAAAACGACCCTCGCCAGGCCTTGAAAAACCGTTAAAAAACGCTATCTCTTCAATGTCTTACGAAGGGCCACTTTGCGCTAGGCGCGTGGCTTCTTTCGTGAGAGAAAGAGCGCTCTCGGCATGCGGTTTGCGATGCCGATTCGACCACCCTTCCGAAGGCCCCACATGACCGAACCCGCCCGGCAAACCATCGCCGACACCGAGCCTGCAACCGCGAACGAGTACGGCGCAGAATCGATCCGGGTGTTGAAGGGCCTGGACGCGGTGCGCAAGCGCCCGGGCATGTATATCGGCGACACCGATGACGGCTCCGGCCTGCACCACATGGTCTACGAGGTCGTCGACAACGCGATCGACGAGGCGCTGGCCGGCCACGCCACCGCGGTCGAGGTGATCCTCAATCCGGACAATTCGGTCACCGTGCGCGACGACGGCCGCGGCATTCCGGTCGACATCCACAAGGGCGAAGGCGTGTCCGCGGCCGAGGTCATCATGACCCAGCTGCACGCAGGCGGAAAATTCGACCAGAACTCCTACAAGGTGTCGGGCGGCCTGCACGGCGTCGGCGTCTCCGTCGTCAACGCGCTGTCGAGCAAGCTGCTGCTGCGGGTCTGGCGCGACGACAAGGAGCATCTCATCGAGTTCGCCCATGGCGATGCGATTGCGCCGCTGAAGGTGGTCGGCGAGGCCAAGGGCAAGCGCGGCACCGAGGTGACGTTCCTGGCCTCGACGGAGACCTTCAAGAACGTCGAATACGACTACGCGACGCTTGAGCATCGCCTGCGCGAGCTCGCCTTTCTCAATTCCGGCGTCAACATCGTGCTCTCCGACATGCGCCACGCGGTCGAGAAGCGCGAGGAGATGCATTACGACGGCGGCGTCGAGGAGTTCGTCAAATATCTCGACCGCAACAAGAAGGCGATCGTTCCGGCGCCGATCATGGTGCGCTCGGAGGTCAACGGCATCACCGTGGAAGCTGCGCTGTGGTGGAACGACAGCTATCATGAGAACGTGCTTTGCTTCACCAACAACATCCCGCAGCGTGACGGCGGCACCCATCTCGCCGGCTTCCGCGGCGCGCTGACGCGCCAGGTCAACGGCTATGCCGAGGCCAATGCGAAGAAGGAGAAGATCGCGCTGACCGGCGACGATTGTCGCGAGGGTCTCACCGCCGTTCTTTCCGTGAAGGTGCCAGATCCGAAGTTCTCGTCGCAGACCAAGGACAAGCTGGTGTCCTCGGAAGTGCGTCCCGTGGTCGAGAACGTTCTGAACGAGGCGCTCGCCGCCTGGTTCGAGGAGCATCCGGGCGAGGCCAAGACCATCGTCGGCAAGGTGATCCAGGCCGCGGCGGCACGCGAGGCCGCGCGCAAGGCGCGCGAGCTGACCCGCAAGAGCCCGCTCAGCGTCTCCTCGCTGCCCGGCAAGCTCGCCGACTGCCAGGAGAAGGATCCGGCCAAGTCCGAGCTGTTCATCGTCGAGGGTGACTCGGCCGGCGGCAGCGCCAAGCAGGGCCGCAACCGCGAATTCCAGGCGGTGCTGCCGCTGCGCGGCAAGATCCTCAATGTCGAGCGCGTGCGCCCCGACAAGATGCTGTCGAGCGAACAGATCGGCACGCTGATCACCGCGCTCGGAACCGGCATCAGTGACGAGTTCTCGATCGACAAGCTGCGCTATCACAAGATCATCGTGATGACGGACGCCGACGTCGACGGCGCCCACATCCGCACGCTGCTGCTGACCTTCTTCTACCGGCAGATGCGCGAGATCATCGACCGCGGCCATCTCTACATCGCGCAGCCGCCGCTCTACAAAGTGATGCGCGGCAAGTCCGAGCAGTATCTGAAGGACGAGCGCGCGCTGGAGGATTATCTGATCGGCACCGGGCTCGACGACTGCGTGTTCAAGACCGCCGAGGGCGAGGAGCGCAAGGGCCGCGACCTGCTGGGGCTGGTCGAGGAAGCGCGGATCGTCCGCAACATCCTGCGCAATCTGCACAGCCGCTACGATCGCAAGGTCGTCGAGCAGGCCGCGATCGCCGGCGTGCTGCGGCCGGATATCACCCGCGACCTGGCGACCGCGGACGCCGCGGCCGAGTACATCGCGAAACGGCTCGACGTGCTGGCCGACGAGGTCGAGCGCGGCTGGATCGGTCACTTCCTCGAGGGCCAGGGCTTCACCTTCGAACGCACCGTGCGCGGCGTCAAGGACGTCGCCGTCATCGACGACGCGCTGCTCGCCTCGGCGGATGCCCGCAAGCTCGACGACTATGCGGCCCGCCTGCAGGAGGCCTATGCCAAGCCCGGCACCTTGCGCCGCGGCGACGTCCAGACGGTGATCCACGGCCCGGTCGATCTGTTCGAATCCGTCATCGATGCCGGCCGCAAGGGCGTCACCCAGCAGCGCTACAAAGGTCTGGGCGAGATGAACCCGGAACAGCTCTGGGAAACCACGCTCGACACCGAGGCCCGCACGCTGCTGCAGGTCAGGGTCAAGGAGGTCGACGAGGCCGACGACATCTTCACCAAGCTGATGGGCGACGTCGTCGAGCCGCGCCGCGAATTCATCCAGGACAACTCGCTGTCGGCGAACGTCGACGTGTAGGCCCAGATGCCGGGACGCTCCAGCCGTCCGGCCTGTCCCTCATCGGGCTGACGCTCGCCCCTGTCATCCGCCTCGCCGTGCCGCCGCGAACTGCGTGAACCAGTCCAGCGCCGCCGGGTTGCGGGTGGCATCCTTGCTCGCGACCTTGTCCGGAGCGTCGCCGAGCAGCAGTCGACGGACCGGCACCTCCATCTTCTTGCCGGTCAGGGTCATCGGGATTTCCGGCACGCCGATGATGACGTCGGGGACATGCCGCGGGCTGCGCTCGTGGCGCAGCCGCCGGCGGATCTCGTCCTGCAACCCGTCCGTCAGCTCGATGCCCTGGGCGAGTTGCACGAACAGCGGCATGTAGAAGCCGCCGTCCGGCTGCTCGATGCAGATGACGAGACTATCGACGATACCGGGAATCCCCTCCATCGTCCGGTAGATTTCCGCCGAGCCGATCCGCACGCCATGACGGTTCAGCGTGGCGTCGGAACGGCCCAAGACGTGGCAGCCGCCGCGCGCGTTGAAGTGGACACGATCGCCATGGCGCCAGACCCCCGGATAGACGCCGAAATAGCTGTCCGTATACCGGACGAAATCGGCATCGCCCCAGAAGCAGAGCGGCATCGAAGGCATCGGCGCGCGCACGACGAGTTCGCCGGCCTCGTCGATGATCTCGCGCCCCGCATCGTCGAACGCGACCGCGGCCACGCCGAGCGCCGGAGCCTGGATCTCGCCAGCATGCGTCGGCAGCAGCGGCGAGCCGGCCAGCAGACCGGAACAGAACTCCGTTCCGCCGGATTGCGAGGAGGCCCAGACCTCGGGCTTGACCGCCTCGTGCACCCAGCGAAACACCTCCGGTGTCGATGGCGATCCGACCAGCATCACCGACTGCAGCCGCTCCAGATTGAACTCGCGGCCCGGAACGACGCCCTGCTGCCGCACCAGCTGGATGTAGCTCGGGCTGATGCCGAGCACGGTCACGCCGGCGGCTTCCACGAGCCGCCACACCAGCCGCGCGTCCGGATGGCTCGGATGGCCGTCATAGAGCACCGAGGTGCCGTTCATCAGCGGCCCCCACATCAGCGTGTTCCAGACCATCCAGCCTGTCGTCGAGTAGAAGAACAGCGTGCCGTCCGCCTCGATCTCGAAATGAAACGCCGCCGACTTGTAGTGCTCAAGCACGATGCCGTGGTGATTGTGCACGATCGGCTTCGGCAGGCCGGTCGTTCCCGAGGTGAACAGCACCCAGAGCGGATGATCCGATGCGACGCGTGCGAACTGAAATGCGTCGCGCGCGATCGCCGGACCGTCGAGCAGGTCGGGCCACGCCCGAATGCCGCCACGAAACTCCGGCGCCTTGCGCGCGGCCGGATGATAGTCGAGCATGACCAGCATCTCGGCGCTCGGCAGCGCCGCGAGGATCGTCTCGAGATCGCCGATGCGGTCGAAATCCTTCGCTCCGTAACGATAGCCGTTGACCGCGAAGACGAGCTTCGGCGCGATTTGCGAAAATCGGTCGATCACCGTCTGCGCGCCGAATTCCGGTGCCGCCGAGGACCACACCGCGCCGATCGCCGTGGTCGCGAGCATCGCGATGACGGCTTCGGGAATGTTCGGCATGTAGGCGACGACCCGGTCGCCCTTGCCGATTCCCATCTCGCGCAGCGACGTGGCGAGCCGCCGCACGCGGCCTGCGATTTCGCCCCAGCTCGCGGCCGCCAGCGGACGCAGCTCCGAGCCGTGATGCAGCATCGCTCGATCGGGACTGCCGCTCAACTCGTGGCGCAGCACGTGCTCGGCGAAGTTCAGCCGCGTCCCCGTGAACCAGCGCGTCCGCGGCATAGGATCGCGCGAGACGACCTCGCCGATCTCGCCGTCGGCCATGACCTCGAAATAATCCCAGATCGAACGCCAGAACCCGGCGACGTCGTCGACCGACCACTGCCAGAGATCGTGATAGCCGGAGAAGCTGTGGCCGCGCGAAGCGAGCCAGTCGAGATATCGGCGGATGTTGGCGCGCGCCTGTCGCTGCGCCGAGCAGGTCCAGACGTCAGCTTGATCATCGGCCATTCCAGCGTTTCTCCATCCCTGCCGCAGCCGCGGCAGCCAACGACCATCGGCCGCGCCACACCGGCCGTCAAGAACACGGCGCGCTCCCCGGCCGCTGCCCCGCCGCCGTGGCAAAGTGGCCCGCCGCGATTTTCCGGCATTGATTCCGTTTTGGAATTGGCGTTAGGAGTCGGTCTCATGAGGACCCCGGCGGCCCGTGAACCAGGTTCGCGGTCGCCGGATTGCGGAACAGGTTGATCCCGCTGGACACCCTGTGCCCGAACGCCGTCGCGAAGCCGGCAAGGGCAGCGGCCACACGCTTCGACAACGGATCATCACCGCATGGCGCCCATTCAATACATCGTCGAGGGCGGTCACCGGCTCAAAGGCGCGATCGAGCCGTCCGGCAACAAGAACGCCGCGCTGCCGATCATCGCCGCCGCGCTGCTGACCGAGCATCCGGTCACGCTCGACAACGTGCCGCGCATCCGCGACACCGAGACCCTGGTCGAGCTGATCCGCTCGGTCGGTGCCTCCGCCGAATGGCGCGGCCGCAACCGGCTCGCGATCCATGCCAAGGACATCCGCGCCGCCGATCTCGATCCGGATCTGTGCATTCGCATCCGCGCCTCGATCCTGCTGGCAGGACCCCTGCTCGCCCGCTGCGGCGAAGTGGCGCTGCCGCCGCCGGGCGGCGACGTCATCGGCCGGCGCCGGCTCGACACCCATTTCCTGGCCTTCGAGCAGCTCGGCGCCACCGTCACCGCGACCGACAAGATCGAGCTGCGCGCCTCCGGCCTGAAGGGTGCCGACGTGTTCCTCGACGAGCCCAGCGTCACCGCCACCGAGAACGCGCTGGTCGCCGCCGTCGCTGCGCACGGCACGACCTATCTGCGCAACGCGGCCTCGGAGCCGCATGTCCAGGACCTCGCGCATTTCCTGGTGGCGCTCGGCGCCAACATCGAGGGCATCGGCACCAACACGATGGTGATCCATGGCGCCAGCACGCTCGGTCAGGCGTCCTACGCGATCCAGCCCGATCACATCGAGGTCGGCTCGCTGATCGGGCTCGCCGCGGTGACGCGCTCTCCCTTGCGCATCGTGCGCGCCGGTACCGAGCATCTGCGCTCCATCCGCATGGGCTTCGAGCGGCTCGGCATCGTCTGCGAGGTCGCCGGCGACGATCTCATCGTGCCCTCGGAGCAGACGCTCAGGATCAAGGACGATTTCGGCGGCCACGTGCCGAAGCTGGAGGACCAGCCCTGGCCGGCCTTCCCGGCCGACCTGATGTCGATCGCGCTCGTCACCGCCACGCAATGCGAGGGCGTGATCCTGATGTTCGAGAAGATGTTCGAGTCGCGGATGTTCTTCGTCGACAAGCTGATCTCGATGGGCGCGCGCATCGTGCTGTGCGACCCGCACCGCGCCATCGTCGCCGGCCCCAGCCGCCTGCGCGGCGCCCGCGTCGTCTCCCCCGACATCCGCGCCGGCATGGCCATGCTGCTGGCAGCACTCTGCGCCGAAGGCACCTCGTACATCGACAACGCCGACCAGATCGAACGCGGCTATGAACGCATCGACGAGCGCCTGAACGCACTGGGCGCGAAGATCACCCGCGTGCCGGAGCGCGGGCGGTAGTTTACTACGCACATCTCTCCTCCGTCATTGCGAGCGCAGCTCGCAATGACGAAATTGAACGACCCTGGCGCAAGGCCATCGGCGCACTGGCTTCGCGGACATGCGCGTGCGATGCTGCTGCGCATCGCGCATGGCGCGCGAGCAACCTTGACATGTGAGGCTCATCGCTCATGACAATCAGCGAGATCACTCCCAACGTCGACGGTACCCGATGGCTGGCCGGCGCGGAGTTCGCCGATGCCTTTCGCATCACGATCAACGGCCCGCCCGTTGCTGCCCGCACCGCGGCCGAGCGCATGCTCGGTCACACGCCCTGGTGGATAGCGGCGCTCCTGAAGCTCCGCAACCTGCTGGTCAGGCCCTTCGGTCTGAAGACCTCGGGCGCGGACCCAAGCAACCCACGTCCTCTGATCGGGATTTTTCCGGTCGTCGACGAAACGCCGGCCCGGCTCGTGCTCGGCTTCGACGACAAGCATCTGGACTTTCGCGTCCTGGTCGACGTGGCCTCTCAGCACGCGACCTCGCAAGTGACAGCGACCACCTTGGTCGAGACCCACAATGCTCTCGGCCGCATCTATCTCGCCATGATCAAGCCGTTTCACCGGCTCGTCGTGAAGGCGATGCTCCGGCAGGTCGCAGCAGCCGCATGATGACACGCGAGTCTTCGGCTCGCTGTCGCACCGGCGCTCCGTGCCCAAGCCGCCAATATCGCGACTGCCGTTTTTCCGAATTTTTTGCTTGCTATTATTCCAAGAATCAGAAACAATGTAGCCATCCCGTCCTCATGAGAGGGGCGCTTCGCGATCGTCACGGACGTTGAGGGCGGGGATGCGGTGGATGCGGCGGCTCTCAGCGCGCACTTGGGTAGCAACTCGAGGCTGGCGCGTGGACGAAGGGGCGGTCGCATACGGCGAAAGCGTATGGTCCTGGCCTCCCGACGCTGAGGTCAAGCCGGCGGGCGATTCCGCTGACGACGGGGGCAAGAAAGCCCGGTCCCCGGGGAGAATACGTATAAGTCGTTCCAACCATCGCGCGGGGAATGCCGGGATGTCTCGGCTGAACCTGTGGTTCCTGCCGCCTGCATTTTTTTACGCAGGCGGGCCATGGGTGCGGCCAGCACCCGGCATTCCCCGCGCCCTCTCGCTTCCGAGGGCCATCGATCAAGCAGAGCTCGGACGTGTCAGCGCCGCGAGATCGGTCAGTCATGCCCGCGATCACGTCAATGCGATTGACGATGCGCCTCACGCAGCCGTCTGCATTTGGCCAGGTGGAGCTGCGCCTCCGTGCCGCACGCGGCTGCGACCGAACATGCCGCCGTGATGTGCACGACGCCGCAGGGCCTGCTATAGCCCCGACCATGACCTCCACAGCCGGAACCAACCACGCACCGCCAACGGCGGCGCCGACGCCTCCCCTCGCGCTCGAGCTCTGGGACACGATCCGGCTCGCCGCACCGATGGCGCTGACGCAGTTGTCGCAGATCGCGATGATGTCGACCGACCTCGCCTTCATCGGCCGTCTCGGCGGCGATGCGGTCGCGGCGGCCGCATTGGCGGGCACGGTGTATTTCGTCGGCTCGACCTTCGGCATGGGCCTGATGTCGGCGGTGGCGCCGCTCGCCGCGCAGGCGTTCGGAGCCGCGGATGCAGCACTGGTGCGGCGCGCGCTCCGCGTTGGACTATGGGCCGGCCTGTTCATCGCGCTGCCGATCATGATGATCGCGCTGAACGGCGAGGCCATCCTGCTCACGCTCGGACAGGCCCCCGACGTCGCGCGTCCTGCGCAGGATTATCTGCGCGGCCTCGCCTGGGGTATTGCGCCGATGCTGTGGTTCATGGCGCTGCGCAGCTTCATGGGCGCCGTCAACCGCCCTGAGCCGGTGCTTTGGATCACACTGGCCGCGATCCCGCCCAACGCGCTGCTGGTCTATCCGCTGCTCTACGGCCACTGGGGTTTTCCGCAGCTCGGCCTGACCGGCGTCGGCTTGGCCACCTCGACCGTCAACCTCGGAACGTTTCTTGCCGGTCTATGGTTCGCGGTGTTCCGCCCGCCGTTCCGCGACTACCACGTGCTTGCGCAGCTCGGGCGCATCGACTGGCGGCTGATGCGGCAGCTTCTCGTCCTCGGCGCCCCGATCTCGCTGTCGTTCCTGCTCGAATACGGCCTGTTCTCGGCGGCCGCGATCCTGATGGGACTGATCAGCACGGCCGCTCTCGCCGCGCATCAGATCGCGCTGCAGATCACCGCGATCCTGTTCATGGTGCCGTTCGGGATCAGCATGGCCGCGACCGTGCGCGTCGGCCACGCCGCCGGACGCGATGATGCGACCGGCGTTCGCCGCGCCGGCCTGATGGCGATGTTGCTCGGCCTTTCACTCGCAGTGCTGTTCACGCTCGGCATCGTCATTGCGCGCCATGACATCGTGCAGCTGTTCCTCGGCTCCGGGATATCCGATGCCGAAACGACGGCGGCGCTGGCCGCCACGTTGCTGCTCGTCGGCACGACGTTCTTCATCACGGACGCATTGCAGAGCATCGCGGTCGGCGCGCTGCGCGGCATCAAGGACACGCGGGTGCCGCTGCTGCTCGCCGTGCTCGGCTATTGGCTGATCGGCTTCCCCGCCTCTTATCTGCTTGGCCTCCACACCGCGCTCGGCGCGGTCGGAATCTGGATCGGCCTGTCGATCGGCACCACGATCTACGCCGCGCTGCTGGTGGTGCGCTTCCTGCGGCTGACCCGATGAAGAGTTCAGGCGCCGGCCGTATCGGACGACTCCCCGGGCTCCGGCCGATGCACCTTTCCAGCCGACGCTCCGGACCATTCGGCGACGACGCGCTCGAGGTCGATCAGGTTCTGCCGCATCTGGTCGAGCGAGAAGCCGAGCGCGAAGAAGCGTTCGGCGGCATCGCCGGGCAGCCCGCGCGTCAGCCCGTTGCTGCGGACGGCGGCGACCTGCTCGGCATAGGCTTTGACCGCAACATGGATCGGCCAGATCGGCGGTGGGCCGGAGCCGTTGCGGATGGCCGCGGCACAGCCGCGCAGATAGCTCGCGATCGCATCGCTGACGCGCGCCACCGGCGCCGACAAACGTGCCTGCAGCTCCGAGGGCAGCGGCACCACGCTGGCGCGGCCGATCATCACGACGTCATGGCGGAGGCGCAGGATCGTCCGCAGCAGCGGACCGGTGTCGGCGCCAGAGGACAGCCGCGCCGAGCGTTCGCGCTCGGCCTCCGCCCCGGTCGCGTTCAACTCGGTGAGCGCGGTGCCGATACCGTCCTGGATCCGATGCAGCGCGTCGTTGTCGCGGCCCCGCGACAGGCCGGCCAGAAGCTCGGTCATTGCTGCGGCGATCAGTTCGAGCAGGCGGCCTGCCGCGCTGCGCATCTGGACATGCGCCCGCGACGGCAGCACGATGAACGATACGGCGAGGCCGGTGAACGCGCCGACCGCAACCTCGAACACGCGGTCGATCGCCGATCCCAGCGGATCGAGATGGCCCATCGTGGGCACCAGGAGCACGATGACCGCGGTCACGGTGGCGGCGTTGAGGCTGGGATTGATCGCGGCGATGAAGGCGAGCGGGGTCACCGCCAGGATCAGCATGCCGAGCAGTTGCAATTCGCCGGAATGCGGAATGAACACGGTGATGGCGCCGCCATAGATGGCACCGCCGATGGTGCCGAACATGTAGTCGCGCGTCGCCTTCAGCGAACGCCCGACACTGCCTTGCGTCACGATCAGCGAGGTCAGCACCGCCCACAGCGGCAGCTTCAGGTGGAAGGCCGTGGCAACGGCAAAAGCGAGCGTCGCCGCCACCGTGCCGCGGACCGCCAGCGACATCTGCGCCTTGCGGCCGCGCAACCTGCCGAACAGCTCCTTGAACGACGCCATCAATCATCCACCTCGAACGGACCAGCGCGTCGGCATGGCAGCCTCCCACCGGGCCGGACCGGCTTGAAAGGCGGAATCAGCTTGCCTACCCTGGCTGCAACGATGTGAGGAAACACGATGGCCCAGGAAACCGCAACGCTCGCCGCCTACGTCGCCGCGCTGAAATACGACGATATCCCGCCCGAGGTGCTCGACCGCGCCAAGGTGCTGACGCTCGACTTTCTCGGCAGCGCCATCCGCGCCCGGCGCGAGGCGGAGTCGACGCCGTCGGTGGTGAACATGCTGGCGGCGCTGAAGCTGGATGCGGCGGGCGAGGCGACCGTGTTCGGCGACGACAGAACCTGGACGCCGGCGGTCGCGGCGCTGCTCAACGGCACGATGGGCCATTCGCTCGATTTCGACGATACCCACGCCGATTCCTCGCTGCATCCGAGCGCACCCGTGGTGCCGGCCGCGTTCGCCGTCGGCGAGATGGTCGGCGCCTCCGGCCGCGAGGTGCTGACCGCTATTGTCGCCGGCTACGAGGTGTGCTGCCGGCTCGGCAATGCGCTCGATCCGACCTCGCATTATGCCCGCGGTTTCCACCCGACCGCGACCGCCGGCACCTATGGTGCGGCGGCCGCCGCCGGCAAGCTGTTCGGGCTGTCCGAGCAGCAGTTGATCTACGCCTTCGGCGTCTCCGGCAGCCAGGCCGCGGGCTCGCTGCAGTTTCTCGTCAACGGCGCCTGGAACAAGCGCTATCAGGTCGGCGCGTCGGCGATGAACGGCGTGATCGCGGCCACGCTCGCCAAGAACGACTTCGTCGGCGCGATCGAATCCGTCGAGGGCAAGCACGGCCTGCTGGTCGGCTACACCGACACGCCGCACCATGAGAAGGCCGTCGCCGGGCTCGGCTCCACCTATGAGACGATGAAGATCGGCGTGAAGCCGTATCCGAGCTGCCGCTACACCCATGCCGCGATCGACGCCATCATCGCGCTGCGCCGCGAGCACAATCTGACGCCGGACCAGGTCAAGCGCGTCGAGATCGGCCTGCATCGCAACGGCATCACCTTGACGGGCGACGCCGCGACCAAGCGGCATCCGAGCTCGATCGTCGGCGGCCAGTTCTCGATGTTCTTCACCGGCGCGCTGGCGCTCGACCAGGGCCGCTTCGGCTGGGACGACTACACGCGCCTGGGTGACGCCGCGATCAACGCGCTCGCCGACAAGTTCGACGTCGTGCAGGACGACAAACTGGAGATCGGCCGCAGCCATCCGTTCGGCGCCCGCGTGACCATCACCACCGAGGACGGCGTGCACGAGCGGCTGCACGATGATCCCTCGGGCGAGCCGACCTCGTTTCCCTCGGCGCAGGCGATGAGCGACAAGTTCATCACTTTGGCACGGCCGGTGCTGAGCAGCCGCGCGCAAAGCTTTGCCGATGCGATCCTGTCGCTGGAGCGTTTCGACCGTGTGGCGCAGGCGACGGCGTTGGGGAGAGTGTAGCGCATGCGTCATTCCCCTCTTGTCGCTGCGATCACGTCGCTCACGAGCTGCGCCACGCCGTCGGCCTCCGGCGGCCAGTTCACGGTGCGACCGAAGCGCGCGATGACGAGGCGCTCGGAGGGAACGAAGATGACGTACTGGCCGAGCGTGCCCTTGGCGAAGACCGCATCGCGCGGCCAGCCGTGCGCGATGCGGTAGTTGGCGCCAAAACTGTCGCCGCGGTTGGTCCAGAAGCCGGCGCCGAGGCCGACATAGGCGTTCGGTGTGGGCGTGGCGACGTAGTCCGCCCAGCCGGCGGGCAGGATGCGCCGGCCGGCGACGACGCCGTCGTCGAGATAGAGCTGGCCGAGCCGCGCCCAGTCGCGCGCCGAGGCTAGCATCTGGCTCGATCCCTCCGGCGTGCCGGCGGCGTCGAACTCGATCGTGACGCTGGCCATGCCGAGCGGATCGAACAGCTCGCGATGCGCGAAGCGCAGCACATCCGCGGCGCTGCCGCCGGCGGCATCGCGGATGAGATGGGAAAGGATGACGGTGTTGCCGTCGTGATAGTTGCTGACCGCGCCCGGAGCAGTCTCCATCGGCATGGATTCGGCAAAGGCCGCGCGGTCGGGCTCGACGAACTTCATCCGGTTGACCGGCTCGAGCGCCGACAACAGCGAGGCCTGCAGCGAGCTGCCGAGCGCGAGACCGGCGGTGTGGCGCAGCAGATGATCGACGGTGATGGCATGGCGCGGATCGCTTTCGCTCTGCCACGCCGCCACCGGCGCGGGCGCATGCAGCGCGAGCTTGCCCTGGTGGACGAGAATGCCGATCAGGGTCGCGGTCATCGACTTGGTCGCGGAGAAGCCGAGCAGCGGGGTGTCGAGCGTGAAGCCGGGCGCGTAGCGCTCGGCGATGACCTTGCCGTCCTTCATCACCAGGACGGCATGGGTGCGCCGGAACGGCGGCGCCTCCGGCTCGGCAAAGGCGCGGTCGAGCGCCGCGGCGAGCGCCGGTGTCGCCGGCGCCACGACATGCGGCGGAGCGATGTCGGGCAGCAAGGCCGGCTGCGGCGGCGACAACCGGACGGCCGGCCAGTCGCGGCTCTCGCCATGGTCCACGTGGCAGCCGAGCCCGTCGCGATACACGGCGTGGCTCCGGCCGAGCCCGAGCAGCGTCACGCTGACGTCCTTGGCGGCGCGATCGACGCGGACGTCCATTGCCCAGCTCAGCAGGCCGGCGCCGGGCATCGCGGCCCGGGTCTCGGAGAGCGTGCGGTCGGGGTCGAGACCGGAGACGAAGGTCTCCGAGCACAGGACGCTGGCGATGAAGCCGGTCGCGATTTTCGGCACGTCACGGGCCCGGGCACCGCCGACCGCCAGGGCGGTCAGCGCGGTGGTGGCAACGAGGGCAAGCAGCAGGCGGCGTCTGGTCATGAGGAGCTCCGGCAGTTGGATCTGCCGGACCAGACTGCGGCTGCGGCCCGGATGCTCGCCGATTTCGCAAATCACACCAGCCGAGACTGGCCGAGACCTCGCCGATTTTGGAATTCCTCCATGATTTCAGTGTGGAACAGGTCACGCCGCCGACAGCCTCATGCGCCGGTACTCGGTCGGCGTCACCCCGGTCACCGCCTTGAAGGCGCGGTTGAAGGGCCCAAGCGACTGGAACCCAGCGTCCATCGCGATGGTGATCACGGGCACCTCGGCCTGGGCGGGATCGGCGAGCGCGGCCTTGGCCTCCTCAATGCGGTGGGCGTTGAGGAAGGTGTTGAAGTTGCGGTAGCCGAGCTCGCCATTGATCAGCCGCCGCAGCCGGTATTCAGGAATGGAGAGCCTGGTCGCCAGCATCCCGATGGTGACGTTGTCCCGCCGATAGATCCGCTCATCCGCCATCAGCCGCATCAGCGCGTCGACCAGCCTGCGGTCCGCGGCCCTGGGAGCCGTGGCTTCGGGCTCTGCGACCGGCGGTGTCTCCGGCGCGAACACATCGCCGGCACCGACCCTGAGCAGCATCAGCGCGACGGCGCCGACCACGACCAGGAACATCGCCGCATTGACCACATTGGCAAGCTCGGACGGGCCGCTGCCGGCGGACGCCATCTGCAGCAGCGCATTGACGCCACCGTAGGACAGCGCCGCGATCACGACGAAGGCCCGGATGCGCCGCCGTCCCTCGACGAGATCCGCCGACCAGGAGCGGATGGTCTGCGCCAAGGTCAGGCCAAGGAAGCCGAGCGCCAGCACATTGTTGGCGACGATCACGAGCCGGCCATGTCCGGCAGGTCCGAGCACGAGACAGCCGATCAGGCTGAAGCCGAACACAGCCAGCCAGATCAGGCCGTGCAGCCCGCGCAACGCAAAGCCGTCGTCGAACAGCGCGCGGCAGAACAGCCAGAGCACGATGATGTCGGCCGTCGCGAGCGCAATCAGCGGCGCGGAAGCGAGCGATGGCGCCGCCGTCCCGCCGATGTTGAAGGTCGCCGCATGCGCGGCCGAGCCGAGCGCCAGCGCGATCGCCAGCCGGCCGCGCCATTGACCACCGAGGTCACGTCCCAACGCGACGGCGAGCACGGCGAGCAGCGCAATGGCGGCGGCGCGAAGCACGAGATCGAGGCTGTCGAGCGTCATCGTCACGGATCCGTTGTCAGCGCCGGAACTCTAGGCCGGAGTGCCGCTCCGTTCAAATCACGCCGACGCCGCGACCTCATGCCCTGCCCTCGCCGTCGCGAAGCTGCTAGGCTCGCGTGACCACATCTCAGGAGCGTCCCATGAGCTGGCAGCCTTCGAACGATCCCGAATTCGGCGATCCCACCTCGTGCGATGCGCTGGAGCACGTCATCGTGCCGCGCACCCGTGATCTCGGCGACGGCTTTGCGGTACGCCGCGCGCTGCCGCATGGCCGCCGGCAGATGGTCGGGCCGTTCATCTTCTTCGACCATTTCGGTCCGGTGCAATTCGTTTCCGGCAAGGGCATGGACGTGCGGCCGCATCCGCATATCGGCTTGGCCACCGTCACCTATCTGTTCGACGGCGCCATCATGCATCGCGACAGCGAGGGCAACGTCCAGGAGATCCAGCCCGGCGCGATGAACCTGATGACCGCCGGCCGCGGCATCGCGCATTCCGAGCGCACGCCGGACCTGCAGCGGCAGAACGGCCAGAACATGCTGGGCCTGCAGAGCTGGATCGCGCTGCCGGTGGAATCGGAAGAGATCGCGCCGAGCTTCCAGCATTACGCGGCGGGCGCGCTGCCGACGGTCAGCGACACCGGCTTCTCCGCGCGCATCATTGCCGGCCGGGCGTTTGGAAAAGCCTCTCCGGTGACGATGGTTTCGCCCTGGTTCTATGTCGAGGTGACGGCGCAGGCCGGCACAGTGGTGCCGCTCGATCCGGACCACGAGGAGCGTGCGATCTACATCGTCGACGGCGAGGTCGAGATCACCCGCGAGCGCCACGAGGGACCGCGGCTGCTGATCTTCCGGCCTGGCGATGCGATCAGCGTGCGCACGGTGAAGCCGACCCGGATGATGTTCCTCGGCGGCGACGCGCTGGAGGGGCCGCGCCACGTCTGGTGGAATTTCGTCTCCTCCAGCAAAGAGCGCATCGAGCAGGCCAAGCAGGACTGGAAAACCGGCCGCTTCGCCGCTGTTCCCCAGGAGCACGAGTTCATTCCGCTGCCGGAATAGGCTATGGGAGGCGATGCTCCCTTTCGAAGGCCCCGAACGATGACCACGCTTCTCGCCAGCAATCTGCCGCTCCCGAAGATCGGCCGCGGCAAGGTCCGCGACATCTATGCCGTCGGCGACGACCGCGTGCTGCTGCTGACCACCGACCGCATCTCGGCCTTTGACGTCGTGATGAACGAGACCATCCCGATGAAGGGCGCGGTGCTGACGCAGATCTCGGCCTACTGGTTCAACGCGCTGGAAGGCGTCGTGCATCACCACATGATCTCGGCCGACACCGACGAGATCATCGCCGAGGTGCCGGCGCTGCAGCCGCATCGCGAGGAGATCCTCGGGCGGGCGATGCTGTGCAAGCGCACCACCGTGTTTCCGATCGAATGCGTGATCCGCGGCTATCTCTCGGGCTCGGCCTGGAAGGAATATGCCGCCAGCGGCACGCTGGCCGGCGAGCAGCTTCCCACCGGCCTCGTCGAGAGCCAGAAGCTCGAGCCCGCGATCTTCAGCCCGGCGACCAAGGCCGAGACTGGCCATGACGAGAACATCACCATTGCGCGGATGCGCGAGGTGGTCGGCGACGACACGGCCTACACGCTGGAGAGCATGACACGCGCCGTCTATACGCTCGGCGAGACGCTGGCGCGTGAGCAGGGCATCATCATCGCCGACACCAAGTTCGAGTTCGGCCGCGACAAGGATGGAAACATCATCCTGATCGACGAGGTCATGACGCCGGATAGTTCGCGGTTCTGGGCCGTCGACGCCTATCAGCCGGGGAAGCCGCAGCCGAGCTTCGACAAGCAGCCGCTGCGCGACTATCTCGACGCCGAGCGCAAGGCCGGCCGCTGGAACGGCGACGCTCCACCGCCGCCGCTGCCGCAGAGCGTGGTGGACGCGACGAGCCAGCGTTATCTGGAGGCGTTCCGGCGCGTGACGGGCAGCGAGCTAAAGATTTAAGGATCGCTTTTCTGCGGTCAGCGGTTGTACGACCAGCGCTCTTGTTTGGACGTGTGAGCTGAACTCATGCCGCATCGGCAGTGCTCCCCCTCACCCCGCTGGCAGGGAGGGGAGCCGCTGATCCGGATCGCATTCGAGGCAATCCGAGCTCCCCTGGAAGGGGCAGAGCCATGGTATCTGGCGATCAGAGTCGTGCGCTCATGCGTCGCCACATCGTCATGGCCGGGCTTGTCCCGGCCATCCACGTCGTTCAGCACGCTGAGCGCCACGTGGATGCCCGGGACAAGCCCGGGCATGACGGCGTAACTAACGTCCGGGATTGTTTGTCGCCACAGCCCGTACCTCATATGAAATGGCCCTATTGCAAGCGAGGCGAGCGCCGAGCATGCATGAGCCCCGCCATCCATGTTAAGACGCGCCTGATCGGCCTCGCGGCGCAATGGCCCGAGTTCTGCTGATCGATCCCGCCCTCTGGAAATGCCGAGGGCGCAGGGAAGGCCGGGAGCTGGCTGCTCCCATGGCCCGCCTGCGGAAAAAAATGCAGGCGGCAGGTACCACAGGTTCAGCCGAGACATCCCGGCCCTCCCTGCGCGATGGGTTTACGTCTGCTCCGCGCTCTCCCCGGGGACCGGCTTGTTTGCCCCCGTCGCCCTGATGACACGTCCTGTCAGGGATCGCGTCACCGCGGACTTGGCGCCAGCTTCGGGGCGCCAGGACCACACAGCTTGAACGTCCGCGAGCTGTCCATCGTCCAGCGCATCAGCACCTGACAGACCCGCGGCCACCGCTCCCCGCCTCTACGTATCGTGACGACGCGTACGCCCCTCTGCATGAGGACGGGATGCGCGGATAGAAACGTGATTTCGGAAAATTAGCAAGCACAAACTGATGCGGCAGAATAGCCCGACGGGCAGTTGCGTACGGCGCGCATTTGGCGCAGGTCGGCTGAACAATTACTTCCCGTCCGCAAAACGCCGCTCCACATGAAACGACTTGGCCGTCACCAGCCACTCGCCGCCAATCAGGTGAAAGCAGAGATAGTCGAGATAGAGAATCAGATCGATCCTGACGCGAACCTTCACGACCGCCTGCGTGGATGATGCGAAGTCGATGAGCAGAATTTCCTGCTGGCGGGGCGCGCTCTTCGACTGCGGCGAGGGGGTGGTCGTCAACAGCTGACGATACTCGGCCGCGGTCAGGACGCGCAGAGCCTCGTCACGCAGGCCGTGCAGTTGCGCGGTCGGCGCAAACACCCGGTCAAATCGTTCGACATCAGAGTCGAACATGGTGTCGAAGTATCGCTCGACGGCATCGAGCAACGTCTGGGGCACAGCGGTGTCGGTCATATCCAGGTCTCCGGAGGCTCGTGGGAAGCACGTCATCCTCGCCCCGAACCGGCGCGCGTGTCCTTGCGAACTGTGCTAACGTACGGGCTCGTTACGCAATAAACCCGCTGTTTTCCGCGACTGATGTCAGAGATATGCCAAAAGCTAAGCTCGATGCGATCGACCAGCGCATCATCGGGGAATTGCAGGCCGACGCCCGGCTCAGCAATGTCGAGTTGGCCGACCGGGTCGGCCTGTCACCGTCTCCCTGTCTTCGTCGCGTCAAGCGGCTGGAGCAGGACGGCGTCATCCAGGGCTATCGCGCGGTCCTGAATCGCGACGGCGTCGGCCTCGGATTCTCGGCATTCCTCGCGATCAAGATCGCGGGACATGCGAACGAGCACGCTCTGGCCTTCGAAGAGGCCGTCTGCGCGATGCCGGAAGTCCTGGCCTGCCATCTGGTCTCCGGCGAGTCGGACTATCTGCTCGAGGTCGTCACGGCCGACCTGGAGCACTACCGGCAGTTCCTGGTCGAGCGGCTGCTGAACCTGCCCATCGTCCGCGAGGTCAAAAGCAACATCGCGATCCAGACCCGCAAGGCCGCGGCACCGCTGCCGCTGCAGCACGTGCAGTGACGCTATCGCCAGACGAATGCGCCGGTCGACGGTGGTCACGCTGCCGCCTTCGGCGGCGGCTTTGCCCACGCTACAGCTTGGATCCGACAACGCACGTCATTGGCCTCATCGGTCTACGGACCTCATCTCCCCGGCCCACCACTAATCCCCGAACCCCACGAACACCGTCGCGTCCTTCACCGACTTCCGTTCCGACACCACGGCATTGGCCGGGAAATCATGATCCGGCCAGCCGAGCGCGATGCTCTTCATGATGACCTGGTCGTCGGCGATCCCGGCGTGCTCGCGGACGACGGGGGACTGCATGATGCCCTGGCTGTTGATGACGGCGCCGAGGCCGCGTGACCATGCGGCATTGACCAGCGCGGTCGTGACGGCGCCGCAGTCGAACGGCGTGTCGTCGCTGCCGTCGAGCACGCGGTCATAGGTGACGATGATGCAGACCGGCGCGTCGAACTGGCGGAAGCCGCGCAGCACCCAGTCCTGGCGCTTCTCCTTGTCGTCGCGCGCGATGCCCATCGCGGAGAACAATTGCTTGGCGACGCCGATCTGGCGCTCGCGGTGCGCGCCGTCGAACGGCTGACCGATGCGAAACTCGCGCGACTGCGGCACGCCGGCGAGCATGCGCTCGGTGTTGCCGGCACGGATGCGGTTGAGCGGCTCGCCGGTGATGACGTAGAAATTCCACGGCTGGGTGTTCATCGACGATGGCGCGCGCATCGCCAGCGTGAGGATTTCCTCGATCAGCGCCCGCGGCACCGGATCCGGCTTGTAGCCACGGATGCTGCGGCGGCCGAGGATGACGTCGTCAAACTGCATATGCTGGTATTCCCGGAATGATCCCTGAGCTGGCCGCGATCTTCGCGACTTTCCGGTTCCAGTGCAAGGTTGCGACGCGCAGGCGATCATCTGCGTCACCGCCTCGAACCGGACTAACGCCTCAGCATCGTCAGCACCGCGCGCGCCAGATCATCTGGATTTTCCACGAGACGGTCTGCACCGGCGGTTTCGAGCTCGTCGCGGCTGCCATAGCCCCAGAGCGCGCCGAGACTCCGCATCTTCACGGCATGGGCGCCTGCGATGTCGTGGCGGCGGTCGCCGACCATGAGGCTGTCGCGCGCGGCGATATTCCGTTCGGTGAGGATATGCGCGAGCAACTCGGGCTTGTGATCCAGCGCACCCGACGGCACCGAGCCATGAATGGCCTGGAAATACGATATGAGATCGAGATGCTCCAGGATGCGCCGCGCGAACAGCTCGCGCTTCGACGTTGCGAGATAGATGCGCAAGCCCGCATCGCGCATCGCCTGCAGCGCCTCCCGGATGCCGGGATAGAGCGTGCTGCCGAACAGACCGATCTCGCCATAGTGCTCGCGGTAGGCCACGACGGCCTCGTCGACGCGACCGTCGCCGTGGGCCTGCAGCAGCACACGCAGCATGTCCTGCAGCGGCGGACCGATCACGGCGGTGACGTCGAGCGTGTCGTCAGGCGCATGACCGAGCGACCGCAGGGCCGCGAGCGCGCTCGCGGCAATGCCGGGGCGCGAGTCGATCAGCGTGCCGTCGAGGTCGAGCAGCACTGAGTGAACCGGAGACATGTCCGAGCATAGCGGCCGGTGTGAGACGCGTAAACGCCCGCTCCGTGCCGCGCAGACGCGGGCATCAGTTCCGCCGCGACAATGAATGCATCAGGCCGATGGCTTGAGCAATTGCCCGCGGTCCGCCGCAGGCCTACGCTGATAAGAAACGCCAGGGAAGGAACCGAGCCGATGGCAGTGATCGCATCGATCGAGACCGGTCTTTATCGCATCCCACTTTCCGTCACGCTGTCCGACAGCACGCATGGCGAGATGACAGCCTTCGAGTTGATCACGTGCAGGGTGCGCGATGCCGACGGCGCGGAGGGTGTCGGCTACACCTACACGGTCGGCCGCAACGGCCCCGCGGTCGCCGACATCGTCAGGCGCGAGATCCCCGATCTGGTTGCGCGGCACGAGGCCGACGACACCGAGGCGATCTGGCATCGGGTGTGGTGGGGCCTGCATTATGGCGGGCGCGGCGGTCCAGTCGTGCTGGCGCTGTCGGCGCTCGACATCGCGCTGTGGGATCTGAAGGCGCGGCGCGCGAAGCTGCCGCTGTTCCGGCTGCTCGGCGGCTTCGATGCCCGGGTGCCCTGCTATGCCGGCGGCATCGACCTCGATCTGTCGGTCGACGCTCTACTGAAGCAGACCGACGACAATCTCGCCAAGGGCTTTCGTGCCATCAAGATGAAGGTCGGCCGGCCGGGTCTCTCCGCCGACGTCGCGCGCGTGCAGGCGATGCGGCAACATCTCGGCGACGGCTTTCCGCTGATGGGCGATGCCAACATGAAGTGGACGGTCGAGGAGGCGATCCGCGCCGCCCGCGCGTTGCAGCCGTTCGATCTCACTTGGCTGGAGGAGCCGACCATTCCCGACGACATCGCCGGCCACGCGCGCATCCTGAGCGCCGGCGGCGTGCCGATCGCGGCCGGCGAAAATCTGCGCTCGCTGTGGGACTTCAAGAACTACATCGCCGCCGGCGCGGTGTCGTATCCCGAACCCGACGTCACCAATTGCGGCGGCGTCACCGCATTCATGAAGATCGCGCGGCTCGCCGAGGCGTTCAACCTGCCGGTGACCAGCCATGGCGCGCACGACATCACCGTGCACCTGCTGGCGGCCTGCCCGAACCGGTCGTTTCTCGAAGCTCACGGTTTTGGCCTCGACCGCTACATCGAGCATCCGCTCGTGCTCAGGGATGGCCTGGCCCAGGCGCCGGCGCGGCCGGGCCATGGCATCGCGTTCGACTGGGAGGGGCTGGCGAAGCTCGCGGCGTAATGCGGCCGATGCTGGGACACCATTGCTGACACAAGGCTGTCAGCAGCCCTGCGATAGCGGGTCGGGGACCGATCCTCGAACGCAAGGTAAAAGTCATGAAGTTCGCATCGACCCGTCTGGTGGCGGCCGACATCAAGGCAGTGGTCAGCTTCTACGAAAAGGTCACCGGGAAGACCGCGGATTGGCTGGCGCCGGTGTTCGCCGAGATCGTCACGTCGCGCGCAACGCTCGCGATCGGCAGCGCCGAGACCGTGGCGCTGTTCAAGGAGGGCAGCGCCGAGCCCGGCGCCAATCGCAGCGCCATTCTGGAGTTCGAGGTCGATGACGTGGATGGTGATTTCGCGCGGTTGAAGGACGAGGTCGAGGTGGTGCACGCGCCGAAGACGATGCCGTGGGGCAACCGCGCCGCTCAGTTCCGCGACCCGGAGGGCACGATCGTCAGTCTTTATACGCCGGTCACCGACACCGCCAAACAGCGCTTCGGATCACGCTGAAGAGACTCGCGGGCGCGCATCCGCCCTAAGCCTTTGCGCTCGGACGGCTCGAAACCTCGCCGTACCATCGCCTGAGATGATGGAGATGATTCGGCGGATCGAGCTTGGCGCGGGCTGCAAAGTCGACCGACACCATGGCGGTGATGTCGGCGATGCTGAAATCGGGCCCGCAGACGAAGGCGTGCTCGGCCAGCCGCGCGTCGAGCCATGCGAAGTAGTGCGCGACGCGCAGGCGTCCGCGCTCCGCGAGCGCCGGGATCTGCTCGAGCGGCAGCGGACCCGGCAATGCCCGGCGCTCCAGCCCAGGGGTGCCGTTGCGAAAGGCCTCCTGGAGAGCGTAGAGACCGTCCCATTCGATCCGCCGGATCCAGCATTCGATGAGCGCCCGTTCTTCGGCGTCGCGGCCCATCAGAGGCGGTGCGGGATGCAGCTCCTCGAGATAGCGGCAGATCGCGATGACGTCGGTGATGGCAGCCCCGCTGTCGAGCTCCAGCACCGGAACGGTGCATTGCGGATTCAGCGCGCGAAACTCCGGCTCGAACTGCTCGCCGGCACGCAGATCAAGCCGAACCATGGGAATGGCGAGACCTTTCTCGGCGAGAAAGATCCGCACGCGGCGCGGGCTTGGGGCGACTGCGGCATCGTACAGCTTCATGAGCGTTCTCTCTGTCTGACCAAACCACGGGCGCGTGACGTCGGAACGAGTCGGCGCGGGTCGTTCTGCGCTGTCACGATCGACGTCGTGGCATGTTCCCAGGCCCGCGGCCTCGCCGCGGGATGACGGTGGTCATGACGCAGCCGGATCAGTCAGCCCCGAAAATCTCGTCCTGATCCATCCGCACCGCGCGCAACTTGCGCGTCCTGCGCCAGTCCTCTTGCTGCGAGAAGACGGCGTAAGTGATCAGCAGCGAGCGGCGGCGGGCGCCGCTGCGGTTGCGCGTCGCGCCGTGCAGCAGGTTGACGTCGAACAGCAGGATGTCGCCGGCCTCGCCCGCCGTGACGAACGCAGACGACGCGGCCCGCGCATCGTCCGCGTCGAGGCGATGCGAGCCCGGCACCACTTGCGTGGCGCCATTGTCGGGGCCGAAGGAATCGAGAAAGGCCAGCGCCGACACGGCGTCGGTGCGCCGGCGGTCGACGCCGTCGCGATGCAGCGGCTGCTGGCCGCCATCGGCACACGGCTCGCGCCCTTCGACCTGGCCGAGGAAGAACGGCGCCTTCAGGACATGATGCACGGCGGCGAGCATCACCGGCAGGCGGCAAACCTGCTGCACCGTCGCATCGAGATCGACCATGGCGTGGCGCCAGTCGCGGCCGCGCGGCACCGGCCATTGCTCGGACGGCCGCGTGCCCAGTTCGAAGGCGTCGCGTAATGCGACAAGCCAGTCCGCCGGAATCGCACCGCGCAGCAGCAGATAGCCATCCCCATCGAGGCGGCGCGCCTCCGCGTCCTGAAGCTGGCCGACGCTGCTGCGCGTGAGGGCTGCGGTCATAGTGGGCTCGCACAAGAGAGGGCGTGGTTCGCTGCATCATGGTCGGCGATCCGGCGCTCCGCGGCAAGCGTCCGCTCGCTCCCAGGTCGCCAGGTGCCCCTCGCTGCTGCATTCATCCGGCCATGACCGCCATCGCTCCGGAGGACGCTGAGACGATGGGCCGCACCGCGACCCGGGCGGCTCGCGGGGCCAGTTTACGTTTCATTAACCCCCTCGACCTACGTCTCGTTAGCAACACTCTGCAACGATCCGACATACGGGGTAAACGAGCAATCGAGCTCCTTGGAAGCACGCATGGTCGCCATCCAAAGCACCAACCAGATCTCGCCCGCCAATGAGCGGGTCTATCGCCAGAGCAACCTGCTCGGCGAGTGGAAGGGCAGTTGGACGGCCAACGGCCAGGCCGTGAGCTTCAAGGTCGTCAACATCAGAGGCGCCGCGGCCACGGTGGAATACACCCACAACGGCCGCACCGAGCGCGGCATCGGCCAGGTCAATGGCTCGACCATCGACTTCGGCGCGGTCACGCTCGGCACCAAGAACGGCAAGAACGCGGTGCTGCTGTTCTCGGCCGGCGGCGGCAAGGCCACCGCGATGCTCGAAAAGCAGGCGCCTCCCGCCGACGAGAGCAATCTGGTCGGCAGCTGGGCCGGCTACTCCGGCGAGAACGGCCAGAGCGCGAGCTTTCGCGTGCTGTCCGTCAGCGGCAAGGAGGCGCAGGTCAGCGTGACGACCAACGGCGTCACGCGCGAAGGCACGGGGATCGTCTACAACAACGTCATCATGTTCGGCCAGTCGCAGATCTCGACGACCGACGGCAAGAGCGGCAAGGTCATCTTCCAGGTCGGCAACAAGTCCTACCTGGTACCGGTCGACAAGCTGCCCAAGACGGCCTGATTCCCAATATCGCCTCGCCTGAACTCAGGCGTCCGAGGTTCAGACACCCGCCATCATCACGTATTTGATCTCGAGATATTCCTCGATGCCGTGATGCGAGCCCTCGCGTCCGAGGCCGCTTTCCTTGACGCCGCCGAACGGCGCGACCTCGGTGGTGATCAGGCCGGTGTTGACGCCGACCATGCCCGACTCCAGCGCCTCCGCGACGCGCCAGACCCGGCCGAGATCGCGGGCGAAGAAGTAGGACGCGAGACCGAACGGCGAGGCGTTGCACATCGCGATCACATCGGCCTCGCTATGGAAACGAATGACCGGCGCGAGCGGGCCGAACGTCTCTTCATGCGCGACCAGCGCATCGGCCTTCACGTCCGACAGCACGGTCGGCTCGAAGAAGGTGCGGCCGAGCGCATGGCGCTTGCCGCCGGTGACGATCCTGGCGCCGCCCTTGACCGCATCGGCGATGTGGCGCTCGACCTTCTCGACCGCTTCCTCGTTGATCAGCGGTCCCTGCACCACACCGGCCTCGGTGCCGTCGCCGATCTTCATCGCCGCGACCCTGGCGGCGAGCTTGTGCACGAACTGGTCGTAGATGCCGTCCTGCGCGTAGAGGCGGTTGGCGCAGACGCAGGTCTGGCCCATGTTGCGATATTTCGAGACCATCGCGCCCTCGACGGCGGCATCGACGTCGGCATCGTCGAACACCACGAACGGCGCGTTGCCGCCGAGCTCGAGGCCGAGCTTCTTCACCGTGCCGGCCGACTGGCGATAGAGAATCTTGCCGACCTCGGTCGAGCCAGTGAAGCCGACGAAGCGCACCGACGGATGCTCGCACAGCACCTTGCCGATCGGAGGCGCATCGCCGGTGATGATGTTGAGCGCGCCCGCAGGAATCCCGGCGCGCTCGGCCAGCACGGCGAGCGCCAGCGCCGACAGCGGCGTCTCGTTGGCCGGCTTCAGCACCACGGTGCAGCCGGCCGCCAGCGCGGGCGACACCTTGCGGGTGATCATCGAGTTCGGGAAATTCCACGGCGTGATGGCGCCGCAGACGCCGATCGGCTGCTTCAGCGCCAGGAGACGTGCATCCGGCTTCTGCGTCGGGATGGTCTCGCCATAGACGCGGCGCGCCTCCTCGGCGAAGAACTCGATATAGGCGGCGCCGATATCGACCTCGCCGAGCGCCTCCGTCAGCGGCTTGCCCTGCTCGGAGGTCAGGATCAGCGCGAGGTCCTCGCGGTTGGCCGTGATGAGCTCGAACCATTTGCGCAAGATGTTGGAGCGCTGCTTGGCGGTCAGCCTGGCCCAGGCCGGGAACGCGCGCGCGGCGGCCTCGACGGCTCGCGTGGTCTCCGCCGCACCGAGTTGCGCGACCTTGGCGAGCTCGGCGCCGGTGGCGGGATTGTTGACCGGGAGCACCGGCGTACCGACCCACGCACCATCGATGTAGCACTGCTCACGCAGCAGCGACGGATCCTTCAGGCGGTCACGCAGGCTCGGAGCGGCAGTGGAGGCACGGGCGGCGGCGGGCGGTGTCATCGGGCTACTCCTCGGAGCGAGCGATCTTTCCCCCGACTATAGCCAAGCCCCGGCGGCAGCGCACGACTCGTGCGCCTCCTCAACGGTACATTCGATCCGGCGATCCGTGCCTGTACGGCACCGGATGCTGAATGCCGACGCGCCGGCGCGGGATCAGGCCGCGCCGCTCATATAGGTCTCGCGGCGGCCGATCATGCGCTCCGCCGCCGCCTTGGCGTCGGCCTTGGTCGAGGTGGCGCAGGTGCGGTATTCCAGGTCCGGCAAGGTGGCGGGATCACGGCGGCCGAACCATGATTTCTGCCCCACGGGCAGCAGCGCCAGCGCCTGCGCCACATTGTCGACCGCGCCGAACGCGTACAGCGCTCCGGTCGCCGCAATGCGCACTTCGTAGATGCCGGGCGTGATGGGCGCCTCGATATTGTCACCGCGCCCCGGGCGGGGATACCGCTTCCACTCGCTCCACGTCGAAATCATATCGCCCCCAACGGCGGACATTGCCGCCAAAACACGTCATCGGCTCGAAAAAGCCGGTTCTCGAACTCTTTAATGCAAAAATGGTTGCAACTCACAACAGGCGCAAGCCCGTGGTGGGAACATGGCCCCCATGTGTCGGTCTCGCGGCTACATGGAACTAATCATGATTCTGGCGGAAAATTGAAGCGCTGTGGCCTCCGCAGCGCTGTTGTCCCCGGCTGCTTCGTTCGCGCCGCATCATCACGAGATCGCGACCGGCCGTGGGACCGGCGGTCCTTGCTGGCCGGGCCGGCGCGAGGAACAATCGCCTACCGTCATCAAGAACGGAACGGAGGAGACCATGCAGAACAAGACCGACATCGACGGCGTGTTGCGGCAGAAGGCGGAGGCGAGAGAGATCCCCGGCGTCGTCGCCGTCGCCGCTGACAGCAACGGCATCATCTACGAAGGCGCCTTCGGCAGGCGCGACCTCGGCCGCGACGATCCGATGACCGCCGACAGCGTGTTCTGGATCGCCTCGATGACCAAGGCCATCACCTGTGCGGCCGGAATGCAGCTGGTCGAGCAGGGCCGGCTGTCGCTGGATGCGCCGATCGGCACGCTGCTGCCCGACCTCGCGGCGCCCAAGGTGCTCGACGGTTTCGACGCCAATGGCGAGCCGATCCTGCGGCCGGCGAAGACCGCGATCACGCTGCGCCATCTGATGACCCACACCGCCGGCTTCTGCTACGACATGTGGAACGGCGACATGGCCGCTTATGTGCAGAAGGCCGGCACGCCCGGCATCATCACCTGCAAGAACGATGCGCTGGCGCTGCCACTGGCCTCCGATCCCGGCACGCGCTGGGAATACGGCATCAACATCGATTTCGTCGGCAAGGCGGTCGAGGCCGCCAGCGGCCAGAAGCTCGATGCCTACTTGCGCGACCACCTGTTCGCGCCGCTCGGCATGGACGACACCGGCTTCAAGCTCGGTCCGTCGCAACGCGCCCGCCTGGTCGGGATGCATGCGCGCGGCGAGGACGGCAGCCTGGCGCCGATCCCGTTCGAGATCGAGCAGGAGCCGGAATTCCACATGGGCGGCGGCGGGCTCTACGGCACGGCCGGCGACTACATCCGCTTCACCCGGATGATCCTCAACAATGGCCGCGGCAACGGCAACCAGGTGCTCAAGCCCGAGACGGTCGCGGCGATGCGCGACAACCACATCGGCGAGCTCGAGATGACGAAGATGGCCGCGGCCGTGCCCGGCGTGACCAACGACGTCGATCTCTATCCCGACATCGTCAAGAAATGGGGCCTCAGCTTCATGATCACGACCGCGCAGACTCTGGAAGGCCGCAGCGCCGGCAGCCTCGCCTGGGCCGGCCTCGCCAACACCTACTACTGGATCGATCCGGCGCGTGACGTCACCGGCGTGATCCTGATGCAGCTGCTGCCGTTCGCCGACCGGCTGTGCCTGGAGACCTTTGCCGGCTTCGAGCGCGGCGTGTATGCCGGGCTGGATGCGGCGGGCAAGAAGGCGGCGTGAGAGAACCCAACGCTCGATCCACGCAGGCAAGATCGTTGTTAGTTGCGCGTCATGCCCGGGCTTGTCCCGGGCATCCACGTCTTTGATCCTGCAAACCGAAGATCGTGGATGGCCGGGTCAAGCCCGGCCATGACGATGGAGAGAGATGTGTCACACGCGACAGAGAATGGCCGAGCCGCCTCAGCCCAGGCCTAAACCTTCAGCCCGCTCTGCACCGCCAGTTCCTTCAGCGACACCTGCGGCCTTGCGCCGATGTGCTGGATCACTTCGGCCGCAGCCAGGCCGCCGAGGCGGCCGGCCATCTCGTAGCCGGTCTTGCGCACCAGCCCGAACAGGAAGCCGGCGGCGAACAGATCGCCGGCGCCGGTGGTATCGACCAGGCTCTCGATCGGATGCGCCGGCACCGAGATCACGCCGTCATTCGACACCACGACGCAGCCCTTTTCGCTGCGGGTGACGATGCCGAGCGTGGCGTCCTCGCGCAGCTGCTTCAGCGCGCCGTCGAAATCCGAGGTCTGGTACAGCGAATGCAGCTCGGCCTCGTTGGCGAACACGAGATCGACGGTGCCGCCGCGCATCAGGTCGAGAAACTCCTCGCGATAGCGGTCGACGCAGAACGAATCCGACAGGGTCAGCGCGACCTCGCGTCCGGCGTCATGCGCGATCGCCGCCGCCTTCACGAACGCATCCTTGGCGTCCTTCGGGTCCCACAGATAACCTTCGAGATAGATGATGCGCGCCGCCGCAATCTGCGCGGGATCGATGTCCGCGGCGGTGAGATTTTGCGCGGCGCCGAGATAGGTGTTCATGGTGCGCTCGCCGTCCGGCGTCACCAGGATGTAGCAGCAGCCGGTCGCCGGGCCGTCGGCAGCGGGCGCGGTATCGAAGGTCACGCCGGCGGCACGGATATCGTGCCGGTACATCCGGCCGATCTGGTCGTCCTTGACCTTGCCCACGTAGGCGGCACGCGCGCCCAGGCTGGCGAGGCCGGCGATGGTGTTGGCCCCCGAACCGCCGGACATCTCGGTGGCCGGGCCCATATCGGCATAGATCGCGGCCGCGCGGGCCTCGTCGATCAGCGCCATGCTGCCCTTGGTCATGCCGTGCCGGGCGAGAAAGGCTTCATCGGCATGCACCAGCACGTCGAAGATCGCGTTGCCGATCCCGAGAACATCGTATTTCGCGTCAGTCATCCACTGGCCCCGTTTACGGCGTTTTGCAAACGCTGCGGCCTATCACAAGCGGCGCTGCTATAGAAGCCTGATGATCCGCTCATTCGTGACTGTGGTGTCAGGAACACTGGCTTCGCGCCTGCTCGGCTTCATCCGGGATGCGCTGATGGCCGCGCTGCTCGGCGCCGGTCCGGTCGCGGACGCATTTCTCGCGGCGTTTCAACTCGTCAACGTCATCAGGCGATTGCTGACGGAGGGCGCGCTCAATGCGGCCTTGGTGCCGGCCTGGCTGCGAATATACCAGCAGGCTGGTACGACACATGCGGCAGCTTTTGCCGGCCGTGTGCTCGGCACCGTCAGCGCCGGCCTGCTCGCCGCCACCCTGGTGCTGGCGCTGCTGATGCCGTTCGTGATGACCCTGCTCGCGCCGGGCTTCGCCGGTGAAGAGACGCTCACCTTGGCCGTCAATGATGCCAGGCTGATGCTGCCCTATCTCGCCTTCGCCGGCCCCTCGACGGTGCTGCTCGCACTGTCCAGCGCGCAACGACGCTTCGCGCTCGCGGCCTTCGCCCCGCTGCTGTTCAACGTGGCATTGATCAGCGTGACCATCGTGTTGCTGATGCAACATCCGGATCCCTCGCGGGCCGCGCTGATGCTCGCCGCGACCATCGGCATCGCCGGGCTGCTGCAGCTCGCGTTGCTCGCGCGGCGCGGACGCAGCAGCCGCATTGCCGCGCCGGTGCGTATCGCCCTCGACGCCGAGATGCGCGGCTTCTTCGCCAAGGCGCTGCCCGGCATGGTCGCCAGCGCCGGCCCGCAACTGCTCGCGGTCGGCGGCGCGATCATCGCCTCCACCTCGCCGTCCGCGGTGTCGTGGCTGTATTTCGCCAACCGCCTGATCGAGCTGCCGCTCGGGCTCGTCGGCGTTGCCATGGGCACGGTGCTGGTGCCGGAGCTGACGCGCGCGCTGCACGAGGGCAACAAGGCGGCTCTCGCGGAGGTGCAATCGCGCGGCCTCGAGCTGACGATCGGGCTCGCGCTGCCTGCGACGCTCGGACTCATGATCCTGAACGAGCCGATCATTCGTTTGCTGTTCGAACATGGCGCATTCAGTTCGGACGATGCCGCCGCGACGGCGCAGGTGCTGACATGGCTCGCGGCAGCGTTGCCGGCGCAGGTGCTGACCAAGGCGCTGCAGCCCGCCTTCTTCGCGCGCGAGGACACGCAGACGCCGCTGCGCGCGACGTTGATCGGATGCTCTGTCGCGATCGCGCTGGCGTTCCTGCTCGCACACGTCTTCGCGGCAAGCGGCATCGCGGCGGGGCTCGCGCTCGGTGCCTGGGCCAATGCCGCGGTCCTGATCCGGCGCGGCGCCACGCGCTTCGGCTTCGCGCTTTCCCCGGCCTCGCGACGCCGGCTGCCGCGCATCACGCTGGCCGCCATGGTCATGGGCGCGGTCCTCTGGATCGCCGCCGGACGCTTTGCCGGCACCTGGAGCAGCAGCCATCTCGGCGCGGCCGCGCTGCTCGGCGCCCTGATCGGCGGCGCCGTCATCCTCTACGGAGGGCTTCTCGTGTCCCTCGGCGCCGTGAGCTGGCGCGAAACCGTCCGGGCGATCCGGCAAAAGCCCGCCGCCGACTTGCACCTTTGAGGCGCACGTGCCAAACGACGCCCAAATCCATCATCCGGAACAGTGATCATGGCCTTCGTGGAACGGGTTTTCTCGGGCGTCCAGCCGACCGGCAACCTGCATCTCGGCAACTATCTCGGCGCGATCGTCAACTTCGTGAAGATGCAGCAGACCCACAACTGCATCTATTGCGTCGTCGACATGCACGCGATCACCATGCCGATCGACGTCTGGGGCGGCCCCGCCGAGCTCGCGCGCAACACCCGCGAGGTCACGGCCGCCTTCATCGCCGCCGGCATCGATCCGAAGAAGCACATCGTGTTCAACCAGAGCCAGGTCTCGGGACACGCCGAGCTGGCCTGGATCTTCAACTGCGTGGCGCGCATCGGCTGGCTGAACCGCATGACGCAGTTCAAGGAGAAGGCCGGCAAGGATCGCGAGAACGCATCGGTCGGCCTGTACGACTATCCGGTGCTGATGGCCGCCGACATCCTGCTGTACCGCGCCACCCATGTTCCGGTCGGCGAGGACCAGAAGCAGCATCTCGAGCTCTCGCGCGACATCGCGCAAAAGTTCAACAATGATTTTGGCGACTCGATCCGCAGCCACGGCTTCGGCGACGGCCTGTTCTTCCCGCTGCCGGAACCCTTCATCACCGGTCCCGCGACGCGCGTGATGTCGCTGCGCGACGGCACCAAGAAGATGTCGAAGTCCGATGCCTCGGACTATTCGCGCATCAACCTCACCGACGATGCCGATACGATCGCGCAGAAGGTCCGCAAGGCCAAGACCGATCCGGAGCCGCTGCCGACCGAGGAAAAGGGGCTGGACGCACGTCCCGAGGCCGATAACCTCGTCGGCATCTACGCCGCGCTGTCGGACCGCAGCAAGGCCGATGTGCTCAGGGATTTCGGCGGCGGCCAGTTCTCCAGCTTCAAGAATGCGCTGGTCGAGCTGTGCGTCACCAAGCTCGGGCCGATCGCCGCCGAGATGAAGCGCCTGACCGCTGATCCCGGCTATGTCGAGTCCGTGCTGGTCGACGGCGCCGACCGCGCCCAGGCCATCGCCGCGGAGACCATGAAGACGGCCAAGGACATCGTCGGCTTCATCCGCAAGCCCTGACCAGAGCAGCACGGCGCGAGTTCCCGAAGTCGGCCTTGCTGCCGCACCACCGGTGTCATTGCAGGCGCCATGGAACCCGCAGCCCTCTCCCCAACGGAGATGGGCTGTGGCAGCATCGCGGCCGGATCGACTCGCAGCAGCAGGCGGGAACGCGATGGCGGCGCAGCGGCAGAGCTACCAGACCGGCCATGCGCCGAAATGCCTGGTCGTGGTCGACGACAGCGAGGAATGGGACCGCGCGGTCCGCTATGCCGGCCGCTGGGCGGTCCGTTCCGGTGGCCGCATCGTCATGCTCCACGTCATCGAAACGGAGGACCAGAACCAGCAGTGGCTGGGGGTCGCCGACCTGATGCGGGCGGAGGCGCAGGAGCAAGCGCATGCCGAGCTCGACCAGGCCGCGGCGCTGCTGTCCGCGATCGGCGTGACCGCGCCGGAACGGGTCATCCGCGAGGGTGAGCCGACAGCGCAGATCCTGGAGACGATCGAGCATGACAGCGACATCGCGCTGCTGGTGCTCGCCGCCCATTCGGGCCCCGAGGGGCCGGGACCCCTGGTCACCCATGTCACCAAGACGAGCGGCGCCTTCCCGATCCCGCTGGTGATCGTGCCGGGCGATCTCGGTGACGCCGATCTCGACGCTCTTTCATAGGCTTAGAGCGGAAACGCCGGCCGAGCCCCCTTGATCGTGCGCGCGCTCGCGCCATCTGCTATGAGGACACCACAGGCCGGCCTTGAACCGGCGCTGCCGGAGAAAACCATGTTCATCCAGACCGAAGCCACCCCCAATCCCGCCACCTTGAAGTTCATCCCGGGCCGAGTCGTGCTGCCCGCTGGCACGATGGAATTCAACAGCCGCGACGCCGCCGCGCGCTCGCCGCTGGCCGAGCGCCTGTTCGCCGTCGACGGCGTCACAGGCGTGTTCTACGGCGCCGATTTCATCACCGTCACCAAGAGCGACGGTGAATGGCAGCACCTCAAGCCGGCGATCCTCGGCGCGATCATGGAGCACTACATGTCGGGCGCGACGCTGCTCGCCGACGGCAGCGCCGCCAATGACGACTCCGCCGACGAGGACGACGAGTTCTACGACGAGGCCGACACCGAGACGGTCGGCATGATCAAGGACCTGATCGAGAGCCGCGTCCGCCCGGCCGTGGCCAATGACGGCGGCGACATCACCTTCCGCGGCTTCAAGGATGGCATCGTCTATCTCAACATGAAGGGCGCCTGCTCCGGCTGCCCGTCATCGACCGCGACCCTGCAGCACGGCATCCAGAACCTGCTGAAGCATTTCGTGCCCGAGGTGGTCGAAGTCCGGCCGATGTGACAAGGGGGGCGAGCGAGTAGGGAATAGTGAGTAGCGAGTAGATGCATTCCCTATTCGTTGCTCCCTATTCGCCATTCGCTCTCTACGCCGCCTTGCCGATGGACGCTGCCTCCGCAGCTGCCTGGCGCATGTTCTCCGACATCTCGCTGGTGACGGCGCTCTGCTCGCCGACGGCGTGCGCCGTCGATGAAACGTAGTCATTCACGCTCTCGATCGCGTTCTTGATGGCGCCGAGCGCGCCGACGACGTCGGACGAGATGCCGTTGAGATTGCCGATCTCGCTGCCGATGCGATCGGTGGCCTGCTTGGCCTGCGTGGCCAGGTTCTTCACCTCGCCGGCGACGACGGCAAAGCCGCGCCCCGCCTCGCCGGCACGGGCCGATTCGATCGTCGCATTGAGCGCCAGGAGATTGATCTGGCCGGTGATGCTGCCGATCAGCTCGACGATGCTGCTCATGGCGCCGGCTGCCGAGGACAGGCGCTTGGCCTGCTGGTCCGCGTCTTCGACGCGCGATACCGCCGCCGTCGCCGTCTCCTTCGACTTCGCCATGGCATCGGCGATCTGCTGCACCGAGGAATTGAGCTGCTCGGCGCCGGCGGCGACGTGCTCCATCATGCCGCGCACCTTGTCGCCCTTCATGCGGCTGATCACCTGCGCAGTGACGTCGCTCGCGAATTTCACGATCTTGAACGGCTTGCCGTTGAGATCCTTGATCGGATTGTAGCTCGCTTGAATCCAGACCTGTCGTCCGTCCTTCCCGGCGCGCTCGAACTCGCCCATCTGGAATTCGCCACGGCCGAGCGCGGCCCAGAACTCGCGATACGCGGCGCTGTCGCCCATGCCCGCCGGCATGAACATGCGATGGTGCTGACCCTTGATCTCCGCCAGCGTGTAGCCGAGCGTGGCGAGGAAGTTCTCGTTGGCGTCGAGCACGATGCCGTTCAGGTCGAATTCGATCACCGCCTGGGACTTGCGGATCGCGGCGATCTGGCCGGCGAAATCGGCCGCAGCCAGCTTCTGCTGCGTCACGTCGGAGGCGTATTTGACGACCTTGAACGGCCGCCCCTCGTCATCGAGAATCGGGTTATAGGACGCGAGAATCCAGATCTCCCGGCCGCCCTTGCCGCAACGCTTGAACTCGCCCGAGCGAAATTCGCCGCGACTGAGGCTGGTCCAGAATTCCTTGTAGGCGGCGCTGTCGCGTTCGTCGGGCAGCACGAACATGCTGTGATGCCGGCCCTTGATCTCGGCCAGCGTGTAGCCCATCGCGCTCAGGAACTGATCGTTGGCATCGATGATGGTGCCGTCGAGATTGAACTCGATCACCGCCTGGGCGCGCCCGATCGCCGCGATGTTGCCGGCGTCCTCGATGCTGCGCATCTTCTGCTCGGTGATGTCGGTTGCGAATTTGATGATCTTGACCGGCTTGCCGCCGTCGATCACCGGATTGTAGCTCGCCTGGATCCAGACGGCGCGGTGGCCCTTGCCGAACCGCTTGTACTCCCCCGAACGAAACTTCCCGGCCCGCAGATCGGCCCAGAAGACGCGGTACTCGGCGCTGTCGCGCATCTCGGGCGCCACGAACATCGCGTGGTGCCGGCCCTGGATCTCGCTCAGCGAGTAGCCCATCGCGTCGAGGAAATTCTGGTTGGCGGTGATGATCGTGCCGTCGGTGTCGAACTCGATCACCGCTTGCGAGCGGTTGATCGCCGCGACCTGCGCCATCGCATCGCGCGATGCCGAACTGCCTGACCAGAATGACATGGAAATTCCTCTTCTCGGGACGGGGGCGGCCATCCGCCAACGGGCGGCGCGTCATCTCTCCCCCGAACGTGCCGAGCGGATAATTCCCACAGGCGCGGAAAGATTTGCTTAAATGGCATATAGTTCAGTAACTTAGCGTATCAGTAGTTGCGCCTTGATGCGTTTTTCCCGATGAGGATGTAAGAAGGCGTCAACTAACTTTATCACGGTACCACAATAGGTATTTGCGCTCTCTTCAATGCGAACCCGACCGGATGTTGATCCTCGCCATCGATACTGCCCTCGACCATTGCGCCGCTGCCGTGCTGGATACTGATTCGGCCTTGATGCGGGCGCAGGAGACACTCCCGATGAAGCGCGGCCACGCGGAGGCCCTGATGCCGCTGCTCGCGCGCGTGATGCAGCAATCCGGCGTCGGTTTCGCCGATCTCGACCGCATCGCGGTGACGACCGGCCCCGGGAGCTTCACGGGGTTGAGGGTCGGGCTCTCCGCCGCCCGCGGCATCGGATTGGCCGCCCACAAGCCGGTCGTCGGCGTGACCACGCTGTCCGCCTACGCGGCGCCGATCGTCAGCGAGGACCGCGCCAACCCGGTAATCTCGGCGATCGATGCCCGGCACGACCATGTCTACTACCAAGTCGTGAGCGGCAACGGCGAGGAGCTGGTCGCGCCCCAGGTGGCTGCGCTGGACGACGTTCTGGCGGTCGCGCGGCTCGGCGCCCCACACCTCGTCGGCAACGCCGCGGCGCTGCTGGCCGAGCGGTGGCCGAAGGAATCAGCCGCGCCAGTTGCGGTCGACTCGCAAGACGGACCCGACATCGGCTGGGTCGCCTGGCTCGGCGCGGCCGCCGACCCAGTGCACGCGCCGGCGCGGCCATTCTATCTGCGCGCACCCGACGTCAAGCCGCCCGCCGGCGCAACGCGTCAACCGGTGCAGACGGCCATCTCGTCATGAACATGTTCTTCCGCTGGCTCGGCAGCCCCAAACCGTTGATCGAAGCGGCCTCGCTGCGCGACGCCGCCAGACTCGCCCAGATCCACGCCGCCTCGTTTCACCGCGGCTGGGGCGAAGGCGAGTTCGAGGCGATGCTGGCCGAGCGCAACACCATGATCCATCGGCTGCGGCTCGGGCGGAAGCTCATAGGCTTCATCGTCTCGCGGATCGGCGCGGACGAAGCGGAAATATTGTCAGTTGCACTTGACCCAAATCAGCGCGGCCGTGGATTTTCTCGTGATCTGTTGCTGCAGCATCTCGGGCACCTTGCGGGGCGCGGGGTCCGGACGGTCTTTCTCGAAGTGGAGGAAAACAACCAGCCGGCCCGCCGACTCTATGAACGCGCCGGATTTGCGACCGTGGGCCGTCGGGAACGCTATTACCTTCAGCCCGGCGGGGAACAGTTGAATGCGCTTCTGATGCGCCGGGACTTGTCGTAACCTGCGCTTGGTGGCAGAAAGCGCATCCTTGAGGCGAGACACGATGACCTCCTCCTTGAAAACTACGCCAGCGCTCAATTCCACCGGAATCGAGGCCCGCTGTGCCGCCACCGGCATGCGCATGACCGAGCAGCGCCGGGTCATTGCCCGCGTGCTCGCGGAAGCCTGCGACCATCCCGACGTCGAGGAGTTGTACCGGCGCTGCGTCGCCGTCGACGACAAGATCTCGATCTCCACGGTCTATCGCACCGTGAAGCTGTTCGAGGATGCCGGCATCATCGAGCGCCACGATTTCCGCGAGGGCCGCGCCCGCTACGAGCAGATGCGCGACAGCCATCATGATCATCTGATCAATCTGCGCGACGGCAAGGTGATCGAGTTCACCTCCGAGGAGATCGAGAAGCTGCAGGCCGAGATCGCCCGCAAGCTCGGCTACAAGCTGGTCGACCACCGGCTGGAGCTGTATTGCGTGCCGCTCGACGAAGAGACGAATGGCTGACGTAGCGCCGGCTTCGAACTTCGATCTCGTCATTTTCGATTGCGATGGCGTGCTGGTCGACAGTGAGGTGATCTCCTGTCAGACGCACGCCGACGTGCTCAGCCTGTGCGGCTATCCGATCACGACCGAGCAGGTGTTCGCGCGGTTCCTGGGCCGGTCGCTGAAACAGGCGAAGCTCGAGGTCGAGGCCGAACTCGGCCGCAGCCTGCCCGACGATTTCAACCCGAAACTGCAGGATCGCCTGTTCCGCGCCTTCGAGCAGGACCTCGCGGCCATCGACGGGATCATGGAGGCGCTCGACACCATCGACGTGCCGGTGTGCGTCGCCTCCTCCGGATCGCACCAGCGCATGCGCGTCAGCCTCGGCGCCACCCGGCTCTACGATCGCCTCGCCCCGCACATCTTCTCATCCTCCCAGGTCGAGAACGGCAAGCCCGCGCCCGATCTGTTCCTGTTCGCGGCAGCGCAGATGAAGGCGCGTCCCGCGGCCTGCGTGGTGGTCGAGGACAGCACGGCCGGTATCCGGGGCGGTGTCGCCGCCGGCATGACGGTGCTTGGGTTTCACGGCGGCAGCCACTGCCGGCCCGGGCACGCCGACGACCTGCGCGCCGCCGGCGCCACCCTGGTTTTCGACGACATGCGGCAGTTGCCGGCGATTCTGAGCCGGCTGGCCGAGAAAAAGCCCGCGATCGCTGGATTTCCGGCCCCCTAGCCTATATCTGAGCGCGGCGCCAATTGGGCGCGCCTCCGACTGCATGCAAGGGTTCATGACGCCGCCGCGCAAGCTGCACATCAAGTCCTATGGCTGCCAGATGAATGTCTACGATGCCCAGCGCATGGTGGACACGCTGGGGCCTGAGGGCTTCGTCGAGACCGCCGAGGCCAGCGACGCCGATCTCGTGATCCTCAACACCTGTCACATCCGCGAGAAGGCCTCCGAGAAGGTCTATTCGGAGCTCGGGCGGCTGCGGGTCGCCAAGGAGGACGCCGCGCGGGCCGGCCGGACGATGCAGATCGCCGTGGCCGGCTGCGTGGCGCAGGCGGAAGGCCAGGAGATCATCACCCGCGCCCCCACCGTCGACGTCGTGGTCGGGCCGCAGAGCTACCACCATCTGCCGCAGCTCCTGGCCCAGGCCCGCCGCGGCGAGCGGGCGATCGAGACCGAATTCCCGGCCGACGACAAGTTCGGCTTCCTGGCGAAGCCCAGCCGCGAGGCCATCCGCGCCCGCGGCGTCTCGGCCTTCGTCACCGTGCAGGAAGGCTGCGACAAGTTCTGCACCTTCTGCGTGGTGCCATATACACGCGGCAGCGAGATGTCGCGCGCGGTGGCGCGCATCGTCGACGACGTGGCGCAGCTCGCCGACAACGGCGTTCGCGAGATCACTTTGATCGGCCAGAACGTCAACGCCTATCACGGCGAAGGCCCCGACGGCCGGCCCTGGACGCTGGGTCGGCTGCTCTACAGGATTGCCGAGATTCCGGGCGTGGCGCGGATCCGCTACTCGACCAGCCATCCCAACGACGTCGACGACAGCCTGATCGCGGCGCATCGCGATCTCGCAGCGGTGATGCCGTTCGTGCATCTGCCGGTTCAGTCGGGATCCGACCGCATCCTGAGCGCCATGAACCGCAAACACACGGCGACCGATTATCGCAAAGTCGTCGACCGTTTCCGCGCCGTCCGTGACGACATTGCATTCTCTTCGGATTTCATCGTCGGGTTCCCGGGCGAGACCGAGGAAGATTTTCGCGCCACCCTCGCCCTGATCGACCAAATCGGCTACGCTGCGGCCTATTCGTTCAAGTATTCGCCGCGTCCGGGAACTCCGGCAGCGGACATGCCGGAGATGGTGTCAGCGACCGAGATGGACGAGCGATTGGAGCGCCTCCAGAGCTTGATCGACAGCCAGCAAGCAGCCTTCAACAAGGCCGCGATCGGCCAGGTCGTCGACGTGTTGTTTGAGCGGCCAGCGCGCAGGCCCGGGCAGCTGGTCGGACGGACCGCGTATCTGCAGCCGGCTCACGTCATGGCGTCCGACGACATCATCGGCCAGGTTCTGCCGGTGCGGATCGACAGTCTCGAACGCTACAGCCTGCTCGGCGAGCTCGTCACGGCCGCGCCGGCAGTGATCTCCCCCACGCCCCTCGTGTCCATCGGAGGCTGAGCACTTGCCCAAGAGCGCATCGGATTCGTCTTCCCTCGCTCCCAGCCGCAAGTACGACCGCGACATGTCCATGCCCCCCGAGACCCAGGTCGTCATCGATTTCGACGACAACCGCGCCGCATCCGCCCTGGTCGGCCCCTACGGCCAGAACCTGGCGCTGGTCGAACGACGCCTCGGCGTCGTCGTCGATTCCCGCGGCAACCACATCACCATCGGCGGCACCCGCGACGGCTGCGATGCCGCGCGGCGCGTGCTGGAATCGCTCTATGCGCAGGCCGTCAAGGGCCAGGATCTGGCGCAGGGCGACGTCGAGGGCGCGATCCGCGCCGTGGTCGCGCAGGGCTCGCTGTTCGAGTTCGACGCCAAGAACGCCAAGAACGCGTTCGAGAGCATCAACCTGCGCAAGCGTCCGGTGCGCGCCCGCACCGCCGCGCAGGATTCGTATATCCGCGCGCTGAAGCGCCACGAGCTGGTGTTCGGCATCGGTCCGGCCGGCACCGGCAAGACCTGGCTCGCGGTCGCGCATGCAGCGCAGCTGTTCGAGCGGAAGGAAGTCGACCGCATCATCCTCTCACGCCCGGCTGTCGAAGCCGGCGAGCGGCTCGGCTTCCTGCCTGGTGACCTCCGCGAGAAGGTCGATCCCTATCTGCGCCCGATCTACGACGCGCTGTACGATCTGATGGATGCGCGCATCGTCGAGCGTGCGCTGCAGGCCAGCGAGATCGAGATCGCGCCGCTCGCCTTCATGCGCGGGCGCACCTTGACCAATGCCGCGATCATTCTCGACGAGGCGCAGAACACGACATCGATGCAGATGAAGATGTTTCTCACGCGCCTAGGCGAGAACAGCCGCATGATCATCACCGGCGATCCCTCGCAGGTCGATCTGCCGAACGGCCAGACGTCGGGCCTCGCCGAGGCCGCGCGGCTGCTCGACGGCGTCGACGGGATCGCGCAGGTCAGGTTCACCGGCGAGGACGTCATTCGCCACGAATTGGTGGCGCGTATCGTCGCCGCCTATGAGAGCCCAAAGGCGCGCTGACCCCGAGAGCAAGCTCGCCGATCGGCGCGTGATCCAAGCGCCATCCGCACAGAACGACCAGGATGCCACAAAGTCCCATTCCAACCACCGAGGTGATCGTCGCCGCCGACTGCTGGCAGGACCAGCCCGACGCCGAGGACGTCATACATCGCGCCATCGTCGCCGCCGCCGAGACGGTCGACGCGGACGTCGGCGACGCCGAGATCGCGGTGATGCTGACGGACGACGACGGCATCCGCACCCTGAACAGCAATTGGCGCGGCATCGACAAGCCGACCAACGTGCTGTCGTTTCCGGCGCTGCAGCCGACCGGCCCGCGTGGCGACGACGACGCGCCGCGCATGCTGGGCGACATTGCCATCGCCTACGAGACGCTGCGGCGCGAAGCCGACGAGGAGCAGAAGCCGTTCGACCAGCACCTCAGCCATCTCGCGGTGCACGGCTTCCTGCACCTGATCGGCTACGATCACGAGACCGACGACGAGGCCGAGGAGATGGAGGCGCTCGAGCGCGAGATCCTGGCCCATCTCGGCATCCCCGATCCCTATGCCGACCGGGAGCGGACGAATTGATCATGGCCGACTCCGAACCCATTCACGACAATCCGCGCAACACGCGCAATCTTCCGGCCGTGGTGCCGGCATCCGAGCTCGGCCGCTCGCCGAGCGAGAACTGGCTTTTTCGCGCGCTGCGCAATCTGTTCGGATGGAAGGGCGGCGGATCGGTGCGCGACGACCTGCAGGTCGTGCTCGACGCCTCGACACCCGACGACATCGGCTTCTCCGCGGTCGAGCGCACGCTCCTGCGCAACATCCTCGATCTGCACGAGCGGCGGATCGCCGACGTGATGGTACATCGCGCCGACATCGTCGCGGTCAGGCGCGACATCACGCTCGGCGAGCTGATGAGCCTGTTCGAGAGTGCCTCGCATTCACGGCTCGTGGTCTACAACGACACGCTCGACGATCCCGAGGGCATGGTCCACATCCGCGACCTGCTCGCCTTCACCACCGCACAGGCGCGCGTCTCGGACGAGGTCAAGGCGCGGCGCAAGAAGCCGCTGCCGGCCGGGCTCGACCTGAAGGCAGTCGACCTCTCGATGCCGCTGTTCGAGGCCAACATCATCCGCAAGCTGCTCTATGTGCCGCCATCGATGCGCGCGATCGATCTGCTGGCGCAGATGCAGGCCTCGCGCATCCATCTGGCGCTGGTGGTCGACGAATATGGCGGCACCGACGGACTGGTCTCGATCGAGGACATCGTCGAGCAGATCGTCGGCGAGATCGACGACGAGCACGACAGCGACGAGCCGCCGGCGATCGTGCGGCAGGCCGACAACGCCTTCATCGCGGACGCCCGCGCCAGCCTCGACGACGTCCGCCGGGTGATCGGCGAGGAGTTCGTGACGGGCGAGGCCGGCGAGGGCGTGGAGACGCTCGGCGGCTATCTCGTCAACCATGTCGGCCGGCTGCCGGTGCGCGGCGAACTGATCTCCGGCCCCGGCAATTTCGAGGTCGAGGTGCTCGATGCCGATCCGCGCCGGGTCAAGCGGCTGCGCATCGCGCCGCGCAAGGAACGCCCCACGCCCCGCCCGCCGCGCGAAAGCCGGCGTCGAGACGTTGCGCCGGAAGTGACCCCGCCGGACACGGACGTCCCGGCCGAGCCGCCGCCGGCAGAGGCCGGCCCTGCGCCGGTCCATGATGATAGCAGCCCGCCACGGGGCGACGGAGCCAGCTCACAGTGATCCGCCCATCGATGATTCGCGGCCTCGCCATCGGCGTTGTCCTGGCCTGGGGCTGGAAGCGTGCGGCGATCGCGCTCGCCGCCGGCGCGCTCTCCTCGCTGGCAATGGCCCCGTTCAACGCCTGGCCGGTGCTCGCGATCACCTTCCCTGTTCTGGTCTGGCTGATCGACGGCGCCGCGGCGGGACGGCGGCGCGGCATCCCGGCTGCCGCCTTCACCGGCTTCTGCTTCGGCATGGGCTATTTCGTGCCCGGCCTGTACTGGATCGGCAACGCGTTCCTGGTCGATGCCGACACCTTCGCCTGGCTGATGCCGTTCGCCGTGCTGGGCCTGCCGGCCTATCTCGCGCTGTTTCCGGCGCTGGGCTTCGCCTTGGCCCGGTTGATCTGGACGCGTGATGCAACCCGCATCCTGGCGCTCGCCGTCTGCCTGACCGCGAGCGAATGGCTGCGCGGCCACGCGCTGACCGGCTTCCCCTGGGACACGTTCGGCTATGCCCTGTCGCGGCCGCTGGCGCTGGCGCAGGCCACCTCGCTGATCGGGATCTGGGGCATGACGCTCCTGACGATCGCGATCTTCGCCAGCCCCGCAGTGCTGATCGACGGCAAGACCTGGCGTGAGCGCTGGCGGGCGCCGGCCGCGGCCGCCGCCCTGCTCGTGATGATGGGCGTGTTCGGCGTCATCCGGCTCGGGCTGCATCCGACCGCCTTCGTCGCCGACCTCAAGCTGCGGATCATGCAGCCGAACCTGCAACAGGACGTGAAGTTCAACTACGGCGCCAAGGCCGACGTCATGCGCCGCTATCTGGCGCTGTCGGACCGCGCCTCCGGCCCGAACGCCACCGGTGTCCGGGACGCCAACGTCCTGATCTGGCCGGAATCGGCGTTCCCGTTCTTCCTAACCCGCGAGGCGGACGCGATGGGCCAGATCGCCGACCTGCTGTCACCGGGCACGGTGCTGATCACCGGTTCGGTCCGCGCCCCCGACGCGCCTCGCAACACCCCGATCACCCGGGCCTACAATTCGATCTACGTGATCGATCACGACGGCACCGTGCTGTCGGTCTACGACAAGCTCCATCTGGTCCCATTCGGCGAGTTCCTGCCGTTCCAGACTCTGCTGGAGCGGATCGGGCTCGAGCAGCTCACGCGGGTGCAGGGCGGCTTCATCCCCGGCACGGTGCGACGCAACCTGGACGTGCCACACGCCCCACGTGTGCTTCCTTTGATCTGCTACGAGGCGATCTTTCCGAGCGACAGCGTGCCGAGCGAAGAACGACCGGGCTGGATCGTCAACCTGACGAACGATGGCTGGTTCGGCATATCGACCGGTCCTCATCAGCATCTGCAGCAGGCGCAGTGGCGCGCGATCGAGCAAGGACTTCCATTAGTTCGATCTGCGAACACCGGCATCTCCGCAGTGATCGATCCGGTCGGCCGTATCGTTAAGCAATTGCCTCTCGGCGCAGAGGGCGTGCTGGATTCCGCGCTGCCTGTTGCGTTGCAGCCGACCGTCTATGCAAGGCTCGGCGACATTCCGGTTGCGATCCTGTTAGTGATCGCCCTGAGCACCGTCGTTCGCAGACGTGTTGCTCAAAAGCTTCCCTGACGACAGCAAGATCTCGATTCTTTCCGGGTCCGTAAGATTTTTTTTGACAAGCAAAACCCCAAGTGTTGACAGATAGCTGCTGCAATTCGCATTCTCGCGCGGCAGCATGAGCCGTCCAGTTCGTTGCTCGGCCGTCTTCGTTAGTACGACATGCGAACAGAAATTGACGGTGTGAGCGCCTGAGGCATACTGCGACCGCCTCGTTCCGAGGCCCATTCTAAGGAGTTGAGAGATGTCGACGAAAGCGCCCAACCCTGTTGACAAGCATGTCGGCAGCCGGGTGCGGATGCGCCGTATCATGTTGGGCATGAGCCAGGAAAAACTTGGTGAGGCTCTCGGACTCACGTTCCAGCAGATACAGAAGTACGAAAAAGGCACCAATCGAGTCGGCGCCAGCCGGATTCAGCAGATATCGGAGGTTCTGCAGGTCCCGGTCTCCTTCCTGTTCGAAGGGGTCCCGAGTGGCGGGACCAACGGTGAAGCTTTCGGCGAAGGCGCTTCGCCCGCCTATGTGTCTGATTTCCTGGCGACCTCCGAAGGACTGGCGTTGACCCGCGCATTCACGCGGATCCACGATTCGAAGCTTCGTCGCAGCATCGTCGACCTGGTCGAGCAGATCGCTGATCGCGAAGCTCCGGAAGAAGGCTAGCTGATGCGCCGGCGCTGACATTCCTATCGTGATCACTCTCATAGGAATGTCAGCGCCCTCGGGGGGCCATCAGCGGGGCACGTTTGCGGACGACGCGCTGGGCACGCTTCATTCCGCAGACGAATGAACCGATAGACAGGTTGGATCACGACCAATAGAGCGCGATGGCTCCCCTTCGGGAAAGGCTATCGCGCTCTAAATCTTTTTATGCACATGTGGCCTGGAACTCCGGCGTCCCGGCCGCCAACCCGCCCCGCGACGCGCCAGCGCGCCCAACCGCCTGCTACCACTTCGTAACCATCGAGAACGATTTACAAAGCTCATGACAACCAGCAGCAGCAGCCCGTTCGATAGTCGCACAATTCTCGAAGGCATCCGCCAATGGGTCGAGATCGAGACCCCGACCGAGGCGCCTGATCAGGTCAACAAGCTGGCTTCCCTTGTCGCGGATGGTTATCGGGGGCTCGATGCCACGATCGAACGGATCGCCGGACGCGACGGCTGCGGCGACCACCTCGTCGCACGGTCGTCGTGGGGACAGGACGAGCCTGGCATCCTGGTCCTGAGCCATCTCGACACGGTGCATCCGATCGGGTTCATCGCGCGGCTGCCGTTCTCGGTCGACGGCGACGTCGCGTACGGTCCGGGGATCTACGACATGAAGGGCGGCGCGTATCTCGCCTTCCACGCCTTTCGTCAACTCTGCGCAGGCGGTCAAAAATCGCCGCTCGGCATTACTCATTTGTTCGTCTCGGATGAAGAGATCGGCAGCCCGACCTCGCGCGCGCTGATCGAGGAGGAAGGCCGCAAGGCCAAATACGTCCTCGTCACCGAGCCCGCGCGTGACGGCGGCAAGATCGTGACCGGACGCAAGGGCGTGGCGCGGTTCGACGTGGCGATCCGCGGCGTGCCCGCGCATGCCGGCGCGCGTCCACAGGATGGACGCAGTGCGATCCGCGAACTCGCCAACGTCATTCACGCCCTCGAGGCGCTCAACGACCCCGCCCGCGGCATCACCGTGAATGTCGGCGTCGTGCGCGGCGGAACACGTCCGAACGTGATCGCCGAGGAAGCTTATGCCGAGGTCGACGCACGGCTGCCGACGCCTGCCGATGCCGAGGAAATCCTGCCCAAGATCCTGGGGCTGACCTCGCGCAGCGATGGCGTCACGGTCGAAGTGAGCGGCGAGGTGAACCGGCCGCCTTACGTCAAGGGCAACGCCGGCGCCGCCCTGTTCGAGCATGCGAAATCGCTCGCCGACGAAATCGGCTTCGAGCTGATCGACACCTATACCGGCGGCGGTTCCGACGGCAATTTCACCGCACCGTTCACGGCGACGCTCGATGGGCTCGGCGTCGATGGCAAGGGCGCGCATACACATTACGAGCAGATGTACATCTCCTCGATCGAGCCGCGGACAAGGCTGCTCTACCGCCTCTATGAAACGCTGCGATGAGCACCGCAATCAACATGCCCGTCGACGACGACAATCACACCGACACCGCGGCCCTGCATGGTCAGGGCTCGTTCTTCGGCCGGCGCAAGGGCCACAAGCTGCGGGCGCATCAGGCCGACCTGGTCGGCAACCTGCTGCCGCATCTCGCGCTCGATCTCGCCGCTCCCGCGGATGCCGTGCTGCCCACGCTGTACGATCCGCCGGTCGACGCGCTGCGGCTGGAGATCGGGTTCGGCGGCGGCGAGCATCTTGCCGCCGAAGCAAAGGCGTTTCCGACCACCGGCTTCATCGGCTGTGAGCCCTATGTCAACGGCATGGCCAAGATCCTGTCGGCGATCGAGGCCGACAACATCGGCAATATCAGGCTGCTGGCCGGCGACGCCGCCGAACTGCTGGCCTGGCTGCCGCCGCGATCGCTGCAGCGGATCGATCTGATCCATCCCGATCCCTGGCCGAAGCGGCGGCACTGGAAGCGGCGTTTCGTGCAGGATGCGACGATCGCCGCGATGGCGCGCGCTCTCGAGCCCGGCGGCGAGTTCCGCTTCGTCAGCGACATCGCCGACTATTGCGCCTGGACGCTGTGGCATCTGCTCCGGTCGCCCGAGTTCGCCTGGACGGCCGAGCGCGCCGACGACTGGCGTCTGCCCTGGCCGGGCTACACCATGACGCGCTACGGACGGAAGGCGACGCGCGAAGGCCGCGTCGCCAACTACCTGATCTTCCGCCGGCGCTGACCACTGCGCCGTGGGCGTCATTCAATGCCGTGTCTTCCAGAACGCGACGACCCGCTCGGCGGTCGATGGCAGCAGGCGCGCGTAGTTGACCCTGATCGCATCGATGTCGCGCTGCGCCGGCACGCGTTTCGGTCCGAGGCGCAGCAGGATCAGTGCGTGCACGGTGCGCCAATCGAGCCCGATCATACGCCCCAGGATCAGAAGCGGATCGTGACGATCGCCCGACATGAGCCGGTCGAGCGTCGCGATCTTCAATCCCGTCATTGCGGCGAGCGCCGCGATGACCTCCTCGTATTTGTGCTCGGATGCGAAGCCGAACAGCGCCGACTGGTCCAAGGCACCGGCTTCATACAGCGACAGGATGGTCCGCTGCGCCGGCACGAAATTGCGCGTGCTGTCTGTTGCCTGTGCCGCATCGGCGAGCTCGGCGAGGGCCTGCTTGATCCTCGCCTGCTTGTCCGGCGGCACCACATCGAACAGCCGCCGCCTGACGACATCGAGCGCACCGGCCAGCAATTGTCGCAGATGATCGTCGGAAACATCGTCGCGCCGGCCGACCGTGAGCGTCAGCACGCCGTCTGAACTCGCGCGGTGGATCAGCGCGGCATAGCCGCGCGGGGAAAACGCGGCGCCATCATTGGCAGCGGTCCGCCGCACCACGTCGCGATCACCACGGCGCACCAGCACATCGGTCATATCGGCCGACAGGCGCGTCCGCTCTGCCATCGCGAGCAGATGTCCCTGGCTCTTGTCGCGCGCAATGGCGATGAGCACGGGATCGTCGAGCACGAGCGAACGGCGCAACAGCGGACCCGCCACCGCAACCTCGTCGTCGCGCGCCAGCCGGCTGACGAGGGCACGGGGCGCCCTGAGGAGCCGCGACAACCGCTCCGACAGATCGATCCGCGTCGGCAGATCCGCGAACGGGACCAGATCGATCAGGAGACCGTCGAACAGATTGATGTGCTCGGGACGCAGCTTCGTCGCATCCTCGAAGAACAGGTCGGCGATGCGGCGCGTGGCCTCGAGGCCGCGTTCAGCATTGCCCTGCCTGACGATCCGGCCGAGGCCGGGGATCAGCGCGGTTGCCGGGGTCATGACGTCTACTCGATACGCAACACGACACGTTTCCGTGCGCTCCGCTCCGTGCAGCACGACTACGGAGGCAAAAAGCGCGAACTCAGCTCATTTTTAAGCGATCTTGGTGAATGAAGGGTTAGACCCCGCGGCATTCGGCCGTTCCCGGTCGGGGAAAACGATCCGATCCGCACTCCTGGCGCGGAGCAGATTCCCAGTTCCAGGCGCCGTTTGAGCCGACACGACCCTTGCCGTCAGGCGGCAAAGCGGCTATATGAGCGCCATCAAACATCATCTCATATACGATCGCGTAGTGAGGGTGGGCCCTTCCGGACCCGCTCTTTTTTGTTACCTGGATCGCTCCGCCACGGGCGGGATCGGTCCGGTGAGCGCGATCGAACAGGCCCGACGGCCCAACCAAGCAAGACACGCGATCGACGCCTCGATGACGGAACCTACGTTCGCAACCGCTGACACCGACCTCCTGACCGAGCCCCGTCTCGTCGTCGAGCCGGGCGTCGCGGCGCGCGTCGCGGCGGTGGCTGACCCCGTGCTGCAGGGAATGGGGTACCGTCTGGTGCGGATCCGCATCTCCGGCGAGGCCGGCTGCACCGTCCAGGTGATGGCCGAGCGCCCCGACGGCACGATGCAGATCGAGGATTGCGAGGCGGTGTCGCGTGCGCTGTCGCCGGTGCTGGATATCGCCGACCCGATCGACCGTGCCTACCGGCTCGAGATCTCCTCGCCGGGCATCGACCGGCCGCTGGTGCGCCGCTCCGATTTCGAGCGCCATATCGGGCATCTCGTGAAGATCGAGATGGCGGTGGCGCATCAGAACCGCAAACGCTTCCGCGGCATCATCAAGGGCGTCGAAGGTGACGGCGTCCGCATCACCCGCGACGACGTCGCCAAGGACCAGGATGCCGATGTCGTGCTGCCGATGACCGACATCGGCGACGCCAAGATGGTGCTGACCGACGAGCTGATCGCCGAATCCATGCGCCGCGGCAAGGCCGCCGAGCGTGAGAAGAAGCGCGAGCTTGGCATCGCACCGCCGCTGGCGCCGCACGCCAAGCCGGCGGCCCAGGCCAAGCCGAAGCCGAAGTTGAAAGACAAGCAGCCGGCCAAGAAGCCGCTGCCGACCAACACCAAGAAACATCGCCTCGCTGCCGACCGCGCGCGCAGGGGCGAGATCGATCCTGATTAGAGGAGACTTGAGCCATGGCCGTCAGCGCCAACCGGTTGGAACTGCTGCAGATCGCCGACGCCGTCGCGCGCGAGAAGTCGATCGACCGCGGCATCGTGATCGCCGCGATGGAAGACGCGATCGCCAAGGCCGCCCGCGCCCGCTACGGCAGCGAGACCGACGTTCATGCCGAGATCGATCCGAAGAAGGGTGAGCTGCGGCTGTCGCGCCACATGCTGGTGGTCGAGAAGGTCGAGAACCCCTCCAACCAGATCTCGCTGGATGATGCGCGCCGCGCCAACCCGGGCGCCCAGATCGGCGACACCATCGCGGACACCCTGCCGCCGCTGGAATATGGCCGCATCGCCGCGCAATCGGCCAAGCAGGTCATCGTGCAGAAGGTGCGCGAGGCGGAGCGCGACCGGCAGTACCAGGAGTTCAAGGACCGCATCGGCGACATCGTCAACGGCGTCGTCAAGCGCGTCGAGTATGGCAGCGTGATCCTCGACCTCGGCCGCGGCGAGGCCATCATCCGCCGTGACGAGATGCTGCCGCGCGAGGTCTTCCGCAACGGCGACCGCGTCCGCGCCTACGTGTTCGACGTCCGCCGCGAGACCCGGGGACCGCAGATCTTCCTGTCGCGCACCCATCCGCAGTTCATGGCCAAGCTGTTCGCGCAGGAGGTGCCGGAGATCTATGACGGCATCGTCGAGATCAAGGCGGTCGCTCGCGACCCCGGCTCGCGCGCCAAGATCGGCGTTGTCTCCCGCGACTCCTCGGTCGACCCCGTCGGCGCCTGCGTCGGCATGCGCGGCTCGCGCGTGCAGGCCGTGGTGAACGAGCTGCAGGGCGAGAAGATCGACATCATCCCGTGGTCGCCGGATATCGCGACCTTCGTGGTCAACGCGCTGGCGCCGGCCGAAGTCGCCAAGGTCGTCATCGACGAGGACCGCGAGCGCATCGAGGTGGTCGTCCCCGACACCAACAACCAGCTCTCGCTGGCGATCGGCCGCCGCGGCCAGAACGTCCGGCTCGCCTCGCAGCTGACCGGCTGGGACATCGACATCCTGACCGAGCAGGAGGAATCGGAGCGCCGCCAGGCCGACTTCGAGAATTCCACCCGCGTGTTCATGGAATCGCTGAACGTCGACGAGGTCGTCGGCCAGTTGCTGGCGTCCGAAGGCTTCACCTCGGTCGAGGAGCTCGCTTTGGTCGACCTCAAGGATCTCGCCGGCATCGAGGGCTTCGACGAGGAGACCGCGACCGAGCTGCAGACCCGCGCCCGCGAATTCCTCGAGCAGCAGGAAGCCGAGCTCGAGGCCAGGCGCAAGGAGCTCGGCGTCGAGGACGCGGTGAAGGACGTGCCCGGCGTCACCACCAAGATGCTGGTCAAGTTCGGCGAGAACGACATCAAGACGGTCGAGGACCTCGCGGGCTGCGCCACCGACGATCTGGTCGGCTGGACCGAGCGCAAGGAGGGGGGCGAAGCCACCAAATTCCCCGGTTTCCTCGACGGTCTCGATGTCTCCCGCGATGACGCCGAAGCCATGGTCATGCAGGCCCGCGTCAAGGCCGGCTGGATCAGTGAGGCTGACCTCGCCAAGGCCGAAGCCGAGCCCGAGAATGAGGACGAAACGACCGAAAGACAGCCCGCCTGACCCGTTTGGCTCGCCCCATGGACACCGCAATGCCCCCCACCCTGACCCAGCTCGCTTGAGATGAGGAGCCGCATCACCGCATGCTCGCTTTGGCCGACCCCGAGCTCGACAATGGACCGCGGACCGAAAAGTCCGCGACCATGCGCATGTGCGCGGTCAGCCGCGAAGTGCGGCCGATCGGCGAGCTGATCCGCTTCGTCGTCGGCCCGTCGGGCGAGGTCGTGCCCGACATCAAGCGCAAGCTGCCGGGGCGGGGCTTGTGGATCACCGCCTCGCGCCAGGCGGTTGCGGAGGCGGTGCGGCGTCACCATTTCAGCCGAGGCTTCAAGACCAACGTCCGCGTCCCGCCTACCCTTCCCGAAGACCTGGAAGCCTTGCTGGCCCGCAGCGCGATCGAAGCGCTGGGGATTGCCGCCAAGGCGGGCGAGGTCGTCTCCGGTTTCTCCAAGGTGGAAGCGGCGCTGTCGCAGCGGCAGTCACGGTCGACCTTGGCAGCCCTCGTCCATGCTGCGGACGGTGCAGCCGACGGGATCCGCAAGCTCGACGCGCTGGTGCGGCCGAACGCCGAGGGTCAGGGCCAAGCCCCGACAATTCCGATCATCTGCTGTCTCACTTCGGCAGAATTGGATTTGGCACTTGGGCGCTCAAATGTGATACATGCTGCCGTGCTCGCAGGCCCGGCGAGCAGGACATTCCTGTCGCGCAGCCAGACACTGGTCCGATACCGGTCGGCCGACGCTGACAAGATTGCCGGAACCGCGGCCACGAAATCTGCTTCGACTTCGAAGACATAGCGACGAATACGCGACGATTGCACGAATGGGACGGTGCGGCAGACCCGCACGCAGGTAAACGAGATTAGGACGACTGAATGGCCGACAACAACACTCCGGGCGACAAGAAACTGAGTGTCCCGACCAAGACCTTGACGCTGAAGCCGCGCGTCGAGACTGGCACGGTGCGCCAGAGCTTCCCACATGGCCGGAGCAAGCAGGTGGTGGTCGAGAAGCGCGGCACCAAGCGCCGTGTTGGCGATGGGGCGCCCGATGCGCCGCACGCGCCGGAGCCGACCGTCGCCAAGGCGCCGACGCCGCCGCCGGCGAGCAACCGCCCGTCCGGGCCGCGGTCGTCCGGTCCACAGCGCAGCGGCTCCGGCGTCGTGCTCCGCACCCTGACAGAGGACGAGCGCTCGGCGCGCGCCAGCGCGCTGGCCGACGCCCGCGTGCGCGACATCGAGGAACGCCGCCAGGCCGAAGAGGAAGCCCGCCGCCGCGCCGAGCGCGAAGCCGCCGAACGCGCCGAGCGCGAGGCTGCCGAGGCGCGCCGCAAGGCCGAGGAAGAGCGGCACCGTCACGAAGAGGAAGCCAAGCGCAAGGCCGAGCTCGAGGCCAAGAAGCGGTTCGGTGAAGGCGAGGCGCCCCGTCCGGCGACATCCGCGCCGCAGCCCGCCGCGACGGCACCGGCCCGCTCGACGCCCGCCCCCGGCAGGCCCGTCGGCGCACCGGGCAGCCGGCCGCAGCAGATTGGTGGTCCGAGCTCGCGGCCCGGCGGCGCTCAGCCGGCGGGCGCACGCCCGGCCGGCGCCCGTCCTGCCGCCGGCGGTCCGCTCGGCCGCGCGCCGGCGGCGGTTGCCGCCGGTCCGGACGAGGATGAGGGTCCGCGCCAGATCCGCAGGGGTCCCGGTGGAGCCGCACGTCCCGCGCCGCCGCCGAAGACCACGCACAAGCCGGGTCCGCAGAAGCAGCGCGGCCGCCTGACGGTGGTCACGGCGCTCACGGCCGACGATGTGCGCGAGCGCTCGATCGCGTCGTTCCGCCGCCGCACGCAGCGCCTGAAGGGCCATGCCGCCAACGAGCAGAAGGAGAAGCTCGTCCGCGAGGTGACGATTCCGGAAGCCATCACCATCCAGGAGCTGGCGAACCGCATGTCGGAGCGCGCGGTCGACGTGATCCGTCTGCTGATGCGCCAGGGCGCGATGCACAAGATCACCGACGTGATTGATGCCGACACCGCGCAGCTGATCGCGGAAGAGCTCGGCCACACCGTCAAGCGCGTCGCCGCCTCGGACGTGGAAGAGGGCCTGTTCGACGTCGTCGACGATTCGACCGACACCGAGCCGCGCTCGCCGGTCGTCACCGTGATGGGCCATGTCGACCACGGCAAGACCTCGCTGCTCGACGCGCTGCGCCATGCCAATGTGGTCTCGGGTGAAGCCGGCGGCATCACCCAGCACATCGGCGCCTATCAGGTGACGGCGCCGGATTCCGGCAAGAAGATCACCTTCATCGACACGCCCGGCCACGCCGCGTTCACCGCGATGCGCGCCCGCGGCGCCAAGGTCACCGACATCGTCGTGCTGGTGGTCGCGGCCGATGACGGCGTCATGCCGCAGACGATCGAGGCCATCAACCACGCCAAGGCGGCGAAGGTGCCGATGATCGTGGCGATCAACAAGATCGACAAGCCCGACGCCCGTCCCGAGCGCGTCCGCACCGAGCTGCTCCAGCACGAGGTGCAGGTCGAATCGCTGGGCGGCGAGGTCGTCGACGTCGAGGTGTCCGCCAAGAACAAGACCAATCTCGACCGTCTGCTCGAGATGATCGCGTTGCAGGCCGACATCCTCGACCTCAAGACCAATTCGGATCGCCCGGCCGAGGGCACCGTGATCGAAGCCAAGCTCGATCGCGGCCGCGGCCCGGTTGCCACCGTGCTGGTTCAGCGCGGCACCTTGCGGGTCGGCGACATCATCGTCGCCGGCGCCGAGATGGGCCGCGTCCGCGCGCTGATCTCGGACCAGGGCGAGACGTTGCAGGAGGCAGGCCCGTCGGTGCCGGTCGAGGTGCTCGGCTTCAACGGTCCGCCGGAAGCTGGCGATCGTCTCGCCGTCGTTGAGAACGAAGCCCGTGCCCGCCAGGTCACCAGCTACCGCGCGCACCAGAAGCGCGAGAACGCGGCCGCCTCGATCTCCGGCATGCGCGGTTCGCTCGAACAGATGATGTCGCAATTGAAGACCGTGGGCCGCAAGGAATTCCCGCTGATCATCAAGGCCGACGTGCAGGGCTCGCTGGAAGCCATTCTCGGCTCGCTGGAGAAGCTCGGCACCGAGGAGGTCGCCGCCCGCATCCTGCATGCCGGCGTCGGCGGCATCAGCGAGTCCGACGTCACGCTGGCCGAAGGCTTCAACGCCGCGATCATCGGCTTCTCAGTGCGAGCCAACAAGGAAGCGGCCGCGCTCGCCAAGCGCAACGGCATCGAGATCCGCTACTACAACATCATCTACGACCTCGTGGATGACGTGAAGAAGGCGATGAGCGGTCTGCTTGCGCCGACGCTGCGCGAGACCATGCTCGGCAATGCGCAGATCCTCGAGGTGTTCAACATCTCCAAGGTCGGCAAGGTCGCCGGCTGCCGCGTCACCGACGGCACTGTCGAACGCGGCGCCAATGTCCGCCTGATCCGCGACAACGTCGTGGTTCACGAGGGCAAGCTGTCGACGCTGAAGCGCTTCAAGGACGAAGTGAAGGAAGTGCAGGCCGGCCAGGAATGCGGCATGGCCTTCGAGAGCTACGGCGACATGCGTGTCGGCGACGTCATCGAATGTTATCGCGTGGAGACTATCCAGCGCTCGCTGTAAGTCCGAATCCTACAGAGCGCTGCAATTCGAGTGAGCAGCGATTCCGTGCAGATGCGGAATCGCTGCGCCTCTTGAACTTAACGAAGCGTCGTTGAACTCAATCAGAATGATCCTCTCGCCCGCGTCAGCGCCGGGCGACGATCCATTGGATTTTTTGAAAAATGCCTCGCCATCACCAGAGGGGAAGCGCCGCTTCCGGCGGCTCGCAGCGTCAGTTGCGCGTGGCCGAGACCGTGCGTCACGCTGTCGCCGACATTCTCAGCCACGGTGACGTGCACGATCCGGACCTGGAGGGACACATCATCACGGTGCCCGAAGTCCGCATGTCGCCCGACCTGAAGCTCGCCACGATCTACATCATGCCGCTCGGCGGACAGGATACGGACGTCGTGCTCACGGCGCTGGAGCGCAACAAGAAGTTCCTGCGCGGCGACATCGCGCGGCGCGTTAACCTGAAATTTGCACCTGACATCCGCTTCCGCGTCGACGAGCGATTCGACGAAGCGGAACGGATCGAGAAATTACTGCGAACACCCGCGGTGCAGAGAGACCTCAATTCGGATTCGGAAGAGAGCTGATGACCATTCCCCCCGAAACCGGCACTGTCGACGCGCCGAGCGCCGAACCGACCACGGCCAAGACGATCCATTCTGCCGACGGACGCCCGTTGCGCGACAACAATGATCCGCGCAACAAGCAGCGCCAAGGAAACGGTCAGGGCAACCAGCCGCGCCGCGATCGTCGCGACGTCCATGGCTGGGTCGTGCTCGACAAGCCGATCGGCATGACCTCGACCCAGGCCGTGGCGGTGGTGAAGCGCCTGTTCCAGGCCAAGCGCGCCGGCCATGCCGGCACGCTCGATCCGCTCGCCTCCGGCGGCCTGCCGATCGCGCTGGGCGAAGCCACCAAGACGGTTCCCTTCGTGATGGACGGCCGCAAGCGCTACCGCTTCACCGTGACCTGGGGCGAGGAGCGCGATACCGACGACACCGAAGGACGGGTCGTCGAGACCAGCGACAGCCGGCCGGATGCCGCGGCGATCCGGGCGCTGCTGCCGCAATTTACCGGCCGGATCGAGCAGACGCCGCCGCGCTATTCCGCGATCAAGGTCCAGGGCGAGCGCGCCTATGATCTCGCCCGCGACGGCGAGGTCGTCGAGCTGCAGCCGCGCCCGGTCGAGATCCATGAACTGACCCTCGTCGACCAGCCCGACACCGACCATTCGGTATTCGAGGCGGAATGCGGCAAGGGAACCTATGTCCGGGCGCTGGCCCGCGACATGGGCCGCCTCCTCGGCTGTTACGGCCATATCAGCGCGCTCCGGCGGACCCTGGTGGGTCCGTTTACCGAGAACGACATGATTCCGCTGGAACAGTTGGAGGCTTTGTGCAATAGAGCCGCGTCCGGTGAGGGAAGCCTCGCCGACGCACTCCTGCCCGTTGAGACCGCGCTGGACGACATCCCGGCACTGGCCGTCACTCGGGCTGATGCGGCAAGGCTCCACAGGGGCCAGGCCGTTTTGTTGCGCGGACGGGATGCGCCCAATAGTAGCGGCACAGTCTATGTCACGGTCGCAGGCCGCCTTCTGGCGCTTGCCGAAATTGGCAATGGCGAACTCATCCCCAAGCGCGTGTTCAACCTGACCGGACTGACTGCCAGCTCCGGTCGCAACGAAAGAGACTGACGATGTCGGTGACCGCAGAGCGCAAGGCGGAAATCATCAAGGCGAACGCCACCAAGGCCGGTGATACCGGTTCTCCCGAGGTGCAGGTTGCGATCCTGTCGGAACGCATCAACAACCTGACCGGCCATTTCAAGACCCACGGCAAGGACAATCACTCCCGCCGCGGCCTCCTGAAGCTGGTGTCGACCCGCCGTTCGCTGCTGGACTATCTGAAGAAGAACGACGAGGCGCGCTACAAGGCGCTGCTCGAGAAGCACAACATTCGTCGTTGAGCTTCGCTATGGAATGAGCGCGCGCGTCATTGCGCGCGTTGACGACATGATCCTGAGGACGCCGCACGCGCGGCGTTCGCTCATCCGGGATCATGCGGTCTGGCCGGATCTGGAAAGAAGCGGATACGCTCTTCGACTGATCCGACCAGGACCATGCAGTACGCTTCAGCAGCAATCCGGCCGCTGGGCGTGACGGGCAAGGTGCCCGTTATTTACGAGAAGGATGGACGCCATCCGAAATAAGAAAACCATGGCAGGATCGCAGGCCGCTGATCGCATTCCAGCGCCCCGCAATCTTGCGCATGGTTTTTTTGTTTCTGGGGAGTCCGCCTTCGATCATCTCATGAAAGAAGATACCCATGTTTACCAAGCATTCCGTCGAGATCGACTGGGGTGGGCGTCCGCTCAAGCTGGAAACCGGCAAGATCGCCCGCCAGGCTGACGGCGCCGTCGTCGCCACCTATGGCGAGACCGTCGTGCTCGCGACCGTCGTCGCCGCCAAGGCGCCGCGGGAGGGCGTCGACTTCCTGCCCCTGACCGTCGACTATCAGGAAAAGACCTACGCCGCGGGCCGCATTCCCGGCGGCTATTTCAAGCGCGAGGGCCGTCCGACCGAGAAGGAGACGCTGGTCTCCCGCCTGATCGACCGCCCGATTCGCCCGCTGTTCGTCGATGCCTGGCGCAACGAGACCCAGGTGATCGTGACCGTGCTGTCGCACGACATGGAGAACGATCCGGACATCGTCGCGCTGGTCGGCGCGTCGGCAGCGCTGACCTTGTCGGGCGTTCCGTTCAAGGGCCCGATCGGCGCGGCCCGCGTTGGCTTCGCCAATGACGAATATATCCTCAATCCGACCCTCGACGAGATGGCCGACACCCAGCTCGACCTGGTGGTCGCCGGCACCTCGGACGCCGTGCTGATGGTGGAATCGGAGGCCAAGGAGCTCAACGAGGACATCATGCTCGGTGCGGTGATGTTCGGTCACCGTCACTTCCAGCCGGTGATCAACGCGATCATCGAGCTCGCCGAAAAGGCCGCCAAGGAGCCGCGCGACGTCGCGATCATCGACAACGCCGCGATCGAGAAGGAGATGCTCGGGATCGCCGAGCAGGACCTGCGCACCGCCTACGCGATTCCGATCAAGCAGCAGCGCTATGCTGCCGTCGGCGCCGTCAAGGAAAAGGTGATGGCCTACTTCTTCCCCGAGGGGCAGGAGCCGAAATACGACAAGCTCCGTATCGCCGCCGTGTTCAAGGAGCTCGAGGCCAAGATCGTCCGCTGGAACATCCTGGACACCGGCAAGCGGATCGACGGCCGTGACGCCAAGACGGTGCGCAACATCGTCTGCGAGGTCGGCGTGCTGCCCCGCGCCCACGGTTCGGCGCTGTTCACCCGCGGCGAAACCCAGGCGCTGGTCGTGACCACGCTCGGCACCGGCGAGGACGAGCAGTACATCGACGCGCTGTCGGGGACGTACAAGGAGACGTTCCTGCTGCACTACAACTTCCCTCCCTACTCGGTCGGTGAGACCGGCCGTCTCGGCGGCACCAAGCGCCGCGAGATCGGCCACGGCAAGCTCGCCTGGCGCGCCATCCACCCGGTGCTGCCGCCGCACCACGAGTTCCCCTACACGACGCGCGTCGTGTCGGAGGTGACCGAGTCCAACGGTTCGTCGTCGATGGCGACCGTGTGCGGCTCCTCGCTGGCGCTGATGGATGCCGGCGTGCCGCTGAAGCGGCCGACCGCGGGCATCGCGATGGGTCTGATCCTGGAAGGCAGCCGCTTCGCCGTGCTGTCCGACATCCTCGGCGACGAGGACCATCTCGGCGACATGGACTTCAAGGTCGCGGGCACCGAGAGCGGCATCACCTCGCTGCAGATGGACATCAAGATCGAGGGCATCACCGAGGAGATCATGCGGGTTGCGCTGGGTCAGGCCCGCGAAGGCCGCATCCACATCCTGGGCGAGATGTCCAAGGCGCTGACCGCCGCGCGCGCCGAACTCGGCGAATACGCGCCGCGCATCGAGACCTTCAAGATCCCGACCGACAAGATCCGCGAAGTGATCGGCACCGGCGGCAAGGTGATCCGCGAGATCGTCGAGAAGACCGGCGCCAAGGTCAACATCGAGGACGACGGCACCGTGAAGGTCGCCTCCAACGACGGCGAGGCGATGAAGGCCGCCATCAAGTGGATCAAGTCGATCGCCTCCGATCCGGAGGTCGGCCAGATCTATGACGGCACCGTCGTCAAGGTGATGGAGTTCGGCGCCTTCGTGAACTTCTTCGGCACCCGCGATGGCCTCGTGCACATCTCGCAGCTCGCCGACAAGCGCGTGCAGAAGACCACCGACGTCGTCAAGGAAGGCGACAAGGTCAAGGTCAAGCTGCTCGGCTTCGACGACCGCGGCAAGACCCGGCTGTCCATGAAGGCGGTCGACCAGACCACCGGCGAGGATCTCGAGGCCAAGCAGAAGGACGCGCCCGCCGAGGCGCGCGAAGCCGCCGGCGAGTAAAGCCGGGGCACCCTTCGAGTGAAACACAAAGGGCGGCTTTCGAGCCGCCCTTTTTTGTTGTCCTATCGGTCGCACACCCTCGCGCGTCCCAGGTCATGGCTGCGGATGCAGAGGCCAGGCCGTCACCCCCGCTTCAGGTCACCCCACATGCACCATCCTGTCATCCGCCCCGCTCGCCCGGACGAATACGACGCCATCGCGAGGCTCTGGATGGAGAGCTGGTGCTCGACCGGGCTGGAGCGCCCGAGCGACACGCTGCTGAGCCTGCTCAAGGAGCGCGTGCCGCGCGAGATGGAGGGTGGCTGGAGCCTCTATGTCGCTGATGACGGCGGCCAGCTCGCGGCGATGCTCGCGATCAACGTGCCCCTGCTCTATCTCGACCAGCTGATGATCGCCCCGTCGCATCAGGGCCGCTCGCTCGGCCGCCGCCTGCTCGCCTTCACCCGCGAGCTGCTGCCCGACGAGGTCTGGCTGCGTTGCGCCGAAGGCAACGGGAAGGCGTGGCGCTGGTACGAACGCGAGGGCTTCGTGCTGGAAAAGAAGCAGGCTGATCCGCTGCACGGCCGCATCATGAAATATTATCGATGGAAGCGTGGCGACCGGGCGGCGGACTCATGATCGCGGAGCGTGCAAGCGCTGATCTTGCACGTGTCGGCCGGAAACCGTTGCGTGCGCCTTCGCGGGCGAACTAAGTTCGGGTTCCCGCTCGCTTCGTCAATCTCGAACATCCGCCATGTCCGCACCGCTCCTGCTGATCCCCCGTCTTGCGCTCGTCGGTCTCGCTGCTGCCTTCACAACTGCGGCTTGGGCCCAGGCTCCGTCGACGATGACAGCCCCGGCCAAGGCCGCGCCCGCCGCCAAGAAGTCCTCGGGAAAGAAGCCGGCGGCGAAGCCGATCGCTGTTGAAAGCGGTCCCTGCCGGCTGGGCGTCATTGCCGCGCTCGGCGACCAGCTCGCCGTCAGCAAGTTCGGCCTCACGGTGTTCGAAACCGAAGAGGACGAGGTCACCCTGCCGGGTTGGGGACTGGACGACCTCGCCGTGGCGCGCGTGCGTGCGGCGACCGCCGGCGATCCGACCGTCCGCAGGGTCGGCTATCCCAAAGGCGCGTTCGAGCCCTACTACCATCCGACGTCGCGCTTCCTGCCCGATCCGAAGGAGAGCCTGACCTCGATCGTGCGCAACGTCACCACGAATGCAAATTGCGAACGCTACCTCGTGGTCACCAGGTTCGAGGCGACCATTCCCAACACCACCCTGAGGCTCAGGGGCATTGGCGCTTACAATCAGGGCCTCGGATCACTCATCCGGCACTCGCACCTGTTCGCGAACGTCAACATCACGCTGATCGACGGCCATTCCTACGAGAAGATCGGCTCATTCTCGGCGGATACCGGCGCACGGCTGGCCGAGACCATGAGGCTCACCGAGGATCCCCTCAACAAGCTCGACAATGCCGACTTCCCCGAGCCTCTTGCCGCCGCAGCCACCAGCACCGTGCTACGCGAACGCCTGCGCAGCCTGGTCGCGGCGAAGCTCGATCGCGACCTGCCGAGCTACCTGAAGATCGAATGAGCCGTCGCCCGCTGTCATACGCCTCGAACGGGCTTCACCGTCCGCATTCGTTTCTCCCAGCACGAGTTTTCCCAGTGACGATTTCACGCCTGCTCGCGCCGCTGCTCATTGCCGTGCTCTGGTCGGGCACCAACGCCCTGGCGCAATCGTCACCTGCGCCGCTGAGCGCCAAGCCTGCGGCAAAGCCGGCGGCCGGCGTTGCCAAGACCGCCAAGCCGGCAAGGGCCGTCCGCGAGGGCGGACCGTGCGAGCTCGGGGTGATCTCAGCGCTTGGCGATGTCTTCACGGTGCAGAAGAACGGCATGACCCGCCTGGGCAACGAGTACGCCGAGGTGCCGGTCTCCTGGGGATTCGACGATATCGTCTATGCGCGCGTGAAAGCAGCCGCGGGTGATGCCGGGATCCGCCGCATCGGCGTCCCCAAGGGAGCATTGGATCCGTTCTATCAGTCACCCCCGATCAAGGCTGAGAACGGGAAGCTCACGTCCATCGTCAGGAGGGTGGCCGGTTCGGCGGGGTGCGCTCGTTACCTCGTGATCACCCGCCGGACCGACAGCGAACCCTCGACGAACGACGAGGTCACCGGCGTCGGCGTCATCAACCGGGGCGAGGGATTTGGCCGGATCAGCCACGTCTTCATCATGATCGATATCCAGCTCTATGACGGCGCGACGTTCGAGACGCGCGAGCCCGCCACGAGTTCCAAGGCGCTGCTCTCGCGGCTGACGTCCGGCGTCGGACCGCCGTCTCATGCCGGCGACGTCGACAACTCCGCATTTCCCGCCTCGCCGCCGGATGCCGCGAACAACAACGTGCTGCGTGACATGGCGCGCTCGATGCTCAAGTTCCGGCTCGACCAGCGCCTGCCGGCCTATTTCGGGGGCGAGTAGAACCATCAGCTCGGCGCGTCATAGCCTGATCTTCAGCACCGCATGGCCTGACTGCTGGACGAGGCCGGACGGCGTCGCGTTGATGCCGTAGCGAACGCTGAGGTCGAGGCGATCGTTGCCCGCAGCGACAAGACCAAGCCCGGCCGAGTAGACCCAGGGCGACAGGCTGAGGCCCCGGGTGACGAAGCCGTCGCCGCCGCCGGAGAAGGCGGCGCCGATCTGCAATGCCTGGTTCAGCGCGTTGTAACCGACGCCGACATCGCTGATCAGACGAACCTGCGTTGTCGGCGCATAGACCGCTTTCAGCTGCGCCGTCGTCACGAGTTCCTGATAGACCTGAGGATCGACGTTGAGGCTGAAACCGCCGGCACCGCCTTCCCGATAGGAGCCGCTGCGAACCGTGCCGTAGTCCAGGCGCAGTGCAGGAACGAGCGCGAGGTCGTCTCGCAGCGGAATGCGGGTCTTGATGCCCGCACCGGCGTGGCCGTTGTAGGAACGATAGCTGCCGCCGGCCGACGCGCCCATGAAGTTCAGCGACCGGCTTTCGCCGTTGTCGCTCGATCCGCCGTCGAGCTGATAGTCGAAGGTGACATCAGAAGTGACGGCGTAGGCCCCATAGAGCCCGAGCTGATAGGAGGCGAGACCGAGACGGTTTGGCACCGCATCATCGCTTCCGCTGATCGTGTGATGAGAATAGCCAAGAACGCCGCCGATGATGGCGCGGGACGAGACGGCGACATCGGCGCCGAGCGCCAGACCCGCGCCGGCGGCACTATACCCGGGAACACCATCACGTCCCGTCTGCTGCGTGGTGCCGCCGAGAGGCTGCATCCAGACATTGCGGCCAGCAGCCCAGCCGATGCTGCTGACATCATCGAGCCTGTTGGTCATCGTCTGCCGGAACGCCTGCTGGCTGACATAGGTCGCCTGCGACGCCGCCCCGGTCAGCACCGGCAGCGCCTGCTTGACGGCGGCACTGAGCGAGGGACCGCTGAGATTGTCGAGCGCGGCAAATCCCGAGACCATCGATCCGCTCCAGCCGGCCGACGTCATCGACAGCCGGTACAGCACGTCGGCGGCTTCCAGGCCGACGCGGCCGCCGGCCGACCGAAGCGCAGTGCCATAGGGCTGGATTAGCGACATCGTCGCCAGATCGCCGGTCATGCTTCCCGTGAGATCATACGTCGAGGTGACCATCTGCGCATTCGACGCATTGCCGCTCATCGCGCCATAGAGGCTGGTCAGGCTGCCACGCGACAGCGTATTGAACAGCACGCTTCCCTCCGGGGTGACCGAGCCGAGCAGGGTGAAGCCACCGGCCGTGCTGCCCGTCGGCGCGACGCCCGCGCCCCAGAAATAGCCGTTCTGATAGTTGGTGATGACGAAGCGGCCCGGCGCCTGCGTGCCGAACAATGTCGGACTGACGATCCGCCACGGCGTGCCGGCGGTCCATGCCCATTGCGGGACGGAGTTGGCCGGCACCGGTGCTGACGGCGGCGGCGTGAAGGTCGCGGGATCATAGGGCAGCATGTAGGCCCAATGCGTCACCAGCAGGCTGTCGCCGGTGATCATCTGCATTTCCATGCTGGTCACGCCGTTGACGTTGCGCATATAGCCGAGCCCGACGGTCGCAGTGCCGCCGCCGGTCGGCGTGAACAGCATGGTGATCTGGCCGCTGGTGGTGACGAAGCCCTGGATGGTCGAGGTGTCCGTCAGCAGCGCCGGGCCGATCCTGAGCTGCGCGACGCTGGTGCCGGTGAAGGCGCCGTTGGTTGCGGTGCCTAGGGTCCACAACGTCTGGTCACCGATCGGGACCGGATTGGAGAAGCCCGTCTTCGGCGACAGGTAGGCGAGCAGCTGCGCCGTCGGCACATACCAGTTGGTGTTGGAGATCGTGGAGTCCCAGACGCTCGATTGCGCCTGCGCCGCCCCGGCGCCTCCTGCCGCTAGCGCAATGCCGGTCATCGCGCAGAGAGCGATGACACGGGCTTTCGAACGCAGCATCAATCGCCCCCACGACCTGTCTTGCTGCCGGCGCGAGCGGCTGATTGACGGTCGCGGCCGATGCACCGGCCCTGATGCATCGCAGCGTCGTCGCAAAACCCAACCGCAAGAGTGGCGCCAATGACTCCTGATTAGCCGCTTAGGAACATTGCCTTCAACTGGGAAAATTTGGGTGGATCGGGGACGAAGTCTCGCGCCCCCCGATACCGCCGATGCGCGCGGAGGTCAGTCCGCCTTGAGATCCTCAGGGCGCGGCATCGAGATCACGTTGTAGCCGGAATCGACGTAGTGGATCTCGCCGGTGACGCCACCGGACAGCTCCGACAACAGATACAGCGCGGAGCCGCCAAGCTCCTCCAGGGTCACGCCGCGGCCGAGCGGCGAGTGCTTCTGCTGGAACGCGAACATGAAGCGGGCGTCGCCGATGCCCGAGCCCGCCAGCGTGCGCACCGGGCCGGCCGAGATCGCGTTGACGCGGATGCTGCGGCGGCCGTAATCGGCGGCAAGATAGCGCACCGAGGCTTCCAACGCGGCCTTGGCGACACCCATCACGTTGTAGTTCGGCATCACGCGGTTGGAGCCGTCGAAGGTCAAGGTGATCATGCTGCCGCCGCTCTCCGGCATCAGCTCGGCGGCGCGCTTGGCGATCTCGGTGAAGGAGAAGCAGGAGATCAGCATCGTGCGCGCAAAATTCTCGCGCGACGTGTCGGCATAGCGGCCCTTGAGCTCGTTCTTGTCCGAGAAAGCGACGGCGTGGACGATGAAGTCGAGCCCGCCCCAGGCTTCGCGCAGCGAAGTGAACACGCCATCGACGCTGGCGATGTCCTCGACGTCGCAAGGCAGCACGTGCTTGACGCCGAGCTCGTCGGCCAACGGGCGGACGCGCTTGCCGAGCGCGTCGCCCTGATAGGTGAAGGCCATCTCGGCGCCATGCGCAGCCAGCGTCTTGGCGATGCCCCAGGCGATCGAATGGTCGTTGGCGATGCCCATCACAAGCCCGCGCTTGCCCTTCATCAGACCCTGCATGATGTCTCTCCTTCGTCATGCCGGGATCGGCCCAGCCAGGATGATCGTTCCGCCTTCGAGACGCCAATGGCCGGACATCGGTGCGAAGAATGAGCTTCGCGCTGCTGCCCGGCCATGATGCCGACGAAACCAGTGCTATTGAAATCTTAAGCGTCGAGCTGCTTGAACACCAGCGTCGCGTTGGTGCCGCCGAAGCCGAACGAGTTCGACAGCACGGTGCCGAGCTTGGCGTTGTCGATGCGCTTGCGCACGATCGGCATGTCGGCGAAGGCGGGATCGAGCTCGGTGATGTTGGCGCTCTCGCAGATGAAGCCGTTCTTCATCATCAGCAGCGAATAGATCGCCTCCTGGACGCCGGTGGCGCCGAGCGAGTGGCCGGTCAGTGCCTTGGTGGCGGCGATCGGCGGGCACTTCTCGCCCGATCCGAACACCTTGCGGATGGCCTCGATCTCCGGCGGATCGCCGGCCGGCGTCGAGGTCGCGTGCGGATTGATGTAGTCGATCTTCGTCTTCACGGTCGACAGCGCCATCTTCATGCAGCGCTCGGCGCCTTCGCCCGACGGCGCCACCATGTCGTAGCCGTCCGAGGTCGCGCCGTAGCCCGCGATCTCGCCGTAGATCTTGGCGCCGCGCGCCTTGGCATGCTCAAGCTCTTCCAGCACCAGGACGCCGGCGCCGCCGGCGATCACGAAGCCGTCGCGCGTGACGTCATAGGGCCGGGATGCAGTCGCAGGCGTGTCGTTGTGCTTCGACGACATCGCGCCCATCGCGTCGAACAGCACCGACAGCGTCCAGTCGAGCTCCTCGCAGCCGCCGGCGAACATCACGTCCTGCTTGCCGTACTGGATCATCTCGTAGGAATTGCCGATGCAATGATTGGACGTCGCGCAGGCCGAGGAGATCGAGTAGTTGACGCCCTTGATCTTGAACCAGGTCGCCAGCGTCGCCGAGGCCGTCGACGACATCGCCTTCGGCACGGCGAACGGACCGACGCGCTTCGGGCCCTTGGTGCGGGTGATGTCGGCCGCTTCCACCAGTGTGCGCGTCGAGGGCCCGCCGGAGCCCATGATGATGCCGGTTCTGACGTTGGAGACGTCGGTCGGCTCCAACCCGGAATCGAGGATGGCCTGCTCCATGGCGACGTGATTCCACGCGGCGCCCTCGCCGAGGAAGCGCATGGCGCGGCGGTCGACCACGTCCGCGGGATTCAGCGTCGGCGCGCCTTGCACCTGCGAACGAAACCCAAGCTCGGCATATTTCTCAGCACGGGAGATGCCGGACTTCGCCTCGTACAGGCTGGCAAGCACCTCCTGGGTGTTGTTGCCGATCGATGAGACGATGCCCATGCCCGTGATGACAACCCGCCTCATGATGTCCGCCTCACCTTGCTCGTGTGTTGTGTTGCAGTCGTGCCTGCTGCACTGTCTGTGGTCGCAGCCTGCCGGTTCAAGTCGGCGCGGCGTCCTGCTTGAACAGGCCGACCTTCAGGTCCTTGGCGCGATAGATAATCTCGCCATCCATCGAAAGCCACCCGTCGGCAATACCGAGCACCAGCTTTGAGCGCATCACGCGCTTGATGTCGACGTTGTACACAACCTGGCGCGCGGTCGGCAGAACCTGGCCGGAAAACTTGAGATCGCCGAGGCCCAGCGCGCGGCCGCGCCCTGCGCCGCCCGTCCAGCCGAGGTAGAAGCCGACCATCTGCCACATCGCATCGAGGCCGAGACAGCCTGGCATCACCGGATCATTCTTGAAATGGCAGCCGAAGAACCAGAGATCCGGCTTCACGTCGAGCTCGGCGCGGACGACACCCTTGCCGTACTCGCCGCCGGTCTCGGAGATCTCGACGATCCGATCGAACATCAGCATCGGCGGCAGCGGCAGTTGCGCATTGCCGGGGCCGAACAGCTCCCCGCGGCCGCAGGCCAGCAGGTCCTCGTATTCATATGCGCTGCGCCGATCCAGCATGCTTGGTGGCCTTTCTCAACGATCCCCGGTGGAATTTGTGCCGCGCGACATGGACCCTTCCCGCGCGCCGCCCCCTTCCGCGCCGCGCTGGCCGGTCATCGCGTCGGCACGAAGGCTGGGCCATCGCACCTGGCGAACATGACCGCTGTCGGCGGCGGGCTTAACGACGCCTGGATTCGCGCACATGGCCATCACGGCCGCCGGCGCTCACCATGGCAGGGCAAATCGGGTCCGGGCGCTCTCTAACATAGAGGATTGCGGCGTCAATGCGCGTATCCAGGTAAATCGACGCAGCACCGGGCCCCGCGCCCGAACCGGGCGGCAAATGCAGTTTAGGGGCGTTCTAGATACGTTAGTTGCGATAAGCTTGCATCTGAATGGGTTTCTTCCTATATCAGTTGTGGATGAGAGCGAATTGTGCGGTGCTTGAAGTGGATGTCAGCAACAACGCCTCGATGAATGGTCATGATCGCGGCAACCCGGATCTCGGGAGCGGCCGGCAGCCGGCACTCAATGGCTGCCCATGGCACGACGTCAACGAGATGCTGCAGGCGGCCGGGCTGCGCCCGACCCGCCAGCGCATGGCCTTGGGCTGGCTGTTGTTCGGCAAGGGTGCGCGGCATCTGACCGCCGAAATGCTCTATGAGGAAGCGACGCTGGCCAAGGTTCCGGTCTCGCTCGCCACGGTCTATAATACGCTGAACCAGCTGACCGACGCCGGTCTGCTGCGCCAGGTCAGCGTTGACGGCACCAAGACCTATTTCGATACCAACGTCACCGCCCACCATCACTTCTATCTCGAGAACAACCACGAGCTGGTCGACATCCCTGACCAGCATCTGGCGTTGTCGAAGCTGCCGGAGGCGCCCGAAGGTTACGAGATCGCCCGGATCGACATGGTCGTCCGGCTGCGCAAGAAGCGTTGAGCCTCCGGAACATCGTCATAGAAGCATCATGCCCGCAGCCGCTGCGGGCATTTTTGTGTCGGGCGCGCGTCAGGACAGAGGTCAGCGCATGGTGCTGACCTGGGCCTTCAATTGACCTGCTCGTCGGCGTAGACGCCCCACAGCCGCTGCTGCTGGATCCAGCCTTCGAAACCATTGCCGAGCACGTGGCACCAGCCGTTGCCGCATTTCTTCACTTGCGCGACGACGCCGGCCTGCAGCCGCGCGGTGACCCCGCTCGTGGCGTCGGCGCTCTCGTAGATCGGGGCGAGATCGTCCTTGTTCTTCATCGTGACCACCGCCGTGCGGCGCCCCGACAGCAAGGAGTGATAGACCCACCCCTCCGAGCCTTCGGAATCGCGCACGCGGCGCCAGTTCTCATATTCCGCGGTGATCTCGACCGGCAGGCCGGAGCGCGTATAGACCCAGGCCACGTCGTTATCCTTGGTCGGACCGGCGCGAACGTTCACATGATCCGACTTCAAGCTGACATAGCGCGGCACCGGCAGGCCGCTGGTGGTGAGAACGGAGTCCTTCGCCGCAACGCGGCCCCTGCCGACGGCAACGTCGAACAGACAGACCAGCAGCACCACGACAGCACCCAAACGCCACAACGTCGATTTACTCAACTTACTCTCCCTCGAAAGGATCGACCCGCGCTCCGATCAAGGCGGATTGCGTTGCGATCCTTCGCCCGATCCCCATCGAACCGCCCGGCTGCCCCCCTTCGTGCTCGGAGAGGGCTTGCCGAAAGCGCCAGTCCCGACCCGTCGTTGGCTTCTTGTCTTGGCCCGGCCTTCTGCTAGACAGGACCGAACACAAGCGGCCAGGAAGCGCCTGAGAATCGCTCGCGAAGCCCTGTCAGGGACGGATCGGCCCACCTGCGAGATCCGACACGACCAGTCCAGGGAAGCGCCGCTCTCAGGCGACGACGGTAGTTTCGGCGAACCCGGTTAATGAGGTCTGAAGGATCTCATGAGAGCAGCACATGTCAGGTAGGAAAAAGCCCCTCGTCGTGGTGACACGCAAGCTGCCGGACTCGGTCGAGACCCGCATGCGCGAGCTGTTCGACGCCAGGCTCAATCTCGACGACGAGCCGATGAGCCAGGAGCAGCTCGCCGATGCCGTGCGCACCGCCGAGGTGCTGGTTCCGACGGTCACCGACCACATCAGCGCCGACATTCTCAATCAGCCCGAGTGCAAGCTGCGCATGATCGCCAACTTCGGCAACGGCGTCGACAACATCGACGTCGCGGCGGCGGTGGCGCGCGGCATCACCGTCACCAACACGCCGAAGGTCCTCACCGAGGACACCGCCGACATGACCATGGCGCTGATCCTCGCCGTGCCGCGGCGGCTGATCGAGGGCGCCTCGGTGCTCACCGAGGGCAAGAACTGGGCGGGCTGGTCGCCGACCTGGATGCTCGGCCACCGCATCGGCGGCAAGCGGCTCGGCATCATCGGCATGGGCCGCATCGGCCAGGCGGTGGCGCGGCGCGCCCGCGCCTTCGGCCTGCAGATCCACTATCACAACCGCCGACCGGTCGCGCCGGTGATCGCTGACGAGCTCGGCGCCACCTATTGGGAGAGCCTCGACCAGATGCTGGCGCGGATGGACATCATCTCGGTCAACTGCCCGCATACGCCGGCGACGTTCCATCTCCTGTCGGCGCGCCGGCTGAAGCTGATCCGCAAGGACGCCTACATCGTCAACACCGCGCGCGGCGAGGTGATCGACGAGGAGACGCTGACGCGGCTGATCGAAGCCGGCGACATCGCCGGCGCCGGCCTCGACGTGTTCGAGCACGAGCCGGCGGTGAACCCGCGCCTGGTGCGGCTCGCCAAAGCCGGCAAGGTGACCCTGTTGCCGCACATGGGCTCGGCCACGATCGAGGGCCGCGTCGAGATGGGCGAGAAGGTCATCATCAACATCAAGACCTTCCTCGACAACCACCGCCCACCGGACCGCGTGCTGCCGAGCATGCTGTAGGCCGACCAGCCATCTCGGCAATCGGTGTCGACCCTGCGAACGCAGGACCCATACCGCGCGATGTCTGAAAACGGGCACGCGGCTGATCGCGCATAACGTATTCAGTTCGGTGGCTATGGATCCCGGCTCAAGGCCGGGACGACAGCTCGGTCCGGCCGCCCGCCCGCTTCCGCCACTCGCCGACGAAAGACACGAACGCTGCCAGCGCCGGCGGTGGTTGGCGTCGGCTCGGATAATACAGATACGGCCCGGGGAACGGCGGACACCAATCGTTGAGCACGCTGACGAGGCGGCCATCCGCCAGCGCATCACGCACATGTCCTTCGAAGGTCGCCCAATAGCCAACGCCGTCACAGGCGGCACGGAAGGCCAGACCGAGCTGGACCGCGATCAGCCGAGCCGGCGGTGCGATCCTGATCACCTGCCCGTCCTTCTCGAACTCCCATTCCAGCATCGCACCGGACGAGAAGCGCGTCCGAATGCAGCCATGCTGCAGCAGGTCGCGCGGATGCGCGGGACGGCCATGCTGCGCAACATATTGCGGTGAGGCGACGATGGCGTAGCGCTGCGTTTCGCCGAGCGGTACGGCGATCATGTCCTGCGCCAGGTGCTCGCCATAGCGCACGCCGGCATCGAACCCGGCCTGCACGATGTCGACAAAGCCGCTGTCGGCGACGATCTCGAGCTCGATCAGCGGATAGGCCTGAAGGAACGGCGCGACCATCGGCGCCAGCACCAGATCGACCGCAGGCGGCGGCGCATTGATGCGCAGGCGTCCCGCCGCGACCTGCTGCTGGCCGCGCACCTGATGGATCGCCGCTTCGATCTCGGACAGCGCAGGCTCGAGCCGTGCCAGCAGCGCCTCGCCGGCCTGCGTCAGGCCGACGCTTCGCGTGGTCCGGTTGAGCAGCCGGACGCCGAGCCGCTGCTCCAGCTCCTTGAGCCGCTGGCTCAGGCTGGATGCCGCGAGCCCCTGCTCGCGCGCGGCGCGGCGGAAATTGCCGCTGCGAGCCACGGCAGCAAAGGCTTGAAGATCACGGAGGTCCGGCTCGCTCATTGTTCGGCATGCTGAACAGTCCATTCGGAATTGTCCAGCTTTTCGACCCGCGGAAATCCGCCGATATCCGCGTTGTCCGGGCGGACCAGCAGGCCGCCTGCGCCAGCAAGAGGAGATTGATCATGCAAACCCGCCAACTCGGCTCGACCGGCCCCGAGGTTTCGGTCATCGGACTAGGCTGCATGGGCATGTCGGACTTCTACGGCCCCACCGACCGGTCCGAGAGCATCGCTACCATCCACGCCGCGCTCGACGCCGGCATCACGCTGCTCGACACCGGCGACTTCTACGGGATGGGCCGCAACGAAATGCTGATCCGCGAGGCGCTGGCCTCGGCCGGTCCGCGCAACGTGCAGATCTCCGTGAAGTTCGGCGCGCTGCGCGGCCCCGACAGGAGCTGGCTCGGCTATGACAGCCGGCCCGAGGCCATCAGGACCTTCCTGTCCTATTCGCTGCAGCGGCTCGGCGTCGACGCCATCGACATCTATCGCCCGGCGCGGCTCGATCCCAAGGTGCCGATCGAGGAGACCATCGGCACGATGGCCGAGCTGAAACAGGCCGGCTACATCCGGCATATCGGGTTGTCGGAGGTCGGTTCCGAGACGATCCGCCGGGCGCACAAGGTGCACCCGATCGCGGATCTGCAAATCGAATATTCGCTGATCTCGCGCGGCATCGAGAGCGACATCCTGCAAACCTGCCGCGAGCTCGGCATCGGCATCACCGCCTACGGCGTGCTGTCGCGCGGACTGATCAGCGGCCACTGGTCGAAGGACCGCGCCAATGCCGCTGATTTCCGTGGCCATTCGCCGCGTTTCCAGGGCGACAATCTCGACCGGAATCTTACCCTCGTGGACACGCTGCGCAGCATCGCCGACGAGGTCGGCGCCACGCCGGCGCAGGTCGCGATCGCCTGGGTGGCCGCGCAGGGCAACGACATCGTCCCGCTGGTCGGCGCCCGCCGCCGCGACCGCCTCGACGAGGCGCTCGGCGCGCTCTGCGTCAAGCTCACCGAAGTGCAACTCGCTGCGCTCGACAAGGCCTTCCCGATTGGCGTCGCGGCAGGCGAACGCTATCCGGAGTCGCAGCTGGTCCACATGGACAGTGAGCGCGGGAAGCGAATGTGAGCCGAGACCGGGCAAGCCCCTCGGCGTCGTCCCGGCGAACGCCGGGACCCATATCGCGTGACGTCTGAAACGGGCAGGCCGTCAATTCCGCGCGCCTCATCACGCTCACGGAGTATGGATCCCGGATCGGCGCCGCGCCGACGCTATCGCGTCGCCCCGGCTTGTCCGGGACGACAGCGGAGAGTGAGGCGAGAGTCTCTCAACTCATGACCGACAACTAGATGCGTGGCGGCCTCTCGGCTCACGCACACCTCACTTTCGGTGCGCACTCAAATCCGCAATCACAGGCCCGTCGCCATTCAACGGGTTCGCCGGATCGCGCCCGTAGCGCAGCGTCTCGAACCGCATCGTGCGCGCGTCCAGCATCAAGAGCCGTCCCACCAGACCCTCGCCGAAACCGACGATCTCCCGGATCGCCTCCAGCGCCATCATCGATCCCAGCATGCCGGCGAGCGCGCCCATGACGCCGGCTTCCGCGCAGGCCGGCACCGTGCCCGGCGGCGGCGGCTCGGGGAACAGGCAGCGATAGGTCGGATTGAACTGGCCCTTCTCGTTCCGCTCATGCGCGCGGATCGTCGTCAGCGACGCATCGAAAGTCCCGAGCGCGCCGGTGATCAGCGGCTTCTCGGCCAGGAAGCAGGCGTCGGAGACGAGATAGCGCGTGTCGAAATTGTCGGAGCCGTCGAGCACGAGATCATAGCCGCCGATCAGATCGAGCGCGTTGTCGGCATTGAGCCAGCTTCGATGCGCCACGACGCTCACATGCGGATTGAGCGCATTGATGCGCTCGGCGGCGCTCTCGACCTTGGGCCTGCCGATGTCGGGGGTCGCATGGATGACCTGGCGCTGCAGGTTCGACAGCGATACGACGTCGTCGTCGACCACGCCGATCGTGCCGACGCCGGCGGCGGCGAGATACATCAGTGCCGGCGCGCCGAGGCCGCCTGCGCCGACCACCAGCACCGCGGCGCGCTTCAGCGCCGCCTGACCGGGACCACCGACATCGCGCAGCACGATGTGACGGGCATAGCGCTCCACTTCTTCGTCGCTCAGCATCGTTACACCGTCCTTCCGCCGCCGCATCGCTGTCAGCCCATTGCCGGCCCATGGCGAAGACGGCGGATCTCCGCACTGAACCCTCGCCGGATTGTGACCGACCAAGCAGATGTGCTTATTTAGCGGCGCGGCAAGAGCATCGGGATTTGTCATGAGACGGCTGGCCACGGCAACCTTCATCTGCGGGATCGCCGCGTGCACGTCGGCGCAGGCACAGACGCCCGCGACGCCTGCCAAACCCAAGCCGGTCGCAACCCAGCCGGCGCGCCCGGGCGTGCAGGCGCCCGCCGACACCGCCAACGGGATGAGCCAAGCGGAGCGGCTCGCGCTGCAATCCGATCTCGCCTGGGTCGGCCAATACAATGGCGCCATCACCGGCGACGTCAGCGAGCGCATGGTCAATGCGATCAAGGAGTACCAGAAGCTCTCCGGCGGCAAGCCAACCGGCGTGTTGAACCCGCAGGAGCGCGCCGTGCTCGCCGACACCGCACGCCGCAAGCAGGAGGGCGTCGGCTGGAAGCTCGTGACCGAGCCGGTCAGCGGCGCACGGCTCGGCATCCCGACCAAGCTGGTGCCGCAGCAGACCAGCGACGGCACCGGCTCGAAATGGACATCGCCCACCGGCACCGTGCAGGTCGTGCTGTCGCGCCGCAAGGAAGCCAACCCGACCACCGCGGCGCTGGCCGACCGTGAAAAGAAGGAAGCCGGCCGCACCGTCGACTACAGCGTGGTGAAGCCCGACTTCTTCGTGCTCTCGGGCCTGCAGAACCTGAAGAAGTTCTACATCCGCGGCACCTTTCGGGGCGATGAGGTGCGCATCCTGACCATCCTCTACGACCAAGCGACCGAGAACACGGTCGAGCCGGTCGTGATCGCGATGTCGAGCGCCTTCACCGCGTTCCCGTCGACATTGGCCGCGCAGCCCGCGCCACGGCGCCGCGTCGATTACGGCACCGGCATCATCGCCACCCAGGACGGCGCCATCATCGCCGATCGCGAGGTGACCGACGGCTGCGTGGCAATCACCATTCCCGGGTTCGGCCATGCCGAGCGCATGGCCGAGGACAAGGAGCGCGGCCTTGCGCTGCTGCGCATCTACGGCGCGCGCGGCCTGAAACCGCTGGCGCTGTCGGGCGGTAGTGCGAAATCGTCGGTCGACATCGTCGGCATCGCCGATCCGCAGAGCCAGGGCGGCGGTGCAGCGATCAGCACCGTCAAGGCGCAGTTCGCCGCCAGCAGCGCCGGCGACGCCTCGCTGGCGCCGGCACCCGGGCTCGGCTTTTCCGGAGCGGCGGCGCTCGACGGCGACGGCAAGTTCGTCGGCGTCACCTTGCTCAAGCCCGGCGTCCTCGCGGGCACGGCACTGATCCCATCGACACAGGTCGTGATGGTCAGCGCCGATACGACGCGCGCGTTTCTCGCCTCGCATGATGTCAAGCCCGACGGAACCTCGCTCGACGCCAAGGCGGCCACGGTGCGCGTGATCTGCGTGCGGAAGTAGAGCCTGCGCCAAACCGGTTCGGCATCGCGATCGTGCCGCTGCGCACCGCGGCGCGGCAGCGTTTACGCAATGTTAAGCATGTCGTTTTAGAAAAAATTAAGGGCCCAACGGCGGCCGGCGGGGATCGGACGTGCAGCATCGCGACTGCATGGGATGATGCTCGGCGATGCCGATCGCTCGCCCGCGGCTCGCTGCCGCTCAACTTCCTAGCACCTTGCTATCAACTCGGAACGGCTCCCGCCGTAGTCAACCGGTCTGTGCAGGCACAGGCCGAGCGTGAGATAGTTCGAACAGTTTTGTCGGCGTGCTGATTCGGACCACCGCGATCCCTCTGTTAGTTGGATCGGGCCGGGACTGTCCTGAGCGAGAATAGCTCCGCACCGCGCAACCGCGATGCACTCAGCTTTGGCGTTCTCATAAGTTCCGTCAACATCCGAAGGACTGTCTCCCGATGTACACGATCGTTTTGGCCACGCAGAAGGGCGGCAGCGGCAAGAGCACGCTGGCGATTGGTCTGGCCGTGGCCGCGCAGCAGGCCGGCCACAAGGTGCGCGTGATCGAGACCGACCGTCAGGGCACGCTGACCAAATGGCAGGCGCGCCGCGCCGCGGGCGAGCCGATCGTCGAAGCCGGCTACGATGCCAAGATGATCGAGCCTCGCCTCGAAGCGCTGGCCCGCGACGGCTTCACTGTCTGCGTGATCGACACCGGGGCCGGCATCACGGCGTCCACGACGGCCGCGATCCGCCACTGCGATCTGTGCCTCATTCCGGCGCGTCCGAGCGTCGCCGACATCGAAGCGACAGCACCGACCTTGAGCATCGTGCGCGCCTGGCGCAGGCCGTTCGCCTTCGTGCTCAACCAGGCCCCGATCCGCGGCGGCCATCGCGTCACCGATGCGACGACTGCGCTCGACGCCGACGCGCCACGAGACATCGCGGAGGTGCTGGCGCAGCCCTTCATCATGATGCGCAACGACCACCAGGACGCGCTCGCCGCCGGTCTCGGCGTCAGCGAGTTCGATGCGGCCGGTAAATCGGCGCAGGAGATTCGCAGCCTGTGGCGCTGGACCGCCGGCAAGCTCGCCGGCGACCACGTCATGCACGACGCGGGCGAACTGAAGGACGCGAGCGAGCACGCCGAGGTGGAATTCCCGATCATGCTGACGCCGCCCACCGAGGAAGCGAAACTGCCGGTGGCGCGGGTGTATCCGACCTGGGCCGACAACGGCATTAACTGGAAGGCGGGATTGTAGTCCTCGTTAGTTGGACCCGAGCTTCTGCCGCGACGGCGGTGCGCTCCCTGGCCCCGCTCTTGCGGGGAGAGGGTTGGGGTGAGGGGCAGACGCGGGGCAGACACACGGGAAGTGTTCGTGGTGAGACCTGCCCCCCCTCACCCGGATTGCATCTCACGATGCAATCGGACCTCTCCCCGCAAGCGGGGCGAGGTTAAGGAGTAGCCCAGCCGTAGATCGAGCACGCTTCGCACTGCTTCGCCGCCCGCTCGCCTACCGCGACCCACCCTCCCGCATCTTGATCCGCGCATCGGCGCGACGCAGGCGGCGGCACAGCTCGCGATTGATGTTCTGCAGCACGATCACGTAGGCGTGGATGTCAGCCTTGTAGAAGGCATACAGCTTTTGCGCCGTCAGCTCGTACAGCACGGTCGGCGCTTCCGCGACCACGGTGGCCGATCTGTTCTGCATGTCGAGCAGGGTCATCTCGCCGAAGAAATCCCCGGGCTCGAGACGCGACATATGGATCGCGGCACCCGTCTCCAGGCGCTCACTGACCTCCAGCGTACCGCTATGCACGACGAACATCGAGCGCCCCGCCTCGCCTTCGGCGACGACAACGGCGCCCTTGTCGAAGCGCCGCTCGACCAGCATCGAGACCAGGAGATCGAGGCTCGCATCAAGCAGGCCGCCGAAGAACGGCGTCGCGAGCAGAAATGCTTTCAGGTCGGGCGAGCTGACAGCCATGGCGGCAGTATACGCCCACTCCCGTCCGCCACAAGCAGACCGGGGATGGCCAGCCGTGCCGGCTCCTCGGCCGCGACATCACTTCTGGCACTTCGGGCACCAGAAGGTCGAGCGGCCGTTCTGCACGAAGCGCTTCACCACGCCGCTGCAGCCGTCCGTCCGGCATGGCTCACCCTCGCGGTCATAGACCTGGAACGAATGCTGGAAATAGCCGAGTTCGCCTGATGTCTGGCGGTGATCGCGCAGCGACGAGCCGCCGGCGCGGATCGCCTCGTTGAGCACGGCGTGGATCGCCTCCACCAGACGCGTGGCGTGATCCGTGGGCTCGCCCTTCTTCGTTGCCAGCGTCGCCGCCAGACGCCGCGGCGACAGATGGGCGCGAAACAGCGCCTCGCAGACATAGATGTTGCCGAGCCCGGCGACCACGCGCTGGTCGAGCAGCGCGGCCTTCAGGCTGGTCTTCTTGCCGGCACAGGCGCGCGCCAGCATCGCGGCATCGAATTCATTGCCGAGCGGCTCCGGCCCGAGGCCCTTCAGATGCGGCTCGGTCTCGATGTCGCCGCGGCCGATGATCTTCATGAAGCCGAAGCGGCGCGGATCGTTGAAGACGATGTCGGCGCCCGACGACATGTGAAACACGACATGGTCGTGCACGCTGTCCTTGCCGCGCGGATAGTGAAACTCGCCCGGCGTCTCCTCGTGCTCCGGCTTGATCACCCGGAACGAGCCGGACATGCCGAGATGCATCAGCAGCACGTCACCGGAGTCGAGGTCGGCCAGCAGATATTTGGCACGCCGGCCGAGCCCGGTGACGGTCTGGCCCTGCAGGCGCTTGGCAAAATCGGGCTGAAACGGAAACCTGAGATCGCCGCGCCGGGCCTCGGCCTTGACGATGACAGCGCCTTCCATGACCGGCTGCAACCCGCGCCGGACGGTCTCGACTTCGGGCAGCTCAGGCATCCCTGCTCATTTCACCTTTTGCATCCGCGACCATTCACCTTGTCCGGCTGACGTGATAGCGCCTTGGCCGCATCAGCGCTATGGTGCCGTATCGGAGTAAGGGTGATGGATCAGCCGGACCAAACCACTCATTTCGGCTTCAGGGACGTGCCTCTGGGCGAGAAGCAGACGCTGGTGAACGACGTGTTTCACAGCGTGGCGCAGCGCTACGACCTGATGAACGACCTGATGTCGGGTGGACTGCACCGCGTCTGGAAGGACATCATGATCAACACGCTGAACCCGCCGAAGAGCGATGCGCCGTTTGCGCTGCTCGATGTGGCCGGCGGCACCGGTGACATCTCCTTCCGCGCCGCCAGGAAGGCCGGCGCCGGCTTCCATGCGACCGTGTGCGACATCAACGGAGACATGCTCGAGGTCGGGCGCCAGCGCGCCTACAAGCTGGGTCTCGACGACCGGGTCGATTTCGTCGAGGGCAATGCCGAGAAGCTCGCCTTCCCCGACCGCTCGTTCGACGCCTATACGATCGCCTTCGGCATCCGCAACGTGCCGCAGATCGAGCTGGCGCTGGCCGAGGCATTCCGCGTGCTCAAGCATGGCGGCCGCTTTTTGTGCCTGGAGTTCTCCACCGTCGAGATGCCAGGGCTAGACAAGCTCTATGACCTGTTCTCCTTCAACGTGATCCCGCAGCTCGGCCGCGCCGTCACCGGCGATGCCGAGTCCTACCGCTACCTCGTCGAATCCATCCGCCAGTTTCCGCGGCCCAACGCCTTCGCCGAGATGATCTCGGCGGCCGGCTTCTCCCGCGTGTCCTGGCAGACTCTCTCCGGCGGCATCGTCGCGCTTCATTCCGGCTGGCGTTTGTGATCTCCGCACTCACCCACATTACGCGGCTCGCCCGGGCCGCCCTGGTGTTCGCGCGCGAGGGCGTGTTCGGCGCCGTCGATCCGAGCCTGGCGCCGCCGCCGGGCCAGCTCGCGCTGAAGCTGGCGCGGCTCATCGAGCGCCCCGGCGCCAAGTCCGGGCCAAGATTGTCGCGCGCGCTGGAGCGGATGGGCCCGGCCTATCTCAAGCTCGGCCAGTTCCTGGCGACCCGGCCCGACGTCGTCGGCGTCATCATGGCGCGGGATCTCGAATCGCTGCAGGACCGGCTGCCGCCGTTCCCGCAGGCCGAGGCCGAGGCCGTCATCGCCACCGCGCTCGAACGCCCGATCAGCCAGCTGTTCACGCATCTCGGTCCACCGGTCGCCGCCGCCTCGATCGCGCAGGTGCATCGCGGCGAGGTCGAGCGCGACGGCATTCGTCGTCCGGTCGCGGTGAAGGTGCTTCGGCCGAACGTCGCTGCGCGCTTCCGCCGCGACCTCTCCGATTTCTTCTTCGTCGCCGAAAAGGCCGAGGCGCATTCGTCGGAGGCGCGGCGGCTGCGGCTGGTCGAGGTCATCAACACGATGTCGCGCTCGGTCGCGATGGAGATGGACCTTCGCCTGGAGGCCGCTGCGCTCTCCGAAATGGCGGAGAACATCAAGGACGATCCGGATTTCCGCGTGCCCGCGGTCGACTGGGACCGGACCGCCAACACCGTGCTGACGATGGAGTGGATCGACGGCATCGCGCTGAACGATCACGCCCGGCTCGCGGAGGCGAATGTCGATCTGCCCGACGTCGGCCGCAAGGTGATCCAGAGCTTTCTCCGCCACGCCCTGCGCGACGGCTTCTTCCATGCCGACATGCATCCGGGCAACCTGTTCCTGGACCAGCAGGGACGGCTGGTCGCGGTCGATTTCGGCATCATGGGCCGGCTCGGCATGAAGGAGCGGCGCTTCCTGGCCGAGATCCTGCTCGGCTTCATCACCCGCGACTATCGCCGCGTCGCCGAAGTGCATTTCGAGGCCGGCTACGTGCCGCCGCATCATTCGGTGGAGAATTTCGCACAGGCCATCCGCGCCATCGGCGAGCCGATCCATAACCGCACGGCCGAAGAAATCTCGATGGCCAAGCTCTTGACCCTGCTGCTCGAGGTCACCGGCCTGTTCGACATGCGCACCCGGCCCGAGCTGATCCTGCTGCAGAAGACTATGGTGGTGGTCGAGGGCGTCGCGCGCGGCTTCGATCCCAAGCTCGACATCTGGAAGGTCGCCGACCCCGTGGTGCGCGAATGGATCGAGCGCAATCTCGGGCCGATCGGCCGGATCGAAGGCGCCGTCACCGGCATCGGCGAGCTGGCCCGGCTGACCGCGACCCTGCCACTACTCGCCGCCCGCGCTGCCGCCGTGCTCGAGCACATGGAGACCATGACCCGCGACGGCCTCCGCCTGTCGCCCGAGACCATCGCCGCCATGGGCCGCACCGAAGGCAAGAAGAGCCGCTGGCGCGCGATCGCGCTGTGGGTCATCGCGCTGACCTTCATCGGCATTTTGTTCGCGGTGCTCAGGCTGTAGATTCGTAGGGTGGGCAAAGGCGCAGCCGTGCTGTCTCGTCGTACGAGATGGCGGTGACGCCGTGCCCACCGTCTCACCCTGGAGCCTGCCGATCGACGGTGGGCACGCTGCCGCCTACGGCGGCCGCTTCGCCCACCCTACATTGATTGCACTGCGATCAATTTCTGCTAGCATTGCTTGCATCTGGACCCTGCTGGGGAGGCGGACATGGCCAGCCTGACCATCCGCAAGCTCGACGACTCGCTCAAAACCTATCTACGACTGCGCTCGGCGCAGAACGGGCGCTCCGTCGAGGAGGAAGTCCGGGTCATCCTGCGCGCGCTGATCGAGCCGGTCGATCCGTCCGAGCCGACGACGGCAGCGCCAGCTCCAGCCGCTCTGCCTGAGCCTGGTCTCCCTCAGCCCGGCGCCGCCCGTGAAGCGCGCGTCACCCTGATCATCGGCGGCGGCATCGCGGCATACAAGTCGCTCGACTTGATCCGCCGTCTGAAGGAACGCCACATCCGCGTCCGCTGCGTGCTGACCAAGGCGGCGACGCAGTTCGTCACCGAGTTGGCCGCGTCAGCGCTGTCGGGCGACCGCGTGTTCACCGATCTGTTCGACGCGCGCAGCGAGTTCGACGTCGGCCACATCCGCCTCGCGCGCGACTGCGACCTGATCGTGGTCGCGCCGGCCACCGCCGACCTGATGTCGAAGATGGCGCACGGCGCCGCCGACGACCTCGCCAGCGCCATCCTGCTCGCGGCGAGCCGGCCGATCCTGCTGGCGCCGGCGATGAACCCGATGATGTGGAGCAACCCGGCCACGCGCCGCAACGCCGCCACCCTGCAGCGCGACGGCGTCCAGATGATCGGCCCCAACGCCGGCGAGATGGCCGAGAAGGGCGAGGCCGGCGTCGGCCGCATGGCCGAGGCCATCGAGATCGCGGACGCCGTCGTTGCCATGCTCAAGCCGCCGACGCCGCGCCCGCTCGCCGGCCGCCGCGTGCTGATCACGGCCGGACCGACGCACGAGCCGATCGATCCGGTGCGCTACATCGCCAACCGCTCCTCCGGCAAGCAGGGCTTTGCGATCGCCGCCGCCGCGCAGGCCGCCGGCGCCGACGTCCGGCTGATCGCGGGGCCGGTCGAGCTCGCCGATCCCAAGGGCGTCAACGTCACGCATGTCGAGTCGGCACGGCAGATGCTGGAAGCGGTCGAGGCCGAGCTGCCGGCCGACGTCGCGATCTTCGCCGCGGCGGTGGCCGACTGGCGCGTCGCCAATGAGGGCGGCCAGAAGCTGAAGAAGACGGACAAGGCGATTCCGCCGCTCACGCTGGTTGAGAATCCCGACATCCTCGCAACGATCTCGAAGCTCAAAGACAAGCGGCCAAGTCTCGTGATCGGCTTCGCCGCCGAGACCGAGCACCTGATCGACAACGCGAAGGCCAAGTTCGCCCGCAAGGGCTGCGACTGGATCGTCGCCAACGACGTCTCGCCTGCGACCGGCGTGATGGGCGGCGACCGCAACACCGTGCATCTCTTGACGAAGGACGCCGATAGCGTCCATGTCGCGTCCTGGCCGATCATGACCAAGGACGAGGTCGCGACGGCGCTCGTTGCCGAGATTGCCAGAACCATGGGACCCGTTGCGTGACACAGACGATCGCGATCGACGTGCAGATCCTGCCGCATGGCGAAGGCCTGCCGCTGCCGGCCTATCAGACCGCACATGCCGCGGGGCTCGATCTGCTCGCCGCGGTTCCGGCCGATGCACCGCTCGTCCTTGCGTCAGGCGGCCACGCGATGGTGCCGACGGGATTGTCGATCGCGCTGCCCGACGGCTACGAGGCCCAGGTGCGGCCGCGTTCGGGGCTCGCTGCACGCCACGGCGTCACGGTGCTGAACGCACCGGGCACGGTGGACGCGGACTACCGCGGCGAGATCTGCGTGCTGCTGATCAACCACGGCAAGGAACCGTTTACGATCCGCCGCGGCGAGCGCATCGCGCAGATGGTGATCGCCGCCATGGTGCGCGCCGAGCTCAGCCTCGCGACAAGCTTGACGACGACCGCGCGCGGCAGCGGCGGCTTCGGCTCGACGGGCCGTTGAACTACGGGCTTGCCACTGTTCCGACTCGAAAGAGTCGATCGGCGGACGCATTTTCCTCAGGCGCAACCACCGTTCACGGTCTGGACTCTTACCGCTGGAGTCCCGAAGCGGTTATGGTTGATTGATTCGTGAGACGGCGCGGTCGACGCGATCGGCGCCGCGCGGAACTTCGTGCGGTTTGGGGCAAATATGTCGGGCGTGATCGTGGTGATGCGTCAGACGCTGCTGTCGTGCACGTCACTTGCGCGCAAAGGCCTGATGGGTCTCGCTGCGACTGCGCTTGCGCCGGCGACACCGGGCTTCGCAGGCGATGGCGTGCCGCCGGATGCGATCACGACGCTGTTCGAGCTGAGCCGTCCTGATATCGCCGAGGTCACGGCGATGCTGGCGCTGCTCGGCTTCTCCGTGGTCGCTGCAGTGGCGCTGGTGCGCACGCGTCTGGCGGCCGGCCGGAAGGAAGCGCGGTTGCGCGCCGACGTCGCCGAACTGCAACTGCAGGCCGATCGCTACCGTGCGCTGCTGTTCGCCGAGCCGCAGATCCTGATCGCCTGGCCGGCCGGCGGCCATCGCCCGCAGATCTCCGGCGACACCTCGATGCTGGTGCCGCAGGATCAGCCGCAGCGCATTCTCGCCTTTGGAACCTGGCTGCCGCCGGAGCCTGCGCTGCAGCTCGACCGCGCCGTCGACGCGCTGCGCGAAGCGGGCGAAGGCTTCATGCTCAATCTCACCACCTCGCACGGCCATGCGATCGAGGCGATGGGCCGCGCCATCGGCGGGCAGGCCATCGTGCGCATCCGCGAATTGTCGGGCCTGCGCCGCGAGCTCGCCGAGACGCAGCTCCGCTTCAAGGCGCTCGGCGAGGAGACGGAGTCGCTGCGCGCGCTGGCATCGGCGCTGCCGTGGCCGATCTGGGCGCGGCAGGCCAATGGCGCCCTCGCTTACGTCAACCCGGCCTATGCCCGCGCCGCGGACGCCCGCGACGTGCCGGACGCGATCGGCCGCAACATCGAGCTGCTCGACTCGGCCGACCGTATCGACCTGCAGCGTGCGCTCGGCGCCAACGGCCGTTTCGAAGGCCGGCTGCCGATCGTGACCGGCGGCGAGCGCCGCATGTATGACGTGCGCGCCTTCATGCTGGGCCACGGCAGCGCCGGTGTCGCCATCGACGCCAGCGAGGCGGCGGCGCTGGATGCGGCCGTGGTGCGGATGCGGGAAGCACACCGGCGCACGCTCGACCAGTTGTCCTCAGGCGTGGCCGTGTTCGACGGACAGCGCCGGCTCGCCTTCTACAACGACTCCTATCGCCGGCTGTGGGGTCTCGATCCCACGTTCCTGGACAGTCAGCCGGATGACTCGTCGGTGCTCGATCGTCTTCGCGCCGCGCGCAAGTTGCCCGAGCAGGCCGACTTCCGGGCCTGGAAGGCCAAGCTTCACGAGGCCTATCGCGCCGTCGAGGCCGCCAAGGACACCTGGTTCCTGCCCGACGGCCGCGCATTATCGGTCGTCACCACGCCGAACCCGGAAGGCGGCGTCACCTATCTGTTCGACGACGTCACCGAGAGCTTCGCACTTGCCCGCCGCTTCGACGGCCTGATCCGGGTCCAGCGCGAGACGCTCGACAGCCTTGCCGAAGGCGTTGCGGTGTTCGGCTCGAACGGCCGGGTCGAGCTGTTCAATCCGGCCTTCGCCAAGATGTGGCGGCTGTCGCCGGATCAGTTGCGCGAGCATCCGCATATCGACACCGTGGAATCCTGGTGCCATCAGCTCTATGACGACGCCGTCGCCTGGCGCACCATCCGCGAGGCGATCACCTCGATCGAGAACCGGCTCGACGCGGCGCTGAAGCTCGAGCGCAAGGACGGCAGCGTGCTCGACTGCATGAGCCGTCCCCTGCCCGACGGCGCGACCATGCTCACCTTCCAGGACATCACCGATACCGAGAATGTCGAGCGGGCGTTGCGCGAGAGCAACGAGGCGCTCGAAGCCGCCGGCCAGATGAAGATCGACTTCGTCCACCACGTGTCCTACGAGCTGCGCGCGCCGCTGACGACGATCATCGGCTTCGCGCATTTCCTGTCGGATCCATCCACGGGACCGCTGACGCCGAAGCAGGCCGAGTATCTCGACTACGTCACCAAATCCACCAACGCGCTGCTCGCTCTCACCAACAACATTCTCGACCTCGCCACCATCGATGCCGGCGCCATGAAGCTCGAGCTCGGGCCGGTCGACGCCGCCAAGGCGATCGAGGCCGCGGCCGAGGGCGTGCAGGACCGCCTCGCCACCGATCGCATCCGCCTGACGATTGCGGTCGACCCCGATGTCGGCTCTTTCGTCGGCGACGAGCGCCGCGTCGTGCAGGTGCTCTACAATCTGCTCGCCAACGCCGTTGGCTTCTCGCCGCCGGATTCGAGCGTCGTCGTCAGCGCCCGCCGCACCGATCACAGCGTCACCTTCGCGGTCACCGATTCCGGCCCCGGCATTCCGCCCGAGGTGAAGGACAAGGTGTTCGAATGGTTCGAGAGCCATTCGCAGGGCTCGCGCCATCGCGGCGCCGGCCTCGGCCTGTCGCTGGTGCGCTCCTTCGTCGAGCTGCATGGCGGCAGGGTGCGGATGGATTCGGTGGTCGGCAAGGGCACCACGGTCACCTGTGACTTCCCGACCGACCACGTCGCGCAACGCAACGCCGCGGAATGACGGACCAGCTGACATTCACCACCGCGCTCGCGGACGAAGCCGCCACCGCCGCTCTCATGGCCGACCTCGCGCTGCTGATCGGCCCGGGCGCGCTGATCACGCTCACCGGCGATCTCGGCTCCGGCAAAACCGCGGCGGCGCGGGCGATGATCCGCTACCTCGCCGGCGACGACGAGCTGGAGGTGCCCAGTCCGACCTTCACCCTGGCGCAGAGCTACGACCTGCCGAGCTTCCCGCTGGTGCATGCCGATCTCTATCGCATCAGCGATGCATCGGAGCTCGAGGAGATCGGCCTGTCGCCGCTGCCGGAGGCGACCGTCGTGCTGATCGAATGGCCGGAGCGCGCCGGCAGCGCTCTGCCACTGGACCGCATCGACATCGCGCTGCGCCACGATCCATCGCGGGGCGACACCGCCCGCAGCGCCGAGGTCACCGGCAGCGGCAAGGCGGCCGCGGTGGTTGCACGGCTGAAAGCCTTGCGCGAATTCCTCGCCGAGGCCGGGCACGCCAAATCGCGCCGCGAGCGCATGGCCGGCGATGCCTCGACCCGCTCCTATGCGCGGCTCCACAAGGGCGAGCGCGTCTTCATCCTGATGAACTCGCCGAAACGGCCCGACGGCCCGGCAACCTACAACGGCAAACCCTATAGCGGCGCCGTGCATCTCGCCGAGGACGTCCGCCCATTCGTCGCGATCGCCGCCGCCTTGCGCGGGCGCGGCATCTCGGCGCCGAAGATCAACGACGCCGATCTCGGCCAAGGCTTTCTCATCACCGAGGATCTCGGACGCGAGGGCGTGATCGAGGGCGACCCGCCACGACCGATCGTGGAGCGCTACGAGGCCGCGACCGATCTGTTGGCCGCGCTGCACGCGCAGGACGTCCCCGCGGTGCTGCCGCTGGCGCCGCAGGTGACCTACAAGGTTCCGACCTTCGACATCGACGCGATGCTGATCGAGATCGGCCTGATGCTCGAATGGTACCTGCCCGACCGTGGTGTGGAGCTGTCGGAGGTGCTGCGCGCCGAATTCCTGGAAATTTGGCGCGAGTTGCTGGAGGCGCCGCTCGCGGCCAAGCCGACATCCAAGCCGACCTCCAAGCCGACCTGGGTGATCCGCGACTATCACTCGCCGAACCTGCTCTGGCTACCCGCCCGCGACGGCATCGCCCGCGTGGGCGTGATCGACTTCCAGGACGCGGTGATGGGACCGCCGGCCTACGACGTGGTCTCCCTGGCGCAGGACGCCCGGATCGACGTGTCGCCCGAGATCGAGCGGGCGCTCCGAGAGCGCTACATCGCCGCGCGCCAAGCTGCGTCGACGGAGTTCGACGCCGACGAATTCAGCGCGCACTACGCGATCATGTCGGCCCAGCGCAACACCCGCCTGCTCGGCACCTTCGCCCGCCTCAACCGCCGCGACGGCAAGCCGCATTACCTCAAGCACCAGCCCCGCATCTGGGACTATCTCCACCGGTCGCTGGCCCATCCCGCACTGGAGCCGCTGCGCGACTGGTACGCGGCGAACGTGCCGCCGCCGGCGGGCATAGCTTGAAGCATCCTCTCATGGCACCGACGGTCCACTCCCCTCCCCCATGCGGGCAGGGGAGCCGACCGTCGCCATGGCAAGCTCGCACCATCGCTCTCACACCGTAGCTTTACCGGTTCTTAGCCATCCCCCCTTACCTTGCGCCCGCGGCGCCGATTGCGCACCGCGCGTGAATGGAGGTTGCGATGGCAGAGCGGATGAAGGGCGAACGCGTCGTCTTCGAGCGCGGCATCCCGGCTTTCATGATGGGCATCGACGGCACCTGGCGCCGCAACTGCACCATCGAGGACGTCTCGGAGACCGGGGCGAAGCTGACGGTCGAGGGCTCGGTCGAAGGCCTGCACCTGAAGGAGTTCTTCCTGCTGTTGTCGTCGACCGGCTTGGCCTACCGGCGCTGCGAGTTGGCCTGGGTCAATGGCGACCAGATCGGCGTCACCTTCCTGAAGCAGGGCAAGAAGAAGACCAACAAGCGCGCCACGGCCGAAGCCTGACCGAGCCACGACAGCCTGCGGCATCTTGCATCACGACGGCCGGGCAGCCGTCGCATATTCGTCATCGGCCCAGGCTATCGCAACCGGCCGAGACGATAGATGTTCTTGCGTGGTATGATTCGCACCACCGTTGATCGAGATGCCCTGAAGATGCCCGTCAAACCGCACAAAGCCATGGTCCTCGCCGCCGGTCTCGGATTGCGCATGCGCCCACTGACCGAGACGATGCCCAAACCGCTGGTGCGCGTCGCCGGCCGCCCGCTGCTCGACCATGTGCTCGACCGCCTCGCCGAAGCCGGCGTCACCGAAGCCGTCGTCAACGTCCACTATCTCGCCGACCAGATCATCGAGCACACGGCCGCGCGCAGCACGCCCCGCGTGATCATCTCCGACGAGCGCGACCAGGTGCTCGGCACCGGCGGCGGCGTCGTCAAGGCGCTGCCGCTGCTCGGCCATGAGCCGTTCTTCCACGTCAACTCCGACACGATGTGGATCGAGGGCGTGCGCCAGAATCTGTCCCGGCTCGCCGACGCGTTCGATCCCGAACGCATGGACATCATGCTGCTGATGGCGCCGACCGCGACCTCGATCGGCTACGCGGGTCAAGGCGACTACGCGATGCTCGCCGACGGCACCTTGCGCAAGCGGCGGGAGCATCAGGTGGTGCCGTTCGTCTATGCGGGCGCCGCGATCATCTCGCCGGCGATCTTCGACGGCGCGCCGAAGGGCGAGTTCTCGCTGACGAAGATGTTCGACAAGGCGAACGAGCAGGACCGCCTGTTCGGCCTCCGCCTCGAAGGCGTGTGGATGCATGTCGGGACGCCGGCTGCTGTGATGGAAGCCGAAGAGGCGCTGCTGGAGAGTGCGGCGTAGACCCCCGGGGCGAAGCCATCACCTCACACTCGGTATCATCCGGAGCGCAGCGGCTTTTCTCCGTCATTGCGAGCGCAGCGACCCAATCCAGAGTCCCGTGCTCAGCCCTGGATTGCTTCGCCGCGCTGTCGGTGACGATGAAGGTGGGCGGATGGTTCCAGCAACTCAGCTCTCACCGCCCGCGAAAGCGGGCGACGACAGCTGAGATCGCGGCCGCAGAGGGGCTCCCCGCGTGCGGCGTCCAACATCGGAGCGGTCGCGGCGCTATCAACACCCATCCACACCCCGGATATGACCTCCGCCCGATCGCTCCCTATATAGACGGCCTGGGCAACCCGAATCGCAGGCCATGCGCGTCTTCACCGTTCCCATCTCGGCGCCGTTCCTGCGCAGCGTGATCGCGGCGCTGGTCGACGGCCGGCTGGTCGACGGCTTCGAGGCGCGCAGCGATCCGGCCCGACTCGCGACCGCCACGCTGTATCTGCCGACGCGCCGTTCGCTCCGTGTCGCGCGCGAAATGTTCCTCGACGAGCTGAAGACCGATGCCGCGGTGCTGCCGCGCCTCGTCGCGCTCGGCGACATCGATGAGGACGAGCTTGCCTTCGCCGAGGATCGCGACGCGTTCCTCGGGCCCGCGCCGCTGGAGATCCCGGAACGGCTCGACGACCTGCAGCGCCGGCTTACGCTGGCACGGCTGGTGGCGGCCTGGGCCAAGACGCCGGTGTCGGCGCCGCTGGTGATCGGCGGGCCCGCCTCGACGCTCGCGCTGGCCGGCGACCTCGCACGGCTGATCGACGACATGGTGACGCGCGGCGTGTCGTGGGACGCGCTCGACGCGCTGGTGCCGGATCAGCTCGACAAATACTGGCAGTATTCGCTCGAGTTCCTGCGCATCGCGCGGACCGCGTGGCCGGCCTATCTGCAGGAGATCGAGCGCATCGAGCCGGCGGCGCGGCGCGATCTGTTGATCGCGGCCGAAGCCGCGCGGCTGTCGGCGCATGCCGATGGTCCCGTCATTGCCGCCGGCTCCACCGGCTCGATGCCGGCGACGGCAAAATTCCTGCTCGCCGTCGCCAAGCTTCCGCATGGCGCGGTGGTGCTGCCTGGGCTCGACACCGATCTCGACGAAGCCGCGTGGAATTCGATCGGCGGTGCCAGGGACCGCGCCGGCCGCGTGTTGACGCCGCCCGCGGTCAACCATCCGCAATATGCCATGCATCTGCTGCTCAAGCGCTTCGGCCTGGACCGGCGCGACGTGGTCCGTCTCGTCCCAACCGGCCGCGGCGGCCGGGAGGTGTTGATCTCAGAGGCGATGCGGCCGTCGGAGGCGACCGCCGTCTGGCACGAGCGGCTGCGCCAGTTCGACATCGCCGCCAACATCGCGGAAGCCATGGACAACCTCGCGGTCGTCGCTGCGCCCAATCCGGAGATGGAGGCGCTGGCGATCGCGATCGCGATGCGCGAGGCGCGCCATCTCGGCAAATCGGCCGCGCTGGTGACGCCGGACCGCGCGCTGGCCCGCCGCGTGATGGCGGCGCTAGCGCGCTGGCACCTCACCTTCGACGACTCCGGCGGTGATGCGCTGTTGGAGACGCCCGCCGGCATCTTCGCGCGCCTCGCCGCCGAAGCCGCCGCGCGCGGGTTGGAGCCGCCGACCCTGCTGGCGCTGCTCAAGCATCCGCTGTGCCGGCTCGGCCGCGCCGCGAATGGCTGGAAGAGTGCCATCGAGACGCTGGAGCTCGCGGTGCTGCGCGGCACGCGGCCGCAAGCCGGAACCGGCGGGCTCGCGCGCGACTTCGCGCGCTTCCGCGACGAGCACACCAAGCTGCACCAGGGCGAGGTATCATCGCTGCACAAGGCCGAGCCACGCGCGCGCCTCAGTCCCGAGCAGCTCGACCGCGCCGGCGCGCTGATCGCGCAATTGCAGACGGCGCTGGCGCCGCTGGAAAACCTCGCCTCGCCGCGCCCGCAGGATTTCGCTGAGCTCGCGGCGCGGCATCGTGAGGTGCTGATTGCGCTGTCGACCGACGATGTCGGCCTCAGCACCGCCTTCACCGATCGCGACGGCGCCGCGCTGGCGCGCTGCTTCGACGACCTGCTCGCGTCCGGCGAGCGCTGCGGCCTGATGGCGCCGCTGGCGGACTATCCGGATCTGTTCCATACCGCCTTCTCCGATCGCGCGGTGCGCCGGCCCGAGCGCCACGGCGCACAGCTGCAGATCTACGGTCCGCTCGAAGCGCGGCTGATGCAGGCCGACCGCATGATCATCGGTGGCCTGGTCGAGGGCATCTGGCCGCCGGCGCCGCGCATTGATCCCTGGCTGAGCCGGCCGATGCGGCATCAGCTCGGTCTCGATCTGCCCGAGCGCCGCATCGGTCTCTCCGCGCACGATTTCGCGCAGCTGCTCGGCGCACCCGAGGTGATCCTGACTCACGCGGCAAAGTCCGGCGGCGCGCCCGCCGTGGCCTCGCGCTTCCTGCATCGGCTCGAAGCCGTCGCCGGCGCCGAGCGCTGGAAGGCGGCGGAGGCGCGCGGCGAGACTTACGTCCGCTATGCCGAGGTGCTCGACCAGCCCACTGCGGTGAAGCCGGTCGAACAGCCGGCACCGAAGCCGCCGCTGGCAGCACGGCCGCTGCGCATGTCGGTGACCGCGATCGAGGACTGGCTGCGCGATCCCTACACGATCTTCGCGCGCTACATCCTGCGGCTCGATCCGCTCGATCCCGTCGACATGCCGCTGTCATCAGCCGATCGCGGCTCGGCGATCCACGAGGCGATCGGCGAGTTCACGCAAGTTTATGCCGATGCGCTGCCGCTGCATCCGGCGCATGCGCTACGCGTGATCGGCGAGAAGCATTTTGCACCATTGATGGAGCGTCCCGAGGCGCGGGCGCTGTGGTGGCCGCGCTTCCAGCGCATCGCCGGCTGGTTTGCGGCGTGGGAGAGCGCGCGACGCGCGCAGATCGGCGCGATCACCGCGGAGATCCGCGGCGAAATCGGCATTCCGCTCGACAATGGCCGTACCTTCATCCTGTCGGCGCGCGCCGACCGCATCGAGCAGCGTGCCGAGGGCACCTACGCCATTCTCGACTACAAGACCGGACAGCCGCCCACGGCCAAGCAGGTGCGCATGGGCCTGTCGCCGCAGCTCACGCTTGAAGCCGCGATCCTCCGCGAGGGCGGCTTCGACGGCATTCCGGCCGGCAGCCTGATCAGCCAGCTCGTTTATGTCCGGCTGTCCGGCAACAACCCGCCGGGCGAGGAGCGCATTCTCGAGCTGAAGATCAACAAGAGCGACCCGCCGCAGCATCCGGACCAGGCCGCGCAGGAGGCGCGCGCGAAGCTCGAGGCCTTGATCCGCAGCTTCGAGGACGTCAATCAGGGCTACACCTCGCTGAACCTGTCGATGTGGGCCAACCGCTACGGCAGCTATGACGACCTCGCCCGCATCAAGGAATGGTCGGCGGCAGGTGGCCTGGGAGTGGAGGAATGGTGAAGGCGCCCCGCCCCATTCCGCAGGCCGTGCGCGAGGCGCAGACGCGCGCATCGAACCCGGCTGCCTCCGCGTTCGTGTCGGCCAATGCCGGCTCGGGCAAGACGCATGTGCTGGTGCAGCGCGTGATCCGGCTGCTGCTCGACGGCGTGCCGCCGGAGAAGATCCTCTGCATCACCTTCACCAAGGCCGCCGCCGCCAACATGGCCGAGCGCGTGTTCTCGACGCTCGGCCATTGGGTGACGCTCGACCACGACGCGCTGGATGACGCGATCCGATCCACCGGCATTCCCAACCCCGACAAGAAGCTGCGCGCCTCGGCGCGCAAACTATTTGCCAGCGCGCTGGAGACGCCGGGCGGGCTGAAGGTGCAGACCATCCACGCGCTGTGCACGCGGCTGCTGCAGCAGTTTCCGTTCGAGGCCAATGTGCCGGCGCGGTTCTCGGTGCTCGACGAGCGCGACCAGACCGAGATGATGGAGCGCGCCAATCTCAAGGTGCTGCTCGATGCCTCCAGGGCGCCGGACAGCGCGGTCGGCCGGGCGCTGCAGGTGGTGATGGCCAATGCCGCCGACTCGACCTTCAAGGAGGTCGTGCGCGAGGCTTGCCTGAGCCGCGATCATTTCATGGCCTGGACCGATGGCGCCGGCCGCGTCGAGGTCGCCGCGCAGCATCTCGGCGAAGTACTTGGCATCGGCGCTGATGAGACGCTGGAGGCGATCGAGCGCGACATTCTTGACGGTCCAAACCTGCCGCGCGCGGACTGGACCGAGATCGCCGCCCGGCTGGATGGCGGCGCCAAGACCGACCAGAAGCAGGCGGAGCAACTTCGCGCTGCACTGGCGTTCTCTGGAGCCGATCAGGTCGACGAATATCTCCGGCTGTTTCTCACCGACGACAAGCAGCCACGCAAATCGCTGCTGACCAAGAAGTTCGCCGACGCCAATCCGGGGTTGGCGGGTCTGTTCGATTCCGAGGCCGCCCGGCTCGACCGCCTGATCGAGAAGCGCAGCGCCGCTGTCGTGCGCGACCGCACCGAGGCGCTGCTGCAGATCGCGACAGCGGCAGCCGCGAACTATCGCCGCGAGAAGGAGGAGCGCGGGCTGCTCGACTATGACGACCTGATCGACAAGACACTGGCGATGCTCAACCGCGTCTCCGCCGGCTGGGTCCACTACAAGCTCGACCGCGGCGTCGATCACGTGCTGATCGACGAGGCCCAGGATACGAGCCCACGGCAGTGGGACATCGTTGCCCACATCATCGAGGAGTTCACCGCCGGCGCCGGCGCGCGCGACGGCCTGACGCGGACGATCTTCGCGGTCGGCGACGAGAAGCAGTCGATCTTCTCGTTCCAGGGCGCCGACCCGCACGAGTTCGATGCGCGCCGGCGGCAATTGCAGAAGCGCTTCACCGACGCCGGGCTGTTGTTCGATCCGGTGTCCTTCACCTATTCGTTCCGCTCCGGGCCGACGGTGCTGCACGCGGTCGACCATGTATTCCGCGAGCGCGAGGTCTACAGCAGCATCCACTCGCCTGACATCGGCCATCCCATCCACAACGCGCTGACCGATGCCGGGCCGAGCATGGTCGAGCTCTGGAGCCTGTGCGAACGCGACGACCGCAAGGAGATCGAGGGCTGGCGCGCGCCGTTCGACGGCGTCTCCGTGACGAGCCCCGAGGTGAAGCTGTCCAGGCGCATCCAGGCCGAGATCAAGCGGCTCATTCGTGTGGGCACGATGACCGGCCATGACGGCGCGCGGCGGCGGCTGAGCTATGGCGACATGCTGATCCTGGTGCGCCGGCGCGGCAACGCGTTCGACGCCGTGATCCAGGCGCTCAAACATGCGGGCATTCCGGTCGCCGGCGCCGACCGGCTGAAGCTGACGGAGCACATCGCCATCATCGATCTGATGAACCTCGCCGACGCGCTGCTGCTGCCGCAGGACGATCTGGCGCTGGCCACCGCGCTGAAGAGCCCGCTGTTCGGCCTCGACGACGAGGATCTGTTCAAGCTGGCGTGGCAGCGTCGCGGCTCCTTACGGGACGCACTCACAGCCCATGCCGCTGACGACGAGCGGCTGCAGGCGGTGGTCCGACGCCTGCAGCAATGCGAGCGCCGTGCGTCTGAGGACACGCCGTTCGCGTTCTATGCCTGGCTGCTTGGCGGCGATGGCGGCCGGCGCCGCATCCTGGCGCGACTCGGCCACGAGGCGAACGACGCGCTCGACGAATTCCTGGAGCTGGCGCTGTCCTATGAGCGCAAGGCGCCGGCCTCGCTGCAGGGATTCATCGCCTGGCTGCGCGCCGCCGACACCGAGGTGAAGCGCGACATGGAGATTTCGCGCGATGAGGTGCGCGTCATGACCGTGCACGGCGCCAAGGGCCTCGAAGCCTCCGTCGTCTTCCTGGTCGACACGACGTCATCGCCGGCGGATTCGCAGCGGCTGCGGCTGATCCACGTGCCGCATGGCGAGCAGGAGATCGTGGTCTGGGCCGGCCGCAAGGCCGACGATCCGCAAGCCGTGGCTGCGGCGCGCACGGCGATGCTCAAGGAAACCGAGGACGAATATCGGCGGCTGCTCTATGTCGCGATGACGCGCGCCGCGGATCGGCTGGTCATCGGCGGCTGCATGCCGGGCAACATGAACAACGTCCGCGGCGGCAGCTGGTACGACCTGATGGCGCGCGGCCTTGACGCGGCGGGCCTGCAGGTCGAGGTGATCGAAACCGAGGACGGGCCGGTCAAGCGCTACGCGCGGGCCGAGGACATCGCGGAAACCGCTGCTGACGAAACGCAGCGCATGGTCGAGACGGCCGTCGAGCTGCCGGCGTGGCTGCGCACGGCGGCGGCGGAGGCGCCCGGCGAGGTCGCCGTGCTCCGGCCATCCGATCCGTCCGCCGACGAGCGGCCGGTGCGCACGGGCGAATCGCTGGCCGCGCGCAGCCTCGCGATGCAGCGCGGCACGCTGGTGCATCGCCTGCTGCAGTCGCTGCCCGAGGTGCCGCCGGAGCGGCGGCGCGATGCCGCGCTGCGATATCTGATTCGCAACGCCGCCGACTGGCCGGAGGACGAGCGCGCGGGACTCGCGGAACGCGTGCTCGCCGTGGTCGAAGACCCGCGCTTTGCCGCGGTGTTCGCGGCCGGGAGCCGGGCGGAAGTCTCGATCGTGGGCCGCCTCGCACTGGCCGGCCAGCCTCCGGCGCTGGTCTCCGGCCAGATCGACCGACTGGTGGTGACCGAGGCCGAGGTACTGATCGTCGACTTCAAGACCAACCAGCAGCCGCCCTCGGGACTCGCCGACGTGCCCCCGGCCTATGTCCGGCAGCTCGCGCTGTACCGCGCCGTGCTCGGCCAGTTGTACCCCGGACGAAACGTCCGCGCCGCGCTGCTCTGGACCGAAGCCGCTGAATTCATGGAGCTTCCGGCCTCCGCGCTGGACGCCATGCTGCCATCCCAGCACGTCTGAGTGAGCCCGCTTGACCCGGCATCACGCCATTCCTACTTTGACACCCACGCTGAGGCGGTGCGTCCGCGCCGCTCCCTCCAACCGAACGAGGTAATCCCATGGCCGTTGGCAAGGTTTCCGACGCCGATTTCGAAAGCGAAGTGCTCAAGGCCGACGGCCCGGTCGTGGTCGACTTCTGGGCCGAGTGGTGCGGCCCGTGCCGCATGATTGCGCCCGCCCTGGACGAGATCTCGAGCGCGATGGGCGACAAGGTCAAGATCGTCAAGCTCAACGTCGACGAGAGCCCGAAGACGGCCTCGAAGTACGGCGTGATGTCGATCCCCACCCTGATGGTGTTCAAGGGCGGCGAGATGGCCTCGCGCCAGGTCGGCGCTGCGCCGAAGGCGAAGCTGCAGCAGTGGATCTCGTCGGCGGTCTGACGCTTCACGATCCAGGATTTTTGTCGAACGGCCGGCGGAATCGCCGGCCGTTCGCGTTGAGGGGGTGTGTTTCAGCGTTTTCGGATGTCGCCATGCCCGCCCGCGCCCATCGCTCGCCCTCCCGCAAATCCGGTTTGCTGGCCATGGAGGCGCGCTCGGTGGATGCAATCCCGCGCGGCGAGGACTGGCAATACGAGCCGAAATGGGACGGCTTCCGCTGCCTGCTCGCGCGCGAGGGCGCTCAGGTGACGATGCAGTCGAAAGCCGGCGAAGATCTCGCGCGCTACTTCCCCGAGGTGGTCGCTGCGGCACGCCAACTGAAGGCAACCAGCTTCATCCTCGACGGAGAGCTGGTGGTGCCGCAGGTGAAGTCGTTCTCGTTCGATGCGTTGCTGCAGCGGATTCATCCCGCCGCCAGCCGGGTGAAGAAGCTGTCGGTGGAGACGCCGGCGCTGTTCCTCGCCTTCGATCTGCTGGCGAGTGGCAAGAAGGAGCTCGTGACGCACACGCTGCACGAACGGCGGCCGGCGCTGGAGGCGTTTGCGGAAGCGAACTTCGCCGGGCACCCGACGTTTCGGCTGTCGCCGGCGACGACGCGCTTTGCGACCGCGCAAGACTGGCTGGCGCAATCCGGCGGCGGCTCGGATGGCGTGATCGCCAAGCGCATCGACCTGCCCTACCAGGCAGGCAACCGCGACGGCATGCAGAAGATCAAGCGCTATCGCTCGGCCGATTGCGTGATCGGCGGCTTCCGCTACGCCACGAACAAGGGCGCCCAGGGGCGCAAGCTGGTCGGCTCGCTGCTGCTCGGCCTCTACGGCGATGACGGCCTGCTGCATCACGTCGGCTTCACCTCCGCGCTCAAGAAGGACGAGAAGCCTGCACTCACCGACAGGCTCGAGCCGCTGATCTCGCCGCCCGGCTTCACCGGCAATGCGCCGGGCGGGCCGAGCCGCTGGTCGACCGAGCGCTCGGCGGAATGGTGCCCGCTCAAGCCGAAGCTGGTGATCGAAATCAGCTACGACCACTTCTCCGGCGAGCGCTTTCGCCACGGCACCTCGATCCTGCGCTGGCGCCCCGACAAATCGCCGAGGCAATGCACGTTCGAGCAGCTCGAGCAGAGGGTCGCTGATCCCTGGAAACTGCTCGCGTGAGCTCAGCGGATCCAGCCGGTCGCAAGCGCCGATGCAAATTCCTCGTCGCCATTGGCGCGCGCGAGCGCAGCCATGGATCGGTGATCATAGGGCACGTGGCGGAAGCTCACGCTCCAGCCGGACGACGTCAGCTCAAGGATCGCGTAGCGCGCATCAGGCGTGCCGGCCTGCACGACATGCGGATGCGGCACGTTGTAGGAATAGCCGGGGCTGCCGACGCTGCCCGGATTGACGATCAGCCGACCGTCGCGCAAGCGCACCGCACGGGCCGTGTGGGTATGGCCACACAGGATCAATGATTGCGAAATGCCGGCGGCCAGTCGCTCGATGTCGTCGAGCAGCGCGCAAGTGATCGCACCGTCCTGAGCGACGCGCTCGAGCCAGTAGACGTTGTCGTCATCGGGCGTCGCGTGACATAGAAACACCTCGTCCTGATACACGGCCGTCGCCGGGATCGTGCGCAGCCAGTCGAGATGATCAGCTGCGAGCTGGGCGTAAGCAGGCCGCTCCCATGCGCCCATCTTCTCCGGCGGTCGATCGATCAGCCAGCGATCGTGATTGCCGCGCACATGCACCGCCTCGAGCGGCATCAGCATGTCCATCGTCTTGCGCGCGTCGAGCGGGCCGCTCGCGATGTCGCCGAGGTTGACGATCTCGGTCACGCCTTGCGCACTGATATCCGCGAGCACGGCCTCCAGCGCGAGATGGTTGCCGTGGACATCTGCGATCGCGGCAAAGCGCATGCGCCATTCCTCTCAGGTCGGCGGGGTGCCGTTGAGGTCGAGCACGTGGCCCGCGAGATAGAGCGACCCCGTGATCAGGATACGCGGCGGGACCTCATAGGCAAGCCGCGCGATGCCGGCGAGCGCCGACGCGACGCCATCGGCGATCTCGACGCGCATGCCGAGCGTGCGCGCGGCGGCGGCCAGATCAGCCGGTGCCATCGCCTTGCTCTCGTTCGGAATCGGCACGACGATGATGTGGCGCGTCAGGCCGGCGAAGTTGGCCAGGAAGCCCGCGGCATCCTTGTTGCCCATCATGCCGACGATGACGACGAGCTGCCGCGACACGCGCTCCTCGAGATCCCCGATCGCCGCAGCGACGACACGGCCGCCTTCGGCATTGTGGCCGCCGTCGAGCCAGATCTCCGCGCCCTGCGGCGCGATCGCGGTGAGCGCGCCGCTCGACAGCCGCTGCATGCGCGCCGGCCATTCGGCGCCGACGATGCCGTCCTCGAACGCCTTGGTGGCGAGCTTGAACTGATCGACCGCGCGCAAGGTCGCGATCGCGAGGCCCGCATTGTCGAACTGATGCCGGCCGAACAGTTTTGGCGCCGGAAGATCAAGAAGACCACGGTCGTCCTGATAGACCAGCCGGTTGCGCTCGACACTGACGTGCCAGCTCTCGCCCGCGGCAAACAACGGCGCGCGCTGTCGCCTGGCCTCGCGCTCGATCACGGCCATCGCATCGGGCTCCTGCGCCGCCGAGATCACCGGGCAGCCGCGCTTGATGATGGCGGCCTTCTCGGCCGCGATCAGCGCGCGGGTGTCACCGAGAAACTCCATGTGGTCCATGCTGATCGGCGTCAGCACGGAGGCCGCGACCTGCTCGACAACATTGGTGGAATCGAGCCGGCCACCGAGGCCGACTTCGAGCAGCACGACATCGGCTGGATGCCTTGCGAACAGCACGAAGGCCGCGACGGTCTTGACCTCGAAGAAGGTGATCGGCGCGCCGGCATTGACCCGCTCGCACTCCAAGAGCGCGGAGATCAGCTCGTCGTCCTCGACCAGGACGCCACCGCCGACCTGGCCGAGCCGATAGCTCTCGTTGATGCGCACCAGCCAGGGCGAGGTGAAGACGTGGACGCGCAGCCCCGCGGCCTCGAGCATTGCGCGCAGATATGCGACCGTGGAGCCCTTGCCGTTGGTGCCGGCGACGTGGATGACCGGCGGCAGCTTGCGCTCGGGATGACCGAGCTGCGCCAGCAGCCGGTGCATGCGATCCAGCCCGAGCGAGATCCGGCTCGGATGCAGGGCAGAAAGCCGCGTGATCAGCTCGTCGAGCGACGGTCTTGGCTGGGCGGCAGAATCGTTCACGCGCTCGTTGCGACCGCCGGCGCTTCCGCGGCTTCGGCGGGCTTGGCCGGCGGCGGCAGCTGCGGCGCGGGCTTGGCGTGTTCGATGGCCGGCGCCTTGGTCAGCAATCGGCACAGCCGCGCCAGCGTCGGGCGCAGGTCATGACGGTGCACGACCATGTCGACCATGCCGTGGTCGAGCAGGTATTCCGCGCGCTGGAAACCTTCGGGCAGCTTCTCGCGAATGGTCTGCTCGATCACCCGGGCGCCGGCGAACCCGATCAGCGCACCGGGCTCGGCAATGTGGACGTCGCCGAGCATCGCGTAGGACGCGGTGACGCCGCCGGTGGTCGGATTGGTCTGCACGACGATGTAGGGCAGCTTGGCCTCGCGCAGCATCTGGACCGCGACCGTGGTGCGCGGCATCTGCATCAGGGACAGGATGCCTTCCTGCATGCGCGCGCCGCCGGAGGCCGCGAACACGATGAACGGCGACTTCTTCTCGACCGCGAGCTCCAGGCCACGCACGATCGCCTCACCGGCGGCCATGCCGAGCGAACCGCCCATGAAATCGAAATCCTGCACGGCGATGACGACGCCCATGCCTTCGAGCTTGCCGAAGCCGACCTTCACCGCATCGTTCATGCCTGTCCGCGCCCGCGCATCCTTGATGCGGTCGGCATAGCGGCGCTCGTCGCGGAATTTCAGCGGGTCGGGCGTGACCTCGGGCAGCGCGACGTCGAACCAGGTCTCGTTGTCGAACATCGACTTCAGCCGCGCCACCGCGCCCATGCGCATGTGGTAGTTGGAGCCGGGGATGACGAACTGGTTGGCCTCGACGTCCTTGTAGAACACGAGCTGTCCGGAATCCGGGCATTTGATCCAGAGGTTCTCCGGCGTCTCGCGGCGCAGGATGTTGCGGATCTTCGGCCGGACCACGTTGGTAAGCCAGTTCATGTGTCGCTCCGTGTTGCGGTCGCCCGGATATATGGCGGGACGGCGGGGTCACGGCAAGACGGCCGCGACATCCGCTCGGATAGTGGTTGACGGCCTATTCCGCGGCCTGTTGCGCGCCGCGCACGCCCTGGGCGAGAGCGGCGGCCAGATCGGCGACCGCGCTGACGGTCTTGGCGGTCGCGCGGCCCTCGGCATCGAGGCTGGCGCGGAGTGCGTCGACCAGGGCGGTGCCGACCACGGCGCCATCGGCATGGGCTGCGATGGCGCGGGCCGTCTCCGGTGTCCGGATGCCGAAGCCGACGCAGACGGGCAGCGCCGTATGGCGCTTGATGCGCGCCACGGCGGCGCCCACAGCCGACGAATCCGCGGCCGCCGCGCCGGTGATGCCGGTGATCGAGACGTAGTAGACGAAGCCGGAGGTGTTCGCGAGCACCGCCGGCAGCCGCTTGTCATCGGTGGTCGGCGTCGCCAGCCGGATGAAGTTGAGCCCGGCCTTCAGCGCGGGGATGCAGAGCTCGGTGTCCTCTTCCGGCGGCAGGTCGACGATGATCAGGCCGTCGACGCCGGCGGTCTTGGCATCGTCGAGAAACCTGTCGACGCCGTAGATGTAGATCGGGTTGTAGTAGCCCATCAGCACGATCGGCGTGTCGACATCGCTGTCGCGGAAGCTGCGCACCAGTTGCAGCGTCTTCCTCAGGGTCATGCCGGCCTTCAGCGCGCGCAGGCCCGCCGCCTGGATCGACGGACCGTCGGCCATCGGATCGGTGAACGGCATGCCGATCTCGATGATGTCGGCGCCAGCCTGCGGCAGCGCCTTGACGATCGCCAGCGAGGTTTCAGGATCAGGGTCGCCTGACATCACGAAGGTGACGAACGCCGAGCGGCCTTCCTTTTTCAATTGCGCGAAACGCGCATCCATCCGGCTGGTCACGATGCCTTCGCCCTTCCTCGCAAGATGTCGCCCACCTGCGGCACGTCCTTGTCGCCGCGGCCGGACATGTTGACCACCATCAGGTGGTCTTTCGGCTTCTTCGGCGCGAGCTCCATGACCTTGGCGATCGCATGCGCCGGCTCCAGCGCCGGGATGATGCCTTCGAGCCGCGATAGCAATTGGAACGCGGCCAGCGCCTCCTCATCGGTCGCCGACAAATAGTTCACGCGGCCGACCTCGTGCAGCCAGGAATGCTCCGGTCCGATACCGGGATAGTCGAGACCGGCCGAGATCGAATGCGCCTCCTCGATCTGTCCGTCCTCATCCATCAGCAGATAGGTGCGGTTGCCGTGCAGCACGCCGGGACGGCCACCGGCGATCGATGCCGCATGCAGCTGCGTGAGGCCGTGGCCCGCGGCCTCGACGCCGTAGATCTCGACCGAGGGATCATCGAGGAACGGATGGAACAGGCCCATCGCATTGGAGCCGCCGCCGATGCAGGCGATCAGCGAATCCGGCAGGCGGCCTTCGGCCTCCTGCATCTGCGCGCGCGTCTCGCTGCCGATCACCGACTGGAAGTCGCGCACCATCATCGGATAGGGGTGCGGGCCGGCGACGGTGCCGATGCAATAGAACGTGGTGTGGACGTTGGTGACCCAGTCACGCAGCGCCTCGTTCATCGCATCCTTCAGCGTCTTGGAGCCGGACTGCACCGGCACCACCTTGGCGCCGAGCATCTCCATGCGGATCACATTCGGCTGCTGCCGCTCGACGTCGACGGCGCCCATGTAGACCACGCAGTCCAATCCGAAGCGCGCGCACAGCGTTGCGGTGGCCACACCATGCTGGCCGGCGCCGGTCTCGGCGATGATGCGCTTCTTGCCCATCCGGCGCGCGACCATGATCTGGCCGAGCACGTTGTTGACCTTGTGCGAGCCGGTGTGATTCAGCTCCTCGCGCTTGAAGTAGATCTTGGCGCCGCCGAGATGCTCCGTCAGCCGCTCCGCGTAATACAGCGGCGAGGGCCGGCCGACGTAGTTCTTCAGGTAGCCGTTCATCTCGGCATGGAATGCCGGATCGGCCTTGGCCTCCGCATAGGCCTTTTCCAGGTCGAGGATCAGCGGCATCAGGGTTTCGGCGACGAAGCGGCCGCCGAAGATGCCGAAGTGACCGCGGTCATCAGGACCGCTGCGGTAGGAATTGGGAATGGCTGTCGTCATTGAACGCTCAACTCTTCAGCGGCCCGCGCCGCGCGAATGAAATCCCGGATCATGTCGCAATCCTTCACACCCGGCGTTCGCTCGACGCCGGATGACACGTCGACGCCGCCGGCGCGCGTGATCCGCACGGCCTCGGCGACGTTGTCGGCGCTCAGGCCGCCGGACACCATGAACGGGCGATCGAGTTTCAGGCCCTGCAGCAGACGCCAATCGAAGGTAGCCCCGAGTCCGCCGGGACGGGTCGCATCCTTCGGCGCCCGCGCGTCGAACAGGATGCGGTCGCACACATCGGCGTAGCCCGCCAGCGGCGCAAGATCGGCGTCGGTCGCGACCGGAATGGCTTTCATGATGGGCAGGCCGAAGCGCTGCTTGAGGTCGCGGATGCGCGCGATGCTTTCGCGGCCATGCAGCTGCAGGAGATCAGGCCGCAGCGTCTCGACGATATTTTCGATCATCGCGTCGTCGGCATCGACGGTCAGCGCCACCTTGAGCGCGCGCCCCCTGACGTCACGGCCCAGCTCACGCGCGGCCGTCAGGCCGACATGGCGTGGGGACGGCGGAAAGAACACGAAGCCCACCATGTCGGCGCCCGCGTCGAGCGCCGAAGCGAGGGTATCGGGCGTGGTCAGGCCGCAGATTTTGACGAGCAGGGACATCGATGAACAACGCACGTCCGGGCGGAAAGGATCACCAGAAGCCGGCGGCTTCCAAGGCCGCCGAGCTTGGGCGCCTTCTACAACGCGGCGCCCTGCTTGTCTCGCCCATAAGGGGCGAAAAGCCGCGCCGGCGCCGCCGGAACCAGAGATTGTGCCGAGCCCTGATTTGCACGCGCCGCGGCGCTCAACTGCACCACCTGCGCACGGGCCGCTTCGGCATCGGCCTGATGACGGCGCGCGGCCCGCCGCCAGCGGCGCTGGCCGATCCAGGTGGCACAACCACCTGCGATCACGCCCAGGATCGCGACGGCGATGATCAAGGCGAACAACGGGACCGATACCGCGAGCGCCGGATCGGTCGCGTTGAACGGATCAAACGATACGGTAACGAAATGCCGATTGGCGACCGCGAAGATGACGAACAGCACCAGCAGCGGAAGGACGACCACGACAGTGAAGAATTTTCGCATGCGCTCGCTCGTGTCAGTCAGGCCGGATTCGCCTCGAAATCAGCCGCCGACGACTAGCACGGCCGGCGCGAGATGCTTCAATCGTCTGAGTCGTCAGCCGCAGCGCCCGCGGGATTGTCTCGGTTCAGCCGCTCGCGCATTTCCTTGCCCGTCTTGAAGAACGGGACGCTCTTCTGGTCCACCGGGACATGCGCCCCGGTCCGCGGGTTGCGACCGGCGCGGGCCGGCCGATGCTTGACCGAGAAGGCGCCGAAGCCGCGCAGCTCGACGCGGTCACCGCGGGCGAGCGCCGCGACGATCTCGTCGAGGATCGCGTTGACGATGTTCTCGACATCCCGCTGGTAGAGATGCGGGTTGTGCTCGGCGATACGCTGAACCAGCTCGGATTTGATCATCGAGAAAATGTACCCGGGGAGACAGGTCCCATTTCCGTGAAAATATGCTGGACTGTCAAGACGCTAAATCATTCATCGCGGCCGTGAATCTGGGGGCGAGGCCGGGTACGGGGCCTCGCCATGGCACACGCGAAACGGGAAGATCGTCCCGAGGATGGTCTTGGCGAGTTCAATTGCCCGGCGCGGGCGTCCAGAGCGCGAGCATGCCGTCGAGGCCGATGCGATCGACCGCCTGGACCACGCCGGTGTGCTCGAGCTGGCGGGCGATTCCGGACAGGCCGACGGCGTCGAGCGCGATCGAGGTGGCCGTTCGCAGGAAGGTGAGGTCGCCAAACCGCGGCGTGAGCTTGTAGTCACGCACCGGAAGGTCCTTCTTGACGTTCTTGTTCGCGACGAGCCAGGCGACCGCGGTCTTCTCGTCGCCGAGCTCGTCGATCAGCTTCAGCTCGATCGCCTGCCGGCCGGTGAAGACGCGGCCGTCGGCCACCTTCTCCAACTGCTCATCATTCATGGCGCGGCGATCCTTCACCAGTCCGCGGAACCAGGCGTAGGAATCCTTGACCAGGGCGTCGAGCGCCGCACGCGCTTCCGGGCTGGTGGGCTCGTAGCCGTTGGGGGCGGCCTTCAGCGGCGAGGATTTGACCTCCTCGATCTTCACGCCGACCGTCTTCAACAGCTCGCCGACATTGGGGTACTGGAACAGCACGCCGATCGAACCGACCAGCGAACTCTGCTGCGCGACGATGTGATCGGCAGCGATCGCGCCGATATAGCCGCCGGACGCCGCGAGACCTTCAACGACGACGACCAGCGGCTTCTTCGCCTTCAGCCGGACCAGCGAATCGTAGAGCTGCTCGGAGCCGGCGGTGGTGCCGCCCGGCGAATTGATGTGGACGATGACGGCTTCGGCCGAGGAGTTTTCGAGCCGCTCCAGCGCCTCGACTCGCTCATGATCGCTACGGATCAGGCCCTCGATATTGACGCGGGCGATCGAGCCGGTGGTCGACAGCACGGTGCGGCCGCGCGGCGACATGGCGAGGCCGATGGCGGAAAGAGCCGCGACCGCGATCAGCACCGCGACCACCCGCCAGAACGTCAGCTTGCGGCGCAGCCTGCGGCGATCGACGATCACATCCGAATCAAGCGACATGGACAGCTCCTGGAAGTCTCGGCGCGTTTTGCATCCGCAGCCTGAATATCTCGTTATCCGATTACATCAATCGCGGCGCAATTTGAAGAAAGGAAGGCTCCGCCACGAAGCCGTCAAAGGGTCGACGGGCTCCGAGCAGGCCGCAGGGCTAGCGTATTCGATGATCGGAGTCTTGCTCTCATCTCTCCACGTCGTCATGGCCGGGCTTGTCCCACGGCTGTCCGGTTCAGACAGACTGGACATGGTGCATGGCGTGGATTCTTCTGCGG